>NZ_JAKEKV010000014.1:0-59031 GCF_040148865.1 Paracoccus sp. NFXS7
GCAGGATAGCACCGAGAAATTGTCCTATTCACAATAACTCCGCTTATTGCGTAGTTTTTTATTTGACACTGCGCATATTGCGTAGTTATCTTCATTTGCACAGGGCGCGACACACGAGCCGCCCGCCGAGATGGAGAACCCACATGCACCAGACGAATTACCATGAGGATGATCGAGACGGCTGCTTCTTCTGCGGCGTGGCCAGCGCGTTCGCTATCTGGATCATCGGCGCTGCGATCTTCGGGATGATCTGGCTTTTCGCTAGTGATGCCTTTGCGGCGTCCGCCGACCGCCCGGATCTTTGCGCCCAGTACCGCGGCGGCGAGGTCGCGGCCTGCATCGCGGAGATGAGCCAGTGACGCTCCTCGGCAAGGACAAGTGCGCCAACGAGCTGCTGGGTAAGCTGATGACGGAGACGCTCGTCCTGCAGCAGCTGCTGAAAAAGCGCGGCGAGGTGAAAAAATGAACCGCACCCCCCTGCCCCCGATCCTCTACCTGGTGGCCCGCGACTATGGCGCCCTTGGGATCGGCAGCCAGGACATCACCCCGAGCCGTGACGAGGCCTATGACCAGTTCACCTGCGCGACCGATGCGGGAGAGCCGGTCGGTGTCTGGCAGATCACCACGGCCGACGGCCTGCCCGCTGGCATCACCGACGTCACCGACGCATTTGAGCGCGAGCTGCAGGACGTCTGCATTGCCCGCGATCTGGATTGGCCGACGGTTCGCCATCTCGAAGACAACCCCGCCCTGAAACTCGCCGCCGAGTAAGGAAAACCCTACCATGAACGACATGACCAACACCCCCGGCACGGGGCTGATGCTGCCTGCCGGAACGGATCTCGCTGCGCTGTTCAAGGACGGCACCGGGATCGACCCGCTGATCGCCCGCATCGAGGCGGAGGTCCGCGCCCACGTCCCCGACACCAGCACCAACAAAGGCCGCGAGGCGATCAAGTCTCTGGCCTACAAGGTCAGCCGGTCGAAGACGGTGCTGGACGATGCCGGCAAGGCGCTGAACGAGGACGCCCGCAGGCAGATCAACCTGGTCGACGCATCCCGCAAGAACATCCGCGACCGGCTCGACGCACTGCGCGACGAGGCCCGCGCCCCGCTGGTGGCATGGGAGGAGGCCGAGGCCGCCCGCCAGGAACGGAACAAGCGACTTCTGGCGCAGCTGACCAACCACGGCATGAACGGGCTGGAGGCATCGGCCGACATCATTGCGAAGGCGGCACAGATCAAGGGTATCGTCCTACCCGACGGCTTCGGCGACGACCGGGATGCGGCCGAGGCTGCCCGGGCCGCCACCATGGACGCGTTGCGCAACATGTTCGTCGCGGCCCAGAAGCGTGAGGCCGAGGCAGCGGAGCTGGAGGCGCTGCGCCGAGAAGCCGCAGAGCGGGCTGCCGCCGACGAAGCCGCCCGGATCGAGCGTGAGCAGGCCGAGGCCGCGCGCCTGGCAGCCGAGCGCGCCGAGCAGGACCGCATGGACGCCGAGGCGCGCGCGGCGCGTGAAGCAGAGGGGCGTCACCAGCGCGAGCTGGCCGAGGCAGCACGCCGCGAGGAGCAGGCCGCACAGCGTGAGCGGGACCGGATCGCGGCCGAGAAGCGCGCTGAGGAAGAGGCGCAGCGCAGGCGCGAGGAGAACGCCCGCATTCGCAACCGGATCAAGCGCGAGATCGCTGCGGCACTGACCGCCCTGCCCCAGCCCCTGACCCCCGAAACCGTTGCCGAGGCCCTGGTGGCCGGTGGCATCCCGAATTGCAGCGTGAGGTTCTGACATGGATGGAGCATGGCCCTTTGACGACGCCCCGAAGCGTCCCGAGCCGAACAAGATCGCCGGCTCGCCGCCCCACGAGGAGTATCAGCCGCTCACGCGCATCCTCGCCGCCGGCGTCCATCAGATCGACGGCGAGGACTATCACCGCGACCCCTGCCCCGAGGCGTCGCTGTCCTCCACGCTGGCCAAGACCATGCTGGCGCAGTCGCCTCTGCATGCCTGGACGGCCAGCCCGCGGCTGAACCCAGACTGGGAGCCGGTGAACAAGAAGACCTTCGATATCGGCCGGGCGGCGCACCGCGCGATTCTGGGCGCGGGCGGAGACTATGTCGCCATCCCCAGGAGCATACTGGCCAGCAACGGTGCAGCCAGCACGAAGGAGGTCAAGGCCTTCATCGAGGACGCCCGCGCCGCCGGCCAGACGCCCCTTAAGGAGGACGAGGTTGCCCAGATCCAAGCCATGCGCGCCAAGGCTCAGGACAAGCTGACCGCGCTGCAGATCGACCTGGACCCTGCCCGCTCCGAGATGGTGGCCATTGCCGAGATCGACGGCGTCTGGTGCCGCGCGATGATCGACAACGTGCCTCTGGATGCGCGCCTGCCGATCTACGACTTCAAGACCTGCGAGAACGCCAGCCCCGAGGCCTGCCAGAAGGCCATCCTCAATTACGGCTACGACGTGCAGGCCGAGCACTACCGCCAGGTCTGGAAGGCGGCCACCGGCGAGGACCGCGTCTTCCGCTTTATCTTCCAGGAGAAGAGCGCGCCGCACGAGGTCTGCGTGGTCGAACTGGGCGCCGACACGCTGCTGATCGCCCGCAAGAAGATCGCCCGAGCTCGTGAGATGTGGGGCCTGTGCCTGCGCGCGGACCAGTGGCCGGGCTATCCGCTCGGCGTGCACCGCGTCGACCTGCCCAGCTGGGCGATCGAGCGCTGGCTCGAGCGCGAAAGCCACGAGGCCCAGATCAAGCGCGACACGGGCCGCGACATCCTTGCCGCCTCCTATGCGGCGCAATCCCCCGAGAACCACGAGGTGAACCCATGGGCGTGATCCGCTTCATCCCCGTTACCGAGATCAACGATCCCCTGACCCTGTCGATCGGCCTGAGTGGCGGGTCGGGCACGGGCAAGACCTATACCGCGCTGCTAATGGCCCGCGGTATCGCCGAGGTCGTCACCGGCAAGCCCGGCGCCCCCATCGGCTATGTCGACACCGAGAACCGCAGGGCGCTGCACTACAAGGCGGCCTTCCCCGAGATGATGCACTTCGACTTCGCCGCGGTGGACGACAAGGGCAGCGTGGTCGGCTTCGGGCCCGAGCGCTGGATCGAGGTGATCGACGCGGCCGAGAACGCCGGGCTGCCGGTGCTGATCCTCGACAGCTTCTCGCATGCCTGGGAAGGCGTCGGCGGGGTGCTGGACCTGCACGCCACGACGCTGGACCGCCTGACGCGCGGCGATGACAGCAAGAAGGACCAGCGCAGCCAGCTGGCGTGGGCCGAGGTCAAGCCGCGGTACCGGCGCCTGATCGATCGCATCGTGCGCGCCAAGACCAACATCATCATCTGCACCCGCGCCAAGCCGGTCATGCAGGACTTCAAGACCAAGCTGAATGCCCGGACCACCAAGACCCGGCGCAAGGATGTGCCGTGGGATCCCGCTGCCGATGGGGACCTCATGTTCGAGATGACCACGATGGTGATCCTGGACCCGGTCGCGCCGGGCTGCCCCGTCCACCAGATCAAGGTCGCCGACCAGTTCAAGGCGCTGCTGAACCCGCGCCAGCCGATGGGCGCCGAGACCGGCCGCAAGATGGCGGAGTGGGCGAAGGGCCAAGGTAGCGCACAGGAACAAAAGACAGCTCTGGATGAGGCTCGCACCCAAGCGCGCCGGGGGCGCAGCGCCATGCGCACCTGGTGGCAGGAGAACCCGCAGAAGGCGGAGATTGCCAAGGCGATCCTGCCGGAGCTGCAGGAGCTTGCCGCCGCTGCCGACCGCGAAGCCGAGACTGCCAACGATGACCCGTTCGCTGATCGGCCTCAGCCCGACGAGGACGAGGCCAGCGACAGCATGACGCCCGAGCAGCGTGCCGAATACGAGGCCGCCATTGCCAATATGCGCGAGAGCGCCTGATGGCTTGGCGCGCTCATGAGGGGCGTTGGCCCAATGGGCGGCGCTTCTGGACCGTGGAAGACCGTCGCTCCAAGCCCGCTCGGGCTCGGTGCGGCGATAAGGGCGGCATCACCCGCTACTGCGATTATCACTTGGCTCTGTGTGAAGTGTCGCGGCTTGCCACCTTGGATAAGCCCCCTTCCCCACCAAAGCCCAAGTCGCAGGCGTGGCACCCTATCGACTGCGACGACCGCTTTTGACCCCATTCCCCGCCGCCCATCGCCTGTGGCGCGCGGGGAGAACTGGCGGGTCGGTCCCCCTCCCCCTGACCGGCCCGCCCTTTTCACAGCATCACGAGGACCCGCTTATGCGCCACGACTTCCAGAACATCCCCGAGGATGCCGACGTCATCCTGCACCCCGCCGACGCGAACCTGATCCACCGCGAGCCGGTGAAAGCTACCCGCATCGGCATCTACTTTTTCTGTGAAGGGACCGACCCCGAGCGCGGGCCAGACTACTACCTGGGTGACGTCGCGGCCTTCTGTGAGGGCTGGGAGCCGGTCGAGGTCGCGGCATGATCAGGCGCCGCCAATCCCCGTTATTACCTTCCCGGTCCCACCGCACTCGGGGCATTCCTTGCCATCTACCTCTCCAGTGCCTTCGCACTCGCGGCAGATGTTCTCGCCTGCGCCCGGTGCGTCAGGCGGTACTGTGTCTGGGTTCGGATCGTCGCTCATCTTGCATGCTCCTGTTGGCTCATAGGTTAGTGCAACCGGTGCACCTGACCGTTGTTCCAGTTGGCGGGAGGGTGCTGCTGTGAGCCCCCGTCCCGGCCCCATCAAGCACGGCACGATCTACGCCTACAAAGCCCGCGGCTGCCGGTGCGACGCATGCCGGACTGCCAACAGGGAAACCTGCCGGGCTGAGCGCCGCCGGTGCGGTGTGATGCCGCTAGGTAACCCCTGCAGGATCGGCGATCGGCAATTCAGCAGCCAGCTGGAAGCTGCTCGATCCGCAAAAAAGTCCAAGAGCGCGATCAATTACCACCTGGACCGACACGGCAACCTCGATCGGCTCGGCGCAAAGCCGGGCGGGCCGAACAACAGCATGGGCAAGCCGGTCTGCATCGGCGGGCAGGAGTGGCCGTCTCAATCAGCACTGGACCGGGCCTTGAGCGTCCCCCTCGGCACCGTGTCGCGATGGATCAAGGCAGGCGCACTCGACGCCCTGACCGGCGCCGTGATGCACATGAACACACAAAGGAAAGCGGCATGACCATGTATTCAGTTATCTGCAGCTCTGAGGCTCAAGATGTCTCAATGAGTAGACTTACTCGTCATCTTCCTCACCGACACCTGCAGCTTCCAAAATGGCTAGCAACACAGCCATGTCTTCGCGCTGGCGCTCATATTCAACCGCATCCGAGGCACTCAGAATGCGCGCTTCTTCGCTCTCGTCGCAATGGAGTTCAGCAGTACCTAAGACGCGGCGCAGAACTTGGCTGGGAACTGAAACAGAGTGAGTGTGAGACATCGCGACCTCGGAACGAAAACAGCGGCTACAGCTTAGCCTGCGCGGTGGAAGTACTGGAGAACGCCAAGCCATTCGAGTGCGTAAACGCTTCTGTCTTAAAGTTGTCATGGTTTCGTCACTCTTCTCGTAGGACAGATGTATGCGCATCCTGATCGCCTGCGAGACCTCAGGCGTCATGCGCCGAGCCTTCGCGGCCCGCGGCCACGACGTCTGGTCCTGCGACCTCCTAGCGGCCGAGGACGGCAGCAACCGCCATATCCGAGGCGACGTGCGGGAAATTCTGGACGATGGCTGGGACCTGATGGCCGTCATGCACCCGCCCTGCACCCGCCTTTGTCGATCCGGTCGCCGCTGGATGTCTGGGCCGGGCAAGTGGACGCCGCCCAAGCAGCTGCCCAAGGGCCGCACCTGGGCAAGCATGCGCGAGGAGTTCGAGGCGGGCGTGGATCTGTTCACCGCGTGCTGGCGCGCGCCGATCGAGCGGGTCGCGATCGAGAACCCCGAGATGAACGACCTTGCCAAGGACCGGATGCCGGCCGACCTCCCTGCCCCGCAGATCGTCCAGCCGTTCTGGTTTGGCGAGCCAGCCTACAAGGCCACCGGCTTCTACCTGCGTGGCCTGCCGCTGCTGGTGGCGACAAACATGCTGCCAGAGCCGGAGCGGGGCCGCGACGAGTGGAAGGCCTGGAGCGCGATCCACCGCGCTCCGCCAGGGCCAGACCGCTGGAAGATTAGGAGCAGGACCTTCGAGGGGGTGGCGGATGCCAGTGCTGACCAGTGGGGCGGCTATGCGGTCAGCGCGAAGGAGCGGGTCGCATGAGCCCCGAAGCAAACGAGCTGCTGGCCAAGCTCTACAAGACTGGCAAGCACCCCGCGAAGAACCGAAAGGCCGCGGCCGAGCTGATGGATGCCGGGCTGGCCGAGCCGGGCAAGAACGGCGGGCTGAAAATCCTTCCCGCAGGGCGCTTCGCAGCTTGGCAGGCGCAGCAGGTAGTGAGAAGGGAGAAGACATGATGGACATGATCGGTAATGGGGCTATCTTCTCTGACTGCGGTCAGTACCGCCTGCGACTCGACCGGTATATCGGCGCGGGGGACGTGGTTGCTGCCGTTTTCGGGGTCAATCCGTCTCAAGCTGGTGCAGACCACAACGACCAGACCAGCAAGAAATGGATTGGTTTCGGAAAGCGCCTGAGATGGCGGCGATACGTTGCGGCAAATGCGTTCGGCCTCATCGCGACTGACGTGCGAGATCTGGCGACAGCAGCAGACCCCTATGGCCCCCGTTATAGAGAGACTGTTGCAGAGGTGATATCCGAGGCCGATGTACTCGTTGCATGCTGGGGAAGCCGTACGAAGTTGCCAAAGGTGCTGCGCCCCCGCCTTGATGAGATGGCAATGCACCTGCGCCAAAGTGGAAAGCCTGTCTTCTGCTGGGGTCATACGGCGAGCGGCGATCCTATCCATCCAATGATGCTAGGCTACGCGACGCCCCTAATCCCATTCAGGGGATGCGAGGCATGACCTGGCGCCAGCAAGCGGCGGAGATCATCGCGGAGGCCACCCGCGCCCTGCCCTGCCGCTGCAAATAAAGGCTTCCGTTTCAATACGGCTTCGGTATGATCAAAAAGTCCCTTACGGACCTCATCAGTTGCCCTTGCCTCGCAGCGCTCATAACGCCGCGAGGCATTTTTCTATCTGCATCGATGAAAAACTGAGATCACCCACGTAAAGCATGGCAACCAGCGAGGCAGGACTACTTAGTGTGGTACGGGTATTGCCCGCGAACCAAAGTGCAGGCGGAACAGGAATGGGCGGTGGTTAGGGAAATTGCCGCTGTTTAAATATTTTGAAACACACTAATCAATAATTCCGTTAATCTTGGCGTTATTTTGGCGATTACTAGTCATCGAATCTATTTCACGCGCACTTGCATAAATGAACAAAAGATCCTGCTTTATCTTGCTTAATTCTAACAAGTTTTTTGCAGCTAAAACGCTCTGTAGAGACTGAGAGCAACGACCTTGAAGGTGAGAATATGCCTGCCAGTCCCCCTCAAGTTCTTCTATCAACTCCGCCTTGAGCTGAGATATATCGTTAGGAAATGGGTTAGCCTTCAACGGCCTGATAATCTTTGCAACGTTCTCGCTTTTATACTCGATTTCATAGAACGTACTTGATGCTTGCTGAAGTATTGCAGCCCTTTCAGATTCCGTCATTACAACATTGCTTTGCCGCGCGGCTCTCAACGATTGCCACGCAGCGAAAGCGGCAGCAAGCGCGGCTACGATTGACCCAATAGCCGCTGCCCACTCGACTGGACTCCCCCAGCCAGAGAGTATCGAAACATGCTTGATCGCTGTCCAGTAACCGTCCAGCCATTCAATCATTCTACATCCTTATATCGGACGTGCATAAATGCACTTGTGCACAAATGCACGCTCGCATTATTCTCCGAACGCCCTGCCCGCTTCGTGGCGCTTCCACAGCTCATGCAGCGCATGCTCGATCAGTTCGGAGTTATTCATGTCCAGACGGGCACGCAGGATCGCCACACGCTCTAGGATCGGGTCGCGCTTATCGAAGTAGGCACCGAGGTGTTTCTGCCCTGCCCTCTTGGCGACAGGCTTCTCTGCCGCAGGCGCTGGTGCCCGCTTCGCAGCAGGCTTTGGCGCAGCCGGCGCGGCGGCGGCTTCCGGCTCTGGCTCCTTTGACATCATCGCTGCCAGAAGCGGATTTGGTTTTTTCATTTCTGCACCCCTGCCCTATTGCCCAACTGCATTTGTGCCACTGTGCACAATCCCATGACTGCACGATTGCTCATTTGCTGCCCTGCAATTCTGCACGAACCCACGCCCATAGGCTGGCCACTTCCGCAGCAGCCTTGCCGTTCGGATCTACCTCCTGGACCGTCTGTCCGGATGCGCTGGCATCCCGGTGGGCCTTCCGGCGGTGGAGCACGACGGGAGCTGTCTTGGCACCCATGGCCTCGATGACCTCGCGCGTATAGGCGACCTCGGCCGGGCCGGTCGGGTTGGCCATATTCACCACCGCGAACACCCGACGCGAGAAGCCGCGACACAGGCGAAGGGTCCTGGGCATTTGCTCAAGAGGTTCGACATCAGGAGTGGTCGGGATCAGCACTAGGTCGGCGACCTCGACGGCGGCAGGAGCCTCGGTCGAGCGGGCAGGGGGGGTGTCTATGATCACCAGATCGGCCACGCCCTTAGCCTGGGCCAGCTTCTTCGGCAGTTCATTCTCGGTGGAGAACACCACCACCGGCATGTCGCCCTCGCGCCGCTCCGCCCATTGGCTCACGCTCTGCTGCGAATCCATATCGATCATCAGGACCGATAGGCCGTCTCGAACCGCGGCCACTGCAAGTGAGCGGGCGAGGGTGGACTTGCCCACGCCGCCTTTCTGCATTGCAATCGTGATCACCTGCATGTCTGCCCCTTTGCATTTGTGCACATTTGCAACTGTGCATCTTTGATCAACTGCACGATCATGGCTCCCAGAGGGTTACTTCGGGGAGCTGGTCAACGAACAGGTTAGCCTGCTTGCCTTGCTGGGCCTCCCATTGCGCTTTCTTCTCGTCGACGGTCTTGAGCCACCAGGACAGCCGCAGCTTCGTCACCTTTCGGCCCTGGGTCTCGATCGTGTCGACGCGGCACGAGAAGGGGGCGAGGGCGTTCACCTCTGCCACGGCCGGTTCAATTGCCTTGCGGCGTAGCGCCGCGAAAGGTCCGAGCTTGCCATGGGGGACGCCGAGATAGTCCCGCAGCTCGTCGGTCTCGAAGTCGTTGTAGAAGACGTGCTTCAAGCCGATCCGCTTGGCGATGATCTCATAAAGCGCCATCCCGTACTTTGTGCCGAAACCATGGAGGATCTGCATTTCGAGCCTGGCGAAGATCTGGCTGTCGCGCAGGATCGGCAACAGCTTCGGGTGAAGCTCATAGGTGAGCATCGTGGCGATGCCGGGTCCGAACTTCTCGACATCGGTCGGGCCGAGGAGATGAACGTTGCGGGTTGATCCGTCAGACATCCTCACGCGTACGACCGTCTGCATAAGGCTCAGGATTGCCTCTGTCACCCGGTCGTTTGACGTGTGATTGCCTCGCAGTTCGGAGAAGGGGATACGGTATTCCTGCCCCTCGGCGGCCATGTCTGGACCGAAGGCATTGGACAGCAGCTGGTTGTAGATCCTGCGCGCAGCCAGGGTGATCTTCTCGCCACCACGAACTTCGATCAGTTCGGCAGGCTTGATGACCTCGCCGCGACGCTGAAAAGCCCCAAGCGTGCCCGTAGAGCTATCGTGACTTTTTGGGCGAGGTTCGTCCCGCATGCATTGTGACCTGTCCCTGTTTTCGAGTCACAGTAGGCCTAAAAGTCGTCTCTTTGGAAGCCACTGCCGGAAATATCTAACAGCGGCGTGAGGACCTCGCCCCAAAAGTCATGATAGAGCTATAGGGGACATTCGAGGGCAGGGGCCTCGCCCAAAAAGTCACCTTACCTCGCCCCATCGGTCACCATGCCTCGCCCATAAAGTCTCGATACCTCGCCCGATAGGTCACTTTCAGGCTGGATTAATATTTAGGAACAGATGTTTAGGGCCCCTAAAAAGGAAGAAATATAAGAAACTAAAATGCTTATCCCCAAATGCAAAAAGACCGCCCCCGGTTTGAGCCGAGGGGCGGTGATGAAAGATGCTAGTGAATAGGGCAGGGGGCTACGTGCGGTCGTCCGGCCAGCCGTGAGGCTTGTGGCCCCACTTGTCGGACGCTCGCCCCCGTACCTCCTCCAGCGCCGCGGACATCGAATCCGAATAGCCGTTCTTTGAGGGCATGGTGATGACGGACCACGCCCACTGCGGGCGGCCGAGGCGACTGCTCTGCTGGTCGTCCAGCATGACGCGGCCGACGACCAGGCCATCCCGGAGGACGACCCAATCATTGGCATCGGCTTCGAAGGTGATCTTGCGTGTCCAATGCGTAGTCATTCCGGTTCTCGCATGCGAAGGACCCGGCTGCCAAACTGGAGCGAGAGCCGATCGCGCGGCGAGTAGTCGGCCATTGCGTCCCACGCCGCGATCATGGCGCTCAAGTGCCCGGCCGCCAAGGAATACCGATCGCCCTGCCACTCCTCGCACCAGATGATGTAGAGGGCCCGGTTCTCCGGGAAGATCGGCTCGTGAATACGGTGGCGGGGCATGGCTGTCTCCTTCTGGTCGATTAGAACGAAAGAAGAACAACACGCAAGACTTTACCCTATTGCTAACTGTGCACGTGGTCAGATTTTTCGTAGGGCATCATTACACGGACTGCATGATCAACCTTTCGATTGATCAGCTGATCCAAGAACCCTTCTTGTTTTTCGAGAGAATTGGGATTGCTCACCATTGATCGCTTGGTGATCTTTTTTGTGATTACGATACATCGTGCTTGAGAAGTCCTTTTCCGAACATGGCTAACCATTTTCGTCCCCCTCCTGTTGCAATGATAGAAGCGTTAAACGAAAGTCTATTCTCTTTAGTTTCATGACCTCATGCCGGTTAGATCAGCCGCAGGTGACCATCACTGGAACGGCTACGCATCCAGTCCTGGCACCTTCTTAAGAGCTGTGGTCAAGGCATCGGCCTCTACGACTGCCTCGACAGCCTGCTTCTTGTTCCAGACCGCTCTGGTCTTGCCGAGCATGCGTTCGACCCCCGCCCACAGCAGACCTGCCACTGTGATCACTGCATAGACCGTCTCCGCCGTCACATCGATCGGCATCGGAAACGGCAAGCCGAGCATCAGGGCAGCCGCGGCGACGAAGGCCACACAGGCGACGATGAAAGAGCGGTTGGTGAAGGCCAGTGACCAGCGCTTGTCCGGCCCAGCCAGGCGGTTCGCCTGCTCGATCAGCGCAGACAGGTCGCGGAGGGTCTTGAAGAGCATCAGCGGGTTCATGGTCATTTCACTCCGAAGAAAACAGCAACGTCCGCAGCCAGTGCGCCGATGAGGTACAGGGCGCCCTTGGCGGGGTTGGTGACGGCGGGAGAGGCAGGAGAGGGCAGGGGCTTCGGCGGGACACTGTCCATGACAGGCGGCCGGGCGTTGGCCGCGGCCCACCAGCTGCGCACGTCAAAGCCGGGGCATTGCGTTGCACCCAGATCGCGGTGTCCGACGACCTGTGCACCGGGATGCTTGGCCAGCAGCTCGCGGACCAGCTTCACCGTCGCGGCTTTCTGCGCCTCGGTGCGGTTGTCGACGCCGACGTTCGGGCCGGTGGCGCGCTCGATGCCACCGACGGAGCAGATGCCCAGACTGCCGGTGTTGTGGCCTGAGACGTGCGCGCCGACGACCGTGTCTTGGCGGCCTTTCTCGACGGCGCCGCTGCGACGGATCACGTAGTGGTAGCCGACGTCGTTAAACCCGCGGGCGAGGTGCATCTTGCGGATATCGGCCACGCCGTAATCCTGGTCGGGATAGGTCGCGCTGTAGTGCAGCACGATGTACTTGATGGGGAAGTGTGGCATGACTGCCTCCTCGTGGGCATGGACATGAAAAAGCCCGCCGGTCAGGGCGGGCGAGCTTGGCTTTCATTTGCGGGCGATTAATGTGCGCGTAGCCGAAACGTGCTTATTCGTTGTCGTTCGGTCAGGCGGTCCCTGTCTTGCCCGATCTGGGACCGCCGCTAGTTTCTCGGGAAAACTCACGACGGAACGATCTGGGATGGGGCCCGTTGAGACGGGGTAGACAGTGGAATATTTATCCCTGCTTCTGTTCTCGCCCCGCCTGCCAGCGGGGCAATTTTTTATCGCCAGGGCAGCAGCCTAATCTTTGTGGGGTGCAGCCAGGCGCGCCACAGCGGCCAGTGATGCCGCTCATCCTCCGGGATCAGTAGCTGGCGGCATTTCAGGGCACAGAAGAACGATGCCATCTTCATCAGTCCGAAGACGATGTTGATCAGCCGCCCGCGGGTCGCGTCGGTCCACTGCTCGGCGAAACCCGGCACCCACATCCGCAGAAGCGGCATGCCCACATCCCAGTAGATGCCGCGTAGGATGATGGCCCCGGCGAGGATCATGAACCCGGTCGCGAACCACCAGGTCGCGGAGCGAAGCTCACGGAAACTGGCACGGAATGCCCAAATCACGGCGAAATAGCCGAGCGCGTTGATGACGGCGATCAGCCCGATAGTCAGTGCCATGTCTTGGTGTCCTTCTCCAGCTGCTCCACAAGGCGTTCGATTGCCCGCACCCGCGCCTTGATGGCCCGCTTCTCCGGGGCCGAGTCTGTCATGTGCTCGCGCATGATCGTGTCGGCCCTCTCGGCCCTGCGCCCGTGGCCGGTCAGCTGTCGGATGAGCCGCCCCATCATCGCCGATCCTCCAGAAGCCGGACCGCCCGGCCCATGATTTCGGTGTTCGCCGCCGTGGTCTTGTTCGTGTCGGTGATCAGGTCGCGGCTTTCCTTCACCATCGCCTGCGCCATCTCCAGCATCTTGTCCTGCAGCTCGCCGTTGCGCTTGTACTGGATCCAGTTGGCCCAGCCCTGGACGACGATCACGACCCCGGCGAGGCCGCCGCCCACCTCCCGGACAAGGGTCATCAGCTCATTCATGGTATCGGCCCGGCCGTGCGACGGCGGGTGGTGTCATCAGCCATCGCGGCCTCCGTGAAATGGGGTGGAGTTCACGCCCGGCGACCGGGCATGAAAAAGCCCGCACGCGGCGGGTTAGGGTTAGGGTTAATGAACAAATCAGTGCAGACAGCCGGATAAACCGTGCTACCGTCAAAAATGCGCAATGTGCAAATTCGAACGCCAGACGTGTCCGATAGCCGGGGTTATCCCTCACTCAGCCTTTACTAGGCGGGTGTATCGGCGTCTTGCGGAGGCCCCCGGAAACCCCTTCCGGGGGCCGGTTTTTCGCCGCTAACCATGTGCCAATTTAGACAGGCGCGCAGGGCTCCAAATGGCGCTACGTTTGCCTTCGGTCGGGCAGTGGTTCTGGGAGGGGTGGCTGCCTGACCGACCAAACATCTCAGAGCAAAATGTACGGAACGGTTCTGCAATGCAGCAAGTTGTGCAGACGTATTCGTAACCAGTGCCGGAAGTGCCAAATAGGGTCTCGCCAGAAGGCGAGGCCCTTTTCTTTGCATCAAGGCATCGAGGGCAGCAGGAAGCCATGTACAGTCATGCTGCTCGGTTCAGCGTAGTCGGCAGCGGTCCACCCTGCCCACAAGCGATGCCGCTCGATCGTCGCCATGGCATAGGCGTCGGTGGTCGTATCCCAGATGAAGCCGTCCGCCATGTCGGCAGGACGGATTGTCTCGAACAGCACGCCGTCGATGTAGAAGTCGCACTTGTCGGCGAACAGTTCCGTGACAAGCCGCTGCTGGACGCCAGGCGTGAACGGCCCCAAGGCCATCTGCCGCTTGTCCGACGATGCACGACCGCCGCCCCGACGCGGCATGTGGACGGCAGGTGCCCAACCGATCACGCCGTTCCGTTTCACCAGTTCGAAGTCCAGCTCCTTGCCGTTGCCTGCATGGACGAAGAACGCGTTGACCGCCTTGTCGGTGTGGCTGGTGACGACGGCGCCCCACTTGCCGCGAGGCGCTTGACGACGGTTCACCTGCAGCGCTCCGGTGCGCCAGCATCCATCGACCATACCGGCCCGCAGCGTGACGGACTTGTCGGCGTTGTAGTCGATGTTGGTAGGCGTGCCGATGCTGCCCCCGACGCCGTTTTCTTCATCACCGCCCGCCCAGTTCGGCAGGTAGATGTGCATGTTCGGGTTGTTCCAGTCGAAGTCCAGCGCGCGGTCGACACCGAAGTCCTGCACATGGCGGAAGCTGGGCAGCATCTTGCTCGGCGCGGGTTCGGGCATCGGCTGCGGCGCGGGGACCGGCTCCGGTTTAGGCGCAGGCGTAGGGGTCGGCTCCGGATCTGGCGCCGGGGCCGGGGTCGCCGGTTCGGCGGACAGGTGGGCTTCCAGCAGGCTCACGCCCTCCTTCAGCAGGCTCAGAAGGGCAGTCAGCAGTTGGCGTTCGGCCATGTCGAGTTCCTCGGGGGTTGGTTCCGGAACGGGGTCTGGGGTGGGTGTCGGGGTAGGCGTCGGCACCGGGTCAGGCTCCGGGACCGGCACAGGCGCGGGCTCAGGCACCGTGACAGGCGCATCCTCGATCAGCGCCCGCACCGCGGCCCAGGCCGGATTGCGGTCGCCCAGCCAGCGCTGCAGGCCGTGGCAGATGTTCTGGTCGGGCATCCGGCATTCGACCGACATGCACAGCGGGCCTTCGAAGCCTGCGGCATCGAGAGCGGCGAAGGTCGCGGCATAGACCTCGCCCATCTGCGGACTGACCGAGAAGGCATGGATGAACGATCGCAGGGCCGTGCTGCCGCCGACGCCGTTCATGTGGTTGCCGACCTCGTAAGCGCCCAGCTCCATGCCGTATTTCGACGCCTCGGTGCGGTAGTGCCGCCACTTGGGTACCAGGCTGCGGACCGTGCGGTCTGCGCCCCATGCGTTGCCCGTCAGCAGCTGGTCGCGGATCCGATCGAACGCCGCGCCCTGTGACAGGGAGGTACGCCAGCCCTCCAGCTGCGAGGCCCGGCCGCCATAGGCCATGCCGCCGTCGATCTGCGCGTGCACGGTCAGCATGTCGATCACCGAGTGCGGTGCGACGTAGACCGGCAAACCCCGCGTCCCGCTACGGTCCCGCCACAGCGGCGCCAACAGGATGTCAGCCTCGCCGCCGACCCAGTCCGCCTGGTGCTGGACCACGGTGTGCAGCCGCTCGTCCCCGCCCCAGACACGGCGCCAGATCTGCGCCATCTGCACCGACCGCATGCCGTACCAGTTCCGGAACTCAGACCCGGTGCTAATACCGAAGGTTTCGCGGCCCCGGGCGGCGCAGTAGTGGGCCTGCGGGGTGCCTGAGAAATCCCAGGTCTTGGTGCTGTACTCGACATAGACCTGCCGCGGCGCGGGCATCAGGTCACGGATCAGGACTGCGCACTGGCGCATGTGATCGTCAGTAGCCGCAGTCGGCAGGCACAGCCACATCGCGGCATCGATCTCCCGGCACAGCGCCGCCATCCACTCGTAGGGCACGAAGCGGTGGAAGATCTCGTCGGTCGGCAGCGCCCGGCTGGCCCAGTCCGTGATCCGCAGCCCGCCTTGGTTCTCCGACGTCAGGATGCCGATCCACTCGTCGAACCGCAGTGCGTGATAGGGGGCGATCTCGGTCAGGTACTGCCGGCGGAAGATCTTGCCCCGGTCGGCGTCGGCCCAGTCATCCTGGTGCACCAGCGCGATGTTCTTGATCGGACCACCTGTGGGATCGATCGTCCGGACGATCAGGTCGATCCAGGACGCGCCATTGGCGGTGAAGTCGAACTGGATCTCGTTCGGCGACACGCGCGTGATGTTGCGGGCCCCGTGCAGATCGATGGTGCAGGTCCCGTCCCACCGCAGACGGTGACGGCCCGAGCCGCCCGCCTCTGCCGGCATGTTGTGGAACAGGCAGGTGCGGAACCCGCCCGAGCCCGGCGGGATCGAGATCAGCTGGCCGCCGGGGGTCATGTGACCGTCGGCGACCAGTGCATCCCATTGCGCGCCGCCTCGGTCGGCCTGCCAGGACCACGCCTGCTTGAAGGCGTTGATGAAGGGGCGCGCGGACTCGCCATTGATGACGCCGAGGCGCGCCGCTTTGTTAGCGGTGGGCATGAAGTGTCCTTTCTGGACGGTTTCAGGAGAGGGTGATGCCCCACTTGGTGGCGATGTCCTGCAAGGCTTGGACGATCTCGGCGTCAGAGCGGGCGGTGTTCTCGATGACAATTTCGTAGAAGTCCAAGTTGCATTGCGCGCTGGAGTAGCTGCTGGCGTTCACCGTCCGGGACGCGAACAGATAGAAGGCCAGGTCTGTGCTGAAGGCGGTCACGTCCTGCGCCGCGGCATCGACGGTCTTCGCCAGCTGGTTGTCCCAGACCGTAACCGCCGTGCCTGTGTGCTTGATTGCGACGATACGCGCGGCGCCCGATGCCTGCCCTGTGCCCCAAGAGACGTCGTTCGT
Source organism: Paracoccus sp. NFXS7 (assembly GCF_040148865.1). Taxonomy (NCBI): domain Bacteria; kingdom Pseudomonadati; phylum Pseudomonadota; class Alphaproteobacteria; order Rhodobacterales; family Paracoccaceae; genus Paracoccus; species Paracoccus sp. NFXS7. The sequence goes on from NZ_JAKEKV010000014.1 coordinate 16,494, forward strand.
TGTCCCCTCAAGCAACTGCCGCCGCACAGACGAGGCGGTCGTGTTCCTGCGGATCAGGGCAATCTGCTCCGAGCTGGCATCACCGTTCGCGTTCTCGGACGCCGACCAGATGTAGCCGGTGTTCGTGTCCGTCGGGCGATAGGCGGTGATGACGGTGTAGGGGCGATCGTTGCCTTGGAACATCTGCGAGATGGCATCGGTCGGTAGGGCCTCGAACCGGGGGCGCGTGCCGCTGCCAGAGGTGTCGCGGGTCACGCGGATGATGGCTCGCCCATTCTGGGCATCGGCCACGCGGTTCTTGGTCCCCGCGACCCCAGCCCCAGCTAGGTTTCCACCGCCTGCACGCTTGTTTGCCAGTGCCGTGACCTCGGCACCCGACAGCGTCAGCGTGCTGTCGTCCGAAGCATCGAACCAGCCCGGCCCGGCCCATGAGGCGTAGGCCGGGCCCGATCCAGCGGCTGCGGCTGTGATCGTGACCGTTCTCGATGCCGTCTGGCCGCGCGAGTTGGTGACAGTGATCGTCGGGGTGTAGCTGCCAAGCGGCGGTGTGCCGGTCAGCAGGCCCGTGACCGCGTTGTAGGTCAGGCCAGACCCGGCCAAGCCGGTGACCGTGACCGTCTTGCCCATGTGCAGATCGCCGCAGTCGCACAGAGCGTAGAGGTCGGCGCTGATGGGTTGCCCCTCGGTGACAGTCGTTCCCGACCACCGAACGACAGGGCCGACGGCGATCGTGATCGGCTGCGGCACACAGCCATCGCCAAGCGCAGGCGTCGCCGACCGGGCGAGGACCAGCTGCCCCGGATTGTCCCCGATCGTCCCGGCCAGCGTGTTCCCGGTCCGCGTAACCGAAGGCGGCAGCAGGCCGCGCACCCAGGGCTGCGCCGGGGTGTTGTCCTCGTTCGGGATCATCTCGATCACGTCGGCGGTGACGTCGCTGCCCCAGACCTGCTGAGGGGTCGGGAGCGCGAACGAGAACGCCGTATTGAACGGGGTCTCCAGCACGGCCGCCGGGACCAGCGGTTGGCGGAACGTGCCGGTGCTGGGTCGCCATGCCCGCCACCAGTCGCACTCGATGTCGGCGCCGGCATCTCCGGCCGCATCAAAGATCGCCTGGTTGATGCCGGACTGCAGGATGTGGTTCGTCATCATCAGGTGGAACGGCCGCGACGGATCGAACGCGTTGCCGCCGTAGTCGGGCGAGCCTTCGGCCACCAGCGATCCGTTCTCCCAAAGCCGTACGCGCCAGACACCGCCCACTTGCAGGATCTCGAACGCATAGTCTCGGAACTCCGTCTCGCTGACCGGCGCGGTGTTGCCGAGGGTCGGGCCATAGGAGCCGACCCCATTGTTCCAGGTGTTGCGGTTGAACTGCAGCGCGGGTGAGAAGCCCTCGCAGTCCAGCTCCAGGCCGTCCCATCCGTTGCCCGGCTGCGACTGGATCAGCCAGAAGGTCGGGTGCCACTGGTTCCAAGACGACAGCTCGGAAGGGAAGCGCAGGCGCATCTCCATCAGGCACGGCGCGCGCATCATGTTGCGGCGTCCCATGTGGATCATGGACGACAGGTTCAGCTTGCCGTTCAGCGCGCCCATCAGCGCTCGCTCCGCTGTCGTTGCGCGCCGCGACTTCGCCCGCAGGATGCCGTTCTCGAACGTGATCATGTCGGCGTAGCTGGCCGGTACGACGCCGCGGTTCGCGTCGAGGAAGCCGGTATGCCACGGGTCGGCCTCGTAGCCCCCGAGGCTCGCGGCCCCGCGCAGGTAGCGCGGCGCAGTCGACTGGATGCCGTAGTGCCGGGTGGTCATGTAGGCGCCGGCCGCGCTGGTCGGCGTCAGGAAGTCAGCGGCGGTCATGTCGTCGAAGTCGTCGCCGTCCGCCAGCACGTAGCCGTTGTAGATCGTGCCGGATGCACCAGCTTGACCGATGGATGCACCGCCAATGACGGCAGGCGCCGCGTCGGCCACACCGCTCAGCACAGTCTTGGTCACGCCGGGCCCGCTGATCCCGATGGCGTTTCGGGTACGGATCCGGATCGGGTATTCGGTACCCGCCGCGGGCATGTCGAGCACGTACTGGCCAGCGCCCGTGCCGCTCAGGTTTGTCCAGGTGCCGCCGTTGCTGTACTGCAGGGCGGTGATGGGAGACCCACCGTCGCTCGGCAGGTTGTTGATGGTGATCACCACCTGATTGGGGGCCGGGCCGGTCGCCACCGACCAGTCTCCGGTCGCAAAGGCTGCTGGCGCGGTGGGGATCACGATCTCGCCCGGCATGGCCGCCGGGGGATCGTTGAAGATGGACCTGGCGCCACGCCCGTTCACTGCGCGCATCAGCACCGCGACCAGCCCCGCACCGGTGACGGTCACCGGGCCCTTCAGATAGGCGGCCACGGTGTCGAGCGGGATGGCACGGACGGCACCGGCCGGGACGGGGGTGGAGTAGCCGCCGGCGACGGAGATGAACGGCGCGCCGGGGAAGTTGACGGTCGTGCTGTCCGCACCGCGCAGGACGCAGTCGATCGATGCAGCGGTCGGGTTGCGCAGGATCAGCACGTGACCCGCCCCCGGCTCATAGGTCAGGTCGTTGGTGGCGGTCAGGACGATTTCCGTGACGGGCCGCGCGCCGGCCCCCCCGACGGAGGTCTTGATGATGTTGGCCATGGCCCCTCTCGGTGATTGTGCCCCTCGCAGGGGAGATGGTCGCGATGGTTGGGCGGGCTGCTCTAGCCGGGCCAGCCTGCGTCTGGATCGACGGTCTCGCCCGCGTCCAGTGCCGCCAGCAGGTTGGCCTCGCGGTCGTAGCAAGCCTGCACGTGGGCCCGGACGGCGGAGGCAATCGCGATGATCTCGGCACCGGACAGCAGCCGGAACGACCCGTCGCCCGTCTTCCACCGGACGGCATAGTTGGGCTCCAGCATGGCGCTGACGGCGGCCCCTGCGAAACGGGTCTGGCTGACGTCGTCGGTTGCGACCGACATCCCCGCGATGCTGATCCCGGCGCACATCGCCTCGTGGCGGCGGGACGCGATCTGATCGCGCAGCGCCTGGCGATCCGTCTTCTGCTGCTGCTCAGCGGTGACGACTTGGGTCCAGTCGATCATTCGGGCGCCTCCTCGGCATAGGTCACGGGCAGCGGGATCGGTCCGGTCTGGGTGACGGTGATGGGCTGCGGAAACCGGGCCTCCTCGGGCGCGTCGCTGCCGTGTGGCAGGATCAGCGTCAGCGTGATGTGACCGGCTTCGCGGGTGACGTCGGAGGCCAGGAGCGGGCAGCCGACAGCCTCGCGAGGCAGCGTGCCGCCCTCGGCCAGCGGGCCGAAGTCGTAGGCGGTACCGTTGACGGTCAGCACATCGCCATCGAGGGACAGCGACAGGGCATCGGCCCGCAGTTGCGGGGTGAACGTGATCTTCATGGGAGTGATCCTCAGTACCAGCGGCCGACGGCGATGAAGGTGACACGGGTGGCGATGCGGTTCTGCGTGGCTGCACTGAACGCAGACACGCTCATGCCGGTGGTGCTCATGCCGGTGAAGCGCGGTGAGATCGCAAAGGTCGTGCTGGTGGAGTTTACCCCCAGTGTCACCATAACGTCGTCGGCCGGGGTGCTTGTGACGAAGGTGGCGGGAAAGACAGCGACCACCTCTGCCGTCGAGCTGGTCGTCGTGTACCCCCAGCACAACAGCGTGCCGTCCGCAGTGCGCTGGAAGGCCCCGTTGGCATTGGATCCGTTCTCGATCTGGCGGTCCACGATCCAGCGCGTCCCGTCATAGGTTGCGACCGTGTCGGCATCGGTGCGGATGTAGCCGGCGGGCAGCGCGACGTTGGTGATGGTCCGCGCCTCGATCGCGCCCTGCCCGTCGACGTTGATCGTGACCGGACCGGTGTTCGCCGCAGCGGCCCGCCACCGGACCTGCATGCCCGTCGCAAGCGCCACACCCCCGGTGTTCAGCGTGATGGCGTTCGCCGTCCCGCCGCGTGAGGCATAGGTCTTCCCGCGCAGCAGCGGCAGGTCGCCGTTGTAGTCCGAGACGAATGTCGGAAACCAGCCGAAAAACGCGTCTGCCCGCTCCTCCAGCTGCGCAGGGTTGCCGGTGTTCGGCGGCGTGGGCGGTGGGGTAATTGCCATGCAAAATCACCCGGGTGACGGGCGCTCCTGAGATGATGGGTGAAGCTGTTAGACGAGGCTTTCCGCGTCGATGGTCCCGAAGGACTTGCCGGCGCCGATCGTCAGGTCGTAGTCGCGCAGGATGCCCGCGATGGTCATCCCGAACCGGTCCTCGCCTTCGATGGCGTAGAAGACGCAGATCTTGGACGTGATCCGGCGAATGACCTGCTGCACGCGGGCCTCCCCGCCGGAGGGCACCGAGAAGCGGAACCGGACGATCTCGCTGACAGGGCGCGGAACGATGAACACGCCCCCGAACTCGTCGCGGTCCTTCCGGGAATAGTCCACGATGCCCAGGCTCGATCCCATCAGCGTGATGCCGATGTCGATCTGGTTGCCGATCATGATCTCGCCGACCTCGGCCGAGCCGGTCGAGGCGACGGTGATCTCGATCGAGGACCCGGACGGCAGCGACAGACCCGGCAGGATCAGGTCCGAGCGCACCGTGAAGGGTGTGTAGATGTATTCCCAGAACGTCCCCACTTGGTCGCGCGAGGCGAGCTGGAAGGTCTGGTCGTAGATCAGCACGGCACCCGGAGTGGTGACCCTGATCCGGACGCTCTGCGCATCGAGCCCGAAGAACGCGATGCTGTTGAGGGTCCGCGGCGGGCGGATCGTGTAGGTGATGTTGCCGGGCTGGCGGGTGACCCCGCCAAGCCGGTTGTCGAAGGCGCGCCAGCGGTTGGTGGCCCCGATCCGGAACCACCACTGCGACGTCACATCGGTGAGAGGGTCATGCCCGACATTGGCCGCCTGGATGCTTTCCCAGATGGCGTTCTGCCGGATCACCCGTGCGCCGTTCTCGTAGCTCGTCCCGGCGGCCCATGCGGGATGGTCGGTCTCCGGGACATTGCTGGCCAGCATCATGGCGGGGGTGACGTCGTACGGCTCGATGATCTTCACGTCGCTACCTTGTTCTGGTCGGGATCGATCTTCACGCCTACGCGGTTCATTTCACGCAGGTCCTTTTTGGCATCGGTCGTACTCTCAGCGGTTTTCTGGCTGAAGGCTTTCACATGCTCCATCTCCCTTCTTAGCGCTTGCAGCTCCCGCACCACCTCGCTGTTGTCCAGCATGGCGCGGCTCTGGCGGTGGCTGAAGATGCGGCTCGGACCGGTTGCTTCCAGTTCCGGACCGTTCTCGCCCACGATGCGGAGGCCCCCGAGGTGGGTGCCGCCCGTCGCGAAGCCCGGCGTGTTCCGCAGCGCCGTTTCGGCAGACGTGAACCGTGCCCACAGCCCGCCCGAACCCCAGAGTGTGTTCCAGAACGGGTGGTTGTGGTCGGTGATGTGCCGCCCGTTGATGAAGAAGTGCCCGGTGTGAGGATTGGACCGCACGCCCTTGTCGTTCAGCACGAACGGGTTGGCCGTGGTCACCCCGTACTGCGTCATCATCTGCCGGATGGTGCCGTAGATGCCGCTGACCTCCTGCTTCAGGCGCTCCTTCTCCAGGTAGTTGCGCTCCAGGTTGCCCGTGGGATCGTAGACCGTCCCGCGCAGCAGGTCGCCGCCGTCAAAGGCCGCCAGCCGATTGCGGATCTGGCTGGTGTTGAGCCCGGCCGTGTTGATCCCCGCGGCCCGCGACATCGCCGTGAGATCGGCATCGTCCACGAAGTGGTTGCCCGCGGCATTGGCCGTGAGGCCTCCGACATACGTGTTCAGGGCCGCGACCTTCCGCTGCCGTTCACTCCGCGCCGTCTCGGCCGCGATGGCCTGACGCAGATCCACCAGCGACGTGCGCAGCGTGCCCATGCTGGCGCGCAGCCCGTCCGCGCCTGTGAGCGACGCCGTGACGTTGGCATTGCCCAAGGCGTCGCTGACGCCCGCGACGATAGTGCGGGCATCGCCGGCCCGCAGTGCGATGCGATCGTCCAGGCTGCCAAGCTGACCCAAAAGGCGCGTGATCCCCGCCTGCGTCAGGGTGTTGCCTGCCGCCAGGTGGTTCTGCACGCCGGTCAGGATGTCGACCTGCCGCTGCTGCAGTGCCGCGACCCGTTCCAGCGCCGTCGCAGTGGTGTCGGTCCTGACCGCGACCTTGCTCAGCGCCACGGCCACGCGGGCCTGTGCCAGCGCGGACTCGGTCCTGGACCGTGCCATGTCGTTGACGCTGGACAGGTAGCTGTCGGCCACGCCCGGCAGACGACCCGCCGCCTCCACATCGCCGCTGTTCGCCTGCATCAAGGTGCGCTGGTAGAGCGCCTGGTTGTAGGCGCGCGCCTGCTGAGGGCTGAACAGTGCCGAGGCCGTGCCCCGGAGCTTGTCCAGATAGTCGCGGATGCCGTCACCCGCCTTGCGCCAGTCGGCCGCGGCGGACGTGTTCAGGCGGATCGCTTCGGACAGTCCGCCGATGACGGTGCCGATCGAGGCGACGACCCGATCCTGCAATGCCGTCATCTCCCGGGTGAAGCCAGAGATCTGCGGCAGGATCAGGTCGAAGGCGCCCGACAGGCCGATCAGCGCGGCATAAGCCTCGCGGCCCGCCTCCGTGGTCAGGTCTAGGGACGCGATCATGCGGCGATACTCCTGGCGGGTCTGCGGCATGGCGATGCCCAGCTCCGCCAGCGCGGCCGAGGTCTGGCGGGTGGTGACCGCCAGTCGTTCGGCATCGGTGTAGAACGCCTGGTAGTACTGCTGCGTGGCACTCACCATCGCGTCCAGGCCGCCGAACGCTTCGGCGATCTTGGATGCCGCATCCGCACCGGCAAGGCCCACGGCATGGAAGCGGTGCCCCAGGGTGTCCATGATGCCGTTTACGCCGGTCAGCGACGTGGACAGGCGGTTCAGGGCCTCCGTGGTGCTCTCGCCATCCTTGCGGAGGGCATTGAGGCCGGGGATCATGCCGGCGAAGCCGTCGCCGAGACCCGCGAGGGCCTGCTCGACGGCGCGCTGCGCATCCTCCTTGCTCATGCCCTTGGTGCTGATGGTCATCTGGTGCGCGAAACCCGCAAAGGTCTCGGCCTCGAAGCCGAGCGCCGCAGCGGCATCCATGACGCCGGTCTGGATGTTGCCCACGATGCTGGACAGCGCGTCCTGGGTCTCCTGATCGGCGCGGTCGTAGCTGGTGCGGGTCTTCTTCGACAGGCCCCAGAACCTGCGCGTCTCGGTCTTGCGGAAGGTGTCGACTGCGGTGTTCAGGCCGTCGACGGTGATGCGCAGACCGGCGTCCAGTTCCTTGGTCTTCTTCCTGAAGAAGGAGAACACCGCGGCGACCGCCAGCAGGGGAACGGCGATGGCCCCGGCAGCCGAGGCGAGCCCGGCAAGACTCGTCGTCGCGCCGCCCATCATCAGCGACGTGTACTGGGTGATCGACCCGATGCCGCCCATGGCTGCCTGCAGGCCGCCAGTGAAGGCGGACATGGCCGCCGTGCCGAGCGACGCGATGCCGCCCAGAACGCCACCGACGCCGGTCAGACCGCCCACGGGAGCCCCGGCCGCGCCGAGTGCCGAAGACAGCGCGCCGCCACCTCCAGGAATGCCGCCCAGACCCATGCTGATCATGATGCGGTTCTTGGCGGCCATGGCGATCATCTGCGCCAGCCAGGACTTCAGCATGTCGCCGATGTCGGAGAGCGTGCCCTTGAAGCCGCTCAGCAGCCCATCGGTCATGATGTCGGTGAACTTGCCCGCCAGGGGCAGGCTGTCGGCCAGCTGGATGTTCAGCCGGCGCTGTGCCTCAGCCATCTCGTCCTGTGACAGTCGCCCGGTGAGCTTCGCCAGTTCGGCCACCTCGCGACGGTACTTTGCCATCGGGTCGAGGACCTCACGCCACTTCTGCGCCTCCTTGTCCAGGTTGTCGCTGAGCTTCTCGGCCTCCTTTGCAGCCTTCTTGGACGCCTTCTCGGCTTCGCTGGCGGCTGCCTTGCGACCCTTCGCGACTTCGCCCGTAGCTTTTGCCAACGCCTTTTCTTCGGCCGTCATTTCACCCAGCTGGGCGATACGGTCCAAGTCTAGCTGGTAAAGAGCTTCCGCGTTGTATTGGTCAACACCGGCGGCGATCTGGCGATCTCTGCTCGCGGCGGCCTCAATCTGCATCTGCTTGATGGTGCCAGCGATAGCAGCGTCGGCACCAGCCTTCTGGGCAGCAATGCGAGCACCGATGACCTCGATCTGGTTGTCGATGCCAAGCGAAAAACCAGCAGCCGCGGATAGCGCGGCAGCAAGGTTTCGCGCTGCGGCCGCCGCATTCGAAGCTGCGGCTGCTGCATTGTCCAAGTTTCCACCCAGCTGAAGGCCGAGCATTGATGCTTGGGCGAGTTGCTGAGCGGTTGCCATGATCTCCGGGGGGATCGCAGCGCCAGAGCGCTGAGCCTCACGAAGCTCCTGAACCAATGCTGCTGCGGCGCGAGCCTGTTCTTGCGGGCCCTTGGCCTCCTCTAGGGCTTTCATAGCCTTGTTCAGTTCGACCGCCTGCCCATAACCAAGGCCGTATTTGTCGGCCAGGTTGCCGATCGCCACTGCCAGACGTCCAGACGCTGCAGACATGCCTCCGAAGTCGCCAATGCTAGCTTTCGACAGCGCGTTGATCCGCTCAAGCTCGGCCCCGAGGCCTTCGAACTGACCAGTCGCAGCAGCAATGGCCGCACTCATGGCCTGCACCATTTCCAATTCGGCGAGGTCCCGCATGACCAGGTACAGAGCGCGCGCTGCCTCTGCATTGGCACCAAACTTGGTCGTCAGATCCTCGACAGACAGATTGGTGCCGTCGATGGCCGACTTGTAGGCGCTGAATGCGCTGTTCAGGTCGGAGACTGCATCCTCGGCTGCTTTGGCGCTATTTCCCATGGATAGGAACAACGGCAGGACCGCAGCCCCAACAGCGACGATTGTGCCAAGACCAGCACCCAGCAGTGCCAGCTTCCCTGAGACACCAAGCGCACCTGCAAGCTGGGGGAACTGCTGTGTGAATGCTGTCAGAGCGGACTGTCCCGAAGCGACCTGCACAGCAAAATCTTGGAGCTGGAAGGACGCATTGGTGATCTGTGGTGTAAACCGTGCAAGTCCAGCAGATGCGCCTGCAACAGCAGGGGTCAGCCCCAGGTAACGGGTCTGCGCCAACTGCAAAACCCGAGCGTGCTCGCCTTCGGTGATGATCTTTGCGCGAAGCGCGGTGTTGGCGGTCTCAACTGCTGCCTCATATCGCTTTGATGAAGCATAGACCGGGTCCAGAGCATTCCGCAGAGCTTCGTAGTTCCCCGTGGCCTGCGCAACCGCGGCTGCCTGCTCACGCTGAGCTTGCTCAGCCGTTTCCGCTGCCGTCGCGACGCCCAGATATCGGCTTCGAGCAATTTCTAAAACGGCATTGGCTGCCTGCTGCGAAGCGCTGCCGTCGATGACCATCCGAGCAAGGTCACCCTGAACCAACGCAAAACGCTGGCTTGCGGCATAGGCAGGATCGATCTGTCGACGCAGATCATCGAACGTCCGTGCTCCCTTGGAAACCTCTTGAGCAGAACGGCCCATCGACTGAGAAACCGCTCGCTCCAGCGACTTCATAGTCGCATCGAGACCACCCATGACACCGAAAATCCGTGCCATTGCCTGCTCAATGCTCTTGGCACTGACCTTGAGAGTGTCTTCAACCTTGCCACCAGTCCGCGCAAGACTGTCCATTGCAGTCTCACCTTGCGCGAGACTGGAGGAGTCCACGACTAGGGAAAGGCGAGCGGTTTCGTTCATGGGATTGTCCTTGGCGCACGTACGAAAGCCCCGCAGCATGGTGCAGGGCGAATGGAGGATTGAAGTGAAGCTAGCAACGATCGCCACTATGGGGCTGCTTGCGGCAGCCAGCGGCGCGACGGCACAGGACACTGCCACAGAGGAAATGAGGCAGCGCATAGTCGAGCAGAGGCTCTATGAAGCCTGCGTCCGGCTTTATGCTCAGGACCGTGATGGGACTATCGTTATGCCAACATGCTACGAAGCTTTCATCAGGTTTGGCCTGCCTGATTAACAGGTCAAACCCACCACGATCCTGCTAGCGGCGGATCCCGCAACGAGTCCTCCGCCTCGGCCTGCTCGGCCGCATAGCCATTGCACATCGCGTGCAGTGCCTCCGCCTCCCACGGTTCGTTGATCGCCCGTGTCAGGCGCGCGAAGGCGTCCAGCTCGGTCCAGTCCACGCCACGGGTGCCGTTGACGTCCGCTCGGACCGGGCCGAGCTTCCACATGGCGTCGATCAGGTATGCTCCCGCCGCGACGGGGGGCATCTCGACGGCACGGCCCTTCTTGCGGGCGTACTGCAGCCGCGTCTCCTTCCAGCTCTTTGGCGTCCCGTGAAGGAACGCCAACTGCCGGGCGTAGAGGACTAGGGCTTCGTGGACGCCGCCAAAAAATCGGCATCATCCTGGGCAAAGTCCAGGATCTGCTGCGCGAAGCTCGGCTTGGTCCAGTGCTCGACGTCCTTCTCGCGCATCAGGTGCGCCATGCTGATGAAGTTCAGGTCCAGCAGCGCCGGCGCATCCTCGAAGGTCAGGTCGCGTGCCTTGCCGTCCTCGCCGGCGGTCTGCATGTTGCCGAAGCCCACGATCAGGCGCAGCGCGGCCTTCACGGTGGCCTCGTGCATGTCCTGTGCGGTGTTCGTGTCGACCTGCATGCCGGTCTTGGCGGCGGCCTTGGCCTTCTTTGCCCGTTCCATCTCGTCGCGGCGCAGCTCGGCCTGCACGGCGCGGCTGGATGCGCCCTTGACCATGACGATGCAGGGCTTGCCATTGTTCTCGATCACTTCGCCGGTGGCTTGATCGCGCAGCTCTAGCGGGCGTGCGGTCTCGGCCGCGCCGCGCGCGTCGTATTGCTTCAGAAAGTCCATGGTGTGTCCTTTTCATGGGGTGTGTGAGGTGATGGGGCGGCGGGCCACACCCGAAGCCGCCGCCCCTTACCGATCAGCCGAAGCCGACCGGATCAGCCGACGCGGACCGTTCCGGAGTTGACGCGGAACTCGCCGCTCAGTCCCTTCATGGTCGACGCGTTGCGGGCGCGGTCGCGCAGGTTGGCGACCTTGCCGTGGTAGTAGATGATCTGGCCGTCGGGATCGGTGATCCGGACTGAGACCTCGTCGTTGGTGTTGTTGGCCGTGCGCAGGATCGTCTGCCCGGCATCGGGGCCGTCGGTCAGGAAGGTGAAGGGGATCGACCCGCCGTCCAAGGCGCCGTTGGCGTGATAGGTCCGCCCGGACAGGGTGGTCTCGGTCACGTCCTCGGACTGGTCGCCCGTCTCGCCCCACTCGGTGATCTTGCCGACCGTGGTGAAGCTCCTGCCGGCGAAGCCTGCCGCGTCGACGGTTGCGGGAACGCCCGCGGATACGGCGATCAGAGCGCCGATATAGGTGATGAGTGCCATGATCAGGCGTCCTTCTTGGTTTCAGCGGGCGCGGCGGCCCGTTCGGTGGGGGAGAGCGGGATCTGCGGGGACGGCTTGCGGTCCGGCGCATCGATCACCGACGCGGTGGCCTCGGCGGCTTCGTCGATCGGGTCGGGGTCGTACTCGACGTCGATCATCCTGGCCGCGACCATCGTGGTGATGGTGCGGACATTGTCGGCACTGCGCAGGACCGCGTTCGTGGTCTCAAGGCGGTCCAGCCGGGCCACGGTGTGGCCGGTCGGCAGGATCACCGCCTCACGGGTGTTGTTGGTGATGCTCGCCATGATCAGCTCCCCAGGAGCACGGCGACGAGGCCGGTGCCGGTCACGTTGATGGCACCCTGCAGGTAGGCCGAGATGGTATCGAGCGGGACGGCCACGACGCCGCCGGCCGGGATCGCACCGACCGCGAAGCCCGCCGCGACTGAGATGTTCGGGGCGCCGGGGTAGCTGACGGTGGTGCCGTCCGCTCCGTCGATGACGGACGACACCGCACCTGCCGTGGGGTTGCGCAGGATCAGCACCTGGCCGGTGCCGGGCTCGTAGGTCAGCACGTTCGTTGCGGTCAGGGTGACCTCCGTCACGGGCCGCTGACCGGGGCCGCCCATGGACGTTTTGACAATAGTGGCCATGAGCGGCCCCTTTCGCTGGTTGGGCCCTTGTCAGGGCGGTTGGTGAAGCTGGACAGGTGTGCCGCAGGCGGCCCGTGACGGGCTGTCAGGCGGCGAGGAACGAGATCACGACAGGCACCCGCCAATAGGCCCCGTCGGTCATGCCCTCGCGCGTGTGCGGGGGCTGGGTGATGGTGATCATCTGGCTCCCTGCCGCGAAGCGCGCGCCTGCGGGGAACAGCGCTGCGATGGCATCGGCATGGCGGTTGGCCGGGCGGGACGTGGAGCCCCTGGCGACCACCACCGTCGCGATCAGGCGGCCGACCATCTCCGGCGCCGTGGCGGCCAGCGTCTGGTCGGTGGTCGCGGCCTTCACCAGATCGCAGGAGACATAGGGCAGATTGCCCGGCGCCTTGGGATCGAAGTCCTCGTTGGGCCATGCCTTGGGCAAGGCGGTGAACCCTGCCAGGCGCTCCCGCAGCGCGGCCTCGATCGCTTCGACGCTCATTTCAGCCTCTCGACGTTGCGGGCCACGATCTGCTCCCACTGGGCGGCGGCGCCGTCGACCCAGTGCTTGCCTTCCTGGTTGAAGGTGCGGCCGAGGCTGTCTTCGCCCACGAACCCCTCGTGCTGGCGCATGGCGTGCGCCGCGGTCCATCCGATGCAGGCGATGTCGCCGGGCTGCATCTGGGTGACCAGCAGGGCGATGTTGGCCGATGAGTTGGCCCCGCTCGTATCGGCCGCATCGCTGGCTTGTCCGATCTGCGAGCCGTTGAGCTCGGTCACTACGCTGTTGATCAGGTGGCCGTCATCGACCGGCATCCGGCCCCCGTTGGCGATCGGGGTCTGCGCGATGTCCATGACCTCCTGGATGCTCTCCGACAGAACCGCCTGCATCTGGGCCTTTGTCTTGTCGGCGAAGGCCGCGATCGAGGCGGCGAAGGATCGGTCTGCCATCTGATACCCCAATAAAAAAGGCCGCCCTGAGGCGGCCAGCGTCACTCGACCCAAGCCCAACTTCGTCGGTTCTTGATGGCGGAGACCTGTTGCGGTGAAATCTCGAACTCGGAAGCGATCGCCTTTCCGCACTCGCCAGCCGTCAAACGCTCTCGAATATCGCGAACGATCCGTGCATCGAGCTTGGCGGTGTTCACGTCCATGCCCCGGCGGCTAGTGCGTACTTCCATGACGACCTTCCTCTGGCTGGTGATGTTCGCAACCCTAGGGAGAAAACACATCGTCACCTAGTCTTTTAATAGGTCCGACTTGATCCGGTAGACTGCCAGGCAGCGGCACTGGATGACGTTGGCCGCCAGCCCTTTCGAGTTGCCGGGGCTGTGCTGCAGGTCGCCGGGGTACTGCATGAAGACGCCCGGGGCAGGGTTGAAGAACTCGCCTAGCCTGATCGTATCGTCGTGCAGATGGCGGTGGCTGTCCCGCACTCGCCCGTCCAAGGTGGCCTGCCAGCGGATGCGCACCTGATCCTGTCGGACCGTGCCACTCTCGACCAGCTGCAGGAATCCCTCATGCCGCCCGGCGCGCAGGCCGTTCAGCGCCTCGGTGCGGCCGATGGTGTCGCCACGGTCCTTCAGCAGCTTGTTGCGCAGCTGTTTGCGGCTGATCGCGATGTCCGCGTCGCTGACGGCCTCCCCGGCGCGGTAGGCGCGCAGGATGCGCTGCTTCGTCGCCTCGTTGACGCTCTCCAGCGTCACGAAGGGCGGCTTGCCGTCGCGCGGAACGGTGACCAGGTCGCGGACACCCTCCGGCGTCATCATGCCGTCCAAGACCTTGCGGAACACGCCCTGGCGGCGGCCGTCGAGGCCGATGAACCCGCCCTCGCGCTTGCCGGTGGCCGGATCGACGCGGCCGACGATGGCACGGGCGGTGTCGCGCGGGTGCTGCCCCGCCTCGGCCGCCTCGCGGATGACGATGCGGGCCTGCTCCTTCTGCTCTTCGATCACCTCGGTGATGAGGCGCGACGACTGCTGCCTGATCCACCGCTCGGCGCGGTCGTGCCGCCCGTTGAAGCTGAAGACGAAGCTGCTGCCGTCGTAGGGGTCACGGATGCGCGTCTGCGCGAGGGCCATCGGGCCGCCCACAATATAGGAGCCGCGCTGTGCCTCGTAGAGCGGGCTGAAGAAGCCTTGCTCCAGCCGCAGCGCCTCGATGGCACCCTCAATATCGCCATCCCGGATCATGTCCTCGACCTGCTTGAGGCGGATCGCGCTGGTGATCTGGTCAATGGCGGCGATAAAGGCGTCGCGGATCGCAGGCTCCAGCTTGTCCAGAGCATCCTGAATGTCAGCCGGCAGTCGCGCCATGTCAGGCCCTCAGGATCAGGTCGTAGTACAGCGCGACCCCGCCCGGAGCGAACGGCTCGCAGCGGACGATCGCATAGCTGGTGGTGCCGATGCGCAGGTGGTCGGCAGGCGTGGGCGTGGTGCCTTCCGCTGCCATCATCTCGCGCCGATCAGACGCCTGGATGGTGGTGCCGTTCACCAACCCTAATGCTAGCGTGTCGCGCAGCAGCCTGACCGGGATCAGCTGGTCCGGCCCGGCGTGCCGGTCGTGATCGGGGCCGGTCCAACTGACGCGCACAAGCGTGGCATCGTAGCCCACGTCACCGAGGGCGCCAGCCACCTCGGCTGCGATGGCCTGCCAATCTTCCATGGCTCACGTCCTCATGAGAAACGACACACCACCCATGGCGGACCGCACCAGCCCTGCCAGAAGCCCGTCGATGATCGCCGAGCGCGGCATGTAGGCATCGGGCCCGGACGCACCCCTGACACGCTCCCAGGTCAGCTTTCCCGCGCCGACCAGCACCTTGTCGGTGGCCGGGGTCGAGACGGGTGACAGGACGCCGGGCGTGCGGGTCTCGATGACCGCAGCCTCAATGATGGCGTGCTTTACCGCCTCCGGAACCGCGTCCTCCTCCCACTCCGACAGCCACCGGCTGTTGAAGCGCGCGGCGATGTAGCGCTGACCACGGATCAGGTCCGCCGGGCCCGGCTTCGGGGTGACGCCTGCCGCGCTGGTGTAGTCGGTGGCCTCGGCTACGGTTACGGCCGGGACGGTGTAGCTGAGCATCTGCCTGCCTCCGCTGTGCTTTGGATGGGGGCCGGATCGGCCAGCCCCACACCGAAGATCAGCCCTGCTTGTCGGCGATGCGCGCGATCATCGTCGCGCGGCCGGCGGCGTGGTGGGGCTTCTCGCCCAGCACGTCCTGGTAGCGCGCGCGAAGATCCTCATCTGACAGGGTGTCGAGGTCGTCGCCAACCGGATGGTTGCCGATGATGGCCTGCGCGCCGTCGGTGATGACCACGCCTGCCTCGTCCGCGCTGTTCGCGGGCGCGCCGGTCTCGACGTTGGTGTTGCTGGCCTTGATGCCGGTGCCGCCGGTGGCCGCGACCTCGGCGTTGGGCGCGAAGTTGCCCTCGCTATCCGCCAGCAGGCGGGCGGTGCCTTCGGGGTCGGGGCGCACCGGCTCGACCTTGTCTGCGGCCTCGGCCGACTTGCGGGCCTCGGCGGTGGCCTGATCGGCCATTTTGCTGAACGCATCGGCCATTCGGTCCATTGCGGTGCCGCCGGCCTGGGCGCGCGACTGCAGGATCATCGCCCGGCTCTCGTCGCGGCGCGCGATGGCCTCGGCAAGCAGCGGGTCGTTGTCATGGGTGTCCATGATGCTTCTCCGTGTCTCTGAAAGGGAAGGGCAGGGGCAGGGGCCGAAGCCCCCACCGTCAGCCGTTGGTCACGACGGCGACCATGCGGACCAGCTTCGGATCGTAGACCCGCGTCCAGTTCGCGCCGCCGCCCAGCTCGGTGTCGCTGACGCCCGAGGCCGAGGCCGGGGTGCCGCTGAACGACACGCCACGGGGGTGCATGACCCAGTGCCGGCGGTACCAGACCGTCTCGACGCCTTCACCGTTGCCGGCCGAGGCATTGCTCTCGATCTCGACGGGCTTCTTCGGACCACCCTCGCCGGTGGCTTCGGCATAGCCGATGGCCCCGTTGCCGAAGAGGTAGGTGGTGTACTTGAAGCCGCTGGTGTCGCCGGGCTCGCGGGGGCACTGGTCCGAGACGTAGACGATCTTGCCGTCCCAGGTGTCGAACTCCAGGCCGGTGGCCGGGTCCTTGAACCGCTCGATCGCCCGAGCGGCGCGCAGGTTGAAGAACACCCGCGAGTGCATCAGGACGGCCGACAGGGTGGTGCCGTACTCGCCCAGCAGCGCATAGGCGTTCGACACGATCTCGGCATCGAAGCGGACCGGGGTGACGGCGCCGTCCTCGGATGCCACGTCTAGCACGTTGCCGGCCATGCCGGGCGAGGCAAACACGCCGCGCATCTGCAGGCCCATGATGCGCTGCTCCTCGCGAACCCAGTATTCGGCGATCAGCTGTGCCACGGCGTCCAGCGGATCCTCCGCCAGCATCGAGGCGACCAGGTTGGCCGACTGCCAGCCGTTGTTGCGGCGGATCTTGCGGGCCATGTCCTGGCCTTGGGTCAGCTTGTTCGGGATGGCGTTCTGCGCCGGATCGTCCGTCGAGACGTTCGAGTTGCCGGTCAGGTCGTTCCAGAACGGCATCTGCACCAAGTCGCCGGGACCGTTGGCGAAGCGCTGCAGCTCGGCATCGGTTGAGACGATGGGCGAGTTGCGGATGCGCGACAGCTGGGCGATGCGCTGGATGGTGGTGGGGAGGAAGAGCGGGCCATAGATGACGTCGCTCAGGCGGGTCGTAGCCATGTGAGGCTCCTTTGCGTGAGATTGCCTTGCGGGGGATGGTCAGCCATCCCGTCGGGCCCGGCTGATTGATGCGCCATCGGCGCGGTTATTGCGGAGAGCCCGTCACCAGTTGGGCGT
The DNA here is from genome assembly GCF_040148865.1 of Paracoccus sp. NFXS7. Taxonomy (NCBI): domain Bacteria; kingdom Pseudomonadati; phylum Pseudomonadota; class Alphaproteobacteria; order Rhodobacterales; family Paracoccaceae; genus Paracoccus; species Paracoccus sp. NFXS7. The sequence goes on from NZ_JAKEKV010000014.1 coordinate 33,479, forward strand.
GACGCCGGCGGCCTGGGCCATCTGACGCGCCTTGGTGGGGTTCTCCGAAATGGCTTGCTGCTGCTTGGTCAGGTTCGGCTTCTTGCCGTTGCTGCTGTCCCAAGGGTTGTCGGCGAAGCGAGCGCCGGTGCCGCCCTGTGCGTCGCTGCCTGTGGCCTTCTTGACGTAGATTTTGCCTTCTTCAGAGCCGGACCAGTCCTTGACGTAGCTGCCGAGCGGCATGGGACCCATGTCGGTGTCGACCTGCGCTTTGAACTGACCGTCTTCCTCAACCAGCTTCACCGCGCCCTTGGACTTCAGCAGGGCCATCGCGCCGGGCTTGAAGGCCGGATCGACGCCCGCCTCGTCCAGCGCCTTCGACAGGCCGTCGTCGATCGACAGCTTGTTGACCGCGCCGGTCAGAGTGTTGATGCGCTCGTCCTTCTTCGCCAGCTCGGCTTGATGCTTGCGCTCCAGCTGCTGGCGGATCTGGGCGACCTGCTCGTCGGTCTTGGCGGGGGCCTTGCCCTCCGCCTGCGCCTGCAGTGCCTCGTAGGCATCGGCGTCAAAATCGTCGGGCAGGCCTTCCAAGCGCGTCCGCGCTGCGGTCAGGTCCGACTGCAGGGTGCGGTTGGTCTGCTTCTGGCGCTCGTGCGCCGTCTTCAGATTGACCACCGTGGGGTGCACGTCGATGCCGTCGAGGTCGAGGACGAACTTGCCGTCGATCTCCTTGTACTCGGCGCGCAGGGCTTCCGGAACGTTGTCCAGATTGTCGAGAAGGGTCTTCAGAGCCATCGGCTCACTCCTTGTGATGAAACCTGCCTCGCAGGCATGAAAAAGCCCGCCGAAGCGGGCTGTCGTCAGAGGTCGTCGTCCTCGCCCCCGCCTTTCGGCTTGATGAGCGCGAACTCCTCCTCAGCTGTCCGCTCCGCGCTGGCGATCTCGCCGCGCTGGAGGTTCTCGTAATAAGTCTCGTAGCTGATGCCGCCGCCTTGCCAGACGCGCATCAAAGCCTCGGCCTGCTCGGGCGTCATGCCCGCGTCCACGAAGGACAGGTTCGGCTTGACCACGACCTGATTGGGGTCCGCGCCGATCATCACCGCGATGTGCCGCAGGCCCTTCTCCAGCCCCTGGGCGCTGGTCAGGGCGACAGAGGTCAGCGTGGCGGTCTGCGCCGCGTAGCGGATGCGCAGCGCGTCGCCGCTTTCCGCTGATCGCTTCTCGCTGTCGAAGAGGCGCGCCCCGGCCGAGGCGGCGTTCTCGCGCTCGTCTAGGATCGCAGTGCGATGCGCCTCGATGCCCGTGCCGGACGGCCCGACATACTTGGCATCGGGTGCGTGATCTTCCCGGCTGGCAGTGAGGCTGATGACGACCCCGGCGCCGACGGCCGCAGGCGCGTCGCCGTTAATGATGACCAGCGTCTCCTGGCCCGTCATGTAGAGCTGGTGCCGATAGTCCGCGTCCAGCCGGTACATGGCCAGTGCGGCTCGGGCCACGCCGATCAATGGCGGCTCCTGCGGAGATACGGACAGATCCTGCGGGCCCATGACCACCAGCGGAATGGCCGTGAGGGCCGCCCCGCCGCGCGCGGTCGGCTGCACAGGCTCGCCATCCTGCTCCTCGCCGTCGTACTTCTCGACGGAGTAGCGGCCTTCATCGAGCCGCAGCACTCGGTATGCCTTATGCTGCTTCCACGAGAAGCCATCCCGGGACAGCCCACTCTCGTCCAGCACGAAGAAGTCGCGGGAGGGAGACCAGTTAATCAGCGCCTCTGTGGTGTAGCCGGCCAGCCAGGGCAGGTCCGAGCCCTCCGACGCGGCATCGGCCAGCAGCCCGTACCGCCCGGTCAACAGCAGCTCGCCCGTGATCCGGCGGTGCAGGGCCTCTAACGGCAAACCATCGGCAGTAGCGCGCTCCCACAGCCCCTGCATGGCGGGTGGCATGTCGATCTGCGCCTCGGTGCGGTGGATGACGCCGATCATGCCGCGGATCGTCGGCGCCAGGATCTCCGAGAACTGGGCCCGCGTCTGGTAGGCCTCGAACATCTTGGCACCGCCATCCTCCTGGACACGGAAGCCGGACGGCATCGGCAGGTATCGCTCGCCCGCGGCCTTCACCGCTGTCTCGCCGTGCGCGCAGTCGCGCATGAGGGCCCATTCGTCGACGCGGTCGAGATAGTCCGGGTGCTTGGTGTCGACGGTGCCTGTCATCGCTCAGTACATCCCTACCATCGTCGTCGTGGTTGTCTTCGGCGGCGGCGGTTTCTTCTGCCGCGGCGCATTCGCCATCACAAAGGCATCCGCCAGGTTCGGCGATGCGACCTTGCGCTTGCTCAGGTCTTTCTTGCTCTCGACCTTGACCCGGCCCGCGTTGTCGAAGTCGCGGCGCGGTGTAGCCAATTCGTCGATGAGCCGGTCGAGGTGGTCACAATCCGGACTGATCGAGATCAGGTCGTGCGGCTCGTAGTGCATCTCTCGCGTGACCGCGTTGAAGGTGTTGCGGAAGCGGCGTGCGACGTCCCACCAGGTTTGTGCCTTCAGATTGGCATAGTAGTCGCCGTTTGCAGGCGATTTGGGGTCATCCTGATCGGCAGGATCGTCGGGGTTCACCACCCCATCACTGGCATTAAACCGGTGATAGCCATGGCTGACGCCGAACTTCTTGTTGAGCGCCTGAAAGTGCGCGCCTGCGAAGGCTCCGACGCCGATACTGTCGTACTCAATATCGGCCCCGTTATCGCGCGCCAGGGCGTGCACCCGGCCTGCCGACTTCAGCAGTTCGTCCTCGCGCCCCTTCCACTCCTCGGCAAAGGTCGCCTCGATGCCCTCCATCAGCACCTGGGCGTTCTTGTCATCGCCACTGTCGGCCACGTCGAAGCCGATGCGTCGGGCCGGACCTCTGGCTATGCCAAGGCGCTTGCACGCATCTAGAGAGGCCATGATCCAGGACCGCTTGATCACGACGGCGTCGTCATCCTCGCGCGGCTGGCCCAAGTAGATGTGGGCGAACTCTTCGGCGTCTTCGGCCTCCTTCGCTTCGATGATCCGCAGCATCGTCTCCGAGAGGAACGGGTTCTCGGTGTAGTTGATGTGCCGCTTGATCGTGTCTGGCGGGGTGTTGGCGACGAACCGGCGCCAGACAAAGTCCGTAACCAGCCGCGGGTTGAACAGGATCCAGACCTGCGAGCCTTCCTTCCGGATCGTCGGCTCCAGGATCTCCCACTGCTCGGCGGTCAGGTTGTGCGCTTCCTCCAGCCAGAGGATGTCGATCCCTTCGAGCGACTTGATCTCGTCGATGTGCCGCCAGAGGCCGTAGAACAGAAACTCGGCCCCGGTGGTGTTGTGCCGGATCGCGTTGTCGGTGATCGTGAATTGAGCCTGCAGCCCGAACCGCTCGATTTGGATCTTGAGCAGCGTGTAGACGGACTCAGCGATCTTGTTCTGGAACTGTCGGGCACACAGCACGCGGATGCGACACTTGGTGGCGAGAAACACCGAGAAGCCCGCGGCGTCCCATGATTTTGACGACGCCCGGCCGCCGTAGAGCACACGGTTACGGGCTGGCTTCAGCCAAAAGTCACGAAGCGCCGGATTAAGGGTTGGACCCTGAAAGGTCTGCGTAGAAGTCGGCAAGGCTCTTTACCTCCACGGCCCCGCCGTCCTTTCCCGTCAGTTCGCGACGATTGGTGAACGCTCCGCCCATCTCCTTAGCAGCCTGCTCTAGAAGCGAGGATGCCAGGACCATGTTGCCCTGTGCCTCGGCCTTCTCGGCCATGCGCTGCAGCCCTCGGAGGCGCACAGCGCGGTGGCTGATGCCGATCTTGCTGGTGTCCTCCAGGAAGGCGGCGCGGGTTTCCTCGAAGATGGCGCACCACTTCGGCGCCAGCCCCTTGCCCGCGCGCTTGGTCGGGTCATAGGTCTCGATTGACTGGCGGGTGACGGTGATCCCGAACTCGTCCTGCACCGCCTTCACGACGGTCGACGGGCCATCGAAGCAGGCGAGAGACTGAACGATGAAGGTCCGGATCTCGGTATTCAGCTTTGATGCTGCCATAGTAGGAATTTCCGCCACTGGAAAATTTCTTTGTTTAGGAGGATTACTTTGACGTCAGCCTCCCTTGAGCTAATGTTTGAGTCCCAAACGAAGGATTAGAAATGTCCATTCCTGAATATCAGCAGGCCTATCGGGAATTCAAAGCTGCACGATCCGCAGCTATCGCGATGGCCGAAAATATCGGTAAGATAAACGACGCTCTTAGATACGATCTGCGGTCATTCATCGGGTACAATTTTAACATCGACATTCAGCCACGGAGCGGCGTGCGTTATAATGAGAAAAGCCGTGTTGCTATGACTGATTGGCCGTCGTCGGAGCAAATGGATGCGGTCATAAGAGCATGGACCCAAAGCTATCTCCAGCTTCACAAGCGATGGGGAGACGTTCTTCTGCATGACCGCGAAGGCCTTATTCCACCTCCAGAACAGTTAAGGTTGTCGGAGCACTAAGCCTAATTGGCCCATCACCCGTCTCGCCCGTGCCGTCGCAGCTAGGACAGGTCCGCGCGCCCTCAGAGAACCAGAAGCACGGTAGGTCGCGCCTGGACGGGTAGGGCGCAGCCTTCACCGCACCCTTGCCCTGGCATTTCTTGCAGACGGTCATGCTAGCCTCGTTGATTTCGGAGGGGGTCCGCACGGCGAGGGGCCGGGACCACGCCCTCCCCGCCCGGGAGGACCAGGGCGGATGGGATGATTGGCTTAGGTATGGGAAATGAAAAAGCGCCGCAGGGCTTTACCCTCGGCGCGTACTTCTGCCCGTGTGTCTTAGCAAGTCTAAGCTACGCGGGCAACATCTAACTTTTACATAGTAGATGATGCCTGAGGTCCTGGTCATGAACGTTGCGCATGTGCAGACCAAAGGTTCTTGATATCGGTTTGAGGTTCAAGGAATAGAACAATCAGTTCAAGAAATGGCATGAGCAGGATGGTCATAGATGAGTGTTCAACAGCTAGACGTCCGGCCTGAGACTTTCGCACCCGGGGACATCTACAAGAATGTGCTTTTCGGTACGAACGGGTGGAAGTTTTTGTGGAACGGCGGACAGCGTCAATTCGATCACCTAATGGGCGAGCCACTGATCCCAGGGTCAGTCGAGAACTTCGTTTCAAGCCTGAAGTCGCGTCGCACGATTTGCGCTGAACGGCGCCTACCTTACATGCATATGGTCTTTCCATCAAAACCGGTAGTGATGACGGAATATCTTCCGGAGCCACTTAAAGGAAAGGTACGTAGTCTTTTCGAACGTCATTATCGCGCGGTCGTCGATCAGGCTGGGCTTGGCGATATCTGCCTCTACCCTGAACAGATGTTAAAGGAAGAGAAGTCAGTTCGGCAGATTTTCATGCCTCATGATACGCACATGGCTGCTACTGGTTGCGCAATGGTCTCCGAATTGATGATCCAAGCCTTGGGTTGGTCACACGATCCGCAGGCCCATATGGACATCTTCAACAGGCATTGGCTTGGTGACCTAGGCGTGATGGCTGGTACAAATGAACGTCTTGAGGAAGCTTCTCTGCGACCCACTAGTCGCAGCGCCCAAACTTGGAACAATCGTCCTAGTCTGACGGGCAACACCGGTAATATTGTGGTTGTGCATCACCCTCAGGCTACGAGCAATAAGCGGCTGCTGGCAATCGGCGACAGTTTTATTGCTCATAGTCTAATTTCTCTTTCTACTTTTTTCCGAGACATTCTTTATGTACGCAGCCCTGGGTTCCAACCGGACTTAATAGACCTTTTTGCGCCAGACGCGGTAATCACTGGAAATGCTGAGCGATACTTATGTCGGGTTGCACCAGATTCTTTAGCGGACAGTGCTCTTATGTACAGCTATGGCCTGAATAATTATACGCCTGCACCTGACTTCAGCGCAGCGCTTCGAGCGCAACTCGCGTATAAGCATTATCCCCATCAATACATGCGCTGGAGCCAGCAGGTCAGTATGCTAAGATTTAGTGGACTCGGTCTTGCTAAGCTTAATGAGCAACTGATGATCGATGTCGACGACGACACTTGGCTGCAATCGACCGATCGAGATCCAATTATGCTTTTTTCCGACACCTCGCTCAAGACAGGAGCTGATTACCATCTTCGCGTTAAGATGGAGAGTAAGGTAAACAGCATCGCTCAACTGTTTATTGGACAAACGGGAGGCGATCGTACTTTTTCTGAAAAGTGCTCAGTATCAGTACCTGTGTCGGTCGGAATGAACATCTTAGAATTTAATATTCCTGCGGCAGGTCGTGGCCAGCAACTACGGTTTGATCCCTTAAAATGCCCCGGGCGGTTCCAGATTACTGCAATGGATCTCACTGCGATAGAATAATAATCGCAGCAGTACCGCGCACTTTTTCATCATCTTGCTGGTGACGGAACCAGCGGCATTTGCACGATAACTATACCAGGCCGTTCGCAACCACTGGTGGTGTGAAGCATGTCGATGATATGGGACAGTACGCATGACGTTCTGTCCGGCCCGATTGGGTTCGCCCACCGCCCTGCACAACCGATGACACGCGGTCGCCTTCTCTCGACCGCCGCCCAAAGGAGCCCTGACCGGTGCCTGTAGATACCTCGGACCTGACCTTGCCCATAACCACCGACCGCCCTTCCGGCGCCTTCGCGTTGATTGTCCATGTCTGGCATTTAGATACGCTAGATGACCTGTCTGCGGCCTGCGACAATTTTCCTGCTGAGGCCGACCGGTTTGTAACTTTCGCTGACAGCTTCCAGCCTGAGGACCGTCAGCGTATCGCGGACTGCTTTGTTGGGGCAAAATTGGTGCCGGTGCATAACGTGGGCCAAGATGTTGGCGCGCTGATGCAGCTAATGGACCAAATTGACTTCGGCCATTACGACTTTGTTTGTAAGATTCATTCTAAGAAAGGCCTCAAGATGCCTGAGGCCTGGCGGCGCACGCTGCTAGGTGGCGTGCTTGGATCGCGCCAGCAGGTGGACAAGATTATCGCCGGCTTTCGTGAAGATCCGCAGGTGATGTTGGCAGGCGCGCGGCAGCTGTTCCTCTATGGCCCAGCTTATCTATGGCGGAATGCCAGCGGAATTGATGAACTGGCGGGATCGTTGCTGCAGGGATTTGACTTTCGAAGCCAAGACTGGGGCTTTGTCGCAGGCACTTGCTTCTGGATCCGCACTAGCATCCTGCTGCGGCTCAAAGCGCTGCAGATCGACTGGCAGCCTGGTTCCTATGCCGATGACGGAACGCCTGCTCATGTACTTGAGCGTATGTTCGGTATGTTGGTTGCCATCGACGGAGGTATCGTACTGCTTACCGATCAGCGCGACAGCGCGTCCCTGCCACAGCCTGTAACCGGCTTTCCGGCTAGCCTGTCACGCGAACGCATTCCTATTATAGATACCCTAACCGAACTGGAGGCTGCACGCCGCCGTCGCCAACGCAGTAGCAAAGTGACAATGCGCCGTCGGGTAGCGGTTTTTGCAAGCTACAGCGCAGACGGGGTGCTGCCCCCTCAGGTACAGCCGTATTTAGAAGGACTACGTCCACTGGTCGAGCGTATCGTAGTAGTCTGCGATAACGACCTCGCCCCCGATCAGCGCGCTTGTCTGTTAGGACTAGCCGACCATGTCATCACCGGAAGACATGGCGAATACGACTTCGGCTCCTACAAGCGCGGCGAGGCCTGGGCCCGTGATGCAGGCTGGTTGGATGATGCAGACGACTTGATCCTATGCAACGATAGCTGCTTCGGGCCAGTAGGTAGTTTCGCGCCCATGTTCACACACATGGATGCGCGACATCTAGATTTTTGGGGCGCTACGGACAGCCAAGAAATCCATCCCCATCTGCAAAGCTTTTTTGTGGTGCTGAACTGGCATGTATTTCAATCGCGGGCCTTCCGCGATTTTGTAGGCAGCATCACTAAGCAGCCCAATGTCCACGAGGTTATCAAGAAATATGAAATTGGCCTTACAAAGACACTAGCTGGGGCCGGATACAGCTGGGGCGCTATGGTCGAAAATCGACTGGAAGGTGTGCATCCAAACGATCCGACTTATCGCAATATAACGCTTCATCCTATTCTTTCGATGGAAATGGGTTTGCCTCTAGTAAAGGCCAAAGCGCTTCGAAGCGTTGCAGATAATGTGGAAGGTCCAAATAGAACGCTAGAATGGTTGCGAAAGAATTCTGATACAATTTACCAAGCAGCAATTTCTAACCTAAATATCGCCCGCTTTCTCGACACTGGGCGTATCGGCTTTTCCATGATCATGCCGACTCGAAACCGAGCGTGGTGCATATCGGATGCAATACGTTCGGCAATGCAGCAAACCCATAAGAATTTTGAGCTCATTATTGTTGATGACGGGTCGGAAGATGATACTGCCGGGGTAATCAGGCGAGATTTCGGTGTCGAGTTGGGCAGCGGAATACTTCGTTATGTTAAATTGGCAGAATCAACCGGAGTTTGCGCGGCAAGGAACATTGGTATTGCCCATGCTCGCCACGACTGGATCACCTATCTAGACAGCGACAACCAACTACGTCCGAATTTTTTGACTGTCATAGCGAATGCTATCATACAACAGCCGGAAACAGACTGCTTCTATGGTCGAATAATTAATCGAAGCACAGGACACATCGTTGGTCGGGGCTTTGTCCGAAAAGATATTCTTTGGGGTAACTATATTGATCTTGGTGTCTTCTCACACCGAAAATCACTTGTACAAAGATTTGGCGGGTTTGATCCTAGTCTGCGCCGACTCGTTGATTGGGATTTGATCATTCGCCTTACGGCGCACCAAGAGCCATGCTTCATTCCTCAGGTATTTTTGGATTACAGTGATGACGAGGAGGGCCAGAGTGCAGATCGCATTTCGGTCCGTGAGTCATTCCTTCGGGCCAACGTCGCGGTTCATAGCAAGCACTCGCCGCGCCCTACAGTTTCAACCGCAATTCTTAGCTACAATCATCAAGAATTCATCGTCGAGGCAATCGAAAGTGCTCTCGAACAGCGCGGCGATTACACGCATGAGATTTTGTTGGCCGATGACGGATCCTCGGACGGGACGGCGCGGATCATGGCGCGTTACGCTGCGCGTTATCCAACCCGTATTCGCAACATCAGCACTGGCGGCAATCTAGGTGTTTCGGCCAACTATCAGCATTGCTTTAGAGAGGCGGCGGGTAACTACATCGCCATTCTAGAAGGCGATGACTATTGGACTGACCTGGAAAAAAACGCTCGCCAAGCTGACTTCTTGGCAAGCGACTCAGAGGTGGGGGCAGTCTTCTCTCGCATCGAGCTGTTCAACATGGCGAACAACAGCCGCCGCCTACTCAAACGTCAGGACAATTTACCATCACTACTGGCTGGCGAACATTTCACGCTGAACCAACATCTGAACCTTATCGTCAATTTCTCGTCTATGATGTTCCGGCGCAGCATGCTGCTAAATCTACCCTCATCGATCTATCATCCGCGCTTGAGCGAGATTGCTTTGGCCTTCTATCTCGACAGGATCGGTAAGATAGGATTTATCGACAAGGTGATGGGGGTGTATCGCCTCAATCCATCCAGCGTTTGGACAGGAGCTGATCAAGTGGGGCAATTAGAGCAGGCGATCGCTACCCGTGCAGGTGCGCTTGCTGTTGCGCGTCCTATTCATCATGCAGTTATCCGTCAGCGGATGCTGGAGAAACAACAGCAGCTACAGGCCTTGCAGGTTCAGAACCCGCAGACCCTCATCCGGCAGGTAAGATGATAACCGACGCACCGATCGTGGACCGCCCCGGACGGGTGGCGGTGATTGTACTAGGAATGCACCGTTCGGGGACCTCGTCGCTGGCAGGGATGCTAGACGGGCTTGGCTGCCGCGGGCCGGCAACACCGATGCCGGGGACGGACGCGAATGCCGCAGGCTATTTCGAGTCGCTGCCGGTCTTTCGACTAAATGATTCGATCCTCGCTGCCTTAGGTTCACGGTGGGATGATTGGCGCCCGCTGCGCTCCGACGTCCACCTTTCGCCTCGCCTCGCCGAGTTCCATGGCAAGGCATGCGACGTGATCAAGGCCGAATATGGTGATAGCTCGCTGATCTACCTAAAGGACCCTCGCATCAGCATACTGCTGCCATTCTGGCAGCAAGTTCTCCAAGCAGTAGGTTTCCATAGCGTCTATCTGCACACCCATCGCAGCCCCTCTGAGATCGCAGCATCACTGCAACGACGTGATGAAATTGATCCTGGTCTGTCGCTGCTGGCCTGGGTATCACAGGTGTTACAGGCTGAGCGTCATAGCCGCGGGCACACGCGGCACTTCACCTCCTACGAAACGCTACTACGCGATCCCGCTGCGGTCGCCGAAGCTGCTGAGACTGCTTTCGGTTTTCCCTGGCCACGGCCGGTCGAAGCTGGGGCAGGGCGAGTAAACAGCACTCTTCGCCATCATGATAGCGGTGCACGCGCTGCACTGGAGGATGCTCGTGTGCCAGAGCTAGTCCGCCAGACGTTGGAGATATTGGAGCGGTGGGTCACTCAAGGTGAACAGGCTGAGGATCACCCTCGGCTAGATGACATTGCTACAGCCTTCGATCAGGCCGAGGGCCTGTTTGCAGGGGCAATGGAAGCTCTGAGAAGCCGCTCTGCACAGCTGGCGCCAATGCGAGCGCGGGAAGAGACGCTTAAAACGGAAAAGACTGCGTTAGAGGCGCGCTTGACCCAAGCAAGCAAGGATAAGGCCATGCTGGACGAAAAACTTACTCAGCTCACCAAGGCTCGCGATGAGGCTTTGCGCGACCGCGACGACGCCAGCCAAACCCGAGATAAAGCCTTGCAAGATCGCGACGCTGCCAGCCAGGCTCGCGACGAGGCCTTACGTGATCGCGATGCTGTTCGCAAAGCCCAAGCGGAGGCCGAGGCCCAGCAGGCCCGACAGCTGCAAGAGTTGGACATGCTCACCGACCGCCTGATCGACCGTGACGCCACCTTGGCTGCGATCCGTCGCGACACGTTGGCAGTATCTAAACGTGCCGAGCAGCTGGAACAGGAGCGCAACGCGGCAACCGAGGCCGCGCGCCTGCAGCAGGAGCAGTCTAGGAACGAGATTGAGGCATTGCGCGGCCAGATAGCAGCGCAGCGTCGGGAGTTTCTGTCGAGCACGTCATGGCGCGTGAGCGCACCGGTCCGCGTGTTGGGTCGAATAATCCGACGGCGCTGATCCGGTTGCCTCAAGGGGGCGCTAGAGAAGCCCCCCAAGGCCTTACATTAAGTGAAGCCGCTCTCGACCTTTTCTTCCCAGTCATAATGGGAGGAGATCGTGTCATGGATGTCCGAAATCCGTTGCAAAAGAGCATACAATGACGCCGTTTTTATCGGCAGTTCCGCAATGTTTTTCTCATAATTTTCCGAGCAAGGCATTCCAAATATGCTTTCGCAGAACTGTATATTTCGAATGTGCTTTGCATTTTTAAATTTGTTGGCAGCCAAGCCCACAAAGAAATAATCTATTGAATCGTACACGGAATTGACTTCTTCAGTAATTACTGACGTCAATTCAGGGTTCTCGCTGATTTTTGACAGGATTGCAATTCTTGCTTTTTGCCTTTGCTCTACTTCAGTCAAGCTGGAGAAATACTCTCTTTCCGCTTCCAGCTTATCGGCATGAAAGCATCGTCTGAATAAAGCATAGTTCACTGCACCAAGCTGATTGCAGAGAACAAGGAAATGCCCGAGATAAGCATAGTTGCTTACTATGTCTTCATTCGATCCATAGGGCCGAAAACTGTCGATCTCTGATATCTTCCGAGCAAGCCTAACTTTGGGCTCTATGTTCGCCAGTGATAGCTTGCTCGTCATCTACTCGTCCTGTTCTTCTCAAAGTTCTCTCGGGAGAACATAGCAGGGACACGTCGTCAAGGCTCGCTCCGTACGTGTACAACATGTCCACCAGTCATGTTGACCAAAGCTGCCTGATCCGCTTAAGGCTTGGCGTAGCGTTCCCATGAAAAACGCCTGTCAGGAAACATCTGAACTGTAGGCTCCACCCGGCGTTCGTAATCGTGACAGGTCCGCGCCGTTGGCGATCCCCTGCGTTCTTCATGAGGTAACTGATGACTATCAATCCATTCCGGTTCCGGCCGGAAACACCTGATAATTCGCCAGAGCCCGAAGCCGATGATCTTGATGGTGGAACCGGTGACTGGGAGGACAACTGGCTCTCCAACTCGATGGCATGGGCTAGCCGCGCTTGTCTGCCAGCTTGGTGCGATACACCGAAGCACTGGACCTCACGCGTCACCAATTATTTCCACACGTCGTGTCCCTGCTGCTTATTCTTTCGCGGCGTGACGCTTGGAGGCGCGTTTGGACTGACGGTTGGTCTCGCAGCAGGCTTGCTCATTTAGGTGACGCTCATGAATGCAGATGTCTGTTGCACGGTATAGATCTCGGCCGCTGTCTACAAAGCGCAATAATCTCATTTTTGATCCCCGCAACTAGGCGTGGGGCCGTCCCATCCAAGCCCAGAAGACCGATGGCAGATACCAGCAATTTGCGAAAATCAAATTGCTATGCTTTGCTAGTGAAACACGCGGCGAAAGGAAATCCTCATGCCAAAGGCACTGACCATATCGACCCGTAACGAACGCAACGAGCCAGTGATGATCGACTGCCTTCAGGATAACGAGGCAGAAGAAAATGCGCAGGATGCAGACGCTGATGGGTCTGCAACTGTTGGCGATCAAGGCGCCCGATACCGGGTTAGCGACACAGGCCAATCTGTAACCCGCATCGATGCAGGGAAATATCGTATTGATGAGACAGCTGAGACCCTGATCGAAGTGTAAGGAAGACCTCCTTTTGCATTGAGTAGCATCAACGCAGTCATGACTAGAAAAGTGACGCAGGCTCTCCCTTTCGGGCAGGTGCCTTTCTTGGCTGCCCGACAAGTTTGTCTGCGAGTAGGAATGTTTGCGGTTTGGCCAGGAGAGATGGTATGAACACGTCAGTTCAGGCTGCCAAGTTTGGCCAACATGACAGTGAACCTAGACGATGCCCGTCGTAAGAGGCTCGCTTCAGCGCTGTCAGACGCACATGCGCAGGTGGAGATGTGCGAAAAGGCGATCGCGCAGAACCAACTCCAATTGCTTTCACTGCGTAGAGAACTGATAGCCGCCTTGGCGCAGCTCTCTGATGCGAAACGGCGCTATGACCAAGCCAAGTGAGTCATAATGTCGATTACTGTTGGATTGGGGGCACGCCGGGTGGGTTCTATCCTGAAACGCGACAAGCCATGATTTGCTGGGCTTTCGTGGATCGAGGAGTTCAACTTGGCATCGCATCTCACCCTCTCCGAGCGCCGCATCATTGCGGGCATGCTGCAGCGCAAGATCAGCGTGGCGCAGATTGCGGTGCAACTCGGCCGGCACCGCTCGACGATCCACCGCGAGATCGGGCGCAACTTCTGGCGCGATCCGGAGGTGCCGATGGCGACGGGCTACTGGCACATGAACGCTCAGCACCTGGCCGACGACCGTCGCAAGAGGCAGGCTAAGCTCCTGCAGGATGATAACTTGCGGGGCGGCGTGATCGCAGCACTGGAGGCCGGCTGGTCTCCGCAGCAGATTGCCGGGCGCATGCGGCATGAGCGCGCGCGGCGGCGCGTCTGCCACGAGACTATCTACCGCTACGTCTACTCTCCAGATGGCCGAGCACAGGAGCTTGCCCGTTATCTTCCCGAGCGGCGGCGCAAGCGCAAGGCGCGCTACGCGCGCAAGCCGAGAAGCCTTGTCCTCCCAGAGCGCTGCATGATCAGGAACCGCCCTCAAGCCGTCAAAGACCGGCAGGTCTTCGGCCATTGGGAGGCCGACCTGATGATCTTCCGAAAGGAGCATGGGCCGGCCAATCTGGCCACGGTGGTCGAGCGCGTCAGCCGCTACACGGCGATCTTCCGCAACAACGATCGGCGGTCCAGGCCAATCATGGACAATCTGATCAACCTGCTCTCGCCCCTGCCCCGGCATGCCCGTCAAAGCCTGACTTTCGACCGAGGCCTTGAGTTTGTGTCGTGGCGCGAGCTTGAGGAAGGGCTTGGGGCGCAGGCCTGGTTCTGCGATCCACAGGCGCCTTGGCAGAAGCCTACAGTTGAGAACACGAACCGCCGCGTCCGGCGCTGGCTTCCGCGCGACACGATCTTGCTGACAATCCAGCAGAAAGAGTTGCTGGGCTTGGCTCAGCGGATGAACGCCACGCCCCGCAAATGCCTTGGCTACAGGACGCCGGCCGAGGTCTTCCGCGAGGAGTTGGCGAAGGCCTCAGGCCTGCAATAGCGTTTGAGTTGCGAGTGTTCGCTGCCGTTGACGGTACAGGTTATCCTGCCTAACATTTACCGGTCTGAAACAGGTTAGGCTTGGGAAGGTTGGCCCAGCCCCCGCACCCTGCGGGTCCTTCCGTTGCAAGGCAGCGGCCCGAGACTATCAAGGCGTCTGCGCGGTGCAGGAGCCGATAGGTAGGGTATGACATGAAGCCGAGAATTTCCGTTATAACACTTGGCGTGAGTGACCTCGAACGCTCGCTTTCCTTTTACCGTGATGGGCTTGGGATGCCCACCGAGGGCATCATCGGACAGGAGTTCGAGCATGGTGCGGTGGCGTTCTTTGACCTGTCCGGCGGGCTGAAGCTCGCCCTCTGGTCGCAGGCCGACATCGCCCACGATACTGGATTGCCAGTACAGCCGGTTAGCCCGACCGCCATAACGATCGGGCATAATGTAGCGCGACCGGAAGAAGTCGATCAGTACATGGAGGATGCGGTGCGGGCAGGTGCTGAAGTGATCAAATCTGCACAGGACACATTTTACGGCGGCTACGCTGGCTATTTCCGAGACCCTGACGGGCACCTTTGGGAAATCGTCTGGAACCCGGACCTGCTTCCGCTGGAGAATTGAGCTGCCCTATTGAAGTCCCCGGCCCTCCTGAGGCAAGCGGCAACACTACAGTTCACGCTGTCAGTGGCGCTGGATCCCCGCCTGACCCGGACGGGCTGCGATGGCGGATGTCTCCGCCCGCCCGGGTCAGGCTAAGTCGGCGCCCGTGTCGCGTTTCGAGTTGAATCCGCAGCCTAAGATATGCGCAGCGGCCCTACTCCATTACACCCATACTGGCTGGATGCGGCTGCAACAAGCGTAGTTCAGAAAAGGCAAATGTCTTCGCGCCGCCTGATCTGTGCAGGCGTTTCCTGAACAAGGAACGTCTTCCTTGGCGTGCCGTTTTGCACGACGACGACCCTTGTCGCCCCGTGCGGTTGATCCGTAAGCGTAAGATCGGTTTGCGGCGTGTAAGGCACCGCTAACGGCTCGTTCGTATGGAAGTCCGTTAACAGCAGTCGTGCCATCTTTGTGCCCCTAGGATTAGACAAATTCATTTGGGACAGAATACCATGTGCCAAGCAGTTCGGGCAATGTGACGAAATGATACCGCGATACTGGTGAGGCAATCGGTATACCTTAGTACTGCCTGATCTTCGGCAAAGGAGCGGCCTTCGTCTGGTCAGGCTGATGCTCCGCAACCAGTGCCTCGACCTTGGCACTCACGCCACGGAATGAATTGTTGTGTTGATAGGAGGACAGGGCATGCTTGATCAGCGCCAGCTCGTGCGGAGTAAATGTCACGCTCATGTATCGAATCCCAGAAATTTAGGAACAATAAAATACGAATGTCCTACGGACGGCACAGATATGAACAGAACTGTCTTGGTCGCACAAGACATGCTTGGCTGAACCATTTGTAACGTTCTGCATATTGTGCAGATGTACCGAGATGCCTGCTATTTAGCTTTCCAGTGCTGTCCTCCGCGCATCGATGATCTCCTGTCTGGTCTCACACACATGCACGACATGCTGTGAGCCATTCCGATAGAGCGCCAAGATAGTCGCACGTTCAGCGCCTTCATCGATGTTGAACTTGGTGTCTTGTGCGAACGTTAGTACAACAGGTGTGCCCAACGGTATTCTGGTCAGCGTCATCTGTGGCATAACTTGCCACTCCTATGAAACCTGCACGGTATGCAGATACGAAGAAGTAAACTGATCTGTTCCATTCGCTTTTTATTAGAGGCGGAACGCCGCTTATCCGCCAAGCTTGGGCACCATCGCTCAGAACCCGGCCCACGACAGCACTACCACTAGCACGGCGAATGCCGCCACGAACTCGCACAAGTCACGGATCAGGAGTAATGCTCCTGTTCCACCCTATTCTGCTGAAAGGCCCAATTTATGTGCTCCATCTCTCGGTTCAGAGTTGATGCTGAGACCTAGCGAACGATGGATCTGCTGATCGTGTCGGCAGAGCAAATAGCCAGTACGCCCCAAGCTGCTTCAAGCACCACGCGGTGAAGATGCTGACGCCTGTCGAAACGATCACCAGGACGGGCACGGCGACATTGTCATGGATGGACGTGATACTCAGCCGCTCAAGAATTGGAAGAGTAAGGGCGATAACCAACAGGTGGATGAGGTAGATCGCCAAGGTGTTTCGCCCGAGGTATCCGAACAGTGTCTGCGCCACCGGCGTCTGCGATATCACGATCGCAGCCATCATTCCGCCGATCATGCCGCAGATGTTCAGCAACACTGCGGACATGCCTGCGGCGATGGAAAGGCTTGCCGAAAGCTCCCTGAACGCCAGGAACATGGCGAGCAAAGTGACGACCAGCATACCCATCACCGGAATGCTCTCTGAAAGACGTTTAAGGGCGGGCATGCCATAGATCGCAGGAAGCACGAAGAACGGCACATACTTGAGCGCGTTGACCTGGGCGAAGTTCAGGCCAAGGGGCTGGACGATCGGCGAGAACGCCACGACGCTTGTAGCAACGGTAAGCAGCACCGCGAAGGCGGGCACTGACACCAACGCACGTGCGAGCAGGAAATAGAAGGACAGGGCCCAGATAAACCAAATCCCTGTCTGAGGCTTGAAGAACCCGGAAATCACGGTCTCGATAAGGCCGTCGGACAAATCTGCTGAAGGATGCGGCGCCACATACTTGAAGAATGCAAGATGGATGATGCTCCACAGTGCGAACAAGTACACATACATGAGCGACTTTTTCCTAGTCACCGCGCGCCAGCTGCGATGTATGATCGACGATGCCAAAAAGCCGGAGATTGCAAAGAAGAGCGGCATTCTCACCGGCTGAAATACAGCCGACATAAGACTGTAGGCCTGAGATTGTATCTCATAACTGCTGGCTATGATATTGGCGTGGTATGCAACCACAAGGAGAATAGACAGCCCTTTAGCAGCGTCTATCCAATCTATTCGGTTGCTCTTTTTTTCCGGAGCAATTGGGGAAGATAGCTGGGGCATAGAAAAGCTTTCGACAAAAACCACGGCATTACTTTAGTTCGAGAATGAAGACAAACGCGTTAACCTTTTCTCTTATTCTGCATGCCACGGCGCCAGCGCCGGCAGCGCCCCAGTGATCTCGATCGTGTCCAGCATCCCCGGCCTGCTCAGGACGGCCCACAGGTCCAGCAGCGCCCCGCACCATGCCAAGTAGTTCCGACGTTTAGCGGCGACCATGCTTGCGGTGCCGGTGTAGCTGATGGCGCAGACGTCACCCTTGCGCTCATGCCGGTTCCGGTGTCGGTCGCGCCACACCCAGATGCTGCCATTGCGTGACACCCCTGCCACGAAGCATCCCTCCTCATCGCTCCAGTCCCATCCGCAGGGCGTGATGCTGATGCGATCCCCCTGCCCCCAGTCCGGCGCGCTGCGGGCGCGGGCCAGCTCGGCGATCTGCGTGGCCATGCGCCGGCCGCCGACGTGATCCGGCAGAGCCTCGACTACAGCAGCGATGACCTGCGCATCCCGGTGCGGATCGCTGGTCCCTCCCCCGTCAACCGTCACGCCGACCTTGTGCCGTTCGGCCATGATCCAGAGCGTGTCGACGCCCGGCCGGTCGAACTCGTGGGCGCCGTACTGGTCGAAGTCGAGCACGGCCTTCTCGGTCAGGAAGGCCCACGCCAGGGCGTCGTTGATCGACATGGCGCGGGTTATGCGGGATCCGGTGGTGATGGTCTTGTGAAGGCTCATGCGGGACTTACCAAATCTTTATGCATCTTATGAGCGTCACATGCAGTTTTTCTCCGGGAGAAAGAGGATCTGTGAAAATGCGCTTCATCGAACTTAACCAGCTTGGCAGCGACGGTGCCCGCTATTCCATTTCGGTTTCGGTCACTCAGATTGTAAGAATGACAGCCCAGGCAGATGACCGGTGTCTGCTCAGCCTTACGGACGGAACGGCGGTTACAGTCACAGAAAGCTATGACTCCGTCGCTGGTCTCTTGATGGATTCCGGAGCTACGTACATTTCGGAAAAGGTCACGCACCGACCGCCACACAGTCGGTGATCTGTCGAAGAGCTGGCGGGACTGCACCCTACCTCCCCTGCCAGCTTTTATAGCGTCCGAGAACCTGCTCATGCCGCGGTGTCCTTCCGGTACCGGAGCGCCGCCAGGAGCCGCTGCTGGCCGTCCATCGAGGGCTTGCCGTTCTCACCTAGCACCTCGGCGCACAGGAAGGCCTTCCAGCGTGCCAGCGCCATGGAGGCCTGGACCTCCAGCTGCAGCGCGACGGCCTCGATCTTGTTGCCGCTGATCAGCAGCTCGGCGATGGTCAGGTCCTCTGCGGGCGTGAAGGCCGGTGCCATTTTCTCCAGGTGTCTCACGATGGCCCGCTCGGGCAGGCTCAGCGCACCCCAGGGGCGGTCGGTGGTCTGCGGCTTACTTGCGGCCGGAGCTGCGAAGGGCCGTGCTGCGGGCTTCTTGATCGGGTCTTGAGCGGGGGTCAGTTTCGGGGGCACAGGCCTAGCGTTTGCTGGCGCCGCGTTTTTGATCGGCTCCTGCACTGGGGCGGCCTCGGCAGCGGTATCTACCTTGGATGCGACCTCCGGAAGCGTCAGGCCGTGGTCAGACTGCAAGCGGATCTCGACCGGCGCCGGCGAACCTACATACTGCGTCCCCTGGTCGGCCTCGCTGACGAACAGCTTGCGGCCTGTGGCCTCCTCGAACTCGGTCAGCGCGTTTGCCAGCAGGGCGAGGGCAGTCCCCTCCTGCATCAGCTTGTGGGCGCGGTCGGTGATCTCCGAGACGGTCATGCTTGCGAAATGGATGCTCACTGTCGGGGTCCTCTTGGTGGGGTTGGGGTATTGGGCGGCCATGGGTCAGCCTCCGATCATTTTGCGGCGCCTGGCACGGCGCTGCTCTGGGGTTTCGGCTGGTGCACTAGGCGTGCCTGCTGCCGGTCGCGCAGTCTTAGCGCGGGCAAGTTCGTTCATCCCGGCGGTGAACCAGGACCAGCGGTTGGGCATGAAGCCGGGCGACTTGCTGCGCTGCTTTGCGAGCATGTCCCGGATCACACCGTCCTGCTCCGATCGGCTCAGGCCAAGCCCATCCCACTTCGCGATCTCGACCTGGTCGTTGGTCGTACCGGTGAACCGTCCCTCTAGAGTGATGCCCGCAGCGGAGCATCCCATGAGGCTGAGAACCTCTTCCCTTCGACTGTCCCTTGCGGCGACGACGACAGCAGGCTGTGCCTCGCGCGCAGTCGTTGACGGTTCAATGACGGTTCCTGACGGTTTGGGTGAACGTGGTTCAGGGGTTTTGCGAACGTGGTTCAGGGGGGTGGTGAACCCGGTTCGGGGGTGAACGTCGTTCAGGGGTGAACGTGGTTCAGGGGTCGCGGTGACGGTATAGAGGTTCGCACCCCCCTGCCCTGCACATGGCGTGACCGTGACGAAGCCCTTCTCGATCAGCCGTGAAATGACCTTCTGAATGCCGCGGCCGGACAGTTTCGTGCGCTTGGCAAGCCGTGCGATAGACGGGTAGCACCGTCCCAGATCGTCGGCATGATCGGCCAGCGCGATCAGCACGAGGCACTCGCTGCTGTCGATGCCCTCGATGTCCCACACGGCGGACATGACCTTGATGCTCATGATCCTACTCTGACCAAACGGTGTTGGTAGAGAGGGCGCACAGGCAGCGGGCGGTGCCGGTCTGTCCCATGCGCTGCTTGGCGACGCCGATTTCGAGCTTGCCGCGGGCGGCCTCCATATCGAGGAGCCAGTCGGCATACTCGTCTTGGTCGGACGCTTCGGGTTCCTCCTGCGCCAGGTAGTATTCCGGTCGGTAGCAGAACAGCACGCTGTCAGCGTCCTGCTCCAGCTGGCCACTCTCGCGCAGATCGGACAGGATCGGCCGCTTGTCGTCGCGCTTGTCCACCTCGCGGGACAGCTGGGACAGCGCCACGACCGGAATGTTCAGCGACATGGCAATGCCCTTGAGGGCAATGCTGATCTCGGTGACCTGCTCGTACCGACTGCGGCCCCGGCTGGATTTGAGCAGCTGGGCATAGTCGACGATCAGCAGGCGGAATTTCGGGTTGGCCCGGGCGATCTGCCTGACGGCCATCGAAAGCGCCTCGACGTTGGCGTGAGCGCGCGAGAGGAAGGTGATGGGCAGGTTGCCTACTGCCTCGGCGTTTTCGACTAGGCCGCGGACTTGGTCCTCGCTCATGATCCCGGTGCGCATGTCGACATAGGGCACCGCACAACCGTACTGGGCAGAGGCCTCCGACAGAGCCCGCTGCGCCATGGCGGCCGGGGTCATCTCCAGAGAGGCAATGGCGACCCCATGCCCGGCCCGTGCAGCGTTCAGTGCCATCGTCAGCGCCACCGCGGACTTGCCCATGGCCGGGCGCCCGCCGAGGAGCGTCAGTTCGCCGGGATAGAGGCCCGGGATGATGTCATCGAGCGCGGGGATGCCGAAGCGGACGAGATCGGCATTGGTCCCTTGATAGGCCTCGATCGCCATGGCCATCGCCTCACGCACCGCGGCACTCATGGACACGGGGCGGTCGGCTTCGGTCGTGAACTCGGCTGCCAGAATCTCGCGCTCAAGCCCGTGCGCGATCTCAGTGGCCGGAATGTCCCCGCGCAGCAGTGATGTCTGCGCCTGCGAGATTGCGGCGGCCAGTGCGCGCTTTCGGGCCAGCTCGGCAAGGTGCTTCGCCATGTCCGCGGCAAAGGCCGGCGGCAGGCTGTTCGACGCCATGCGCACGAGGTATGCCGGGCCCCCAGCTTCCTCCAGATCCCGCGAGCCCTGCAGGTCCGCCTTGATCGTGACCGGGCTGACCAGGTCGCCCCGATTGGCGCGGGCCTCGATCAGGTCATAGATCTTCGCATGCAGCGGATGATGGAACAGCTCGGCGCCGCCCGTCCGCATAACTGCCGGGACAAGCCGATCGTTCATGAGCAGCGCGCCAAGAAGCTGCTGCTCGCCTTCTATTGAGTAGTGACCCGTCTCGGGCCGGATGGCGGTTACGACGTTCATTCTGCTGCCTCACATTTCTTCCAGACCTGCTCGGCTGCGAGGTCGCCCACGCTGCGCCAGTGGGCAGGCTGGGGGGTATGGTTCCAGACCTCGCCGCGGCTCACGCGCGCCAGGGCGGCAAGGGTTTGTTCCTTGGTGGGGCCCGGGCGGCTCACTCCGCACCCCCACCCACGATCAGGGCGCGCAGCTGGCTGTCCGTCAGCGGCAGGGGTTCGATCTCGACCACCGTCGCTGCGGCTTCGCCCCACATCTTTACGGCCCGGGCATCTGCCACCTGGCAATCGTCAGCCCATGCGACGCGGTTCAGGCCGTCCTTCACCGCTTTCAGCAGATTGTCCCCGTCCGGCTTCTGGACGTGCCAGTTGCCCATGGCGGCGGCGCGGCGCTTCTTCGACCAGCTGGCAGCGGGCTCGAAGATCGCGGTGATCGTCAGCCGTACCGGCCCGGTCAGGGGCTGCGGAAAAGCCGCCATGCCGTGCTGCCGCACCACGTCCTCGAACCGGGCATTGGCCGGGTTGTTGACCGTGACGGCGCGACCGAGGCGAGGGTTGTAGAACCCCCTTGCCCGCTTCTTGGCAAATGGCTTGCCCGGGATGGTGATGACGACCTTCATTCGCACAGCCCGTATTGCGAGGAGCACGATAGGCCGTCGTCGGATTGGTCGATGAGGAAGTTAAATTGCTTGCCGCCCCGATCCGTGCGCGCCCATTCCGCCACGACGTGAGCGTTTGGCCATGGTGCTGCCGCGCTGGCGGAGTTCCGGGCCTCACGGTCCTCGATCTGCTTAATCCGCCGCGCCATGGCGGCCCCTTCCGGCGTGACATCGGCTGCGAAGAACGTACCGACTCCGCGTTTGCTGGTCAGCGCACAGACGGCCTCCCACTCCGCGATCTTGTTGAATGCCTCGGGGAAGCGATTCGCCATGGCCCGCAATTCAAACTTGCTAGAGTTAATGCACGGGAAGCAACCGACCCGACCCATGCCTTGCAGATAGAGCGGGTTCGGATCGACGCCACAGGAGGCCGCATAACTAAACACGTTGCCGGCAGACCAGTGGATCAGAGGGCGATAGAAGCGCATAGGGTGAAGGCGCGGCGTCCTGATCGTCTGCCACATAGGCGAATGGCGGCGGGCGATGCTTTCGGCACGGCGCACGCCTAGCCATTGGATGACGGGACCGGCCCGCCGCGCGGCATCAATCACCTGCGTGTTGATGACGTCTGCCTTAAGGAACTCGGTACAGAACTGCGCTCGACGGGACGGGAAGCGCCCCTTCCACAGGCACAGGTCGAGGAACGGCACGCCGGTCGGATGCAGCACCGCTACGGCGCGGTCTACCACGGCTTGCGGGATACCTTCGGCTGGCCAGTGCGCGGCGATGTAGGTGCGCTTCTTCGCCATGCGCTCGGTGAAGTCTGCGCGGTATATTTCGACATCCGGACCGCCTGTGAGCTGACCGAGGCTTTTGGCATAAGCAATGGTTTCGGGATGCTCGTTGCCGGTGTCTGCCATCACCGCGCGGAACGGTTTGCCGCGCTCCAGCGCGAGCAGATAGCAGGCGGTGCTATCTTTACCCCCGCTGATGTTGACGATGTGCTGGGTCACGTCACACCATCCCCAACGCGGCTTTGTACATGTCGAGGATCACCTCTTCCTCGGCAACGTCGTCCTTGTCGCGGCGGCGCAGGGCGATGATCTGCTTCATCACCTTGGTGTCGTATCCACGGGCCTTGGCCTCGGCCATGACCTCCTTCTGACGTTCGGCGATGTCCTTCTTCTCGGCTTCCAGCTGCTCGAATTGCTCGATGAACTGGCGCAGCTCGTCGGCAGCGACGCCATATGCTTGATCGTCCACAGCATGATCCTCCGGGGTGTTCTTCAAGGGGGGCACCTTGCGGCGCTTGCGGTCAGCGGCCGACATGCGCCGGCCGATGTTCTTCAGATCTTCGACCGTGGTCGTGACAGACGTGCCGCCTGCTGAAATTGTCACGGATGGGCTGCGGGGTGCTGCTTCTGCATCTGCATTCGCCTTGATTGGCCCGGTCCAAAGCACGTCGCGCTTCCCGAACTCGCAGGGCTTCGTGACCACGCCACGAGCCTCCATCTCCTCGATGAGGCGGGCGGCTGCGTTGTAGCCGATGGCCAGCTTCCGCTGGAGATAGCTGGTCGAAGCCCGATCATCGTTCACCACGATCCGGATGGCTTCGGATAGGCGGGGCAGGTCTTGCTCGCTCGGCATCTCAACCGTCCTCGCGCACGAGGACCGCGGCGGTGCGCTTGGCGCTGTCGATGACGTCGGCGATCTGCTTGCGCGCGGTGGCGCGGCAGCCCTTGCCCATAGCCAGCTGCGTAAGCGCCATGACGGCCTCGCCACCTTCGGCCGCCAGCTCGCCAGCGGACTGCATCAGGCAGGCTGCGTCCTGCACCTCGGGCAGCGACTGCATTAGCCACCGGCGCACGGGCTGCTCGCCGACAGCATCCTCCAAGGCCATGATCTCGATCAGCGGCCAATCCAGCTGGC
Source organism: Paracoccus sp. NFXS7 (assembly GCF_040148865.1). Classification (NCBI taxonomy): domain Bacteria; kingdom Pseudomonadati; phylum Pseudomonadota; class Alphaproteobacteria; order Rhodobacterales; family Paracoccaceae; genus Paracoccus; species Paracoccus sp. NFXS7. Next base: position 57,404 of record NZ_JAKEKV010000014.1, read on the forward strand.
CGGACTGCCGCTTGGAGATCGACCCCTTTGAGATGTCGTGCCCGAGGCGGGCGCCGATCATGGCAGCAGCGGCATCGAAGCCCCCCGCCTTCTCGATCAGGTTGGCCATAAAGGCGCGGATTATCCCTCGTTCAGACATGGATTCCTCCGGAAACCGCGTTTCCTTTTTTGACCGCCGGGCCCGTGGCATCAGATGATGGGTGGAGCCGGTAGGGTTCTGAGTGGAGTGTGTGACGTGGCATCGGTTTCACCTGCGCCCTCGACGGGCGGGTTGTGGATGATGGGGAATGTGAGGGGATCAGGCAGCTGCCTTAGCGCGGCGTGCGTGCGCGAGATCCTCCAAAGTCAGCGGATGACCGCGCCGTTTGGCTGCGTCGATCAGATCAAGGTCACGAGTGGCCGGGATGCTCTCGCGGACGAACCACGAATGCACCGTTGTGTAAGGCAGGCCCAAGTCAGACGAGAGGGCCGCGGGGGTTGTCCAAATTTGCTTGAGCTTGTCCATAGTGCAATACTACGCAATATGCGCAGCTTCAGTCAATACGCAAACCGGCAAGCTGACTTCGCGGTATGCGTAACTATTATTGGTGCCAACCAATGATGGTGGCGCTGATGCTTGAAGATCGGGAAGATGACGTTGAAGCGGTCGCTGCTAGGCTCAAAGCGGCGCGTGAAGCACTTGGTCTATCAAAGCGCGAGTTTGCAGAGCGTGCCGACATGGGCGAGCAGACTTATGGCCCTTTCGAGAACGGTACACGTCCTCTTAGCCTGATTGCGGCAAAGAAGATCCGAAAGGCTCACGGCCTGACCTTGGAGTTTATGTACTTCGGGAAGATCGAGGACTTGCCGCATAGGATCGCCGCGAAGTTATGAGGCAGTCCGTCCGTCAGGTCAGCCCAGAAGTCCAAGGGCAAGCCGCTCTCGCGCCTGGCGTCCTTCAGCATCTCCAACATCTCGTCGTCCCGCATACCCACCCCAAATAAGAACATAACGAGAACATAGAGGAACGCGCACCGTTCTGTCTACCCGCTAGGTTTAGCTTTTCCCAGGTCAGGGACCGCATAACGGGCATTTTGGCACAATATGTTGTGTGTAGATGCTTACTGATCAAGATATGGGCCTATGTGTCACCATTCTCGGAATCGATAAAGCCCGCCTACTCCGGCGGGATTTTTCATGTTCGGAACATCAGTTCATTATTGGGGGTTCATCCCACCGGAGGACCACGTCATGAACCACGACCAATCAAAGCCTACCCCTACCGATCAAGTGAAAGAAGCTGCAAGGACTGAGCGCCATCCCGAGGTGCCAGACCATGCAGCGGATGAAGCCAACCCGGCTATCCCTGGCGGCAATCGACCAGATGCTGCTGTAGCCGAAGATCCGGCTAAACCTGGCATGATCGATAAGAGCAAGACCTAGAAGGTCGGCAGCATCAGACCAATTGGAAGGCCCGCTCCGGCGGGCTTTTTCACGCACCACAGCCTGGCGCTGGCAAAGGGCAGGATAGCACCGAGAAATTGTCCTATTCACAATAACTCCGCTTATTGCGTAGTTTTTTATTTGACACTGCGCATATTGCGTAGTTATCTTCATTTGCACAGGGCGCGACACACGAGCCGCCCGCC
>NZ_JAKEKV010000015.1:0-43874 GCF_040148865.1 Paracoccus sp. NFXS7
GAGCTGATCGCCCCGATCGCGATGGAAGAGAAGCTGCGCTTCGCCATCCGCGAAGGCGGCCGCACCGTCGGCGCAGGCGTCGTCTCCAAGATCATCAAGTGATCCAGGGCCCGAACGGGCCAAGGAATGCTGTGGGAAAGGCCACCCTTCGGGGTGGCCTTTTTCATGCGGCCTGCGGCGCTTGACGGGCAGGCCGATTTGCGGCATAGGACCGCAACGCTGCCGGTTCGCGAAGAATCGTCGGTTTTGCGCGTGGCCGCCTCATCGTGGGCGGCCTGCGTTTTTTTCGTACGGTCCGATGCTGGCGCCGCGTGGTGCGCCGTCAGCCTCTCGACTGGAACTCCCCGCAAGAGGGATGTCTTTATGCAAAGCCAGAATATCCGGATCCGGCTGAAGGCCTTTGATTACCGTGTGCTGGATGCCAGCACCCAGGAAATCGTCAACACGGCCAAGCGCACCGGCGCGACCGTCCGCGGCCCGATCCCGCTGCCGAACAAGATCGAGAAATTCACCGTCCTGCGCGGTCCGCACATCGACAAGAAGTCGCGCGACCAGTGGGAAATCCGCACGCACAAGCGTCTGCTGGACATCGTCGATCCGACCCCGCAGACCGTTGACGCCCTCATGAAGCTCGACCTCGCCGCTGGCGTGGACGTCGAGATCAAAGTCTGAGGAGGCAGATCATGTTGCGTACTGGTATCATCGCCAAGAAACTGGGCATGACCCGTCTGTTCCTCGAGGACGGCCGTCAGGTTCCCGTCACCGTCCTGCAACTGGACGGCCTGCAGGTCATCGCGCAGCGCACCGCCGCGACCGATGGCTATACCGCCGTCCAGCTGGGCGCCGGCGAAGCGAAAGCAAAGCGCACGACCGCAGCGATGCGCGGTCACTTTGCCAAGGCCTCGGTCGCGCCCAAGCGCAAGATCGTGGAATTCCGCGTTGCGGAAGAGAACCTGATCAACGTCGGTGAGGAGATCACGGCTGACCACTACTTCTCGGGTCAGTATGTGGACATCGCCGGCATCTCGATCGGTAAGGGCTTTGCGGGCGCCATGAAGCGCCACAACTTCGGCGGTCTGCGCGCGTCGCACGGCGTGTCCGTCAGCCACCGTTCGCACGGTTCGACCGGCCAGTGCCAGGACCCCGGCAAGGTGTTCAAGGGCAAGAAGATGGCAGGTCACCTGGGTGCCGTCCGCGTCACCACGCAGAACCTGCAGGTCGTCCGCACGGATTCCGAGCGTGGCCTGATCATGGTCAAGGGCTCGGTTCCGGGCTCGAAGGGTGGCTGGGTCACCGTCAAGGACGCCGTCAAGAAGGCGACGCCCGAGAACCTGATCTATCCGGCCGCCCTGCGGTCCGCCGCCCGCGAAGCCGCGCGCCTGGCTGAGGAAGCCGCCGCCGCCGCCGCCGCCGAGGAAGAAGCCGCCCGCGAGGAGGCCGCCCGTTTGGCCGCTGAGCAGGAAGCCGCCGCCCTGGCCGAGGCCGAAGCCTCGATCAAGTCGGACAAGGACGCTGCCGATCCCAACGCGGAAGAGCCGGCCTCCAATGACGACGCGCCGGAAGGAGACAAGTGATGAAACTTGATGTGATCAAGCTGGATTCCGGCGCAGCCGGGTCGATCGATCTGGCCGACGACATCTTCGGGCTGGAGCCGCGCGGCGACATCCTGCAGCGCGTCGTGCGTTGGCAGCGCGCCAAGGCACAGGCCGGCACCCACTCGGTGCTGGGCAAGTCGGACGTCAGCTACTCGACCAAGAAGATCTATCGCCAGAAGGGCACCGGCGGCGCACGCCACGGCTCCCGCAAGGCGCCGACCTTCCGTCACGGCGGCGTCTACAAGGGTCCGACCCCGCGGTCGCACGCCTTCGATCTGCCCAAGAAGGTCCGTGCCCTGGGTCTGCGTCACGCGCTGTCGGCAAAGGCCACCGCGGGTGAACTGGTCATCATCGAGGATCTGAACCTCGCTGATGCCAAGACCGCAGCCGTCGCCAAGGCCGTCCGTGAGAACGGCTGGAAGCGCGTGCTGGTGATCGACGGTGCCGAAGTGAACGAGAACTTCGCCCGTGCCGCCCGCAACATCGAAGGCGTGGACATCCTGCCGTCGATGGGTGCCAACGTGTATGACATCCTCAAGCGTGATACCCTGGTCATCACGCGCGCCGGTGTCGAAGCTCTGGAGGCTCGTCTGAAATGAGCGCGAAAGCAGAACATTACGACGTGATCGTCAAGCCGATCATCACCGAGAAGGCCACCATGACGTCCGAGAACAACGGCGTCGTGTTCCAGGTCGCCAAGGACTCGAACAAGCCGCAGATCAAGCAGGCCGTCGAGGCCCTGTTCGGCGTCAAGGTGAAGGCGGTCAACACCACCATCACCAAGGGCAAGCAGAAGCGCTTCCGCGGCCAGCTGGGTCGTCGCAGCGACGTCAAGAAGGCCTATGTGACGCTGGAAGCCGGCAGCACCATCGACGTTTCGACCGGTCTCTGATAACCGGACGCAATCTGGCGGCCCCGGCATTCCGGGGCCGCCGCAATTGACTGAAACGGACCACCCTGGTCCAAAGCAACGGAAGACAGAAAGATGGCATTGAAGTCGTACAAACCGACGACGCCTGGCCAGCGTGGGCTGGTTCTGATCGACCGTTCGGAGCTTTGGAAAGGTCGCCCGGTCAAGAGCCTCACCGAGGGTCTGACCAAGAAAGGCGGCCGGAACAACACCGGACGGATCACCATGCGGCGCCAAGGCGGCGGCGCGAAACGCCTGTATCGCATCGTCGATTTCAAGCGCACCAAGTTCGACATGGCCGGCACGGTCGAGCGGATCGAGTACGATCCCAACCGCACCGCCTTCATCGCGCTGATCAAGTACGAGGACGGCGAGCAGGCCTATATCCTGGCACCGCAGCGTCTGGCCATCGGCGACAAGGTCGTCGCGGGTTCCAAGGTCGACGTGAAGCCGGGCAACGCCATGCCCTTCAGCGGCATGCCCATCGGCACGATCGTCCACAACGTCGAGCTGAAGCCCGGCAAGGGCGGCCAGATCGCGCGTTCGGCTGGCACCTATGCCCAGTTCGTGGGTCGTGACGGCGGCTATGCCCAGATCCGCCTGTCCTCGGGCGAGCTGCGCCTGGTCCGTCAGGAGTGCATGGCGACCATCGGCGCCGTGTCGAATGCCGACCATTCGAACCAGAACCTCGGCAAGGCCGGCCGCAACCGCCACAAGGGCATCCGCCCGAGCGTCCGCGGTGTCGCCATGAACCCGATCGACCACCCGCATGGTGGTGGTGAGGGCCGCACCTCGGGTGGCCGCACGCCGGTCACGCCCTGGGGTAAGGACACCAAGGGCAAGAAGACCCGCAGCAACAAGGCGACCGACAAGTACATCTTGCGTTCGCGTCACGCGAAGAAGAAGGGGCGCTGACCTATGGCACGTTCTGTTTGGAAAGGCCCCTTTGTTGACGCCTATGTGCTCAAGAAAGCCGAGAAGGCCCGTGAGTCGGGGAAATCCGACGTCATCAAGATCTGGTCGCGTCGCTCGACCATCCTGCCGCAATTCGTCGGCCTGACCTTTGCCGTCTACAACGGGCACAAGCACATCCCCGTGAACGTCAGCGAAGAGATGATCGGTCAGAAATTCGGTGAATATTCGCCCACGCGCACCTATTACGGGCACGCCGCGGACAAGAAAGCCAAGAGGAAGTAATCGTCATGGGTAAGGAAAACAATCCGCGCCGCGTGGCGGAGAACGAGGCCTTCGCCAAGACGAAGATGCTTCGCACCTCGCCGCAGAAGCTGAACCTGGTGGCTCAGCTGATCCGCGGCAAGAAGGTCGACAAGGCTCTGGCCGACCTGACCTTCTCGCACAAGCGCATCGCCGGCGACGTGAAGAAGTGCCTTCAGTCCGCCATCGCGAACGCCGAGAACAACCACGGTCTGGACGTCGACAACCTGGTCGTCGCCGAGGCATGGGTCGGCAAGAACCTGGTGATGAAGCGTGGCCGTCCGCGGGCACGTGGCCGCTTCGGCAAGATCATGAAGCCGTTTTCGGAAATCACCATCAAGGTGCGCCAAGTCGAGGAGCAAGCGTAATGGGTCAGAAGGTCAATCCGATCGGCATGCGCCTCCAGGTCAACCGCACCTGGGACAGCCGCTGGTACGCCGACGACAAGGACTATGGCAATCTGCTGCTTGAAGACCTGAAGATCCGGGACTTCATCCGCACCGAAGCCAAGCAGGCCGGCATCAGCCGCGTCATCATCGAGCGCCCCCACAAGAAGTGCCGCGTGACCATTCACGCAGCGCGTCCCGGTGTCATCATCGGCAAGAAGGGTGCGGACATCGAGACCCTGCGCAAGAAGCTGGCGAACTTCACCGACAGCGAACTGCACCTGAACATCGTCGAAGTGCGCAAGCCCGACGTCGATGCGCAACTGGTCGCCGAGTCGATCGCTCAGCAGCTGGAGCGTCGCGTGTCGTTCCGCCGCGCGATGAAGCGTTCGGTCCAGAACGCGATGCGCATGGGCGCCCTGGGCATCCGCGTGAACGTCGCCGGCCGTCTGGGCGGCGCCGAGATCGCACGGACCGAGTGGTATCGCGAGGGCCGCGTGCCCCTGCACACCCTGCGGGCCGACATCGACTATGCACTCTGCGAAGCCACGACCCCGTACGGGATCATCGGCGTGAAGGTGTGGATCTTCAAGGGCGAGATCATGGAACATGATCCCCAGGCCCATGATCGCCGCGCTGCCGAGGCCCAGGAAGGTCCGGCCCCCCGTGGTCCGCGCCGCGACGCCCGGTAAGGAGTAGAAAACAATGCTGCAACCGAAACGGACCAAGTTCCGCAAACAGCACAAGGGCCGTATCCACGGCGAGGCAAAGGGCGGTTTCGACCTGAACTTTGGCTCGTTCGCCCTGAAGGCAACCGAACCGGAGCGCGTCACCGCGCGCCAGATCGAGGCGGCCCGCCGCGCGATCACCCGTCACATGAAGCGTCAGGGCCGGGTCTGGATCCGGATTTTCCCGGACGTTCCGGTGTCGTCCAAGCCCACCGAGGTCCGGATGGGTAAGGGCAAGGGTTCCGTCGACTTCTGGGCGGCCCGGGTGCATCCCGGCCGGATCATGTTCGAGATCGACGGCGTGAACGACACCATCGCCCGCGAGGCCCTGCGCCTCGGCGCGATGAAGCTGCCGGTCCTGACCCGCATCGTCGCACGCGAAGACTGGTAAGCGTCGGCCCGCCGGGCCAGCGCGAAAGGGGGCCCCGCCGAGCGATCGGCGGGGCCCCTGCCTTTTCCCGCAAACGGGCTTGCCAAACGGGCGTTCAGCCTGTATGCGCAGGCCTTCATCACGAAACTCCACCGGAATCAGGGTGGCCCTGGCGACAGGGGCTCTCCGGTGATGTTGAAAGGAAGACGCGTCATGGACGCTACCGAACTGAAGTCGAAGACGCCCGACCAGCTGAAGGATCAGCTGGTTGCGCTGAAAAAAGAGGCCTTCAACCTGCGCTTTCAGCAGGCGACCGGCCAGCTGGAAAGCACCGCGCGCATGCGCACCGTCCGTCGCGACGTGGCTCGCGTGAAGACGATTCTGAACCAGAAAGCGGCCGAAGCCGCGGCCTCGAACTAAGGAGCCCGGCCCATGCCCAAACGTATCCTGCAAGGCCGCGTCACCAGCGACAAGAACGAACAGACGATCACCGTCCTGGTCGAGCGCCGCTTCAAGCATCCCGTGCTGCACAAGATCGTGCGGTCGTCGAAGAAATACCGCGCGCATGACGCGCAGAACCAGTTCAAGATCGGGGACACCGTTCGCATCGTCGAATGCGCCCCGATCTCGAAGACGAAACGCTGGACTGTCCTGACGGACGAAGCGGTCAACGCCTGAAGTCCATCATTACAGATCAGAAATGATCGAAACCCTGGGGCCGCAGTCGGCGGTCCCCAAAGGTCGGGAGAAACCAAATGATCCAGATGCAGACCAATCTGGATGTTGCTGATAACTCGGGCGCTCGCCGGGTTCAGTGCATCAAGGTCCTGGGTGGTTCGCACCGTCGCTATGCGTCGGTGGGCGACATCATTGTCGTGTCCGTGAAGGAAGCCATCCCCCGGGGCCGGGTGAAGAAGGGTGACGTCCGCAAGGCCGTCGTCGTTCGCACCGCCAAGGAAGTGAATCGCGAAGACGGAACCTCGATCCGCTTCGACCGCAATGCCGCCGTCATCCTGAACAACCAGGGCGAACCGGTCGGCACCCGTATCTTCGGGCCGGTCGTGCGCGAGCTGCGTGCGAAGAACTTCATGAAGATCATCTCGCTTGCACCGGAGGTGCTGTGATGGCTGCCAAGCTGAAGAAGGGCGACAAGGTCGTCGTGCTGGCCGGCAAGGACAAGGGCAAGCAGGGTGAGATCACCGCTGTCATGCCCAAGGACAACAAGGCCATCGTGGACGGCGTGAATGTCGCCATCCGCCACACCAAGCAGTCCCAGAACAGCCAGGGCGGCCGCGTGTCGAAGGCCATGCCGATCGACCTGTCGAACCTGTCGCTGATGGACAAGAACGGCAAGGCAACCCGCGTCGGCTTCCGCATGGAAGACGGCGGCAAGGTCCGCTTTGCCAAGACCACGGGAGACGTGATCTGATGCTGGACGACGCCAAGTACACGCCCCGCCTGCGCGCGGTGTTCACCGACACCATCAAGGCCGCGCTGAAGGAAGAGTTCAGCTACAAGAACGACATGCAGATCCCGCGTCTGGACAAGATCGTCCTGAACATGGGTGTCGGCGAAGCCGTCAAGGACACCAAGAAGGTCAAGCAGGCGGCCGACGAGCTGTCGCTGATCGCCGGTCAAAAGGCCATCATCACCTATGCCAAGAAGTCGATCGCCGGCTTCCGCGTGCGTGAGGAGATGCCGCTTGGCTGCAAGGTGACCCTGCGCGGCGACCGCATGTACGAATTCCTGGACCGCCTGATCAACATCGCGCTGCCCCGCGTCCGCGACTTCCGCGGCGTGAAGCCGACGTCGTTCGACGGCCGCGGCAACTATGCGATGGGCCTGAAAGAGCACATCGTTTTCCCGGAAATCAACTTCGACAAGGTCGACGAAGTTCTGGGGATGGACATCATCATCTGCACCACCGCGACGACCGACGCGGAAGCGAAGTCGCTGTTGAAGCATTTCAACATGCCGTTCACCAGCTGATCGCGGAGGGAAAGAAGATATGGCAAAGAAATCCATGATCGAGCGCGAGAACAAGCGCGCACGTCTGGTCAAGCAATACGCTGCAAAGCGTGCTGAACTGAACGAGGTCATCAAGGACCAGTCCCGCCCGATGGAAGAGCGGTTCAAGGCCACGCTGAAGCTGGCCGAACTGCCGCGCAACTCGTCGGCGACGCGCCTGCACAACCGGTGCCAACTGACCGGTCGTCCGCATGCGTATTACCGCAAACTGAAACTGTCGCGGATCATGCTGCGCGAGCTCGGCTCGCACGGTCAGATCCCCGGCCTGGTCAAGTCCAGCTGGTAAGGGGGCACATACCATGATGAACGATCCTCTCGGCGATATGCTGACCCGCATCCGCAATGCGCAGATGCGCGGCAAATCGACCGTACGCACCCCCGCCTCCAAGCTGCGTGCCTGGGTTCTGGACGTGCTGAAGAACGAAGGTTACATCCGCGGCTACGAGGAAGTGACCACCACCGAGGGCCACAAAGAGCTGGAAATCGGGCTGAAATACCACGACGGAACCCCGGTCATCCGGGAACTGTCGCGCGTGTCGAAGCCGGGTCGCCGGGTCTATGCCGGGTCCAAGGAAATCCCGCAGGTCCGTCAGGGTCTGGGCGTCTCGATCGTCTCGACTCCCAAGGGCGTCATGTCGGATGCAGCGGCTCGCAATGCCAATGTTGGCGGCGAAGTCCTCTGCACCGTGTTCTAAGGAGGGCAGAATGTCTCGTATTGGTAAGAAGCCGGTCGAACTGCCCAAGGGCGTGACGGCCGAGATCAAGGGTCAGACCATCGAAGTGAAGGGGCCGAAGGGCACCCGTCATTTTACGGCGACCGATGATGTGGATCTGGTGCTGGAAGATGGCTCCGTCGCGGTCAAGCCGCGCGGAACGTCCAAGCGTGCGCGCCAGCAGTGGGGGATGACCCGCTCGATGATCGAGAACCTGACCGTGGGCGTGTCCACCGGGTTCAAGAAGGAGCTGGAGATCCAGGGTGTGGGTTACCGCGCCAACATGCAGGGCAAGGACCTGAAGTTGGCTCTGGGCTACTCGCATGACGTGATCTTCGAGGTGCCGGAAGGCGTCACGGTGTCGTCTCCGAAGCAGACCGAAATCGTTGTGGAAGGCATTGACCAGCAGCTTGTTGGCCAGGTCGCAGCGAACATCCGCGAGTGGCGCAAGCCCGAGCCCTACAAGGGCAAGGGTATCCGCTACAAGGGCGAGTTCGTGTTCCGCAAGGAAGGCAAGAAGAAGTAAGGGGCGCATGAAATGGCACTGAAAAAGCAAGAGCTGTTCCAGAAGCGCCGCCTGCGCGTTCGGAACAAGCTGCGGGCGATGTCGAACGGCCGTCCGCGGATGTCGATCCACCGGTCCTCGAAGAACATCTTCGTGCAGGTGATCGACGACCTGAAGGGCGTGACCCTGGCTTCGGCCAGCACGCTGGAGAAGGACCTGGGCCTGATCGGCAAGAACAACGTCGAGGCTGCGGCCAAGATCGGTTCGACCATCGCCGAGCGTGCGAAAGCCGCTGGCGTGGAAGAAGTCGTGTTCGACCGCGGCGGCTTCATCTTCCACGGCAAGGTTAAGGCTCTGGCCGACGCCGCCCGTGAAGGTGGTCTGAAGTTCTGATCCTGCGGACGGCGCCAGCCCCAGTGGCGGCGCCGTCCCGATGATCCGGGAACATCCGTTCACCGGGATCGACACAACCGGCGCCGCGCGCGCCCGCGTACAAGGAATGCCTCATGGCAGAACGTGACAACAACCGCCGGGGCGGTCGCAACGACCGCGAAGAGAACCCGGAATTCCAGGACCGCCTGGTTGCAATCAACCGCGTGTCCAAGACGGTCAAGGGCGGCAAGCGCTTTGGCTTTGCGGCTCTCGTCGTCGTCGGTGACCAGCGCGGCCGCGTCGGTTTCGGCAAGGGCAAGGCCAAAGAGGTCCCCGAGGCGATCCGCAAGGCGACCGAGCAGGCCAAGCGCGGCCTGATCCGCGTCCCGCTGCGTGACGGCCGTACCCTGCACCACGACATCGAAGGTCGTCATGGCGCCGGCAAGGTCATCATGCGCACGGCCGTCGCCGGTACCGGCATCATCGCAGGCGGCCCGATGCGCGCCGTGTTCGAGATGCTGGGCGTGCAGGACGTCGTGGCCAAGTCGCAGGGGTCGCAGAACCCCTACAACATGATCCGCGCCACCCTGGACGGTCTGAAGAAAGAGTCGAGCCCCCGCAGCGTCGCGACCCGTCGCGGCAAGAAAGTGGCCGACATCCTGCCCTCGAACGACAAGCCGGCTGACGCCGCTGTCGAAGCGTAAGGAGCGAGACGCATGGCAACCATCGTCGTCAAGCAGATCGGATCGCCGATCCGCCGCCCCAAGGACCAGCTGGCCACCTTGAAGGGCCTGGGCCTGAACAAGATGAACCGCACCCGCGAGCTGGAGGATACCCCCTCCGTGCGCGGCATGGTCAACAAGATCCCGCACCTGGTGGCGATCATCGAAGAAAAGGCCTGATCCCCGCGGTCAGGACAGTGAAACGCCCCGCCATTGCGGGGCGTTTTGCGTTTCAGCGCTATTCGCGGCAGGCATAGAGCGTGCCGCCCACCGCCACGACCGATACAGCAGCCCCGGTCAGCAGCACCGGAGAGGCCGCGACCGCCGCTGCCGCACCGCCAAGCGAGGCCATGGCCCCGGACACCGCCGTGCCCGCGCCGCTGAGGATCACGGCCCCGGACGCATCGGGCAGCGCCTGCAGCCCCTGCACGGACCGCCTGGCCGCGGCACCCGACAGCGCCCCCGCGGCGGCGGTCGTCTGGTTCACGCGGCGGCAGACGGCGCGGGTCTGGCTGCGGCACACGCCCCAGGCATCCCGCGCCCCCAAGTCATAGCCCATCACCGATTCGCTGGCCTTGTCGAAGCGGAGGCAGAAGGGCAGGCGTTCCTCGTCCGTCAGTTCGGGCGTCAGGCTGCGCAGGACGACATAGCTGGGGCAGTCGTGGCGCCCGATGCGGGTGGCCAGCTGTTCGCGGCGCGAATAGGTGTCCGACAGCCGCGCCTCGGCCTTGTCATAGCCCATGACGACATCGCGGTCATTGATACGGGCGGTGCAGAAGGTCGGCTCTGCCTCCTGCGCGGCGACGGGCGCGGCCGGCAGGGCGGAGAGCAGGGCAAGGATGGGGATCAGGGCAAGGCGGGGCATGGCAACTTCCGGTAGTATCGGGGATGGCCCATGCGTGTGGCAGGGGAGCGCGCCACTCAAGACACAAGATGGTGTCGGGCGTGATTGGTAACGCCCCTGTGGCGGGATCGCTTGAAAGATGCGGGCATTGCGCGTATAGGGCCCCGGTGCTCAATGGCACAGTGATTCAACAAGCAAGAAAAGCCGTGGCCCCCTGTTTCGCTTCGAGGGAGTGTCCGGCAAGGAGAAGCGACATGAAACTGCATGAAATCCGCGACAATGATGGCGCGAACCGCTCGAAGAAGCGCGTTGCGCGTGGTCCGGGCTCGGGCAAGGGCAAGACCGCCGGCCGGGGTATCAAGGGCCAGAAGTCGCGCTCGGGCGTCGCCCTGGGCGGATACGAAGGCGGCCAGATGCCGCTGTATCGCCGCCTGCCCAAGCGCGGCTTCAGCAAGCCGAACGCAAAGTCGTTCGCCGTCGTGAACCTGGGCCAGATCCAGGGCTTCATCGATGCGGGCAAGATCGACGGCAAGGCAGAGCTGACCGAAGACGCGCTGGTCGCATCGGGTCTGGTCCGCCGCAAGCTGGACGGCATCCGTCTGCTGGCCACCGGCGAGCTGAAGTCGGGCATGACCATCACCGTCACCGGTGCCTCGAAAGCCGCGATCGACGCGGTCGAGAAGGCGGGCGGCAAGGTCAACCTGCCGGCAGCGCGCGACGCGGCGGCCGAATAAGCTGTTGAAGGGGGCTTTCCTGCCCCATAGATAGCATCTAGGTTTTCAGGCGCCGCCGGTCCCCGCGAAAACGGGTCGGCGGCGCTGTCATGACACGGGACATAAACAGCATGGCGTCAGCCGCAGAACAGATGGCCGCGAACCTCTCCTGGGGGCAGCTCGGCAAGGCCACGGAACTTCGCCAGCGGATCTGGTTCACGATCGGTGTGCTGATCATGTACCGCATCGGCACCTATATTCCGGTGCCCGGCATCGACGGCGCGGCGCTGCGCAACTTCATGGAGCAGGCCTCGACGGGCATCGGCGGCATGCTGTCCATGTTCACCGGCGGCGCGCTTGGCCGGATGGGTGTCTTTGCCCTGGGCATCATGCCCTACATCTCGGCCTCGATCATCGTGCAGCTGCTGACCTCGATGGTCCCGTCGCTGGAGCAGCTGAAGAAGGAAGGCGAGACCGGCCGCAAGAAGATCAACCAGTACACCCGCTACGGCACCGTGGCGCTGGCGCTGTTCCAGGCATACGGCCTGGCACGCAGCCTGGAGGCCGGCGGCCTGGCGCATGAACCCGGCCTGTTCTTCCAAGCATCGGTGGTCATCACCTTGGTTGGCGGAACCATGTTCCTGATGTGGCTGGGCGAACAGATCACCGCACGCGGCGTCGGCAACGGCATCTCGCTGATCATCTTCGTGGGCATCCTGGCCGAAATCCCGGCCGCGCTGGCCACCTTCTTCCAGCAGGGCCGCACGGGCGCTATCTCGACCCCGGTGATCCTGTTCGTGATCGTGATGCTGGTGGCGATCATCGCCTTCGTCGTGTTCATGGAACGCGCGCTGCGCAAGATCCGCATCCAGTATCCCCGGCGCCAGGTCGGCATGAAGGTCTATGACGGCCAGACCAGCCACCTGCCGGTCAAGGTCAATCCCGCGGGCGTGATCCCGGCGATCTTCGCCAGCTCGCTGCTGCTGCTGCCGATCACCATCTCGACCTTCTCGGGGAACGAGACCGGTCTGATCATGTCGGTGATCCTGGCCTATTTCGGGCCCGGCCAGCCGCTGTACCTGCTGTTCTTCGCGGCGATGATCGTGTTCTTCACCTATTTCTACACGCAGAACGTCTCGTTCAAGACCGATGACGTGGCCGAGAACCTGAAGAACCAGGGCGGCTTCATTCCGGGCATCCGTCCGGGCAAGCGGACCCAGGACTATCTGGATTACGTGGTGAACCGCCTGCTGGTGATCGGCTCTGCATATCTGGCGCTGGTCTGCCTGATGCCCGAGATCCTGCGCGACCAGTTCTCGATCCCGGTCTATCTGGGCGGAACCTCGGTCCTGATCGTGGTGTCGGTCACGATGGACACGATCAATCAGGTTCAGAGCCACCTGCTGGCGCACCAGTACGAGGGGCTGATCGAGAAATCCCAGCTGCGCGGCAAGCGCAAGCCGGGCACCGCCAAGCCGCGCCGCCTGCCGTCGCGCCGCTGAGGGCGCGACCGTACCGACGACACGACAAGGCCGCATCAATGGCCACCTGAGGGGGACAGACGCCATGACCATCAACATCATCCTGTTGGGGCCGCCGGGTGCCGGCAAGGGAACCCAAGCCGGCCGCCTTGTGGCCGACAAGGGCCTTGTCCAGCTGTCCACCGGGGACATGCTGCGTGCCGCCCGGTCGTCGGGGACCGAGATGGGCCGTCGCGTCGCCAAGGTCATGGACCGGGGCGAACTGGTCACGGACGAGATCGTCATCGGCCTGATCCGCGAGCAGCTTGAGAAGGGCGGCAAGGGCTTCATCTTCGACGGCTTCCCCCGGACGCTGGCGCAGGCGGATGCCTTGGGGCGCCTTCTGGCCGAATCCGGCATGGCGCTGGACGCGGTGATCGAACTGCAGGTCGACGACGAGGCCCTGGTCGGACGGATCGTGAAGCGCGCCGAGGAATCGCGCGCCGCTGGTCAGCCGGTGCGCCGCGACGACACCCCCGAGGTCTTTGCCGACCGCCTGCGCGAATACTATAAGAAGACCGCGCCGCTGCTGGGCTACTACTACGCCAAGGGCAACCTGCAGACCGTCGACGGCATGGCACCGATGGAGCAGGTCGCCGCCCAGATCGCGGCAAAGCTGCCTGCTTGACGACGCGGCGATCTGCCGCTAGTTCACGTCATCTCGCAAGAGAATCACCCGGATCGCGGGTGGACCATCGATTTGGCCCGGAGGCACAGCTTTCGGGCCTTGCGTTGTGAAAAAAGGTTCCGGCGTTACGGAACCGCAACTGAAAAGGAAAACGCGTGGCTCGTATTGCTGGCGTCAACATTCCGACGGGGAAACGCGTCCCCATCGCTCTGACCTATATCCACGGCATCGGCGACCTGTACGCCGCTCAGATCTGCGAAGCGACCGGCATCGACACGTCGCGCCGCATCAACGATCTGTCGGACGCAGAAGTCCTGGCCATCCGCGAATACATCGATGCCAACCTGACCGTCGAGGGCGACCTGCGCCGCGAAGTCCAGATGAACATCAAGCGCATGATGGACCTGGGCTCGTATCGCGGTCTTCGCCACCGTCGCGGCCTTCCGGTCCGCGGTCAGCGCACGCATACCAATGCGCGCACCCGCAAGGGCCCGGCCAAGCCGATCGCCGGCAAGAAGAAATAAGGGGCAAGCGACATGGCACGTGACAAGACCCGCATGAAGCGCAAGGAACGCAAGAACATCGCCACCGGCGTTGCGCATGTGAACTCCAGCTTCAACAACACCAAGATCCTGATCTCGGACGTCCAGGGCAACGCCATCGCCTGGTCCTCGGCCGGCACGATGGGCTTCAAGGGTTCGCGCAAATCGACCCCTTACGCCGCCCAGATGGCTGCCGAAGATGCCGGCCGCAAGGCGCAGGAACACGGCGTCCGCACGCTGGACGTCGAAGTCCAGGGCCCCGGTTCGGGCCGCGAATCGGCTCTGCGCGCGCTGGCCGCTGCCGGCTTCAACATCACGGCCATCCGTGACGTGACGCCGATCGCGCATAACGGCTGCCGCCCGCCCAAGCGCCGTCGCGTCTGATCCTGGATCATCATTGACCGGCCCGTGCGTCCGCGCATGGGCCGGACTTTCGCATTTCACCTCGGGCGTTTCCGGCCACGGTCATGGGCAGGAAGCAAGTATGGAGGAAAATCCATGATCCACAAGAATTGGGCCGAACTGATCAAGCCGACCCAGCTGGTCGTCAAGCCGGGCGCCGACGCGACCCGCACGGCCACCCTGGTCGCCGAGCCGCTGGAGCGGGGCTTCGGCCTGACGCTTGGCAACGCGTTGCGCCGGGTGCTGATGTCGTCGCTGCAGGGCGGTGCCATCACGGCCGTGCAGATCGACAACGTCCTGCACGAGTTCAGCAGCGTCGCCGGCGTCCGCGAGGACGTGACCGACATCGTGCTGAACCTGAAGGGCGTCACGCTGAAGATGGACGTCGAGGGCCCCAAGCGCCTGACGCTGTCCGCCAAGGGTCCGGGCGAGGTTAAGGCCAGCGACATCCAGGAAACGGCCGGCATCACGGTTCTGAACCGTGACCACGTCATCTGCCATCTGGATGACGGCGCCGAGTTGAACATGGAACTGACCGTGCAGACGGGCAAGGGCTATGTCGCTGCCGACAAGAACCGTCCCGAGGATGCTCCCATCGGCCTGATCCCGATCGACGCGATCTTTTCTCCGGTCAAGCGCGTCAGCTATGAGGTGCAGCCCACCCGTGAGGGCCAGGTGCTGGACTATGACAAGCTGACCATGAAGATCGAGACCGACGGGTCGCTGACGCCGGAAGACGCCGTGGCCTATGCCGCGCGCATCGTTCAGGATCAGCTGTCCGTGTTCGTCAACTTCGACGAGCCGGAAGCCGCGAACCGCCAGGACAGCGACGATGGCCTGGAATTTGATCCGCGCCTGCTGAAGAAGGTCGACGAGCTTGAGCTGTCGGTCCGCTCGGCGAACTGCCTGAAGAACGACAACATTGTCTATATCGGCGACCTGATCCAGAAGACCGAGGCAGAGATGCTGCGGACCCCGAACTTCGGCCGCAAGTCCTTGAACGAGATCAAGGAAGTGCTGTCGGGCATGGGCCTGCATCTGGGCATGGACGTGGTCGACTGGCCGCCGGAAAACATCGAGGACCTGGCCAAGCGTTTCGACGACCAGTTCTGAGATCACGGCGGGGGGTGACCCCCGCTGACCACCGGGCATCTGCCCCAAGGAGAGCGGCCCGCACGCATGGGCCGCCGGACAAAGCAAAACACGCTGTAGGAGATCATCATGCGTCACGCCCGTGGCTATCGCCGCCTCAACCGTACCCACGAACACCGCAAGGCGCTGTTCGCCAACATGTCCGGCTCGCTGATCGAGCACGAGCAGATCAAGACCACCTTGCCGAAAGCCAAGGAACTGCGTCCGATCGTCGAGAAGCTGATCACGCTGGCCAAGCGTGGCGATCTGCACGCCCGCCGTCAGGCGAACGCCCAGCTGAAGCAGGACATGCATGTCGCCAAGCTGTTCGACGTTCTGGGTGAGCGTTACAAGGACCGCCAGGGCGGCTATGTCCGCATCATGAAGGCCGGCTTCCGCTATGGCGACATGGCGCCCATGGCGATCATCGAACTGGTCGACCGCGACACCAGCGCCAAGGGTGCCGCCGACCGTGCGCGCCTGGAATCGGAATTCACTGCCGAAGACTGATCGCGCAGCCCGGATGGGCCAGTGATTTAGACCCCGTCGCAAGAGATTGCGGCGGGGTTTGCTAATTTAGCACAGCCAAAACGCGTTGACGTAGAGGAACGAAAAATTCTTCACCTTCCGCGAGTGGCTTCGCGTATGTATCATCCACGGACGGAATGTTGGTGAGCGTAGCGCCGATTCCGCGAGGGAGGGTGATGTATTTTATCGCGAAGCCGAGGACGTTAACCAAATCGAAACTTCGATGGGTCACAACTTGTTTGAACCTTGACCTCAATCATTTCAACATATCCAAAAAGCCATGTCATCTCGTGCAGACATAAATGCAGATCTCCGAAAGCTGGGCAAGCATGCCCTGTCCGGCTATTTCGTTGGGCTGCATATCCGTTTCGCTGCACCGCTGATGCAGTTTCAGACCTATGACGAAAAATGGTCCGAATTTTATTCCCAGAACGGCTATGCCCTGCGCGATCCGACAATCGCCTGGGGGTTCTCGACGACCGGCGCCTGCCGGTGGTCCGCGCTGCCGATCCCAGACCCGTTCAACATCCTCAAGGATGCCGCAGATCACGGGCTGATCTTCGGTTTGACCGTGTCCCACGGTCCGATCGCATCGCGCACCATCGCGTCCTTCGCGCGCGCTGATCGCGAACTTTCCGATGCCGAGATCGAGGAGATCTCGACCACGGTACGGCGGCTTCACGACATGACCGAGCCGCCTGCGAGCCTGACAAAGGCTCAGAAAGAAGCCCTTCGATGCATTGCGGAGGGGGATCGTCATGCAGCAGCGGCTGCCAAGCTTGGTATTACCGAAAGCGCGTTCAAGGCAAGGTTGATTTCTGTCCGGGAACGCCTGAAGGCGCGGACGACCGCCGAGGCGCTGCAGAGGGCCAAGGAATACCGTTTGCTGTAGATGTGTCGCCCAAGGGGTCCGCGAGGCGAGGAAGGGTGCCCTCACACCCCAGGAGTATCAGATGCAGACGACAACACTTTCTTTTTCAAATCTTCACAACCACGGCGAATTGTTTGCCAACCTGTTTCGCGCCCGGAAGCAGAGCTTCATTATCCAGAAGAACTGGGATTTGCCCGAATCCGAGGATATGGAGTTCGACCAGTATGACACCCCGCAAAGCCGCTGGATCGCCATCCATGACCGGACCGAAGTTCTGGCCGGAATCCGCCTGACCCCGACGACCGCGCGCTGCGGCATCTATTCCTACATGATCCGCGACGCGCAGGAGGGGATCCTGGGCGGCAGCATTCCCCAGGACCTGCTGTTCGAGAAGGCGCCCGTCGACCCGCATGTGTGGGAATGCTCGCGCGTGTTCGTCAGCCACTCCATCCCGCAGATGTACCGGCGCAAGGTGCACTTCAAGATGGTCGAGGCGATGACCGGATCGGCCCGAGACATGGGCGCGACCAAGCTGATCGCGCTGACCGGGTCGAACTGGCCGCGCTGGTACGGTCGCTGCGGCCTGTCCGCCGTCGCCCTGGGGCGTCCGCTGTTCATCGACGACGGTGAGTTCCAGTGCGTGGCGATCGACCTGGCCACCAAGATGCACTGACCGTCGATGGCCCTGCGAACAGGGCTGTCGCGCCTGCCCGGACATGCCTAGAATGGCCGCGTCATGGCAGATCTGTTCGATACCGCACCGCAGGCAGACCCCCCGTCCGGGACGGGGGCAAGGCCGCTGGCCGACCGCATCCGACCCACCCGCCTGTCCGAGGTCATCGGTCAGGCGAAGGTGCTGGGCCCCGACGGGCCGCTTGGCAGCATGCTGGCGTCGGGCAGCCTGTCGTCGCTGATCCTGTGGGGCCCGCCGGGCGTCGGCAAGACGACCATCGCCCGCCTGCTGGCGGACGAGACCGATCTGGCATTCGTGCAGATCAGCGCCATCTTTACCGGCGTGCCCGACCTGCGGAAGGTCTTTGACGCTGCCCGCCTGCGGCGCAGCCAGGGTCGCGCCACGCTGCTGTTCGTCGACGAGATCCACCGGTTCAACAAGGCGCAGCAGGACAGCTTTCTGCCGCATATGGAGGACGGCACGATCCTTCTGGTCGGCGCCACGACAGAGAACCCGTCCTTTGAGCTGAACGCCGCGGTCATGTCGCGGGCCCAGGTCGTCGTGCTGGAGCGTCTGACGCTGGCGGATCTGGAGCTGCTGGCGCAACGCGCGGAACGCGAACTGGGACGCAAGCTGCCCCTGACGGCGCAGGCGCGCGACACCCTGCTGGAGATGGCCGATGGCGACGGCCGTGCCGCGCTGAACCTGATCGAGCAGGTGGCCGCCTGGAAGGTCGAGGGCAAGGTCGATCCCGACGCCTTGGCGAAACGTCTGAACAAGCGTGCGCCCAAGTACGACAAGTCGGGCGAGGAGCATTTCAACCTGATCTCAGCCCTGCACAAGTCGGTGCGGGGCAGTGACCCGGACGCTGCGCTGTACTGGCTGGCGCGCATGCTGGAGGGGGGAGAGGACCCGCGCTATCTGGCGCGGCGTATCACGCGCATGGCGATCGAGGATATCGGCCTGGCCGATCCTGCCGCCGCCCGGCACTGCCTGGATGCCTGGGCGCTGTACGAGCGGCTTGGTTCGCCCGAGGGGGAACTGGCCCTTGGCCAGGCGGTCATCTATCTGGCGCTGGCGCCGAAATCGAATGCTGGATACGCGGCGTACAAGAACGCGCGGGCCGAGGCCCGGCGCACGGGCAGCCTGATGCCCCCCGCCCATATCCTGAACGCGCCCACCAAGATGATGAAGGAGCAGGGATACGGCGCGGGCTACGCCTATGACCACGACGCCGAAGACGGGTTCAGCGGCCAGAACTATTTCCCCGACGGGCTGAAGCGCCCGGTCCTCTACACGCCCGTCGAACGCGGGTTCGAACGCGAGCTGAAACGCCGCCTGGACTGGTTCGTCAGCCAGCGGCTGAAGCGCGGCGGTTGACTTTACGCGCGCGGGGCCACACAGACGCGCGCATGAACCCCTTTCTGCAAGTCGCCATTGGCGGGGCCCTCGGGGCGACCTGCCGCTATGCCATCTATCGCGTCATGCCGCTGGCATGGTCGGCGACGCTGCTGGTCAATGTGGCGGGCAGCTTTGCGATGGGGCTGCTGGCCGCATTGCTGGCGCACAGGCTGGGCAATGCCTGGGCGCCGTTCCTGCTGACCGGCGTGCTGGGGGGATTCACGACGTTTTCGGCCTTTTCGCTGGATGTGCTGACGTTGTGGGAACGGGGTCAGGGCGTCATGGCGCTGGCCTATGTGGGGCTTTCGGTCCTGCTGTCGCTGGCGGCCGTGATGGCCGGACTGGCCTTGGGACGAGGGATTTGGGCATGAGTGCCGTGCAGACCATCATTGTCGGCGACGACGACGCAGAGATGCGGCTGGATCGCTGGCTGAAGAAACGCTTTCCGCAGCTGTCGCAAGTGGCCATCGAGAAGATGTGCCGCAAGGGAGAGCTGCGCATCGACGGGGGGCGCGTCAAGGCCGCCACCCGCATCGCGCCGGGCCAGGAGGTCCGCGTGCCGCCGCTGCCCGAACCCGGCCCCGCGGCCGAACGGTCCGAACGCCCGCTTGGGCCGCGTGTGACCGACAGCGATGCCGAGATGATCCAGGCCGCCGTCCTGTGGAAGGACGAGCATATCATCGCGCTGAACAAGCCGCCAGGTCTGCCCAGCCAGGGCGGCAGCGGGCTGGGCGGGCGTCACGTCGACGGCCTGACCACCGCGCTGCTGTTCGGGTTCAAGGAGCGTCCCAAGCTGGTGCACCGGCTGGACAAGGACACGTCGGGCGTCCTGCTGCTGGCGCGGACCGACCGCGTGGCGCGGGCCCTGTCTGAGGCGTTCCGGTCGCGCACCACGCGCAAGATCTATTGGGCGGCGGTCGCGGGCGTGCCGCATCCGCGGATGGGCACGATCCGCTATGGCCTGGTCAAGGGCGGGCAGGGCCGGGGCGGCGACAACGAGAAGATGATCGCCGTCCACCCCCGCGACATCGACGCGACCGAGGGCGCGAAACGCGCCACGACCGATTACGCCGTGCTGGACGCGCTGGCCACGCGGGCCAGCTGGTGCGCGCTGGTGCCGATCACGGGCCGCACCCATCAGCTGCGCGCCCATATGGCCGAACTGGGCCATCCGATCGTGGGCGACGGCAAGTACGGCGGATCGGGGCAAGAGAATCTGGGCGATGGCTGGGGCGCGCAGCTGGGCGGAGAGATCAGCAAGAAGCTGCACCTGCACGCGCGCTCGATCACCTTCGACCATCCGATCACCAAGAAACGCATGACCATCACCGCGCCCTTGCCCGACCATATGGGCAGGACCTGGAAATCCGTCGGCTGGCACGAGAACGACGTGCCCGACGATCCGTTTGCGGATGACGCATGAGGCTGGTCGTCTTTGACGTCGACGGCACGCTGGTCGACAGCCAGAACCACATCACCCACGCGATGGGCTTTGCCTTTGACCAGGTCGGCCTGACGCCGCTGCCGAAATCGCAGGTCCTGTCCATCGTCGGGCTGTCGCTGCCCGTGGCGGTCGCCCAGCTGGCGCCGGACGTCGATGCGGACACGCAGGCGCGGATCGTGGCGGGCTACAAGGAAAGCTTCATGCGCGCGCGGCTGGACAGTGCCGCGCCGCTGTATCCGGGCGCGATGGAATGCCTGGACCGGCTGGCCGACCGCGACGACCTGCTGCTGGCGGTGGCGACGGGCAAGTCGCGCCGGGGCCTGGATGCGATGATCGCAGCGCACGGTCTGCAGGGGCGGTTCCTCAGCCTGCAGACGGCGGACGGGCATCCCTCCAAGCCGCATCCCTCGATGCTGCACGCGGCCCTGGCCGAGACGGGGACCGAGGCCGGGCGCGCCGTCATGGTCGGCGATACCAGCTTTGACATGGAGATGGCGCGGGCGGCCGGGCTGGCCGGTTTCGGCGTCAGCTGGGGCTATCACCCCGCGCATGCGCTGCAGGATGCCGGGGCGATCCGGATCCTGGACGATTTTACCGGACTGACAACGGCCATCGAGGAGTGGGCGGCATGAGCGAATGGAAGGCGCGCAGGTTCTGGACCGATGCGGACCTGCGACCCGCGGATGGCGGGTTCGAGATCATGCTGGACAGCCGCGTCCTGCGGACGCCCGGAAAGCATGCGCTGGTCCTGCCGACCGAGGCGCTGGCCCGCGCCGTGGCAGACGAATGGCTGGCCCAGGGCGAGGTGATCGCGCCGCAGACCATGCCGCTGACCCGCGCCGTGAACTCTGCCGTCGAGAAGGTGGCCCCGCAATTCGATGCGGTCGCGGCCATGCTTGCCAATTATGGCGGCACCGATCTGCTGTCCCATCGGGCAACCGATCCGCAATCGCTGATCGACCTGCAGGCGCGCGAATGGGATCCGCTGATCGACTGGTCCGCCCGGCATCTGGACGCGCCGCTGCGGGTCACGCAGGGGGTGATTCCCATCGATCAGGACCAAGGCGCGCTTGACCGCCTGCATGCGCGTGTACGCGCGCAGGACCAGTGGGGGCTGACCGCGCTGCACGATCTGGTGACGATTCCCGGATCGCTGATCCTGGGCCTGGCGGTGATCGAGGGTCGCATCGACGGAGCCGAGGCGCACCGCCTGTCCCGCATCGACGAGGATTTCCAAGCCGAACGATGGGGCGCGGACGAAGAGGCGGCCGAGGCGGCCGAGGGCCGGCGCCTGTCCATACTTTCGGCAGAACGGCTGTGGAGCCTGTCCCGCCGGGGTTGAAAGCGCTTGCGCGACTGGACGGGGTTCTTGACGCGGCAACTTGTATCGGCACAATACCGCCTAATAGGACGGCAGCCGCTGTCGTGCTATGCCGACAAGGACCCCCCGAAGGGTCCGCATCAGCGTTCGCGGACCGATCGGCCGCGGGCGCTCCAACACAGAGGTAACTATGAAAAAATCGGTTTTCCTGGGGACGGCGGCCGCGGCGACCCTGCTGGCAGGCATGGGCATGGCCCAGGAGGGGTCGACGCTGGCCCAGGTCAAGGAGCGCGGCGAGCTGAACTGCGGCGTCAACACCGGCCTGGTCGGATTCGCGGCGCCCGACGCCAGCGGCAACTGGACCGGCTTTGACGTCGCGTTCTGCCGCGCGCTGGCCGCAGCCGTCCTGGGCGATCCCGCCAAGGTCAAGTTCGTGCCGACCACCGGCCAGACGCGCTTTACCGCGCTGTCGTCGGGCGAGGTGGACGTCCTGGCCCGCAACTCGACCTGGACCTACTCGCGCGACACCGACCTGAAGCTGGATTTCATCGGGGTGAACTATTATGATGGCCAGGGCTTCATGGTCCGGTCCGATCTGGGCGTGACCTCGGCCAAGGAACTGGACGGCGCGACGATCTGCATCCAGACCGGCACCACGACCGAGCTGAACCTGGCCGACTATTTCCGCGCCAACAACATGACCTACACGCCCGTCAACATCGACAGCAATGCCGAGGGCGAGCAGCAGTACATGGCCGGCGCCTGCGACGCCTATACCACCGACGCGTCGGGCCTTGCGGCCACCCGTGCGGCCTTTGCCGACCCGGAAACCCACATCATCCTGCCCGAGATCATCTCCAAGGAACCCCTTGGGCCGGCCGTGCGCCATGGCGACAGCAACTGGGGCGACATCGCCCGCTGGACCCTGAACGCGCTGATCGCCGCCGAGGAATACGGCGTGACCTCGCGCAACATCGAGGAGCTGGTCCGGTCGTCCGAGAACCCCGAGGTCCAGCGCCTTCTGGGCACCACGGACGAGCTGGGCGCGATGATGGGCCTGGACGCAGAATGGGCACGCCGTGCCATCCTGGCGGGCGGCAACTATGGCGAGATCTTTGCCGCCAACATCGGCGAGCAGACCCCGATCGGCCTGGCCCGCGGCCTGAACGCGCAATGGACCCAGGGCGGCCTGCTCTACGCACCGCCGTTCCGCTGATCGGCTGACACGACCGGGGGTCGGACCCATGATGGGCCCGGCCCCAACCCTCCATCAACGATAATCCTGCCCAAGTGAAAAACGGCGCAAAGCCGATGGCAGGCGACAGGGGTAAGAAAGATGACGGACATCCGGGCAACGGCGACGCCGCCGTTCCGGCTGAGCATGCTGGTCAACGACCAGCGGTATCGGTCCCTGACATTTCAGGTCATCGTGTTCATTCTGGTCATGGCCGCCGCCTGGTGGCTGGTCGACAACACGATCCGCAACCTGGCCCTGATGGGCAAAAGCTTCGATTTCGGGTTCCTGTTCCAGCGCGCGGGATATGACATCCCGCAGACGCCGATCCCCTATACCGCCGACGATTCGCACCTGCGCGCATCGGTCGTGGGCCTGCTGAACACGCTGATCGTGGCGGTGCTGGGCTGCATCGCGGCGACGGTCCTGGGCGTGATCGTGGGCGTGTCGCGGCTGTCCAAGAACTGGCTGTTCGCCCGGCTGATGACCGTCTTCGTCGAGATCTTCCGCAACATGCCGCTGCTGCTGTGGATCCTGATCGTCTATGCGATCTTCACCGAGATCCTGCCGCCGCCCAACGCCTTCCGGGGCGAGGCCGCGACATCGGGGATGATCCTCTTTGACCACGTGGCGCTGACGAACCGCTATACCGCGCTGCCCACGCTGGCGATGACGAACGATCCGGGCAGCCTGGACCTGGGCGCGCGCATCACCTTCAACTGGGCCACCATCGCCTTTGTCGTGGTGCTGGTGGGGGGGTGGTTCGCACGCCGCATGATCGCGTCCTGGGCGCAGGACGTGCAGGACCGCACCGGCAGCCGGCCCACCACCTGGTGGATGTCGCTGGCGGTGATGATCGTGCCGTCGCTGCTGCTGATCTGGTATTTCGGCCTGCATCTGGAGCCGCCCACGCTGCAGGGCTTCAACTTCACCGGCGGGCTGAACGTGTCGAACTCGCTGGTCGCGCTGTGGCTGGCGCTGACGCTGTATACTGCCGCCTTCATCGCCGAGATCGTGCGCGCCGGCATCCTGGCCGTCAGCCGCGGCCAGTCCGAGGCGGCATTCGCCTTGGGCCTGCGCCCGAACCGCACCATGAGCCTGGTGATCCTGCCGCAGGCGCTGCGCGTGATCATTCCGCCGCTGATCTCTCAGTACCTGAACCTGACCAAGAACAGCTCGCTGGCGATCGCCGTGGGCTACATGGACCTGCGCGGCACCCTGGGGGGGACGACGCTGAACCAGACCGGCCGCGAGCTGGAGGCCATCGTGCTGATGATGCTGACCTATCTGGCCCTCAGCCTGATCATTTCCGCGGGGATGAACGTCTTCAACGCCCGCGTCAAACTGAAGGAGCGGTGAGATGAGCGACACCCACGCCCAGACCGTGCCCTTCGTGCGCGACACCATGCTGCCCTCGGCCGCGCCGCCGGTTCGCGAATCGGGGGCGATCCGCTGGCTGCGGACGAACCTCTTCTCGGGGCCGGTCAACACGGTGCTGACCCTTCTGGGGGCGCTGATCATCTGGTTCCTGGTCTCGACCTTCTGGGACTGGTTCGCCCATTCGGTCTGGAACGCCTCCAGCCTGAACGAATGCCGCGCGATCATCGCGGCCACCTGGGGCGAGGGCGCCCGCGGCGCCTGTTTCGCGGTGATCCGCGAACGCTGGAACCAGTACGTCTTCGGCTTCTATCCGGTCGAGCTGTACTGGCGGCCCACGATGACCTTCGGCCTGCTGATGGTCGCGCTGGCGCCGGTGCTGTTCTCGGCCTCGCTGTCGATCCGCCGCGTGGTGCTGGGCATCACCGCCGTCGTCACGCTGTGGGCGATGGTCGTGCTGGGCGCACCGGCGGGTTGGCTGATCTTTGCGGCCGCGGTGCTTGTCGCGGGACTGGTCGCATCAGAGCGCAACATCAGCTGGATGCTGCCCTTCTCGCTGGTCTATCCGCTGCTGGGCGTATGGTTCCTGTGGGGCGGCACCCTCTGGGGGCCGATCTTCGTGCTGGTCGGGCCCCTGTTGGGCTGGCTTGCCTGGCGGGCGCTGTCGCGCGTGTCGCCGATGCTGGCGACGGTCGTGGCGATCCTGGTGACGGTGTTGTTCTGGCTGGTGCTGGCAGGTGACGCGGCCCGCGATGCCGAGGCGCTGCTGCCGCTGTCGATCGACGCGGTGCGGTCGGACCGTTTCGGAGGCTTCCTGCTGTCGCTGACCATCGGCGTGGCGGGCATCGCGCTGTCACTGCCCCTGGGCATCGTTCTGGCGCTGGCGCGTCAGTCGGACATGTTCCTGATCAAGTCGCTGGCGGTGATCTTCATCGAATTCATCCGCGGCGTGCCGCTGATCACGCTGCTGTTCGTGGCTTCGCTGCTGCTGAACTACTTCCTGCCCCCGGGCACCAATTTCGACATCATCCTGCGCGTCATCATCATGGTGACGATCTTCGCCGCCGCCTACATGGCCGAGGTGATCCGCGGCGGTCTGGCCGCGCTGCCCAAGGGGCAGTACGAGGCCGCCGATGCCCTGGGCCTGGACTACTGGAAGGCGCAGCGCCTGATCGTGCTGCCGCAGGCACTGAAGATCTCGATCCCGGGGATCGTGTCGACCTTCATCGGCATGTTCAAGGACACGACGTTGGTGACCTTCGTGGGGCTCTATGATCCGCTGAAATCCATGTCGGACGCGGTGCGCGCCAATGTCGAATGGAAGGGCATCTATTGGGAGCCGTTCATTTTCGTCGGCGCCATCTTCTTTCTCATCTGCTTCGGCATGTCGCGATACTCGATGTATCTGGAACGCCGCCTGCAACGCGACCACAGGTAAGGACCCTGGTTATGGAACACATCGAACGCCGCATCGACCGCAGCCAGATGACCGTCAGCGACGAGGTCGCCATCGACATCCGCAACATGAACAAGTGGTACGGCACGTTCCACGTCCTGCGCGACATCGACCTGACCGTGCACAAGGGGGAACGGATCGTCATCGCCGGTCCGTCGGGGTCGGGGAAATCGACCCTGATCCGCTGCATCAACCGGCTGGAGGAGCATCAGGCGGGCCATATCGTCGTCGACGGGGTCGAACTGACCAGCGACATCAAGAATATCGACAAGGTCCGTTCCGAAGTCGGCATGGTCTTTCAGCACTTCAACCTGTTTCCGCACCTGACCGTGCTGGAGAACTGCACCTTGGCGCCCATTTGGGTGCGCAAGGTGCCGCGCAAGCAGGCCGAGGCGACCGCGATGCGGTTCCTGGAAAAGGTCAAGATCCCCGAACAGGCCGGGAAATATCCGGGCCAGCTGTCGGGCGGCCAGCAGCAGCGCGTGGCCATCGCCCGGTCGCTGTGCATGCAGCCCAAGATCATGCTGTTCGACGAGCCGACCAGCGCCCTGGACCCCGAGATGATCAAGGAGGTCCTGGACACCATGATCGAGCTGGCCGAGGAGGGGATGACCATGATCTGCGTCACCCACGAAATGGGCTTTGCGCAGGCCGTGGCGAACCGGGTGATCTTCATGGATCAGGGTCAGATCGTCGAGCAGAACAATCCCACCGACTTCTTCAACAACCCGAAATCCGAGCGGACCAAGCTGTTTCTCAGCCAGATCCTGGGTCACTGATCGACGGCGGGGGCGCAAAGCCCCCGCCGGACATCCTCAGATGCGCCCGTCCAGGCGCACGAAATCCATCACGCTGCCCTGACCCTTCTGCAGGTCGGCCCAGCTGTCGATCTGGAAATCCACCACCAGCGTCGCGCCGGTCGGATAGCGGCGGAAATCCGGGTCCATCGGCAGGCGCGCGGGCAGCATTGATGCGAATTCCGAAATGCCCGGGTTGTGGCCCAGCATCATCACCGTCGGCATCGTCGCCGTCTTCAGCACCGCCATCATCTTTTCCGCGCCCGCCTGATACAGGCCCGGCTCGATCCTCATCAGCGGCCGTACCTCGAGGGGAGCACCGGCGATGACGGCCCAGGTTTCCTGCGTGCGGGCCGAGGACGAACACAGGACCTCCTCGGGTTCATACCCGCGGCTGGCCAGCCAGTCGCCCAGGGCGCGCGCGGACCGGCGGCCGCGGTCGTTCAGCGGCCGGTCGTGATCGTCCAGGGTGGGATCGTCCCAGGCCGATTTCGCATGACGCGTCAGGATCAGGCGTCTGTGTCCAAGTGGGGTCATGAAAATGCTGCCTCTTTGTGCCATGCTGTCGGTTTCGGCAGCCTGCCACAGGCGCTGGCGAAGGGGCAAGCGCCCTTCGCCATGCCCCGATCACAGGCTGCTGGCGACCTGACGCAGGCCGCGCGGGGTCACGCGCGGTTCGGTGGTCCGGATCAGCGATCCGGCGCCGTGTTCGGTGAACAGCTCCAGCAGGCAGGCGTTGGGCACGCGTCCGTCCAGAATGACCACCGCGCGCACCCCGTCGTCCAGCGCCTTCAGCGCGGTCTCGGTCTTGGGGATCATGCCGCCGGCGATCTGGCCGTCGGCGATCATCGCGCGGACCTGGTCGGGATGCAGCTGCGTGACGACCTGGCCGGTCGCGTCCTTGACGCCCGCGACATCGGTCAAAAGCAGCAGGCGGTCGGCCTTGAGCGCGCCGGCGATGGCCCCCGCCGCGGTGTCGCCGTTGACGTTGAAGGTCTCGTTATCCTCCATGCCGGTGGCGACGGGGGCGATGACCGGGATCATCCCGGCGGTATACAGGTCGCGAATGATCTGGACGTTCATCTCGACCGGGCGACCGACGAAACCCAGTTCCGGGTCGTCGGCCTCGCACACCATCATGTCGTCGTCCTTGCCCGAGATGCCGACCGCGCGGCCCCCTGCGTCATTGATCGCCTGGACGATGCGCTTGTTGACCAGGCCGGACAGCACCATCTCGACCACCTCGACGGTCTCCTTGGTGGTGACGCGCTTGCCGCGGACAAAGCGGCTCTCGATGCCAAGGCGACCCAGCAGGTCGTTGATCATCGGCCCGCCGCCATGGCAGACGACCGGGTTCATGCCGACCTGCTTCATCAGCACGACGTCGCGGGCGAATTCGGCCATCGCCTCGTCGTCGCCCATGGCGTTTCCGCCGAACTTGACCACGACGACCGCCCCGGAATAGCGCTGCAGGTAGGGCAGGGCTTCGGATAGGGTGCGTGCGGTGGCGATCCAGTCACGGTTCATGTTCTGTGTTCTCATCCTTGGGGCCCCGATCTGACGGGGCGGACCCTAGGACGCATGCGCCGATCAGTCCAGCCCGGCGATGATCGCGCGCAGCGTGGCGATGCCCTGGTTCTTTTCGGAGCTGGTGACGACCAGTTCCGGATAGGCGGCAGGGTGTTTCTGCAACGCTTCGCGCACCTGGTCCAGGACCGGGGCCAGGGCGTTCGGGCCCAGCTTGTCGGTCTTGGTCATCACCACCTGGAACGGCACCGCGGACCGGTCCAGCAGGGTCATGATCTCGTGGTCGACATCCTTCACGCCATGGCGCGAATCGATGAGGCAGAACGCGCGGCGCAGGGTCTGACGCCCGGCCAGGTAGGATTTCAGCAGCGCTTGCCATTTCGCGACAACGGCGACGGGGGCCTTGGCAAAGCCATAGCCCGGAAGGTCGACCAGATAGGAGTGCTCGCCCAGGGCGAAGTAGTTGATCTCTTGCGTGCGGCCCGGTGTGTTCGACGCGCGGGCCAGTCCCTTGCGGCCGGTCAGCGCGTTGATCAGGCTGGACTTGCCTACGTTCGATCGGCCCGCAAAGCAGACTTCGGGACGGTTCGGCGGCGGCAGGCCGTCCATGTGGACGACGCCCTTGACGAAATCGACCGGCCCCGCGAACAGCAGGCGAGCCTGCTCTGCCTTGGAGGCTTCGGGATCGGGGGCGGTGGGAAAGGCGACTTTCATGCGTGGACCTGATCTTGCAGGCGGACCGGACCGCCGGTGACAACCTCGGCGAAGATGCCGAAATCGGTGTGGCCGTAAAGCCGGTCCAGCGTCTGGACCATGTCGATGTCGCGCGTCCCGCTGTCGGTATCAGCGCTGGTGGCGTCGCAGCGGCCGACATGGTCGGTGACCCGCAGTTCTGCCGCGCCGATGCGGATGGTGCGGCCGATCAGGTCGCGCTCCGCAAAGGGCGCCCAGCCATCGACCCACAGGTTGCCGCGCCACCGATGCGTGCCGAGGGCCTGGCCGCATTGGGCCTCCAATTGAGCCAGGCTGGACAGGGACAGAATGGACACAAGGGGCCGCTTCTGGTCGGTCCAGACAGCCGCACCATGCACCAGCCGGGTGGGGGCAGGGGCATCGGTCGGCCAAAGCGGGCGCAACCAGTCGATCAACTGCTGTCCCCGCGTGGCGGGGCCCAGCACCAGCGTGCCAGCCCGCGGATGGGACAGGTGCAGCATGCCGTCCCGCCACCCGCCAACGATGGCCTGCAGGTCGGCCGAGACGACGCCGCGCAGGAAGCAGGATTTGGGCAGCCAGCGATCCGGCTGCCCGTCGGTCTGGTGGGCCAAAGCGTGGCGTTCCCCCGCCTCTGTCAGCACCGCCCATTCACGATCGCCGGGCAGGCGATGGCCGGCCTGCAGGGTGACCTGCTCCAGCCCCTCTCCGCCGACCGACTTGATCGGATGGCGGCGGATCAGGGCCAGATGCGCGGTCACTTTCCTGCGCCGGGCTTGTTGCCGGGACGCTTGCGCGTGGGCATCGACGACTTGATGTTGCCGAACAGGTCCGGACGGTGCCCGTGCATCGACATGATCGTGTACTGCTGCAGGATCGTGATCACGTTGTTGGTGATCCAGTACAGCACCAGACCCGAGGCGAAGCCGCCCAGCATGAACATGAAGATCCACGGCATCCAAGCAAAGATCATCTTCTGCGCGGCGTCCGTGGGGGCCGGGTTCAGACGCTGCTGCATCCACATGCTGATGCCCAGGGCGATCGCCAGCGCGGGCAGCGTGACCGAGTGCAGCAGCGTCCCCTGCGCCGGCACGCCATAGGGCAGCAGGCCATAAAGGTTCAGCAGGCTGGACGGGTCGGGCGCGGACAGATCCTGGATCCAGCCGAACCACGGCGCATGGCGCAGTTCGATGGTGACGAAGATCACCTTATAGAGCGAGAAGAAGATCGGGATCTGCAGCAGGATCGGCAGGCAGCCCGCGGCCGGGTTCACCTTTTCCCGCTTGTAGAGCTCCATCACTTCCTTCTGGAACTTCATCCGGTCGTCGCCGGTGCGGTTCTTGATCTCCTCCATCTGCGGCTGCAGTTCCTTCATCTTCGCCATCGAGATGTAGGACTTGCGGGCCAGCGGGAAGACCAGCGTCTTCAGCACGAAGGTTAGCGCGATGATCGCCCAGCCCATGTTGCCGATGATGCCGTGCAGCCAGTGCAGCAGCTGGAAGATCGGCTTGGTCAGGAAGTAGAACCAGCCCCAGTCGATCGAATCGACGAAGCGCTGGATGCCGGGGGTCTCCTCATAGCCGCGGATGACCTCCCAGACCTTGGCGCCGGCGAACAGGTAGCTGTCCGCACTCAGCTGGGTGCCGGGCTCCACCGTCTGCATCGGGAAGCGGGCCTCGGTCTGATAGATGTCGGCGCCGTCGGCGTATTTCACGACCGCGGTGAAGGCCTGGCCGGGCGCGGGGGCCAGCGAGGACATCCAGTACTTGTCGGTGAAGCCGATCCAGCCGTTGCCGGTGACGTTATAGACCTCGGCCCGGCCTTCGCGGTCGATCGGGTCCAGTTCGGCGACGTCGTCGTATTTCATCTCGACCAGGGTGCCGTCGACCATGCCGACAACGCCCTCGTGCAGGATGAAGTTGTTCTGGGTGTCGGGGCGGCCATGGCGCGCGATGATGCCGTAGGGCGCGGCCGAGAACGCGGCATCGCCGTTGTTCTGCAGGCTCTGGCCGACGGTGAACAGATAGTTGTCGTCCAGCGCGAAGGTCCGGCGGAAGATCTGGCCCGCGCCGTTGTCCCATGCCAGCGTCACCGGCTGACCGGGGGACAGCGTCTCGCCCGATTCCAGCGTCCAGACGGTCGCGGGGTTCGGAACCAGGCTTGCATCCACGCCCGGACCGGGGGTCCAGCCATAGACGGCGTAATAGGGTTTGTACTGGGCGCTGTCGACGGGAATGCTGTCATCGGCCGTCGCGCTGGACGGCGTCAGCAGCCGCACGTCCGGAGACCCCTCGTCGCGGGTTTCCTGATAGCGGGTCAGCAGAAGGTCGTCGATACGACCGCCGGCCAGCGAGATGGACCCCGACAGCGCCGATGACTGGATCGCGACCCGGCCGGCGGGTTCTGCGGCATCCGGCTCGGCCGCCAGGTCGGCGGGGGCCGTCGTGGCCGCTCCCGTTCCGGGGGTGGCCAGCGGCTGGTCGCCCACGACCTGTTCCGTCAGCGGCTGCCCCGAGGGCTGGTCGGAGACGGGTTCGGGGGCGAAGACCGTATACCATACCAGGATCACCAGAAACGACAGGACCGTTGCCAGGATCAAATTGCGGTTGTTGTCTTCCATTCCGTCACCACCGTCATCGCGTCAGTCTGGGCGGTTCAACAGAACGCACCCCCAAAGGTCAAGCGGATTTGCCATTTGACGCAGGAATGCAAGGGAATTCGCCGAAACGCCCCGCGCGTGCGACCGCGGGGCGTGGGTCAGTGGGGCGGGTGTCAGCCGCGCAGGCCGATCGTGGGAAGGCGCGCCGCGGCGTCCGCGTGGCTGGCCAGGAAGTCCAGGCTTTTCGTCAGCGGCATGGGCCGGGCGATGGCATAGCCCTGGACTTCGTCGCAGCCCATCTGCGCCAGGAACGCATATTCCTCGCGGGTTTCAACCCCTTCGGCCAGGGCCGCGATGCCCAACCGCTCGGCCAGGGCCAGGATCGCCAAAATCATCCGCTGTTGGCCGTTGTCGATGTCGCAGGCCGTGACGAAGCTGCGGTCGATCTTGATACGGTTGATCCCGAACTGTCGTATCGCGTCCAGGCTGGCATAGCCGGTGCCGAAATCGTCCAGGTCGATCTGGCATCCGGCCTCGGCCAGCTTGCGCAGGTTCTCGCGGGTCTCTCCGCTGCTGGTGACGGGGCCCACGCTTTCCAGCACCTCGACCACCAGGCGGCGTGGAGAGATCTCGTGGCGATCCAGCTCCCACAGCAGGCAGTCGGCAAAACCGCGGTCCGACAGTTCGCAGTTCGAGATGTTGATCGACACGGTCGGCACGTCGAACCCGGCCTTGTCCCAGGTCTTCAGCGCGGCCATGGACTGCGCCAGCATGAACAGCGTCAGGGTGTTGTGATCGGCAGGCGACATGTGCGGCAGGAACACCCCCGGGGCAAGGATGCCGCGGGTCGGGTGGTTCCAGCGGGCCAGTGCCTCGAACCCGGTGATCTGGCCGGAATTGCAGCACACCTGCGGCTGGAACCATGCCTCCATCTGCGCCGCGACCACCGCATCGCTGACGGTCGCGATCAGGCCCGGCCCGGACAGGGCAGGGTCGTAGGGATAGAGACGCAGCTGGCCAAGGGCGCAATCCTCGACCAGGTTCATCCGCTGGCGGGCATTGTCGACCAGCGCGGTGATCGAGGGCAGGTCGGGGGTCGTTGCATGGATCAGAACGCCGGTCATCACCGGGGTGACCTGCTGGCCCGACAGGGCGACGGGCGTCTGTCCCTGCTGGTGCAGTCTGCGCGCGACCTGCAGCGCGTCGCGGTCGGTCCGGTCGCGCAGCACGAAGGCGAACAGGCCGGGCGCCAGCACCTGCACCGGATCATAGGGACGCACCGCGCCACCCAGGGTCATCGACAGCTGCACCATCAGGTGCCCCATCGCGGCCTTGTCCAGGATGTTGCCCAGGGCTTCGGTGTTCTCCAGCCGCATCAGCAGCAGGCTGCGGGACAGGTCCTGACCCCGCTTGGCGCCGCCAAGCAGCCTGCGGAGAGGCGAGAACAAGCGGTTCGCATTCTTTGACATACCGGACCTTTCACGGAATCACCGGGGTCAGGAATAGATCAAATTGCTTGTCGTACCGTTAATGTTCCCCGGCCAGATCGCGCAGGATCGGCGGAAGGGCGGGCTTATCACCCTGTTCGGGCGGGAAAATCGCGGAAAAATCGAATAGTTCAGTATCCAGCAGGTGCGACGGCCGGACATTCATCAGCGACCGGAACATCACCTGCCGTCGTCCGGGCGTCCGCGCCTCCCATTCGTCCAGCATGCGTTTCACCTGGACGCGCTGCAGCCCTTCCTGGCTTCCGCACAGATCGCAGGGGATGATGGGATAGTTCATCGCCCGCGAAAAGCGGTCGCAATCGTCCTCGGCCACATAGGCCAGAGGGCGCAGGACGGTCAGGTCGCCATCCTCGTTCAGCAGCTTCGGCGGCATGGTGGCCAGGCGACCGCCATGGAACAGGTTCATGAAGAACGTCTCCAACATGTCGTCGCGGTGATGGCCCAGCACGACGGCGGAACAGCCCTCCTCGCGCGCGATGCGGTACAGGTTGCCGCGGCGCAGACGCGAACACAGCGCGCAATAGGTGCGGCCGGCCGGGACCTTCTCCTTCACGATGGAATAGGTGTCCTGGTATTCGATCCGGTGCGGCACGCCGCGCGCCTTGAGGAACTCGGGCAGCACCGTGGCCGGAAAGTTGGGCTGTCCCTGGTCAAGGTTGCAGGCCAACAGCTCGACCGGCAGCAGCCCGCGCCACTGCATCTCGTGCAGGATCGCCAGCAGGGTATAGCTGTCCTTGCCGCCCGACAGGCACACCAGCCAACGGTCGCCGGGGCGGACCATCGCGTAATCCTCGATCGCGGCACGGGTCTCGCGGACCAGCCGCTTGCGCAACTTGCGGAACTCGGTCCCCTGGGGGGCGCCCGCGAACAGGGGGTGGATCTCGGTGGTGTCAGCGTCGTCCAGCATCGCGGGCCCTTTCATGGTCGGGATCGGCGCCGGGCACCGGGTCATAGCCGTGCCCGCCCCAGGGATGACAGCGCCCGATGCGCCGCAGGGCCAGCCAGCTGCCGCGCAGGGCGCCGTGGCGGGCCAGCGCATCCAGCGCATAGGCCGAACAGGTCGGCTGGAACCGGCAGCCATGCCCGACCCAAGGAGAGGCCAGCAGCCGATAGCCGCGCACCGGCAGCGCGACAAGGCGTGCCAGCGGGCTCATGCGTGGATCTTGGCCATGGCGCGCGCGAAATCGCCCTGCAGATCGGCAAAGGGCCGGGCGATGGTCGCTTCGGGGCGACCGACCAGGACATAGTCCCATCCGGCATGACCCAGATCGCCCAGCCCAAGGCGGGCGACCTCGCGCAGGCGCCGCTTGGCCCGATTGCGGGCCACGGCATTGCCGATCTTCTTGGAGCAGGTGAATCCGATCCGTGCCGGGCCGTCATCGTCCCGCCTGCGGGCCTGCAGCAGGAAGCCTGGCATTCCCTGACGCCGCGCACGGGCGGCGGCCAGGAAATCGGCGCGTTTCTGCAGGACGGGCGGCATGCGAAATGCCGCCGTGCCGACATCCCTTGGCTGAACTTCAGCAGGATGGGGCAGAGGCGGCATGTTGAAAGCCTTTACGTGGCGGTCGTGACCGCCGGCAGGATCACGAATGATCAGGCCGACAGACGCTTGCGGCCCTTGGCGCGGCGGCGGTTCAGCACCAGACGGCCGCCTTTGGTGGCCATGCGGGCGCGGAAGCCGTGACGGCGCGCACGAACGAGGTTCGACGGTTGGAAGGTGCGCTTCATGATCAGTCTCCGGGTCGGTTCTTGCGGGGCGGATCGGGACGGGGCAGATTGCAGAAGACTGCCCTGCGCCACGACGCCGGTTGTTCGAAGCCCGCTGGATAGTGGACCCGCAGGCCCACGTCAACCATCCAAACCGGTAAATCACGGGCCAATCGGTCCGGGAACCGGGTCACGATCACATTCGTTTGATGTGCAAACCCGCAATCGCTTGGCTGACAAGTCCGGCCCGCGACACCATAACCCGGACACGATGCGACTGAACACGATCTCTGGCCGATTCGCCGCGCTGACAACCATGTTCGTCATCCTGGCAGAGCTGTTCATCCTGCTGCCATCCTTGGCGGGCTTTCGGCTGGACTATCTGGAGAGCCGGCTGGAACGGGCGCAGATCGCCAGCCTGGCCCTGCTGGCCACCGACGAATCGATCGCCCTGGACCTGGAGGCCGAGCTGCTGCAGACGGCCGGCGTGTTCAACGTCGTGCTGCGGCGCAACGACGTGCGCCAGCTGGTCCTGTCGTCGCCCATCCCGGGCCCGATCGCCGCGACGTATGATCTGCGGTCCGAAGGTGTGCTGCACACGATCGGCGATTCGCTGCGGGCGTTGGCCGACCGACAGAATCGCGTGATCCGCGTCATCGGCGCACCGGTGAATCAGGCGGGCCAGCTGATCGAGATCACCATGGAGACCGCGCCGCTGCGTCAGGCGATGATCGACTACGGCCTGCGCCTGCTGGCGGTATCGGCCGCGTTCTCGATCCTGACGGCGGTCCTGCTCTTCACAGCCGCGCAACGGATGATCCTGGTGCCGATCCGCCGCGTGATCACACACATGTCCGCCTATGCCAGCGCGCCCGAGGACAGCCGCCACATCATCATCCCCGACGCGCGCCTGGCGGAACTCCGCGAGGCCGAGACCGCCCTGCAGTCGATGCAGCAGACCGTGACGTCCTCCCTCAAGCAGAAGGAGCGGATGGCACAGCTGGGCCAGGCGATCGCAAAGATCAGCCACGACCTGCGCAACATCCTGACCACGGCGCAGATCTTTGCCGACCGTCTGGAGGACAGCGCCGACCCCAAGGTGCGCCGAGCCGCGCCCAAGCTGGTCAATTCGATCACCCGCGCCGTGAACCTGTGCGAGACGACGCTGGCCTTCGGCAAGGCCGAGGAGCCTGCGCCGACGCTGTCACGCTTCAACCTGGCGCAGCTGGCCGCCGAGGTGATCGAGGCCGAGACCCTGGCAGGGGAGGCGGCAGGGCGGGTCGAGTTCCTGACCGACATTCCCCCCAGCCTTGTGATCCGCGCCGATCGCGATCAGCTGTACCGCGTGCTGGCCAACCTGGCCCGCAATGCCCGCCAGGCGATCGAGGCGACCGGCGGCCCCGGCACGGTCGAGATCGGCGCCGGCGAGGCAGAGAGCGATTGGTGGATCAAGGTGTGCGATTCGGGACCGGGCCTGCCGGACAAGGCGCGCGAGTACCTGTTCAAGCCTTTCACGGGCAGCACGCGCCGCGGCGGCACGGGCCTGGGTCTGACGATCGCGGCCGATCTGGTGCGTGGGCACGGGGGCCGGCTGATCCTGCTGCGCAGCGATGCCGAGGGCAGCCAGTTCTGCATCCACATCCCCCGCGGGATGGCCGATCTGTCGGCCCGCGCCGATGCTGCGGCGCGCTGAAGGACGATTTGCCAAAAAGGAGTCATCTTTTTGTCTTTTCGCCCTTGCATCCCCCCGGCGTGGCCGCTAATTCCCACCGCATGTTGCACCCGTAGCTCAGCTGGATAGAGCACCAGACTACGAATCTGGGGGTCGGGCGTTCGAATCGCTCCGGGTGCACCATTTTTCCTTTTTTGTGAACACTAGGCAAAATTGCCGTTTTGGTCACGGCTTTGCCTTTTTGGTGGCCCCATATCTCCGCCCGCTCCTTCCTGTTCCGCCAGTGGCGAAGCTATCTCTGCTTTTCGCTTTGGATGACCTCATGTCATCCGAAGGGCAAGGCAGGGTGGGCGCAGCCCGACCTGCGGCCGGACGGTGATCTGAACACGGGGCCGGAGCGGTGAAATTGGGAGGGACCCGCGCGCCTCGCGCGTGGGAGGAACCGGATTTCTCCGTGGAGGCTGACGCGCAGCGGCACCAGAGCCCGTGTTCAGATCGCCGGCCGGATGGCAGGCGGAAAAAGAAACGAAAGATCGGCAGGCGTGCCAGAGCGAAGCAGAGGCGCGGCTGTCCACTGGATCAGCGATCGCGGTGCCCGCGATCACCATATCTCTGAAAAGCAGTCTTAGGACTGCCAGGCAACATGGACGTGAAAAGCCTATAGACGACACTCATGCCACCTGCAGCTAATGCAGTCGTAGCATGAGCGCTCGGCCTATCGCAGCAACTCAGCCTCCGTCGCTAACCGCGCAACATCATGCGCTAGCAGTCGCGGCAACCTAGAACCGCAAGGTTGCTCCAATGATCGGCCCCGCCATCGTCATGTCAATCCGGGTACCGCCATCACGATAATCCACATTCAGCTGCCGATAGCCGCCAGAAAGATAAAGCTGATCGGTTACTTGATAGTTGGCAGTAGCTACGATCTGGCTGGTGTCATGTGAGCCTCCGACGTCAAATCCACCATAATCGGCATAGAACAGGGCGCTCCAGCGCGGCGACGAGGTGTAGTTCACACGAACGGCCACGACCGGGTCAGCAAAGGACTTGCCGCCGCTGCGCGTGATCGCGCCACCAAAGACGTCGGCTGTCCCTTCGATCTGCCACAGTCGTGTGCCCGCCAGGACGTCCATGTGCATTTCCGGCAGATCGACTGCCCTGTAGCCACCCAGCAGGGTCAGCGAGCTTTGGCGGATATTGGCGCGCGCTGGAATGCCTGGCGGCACCATCCCCTCTTCGCTGGCCGACGCGATACTGAGGTCACCCATCAACACGAAGCGGTCGCGGCGGGCATAGCTAGACAGGAAGAAGGCGCCGTCCAGATTGTCGAGGACGTCCGACAGGGACTTGTCGACCTCGACGGTTGGGGCGCCGGTGAAGGGCGTGACATCGCCGCCGAGGCCAGCACCCCAGACATAGGCCGTGACCTGGCCCTGCCAGGCACTGTCCTGCGCGGCAGCGGGCAGGACAGGCAGAACGATCACGGCCATCGCCGCCAGCAGCTTGGTCAAACGCATCGTCATCTTCCTTTCACAGGCTGTTCTTGTGGATGCGGCCGTTCTTGACGATCAGCCGCAGATTGCCGGTGTCCTCCAACCAGGCGAGGCTAGCCTCCGGATCGCCTTCGACGACCAGCAGGTCGGCAAGGGCTCCCGGCGCGATCACGCCAAGGCGCCCGTCATAGGGGGCACGTGGTCCCGACATGGCCAGCAACTGCCCCGCCGCCCCGGTTGCACGATGCAGCGCCTCGAGCGGCGTCATGAAGCGCGCGAGTTTGGTCAGATGCCGCCCCTGCTTTTCAGCGCCGCCGAACAGCACGTCGCTGCCGAAGGCCCAGTTCACGCTGTGCGTCCGCGCGAGGTCAAATGCACGCATCGTGCCCTCCGCCACCATCTTCTGCGCGGCAATGGCTGCGGGATCGGCGTACTGGTTCGAATCCTCG
The DNA here is from genome assembly GCF_040148865.1 of Paracoccus sp. NFXS7. NCBI lineage: Bacteria > Pseudomonadati > Pseudomonadota > Alphaproteobacteria > Rhodobacterales > Paracoccaceae > Paracoccus > Paracoccus sp. NFXS7. Next base: position 38,093 of record NZ_JAKEKV010000015.1, read on the forward strand.
TCGGCCAGGAAGGGCTGCAGCGACCACCAGACGCCGTTATCGGCCATCATTCGGACTGTCTCCTCGTCAGCCAGCTGACCGTGTTCGATGGACTTCACGCCGGCGCGGATGCAGCGCTGAATCCCGCGCGAGGTATAGACATGGGCGCAGACATATGTGTTCCAGTCGTCGGCCGCCTGGACGGCCGCGCGCATCTCCTCTTCCAGGAACTGCGTGGAATCGATTGGATCAGAGGGAGAGGCGACCCCACCGCCCGCCATGATCTTGATCTGGCTGGCACCCTTCATAAGCTGCTCGCGCGTCCGCCGCAGCACGTCGGCGGGCCCGTCGGTGATGGCAGTCATGCCGTTTTGCATGGCATAATCTGCCTTGTCCGACGGCATCAGCGGCAGTTGGTTGGGAAAGCGGAAATCGCCATGCCCTGAGGTCTGAGAAATCATTGCACCCGACGGGAAGATGCGGGGGCCTTCGACCACACCCCGGTCAATCGCGGCCTTCAGGCCAAAGGCAGGTCCGCCCACATCACGCACGGTGGTGAAACCGCGCTGTAGCGTGGCACCGGCCTGCTGGCCGGCCAGCAGATGGACCAGCCCGATATCCTGCGTCAAGGCAACGACCTGACTGACCGATGCCAGCGTGGCATGCCAATGCGCATCGATCAGTCCGGGGATCACACTGCGCCCGCCGCAATCAATGCGTTCGGCGTCCTCAGGGCCCTGACCGGCCGCCGGAAGCCCAGCGATGCGCCCGCCTTCGATCAGGATGTCGACGCCCTGGCGCATCGACAAGGTCTCTCCATCGAACAACCTGAGGTTGGTCAGTAGCAGAGGGCGGGCCGGGGTCTGGGCGCGAAGCTCCCGCGGTGCAAGGCCGAAACCCGCGAACATCCCGACCACGGCCGCCATGCCGCCGATCATCTGTCGACGAGATATGTCGGCCTCGATCCGGCGCATCGCCGTCTGCGTCTCTGGCCGTCCGCAGTGACAAAAACTCTGTGTTCCCGGCTTGTTGACACCCTCAAAACAGGCAAAGCACATCGCGCACCCTTTGTCGTTGTGACCGCAAGCCCAGCAAAAATATCGAGCCCTCTTCACGAAAAGGTAACCTTAGGTTGCGTTAGTTTCATACAAGAAAAATCTCGTATTTCTGCCGCCGTCGTGCGTCATCATGACACGCAGATGTCCCGCTATGCTTTATTGAGGATGTTCGGGTTTCGGCAGACGGCACTCAGCGCGAAAGGAGACATCTCGCTGAGTATTCCTGCCAGTAAGCACGAGTAGCCAAGTGTCTAGGCAGCCGTCGCATCGGCAAAGAGGAGTTGCCAGAATGATAGGATGGTCCAATAGACCTTTCTGTTTTGTTCCCGGACATCAGATGCGATCCATCACTGCGGCATTGTTAGTTATGACAATTTCCGCCTGCGGCGCACGTCCAACGAACGAGGTGCTTCGCCCGACCTCGGCGATAGTTGAAGATGCACAGATCACGCAGGTCTACGTCGCAACCACGCGTGCCCCCCGTACGGCAGACAGTACAGACTTTGGATATGTCCCATCACTTGGTCCCAGCTATGCCACCTTCTTAATGTCGACACCCCCCGGACACCAAACGGGGCGGATAGAGTGGCCAGGGGGTCAGACTGACCCGGCCACCAGCTTTGCCACGGTGGACAGCACTATTATGAGGGAAGACGAATTCCGAACAGCGGTGTCCAATGACCCGCGCAAGGGATCAGGTGTTGTCGTCTTTGTTCACGGCTTCAATCACAACTTCCCCGAGGCACTCTATCGATTGGTGCAGCTTTCCGTCGATTCCCGGGCTGATGGAGTGCCGGTGCTGTTTTCGTGGCCGTCTGCGGGGTCCCCTTTTGCTTATCTGGCTGACAAAGATGCGGTGGCTTTCTCGCGTGACGGGCTGGCGCGAACGCTGTCCGCGCTGGTCGACGACGCCGAGGGCGCCCCAGTCCAGGTCGTTGCGCATTCGATGGGGGGGCTACTGACCATGGAGGCTCTGCGACAATTAAAGCTGGAAGGACAAGATGATGTTCTGGACCAGTTGTCTGTCGTCATGGCGGCCCCGGACATTGACCCCGATGTTTTCCGGGCGCAGATCGCCGTGATCGGTCCGATGGCCCGAACGATGACCCTTCTGGTCTCGCAGGACGATCGAGCCTTGGATTTGTCATCCCGGCTCTCTAGCCACCGGGCCCGGGTTGGCGCGCTGGACGTCGCCGATCCCAGGGTGGAAAGAGCCGCACGCGCTGCCAACATCGCGATTGTGGACATATCGGCTCTGCCAGCGTCGAACCGGATCAACCATGACCGCTATGTCGAATTGTCCGCAATCTACGGGGAGCTGAACTCGGAGCAGTCACCATATCGCACAGGCGCCACTGCATTGAGCGAGGCAGGGGTGCATGTGCTCGATGCGTTTCTGAGGAACTAGGGGTAGTCTCGACGGGGTCCGACGTCTTTGCTGCGTATTGTCGGATTGCGAATGACTTAGCGGAGCAAGTGTCCGCTCTTAAACTGATAAAGTAATGGCTATGCTGCACAAATTACAGACTGCATTTCACCGTTTGCGGCGATCCCTACGAACAGAGGGCCAGTAACGCTGCACCTGGAGCGAACGACCGTAAGGTCCCGCATAGCGAACGGTTCACGATAGCCCCCATCCGTCATTTATGCGGGACCTTCCAGAAGTCCGCTGCAGTTGCAGGACTCGTGTACCCGTCAACTCAAAGGCCGATACGAAGGAAGGAAAGCCGACTTTCGCTGCGCCTGCTCTATGCTTGCTGTGCACCTCTTGTCACAACTGAGTGCTGGCGAATGGACCAGTATCGATACTTGAGAACGCTTCAATCACCTCTTTGAGATCCCTCCCTACACGAACCCTTTCTTTGAGGCCTTCAATCGTTTCACCGCTTTCTGCTCCAGCTACATGCGGGCGCACGTCCTCGAACGCCCTATGGATCGCTCTTCGCGGCAACGTTCCGTCCAACATCGAAAACGGCTGCCATCTCTGCATCTCGCAGCCCACGCCGAACGCAGACATGAGTAAGGAGGAGAGGGCCCGCCTCCTCCACCGTACTGGATTCAGATCCTCCTTGTATAAAGACCTGCATAATACGAGATGGCAAACCCATTATATGTGCCAAGTCCGGGATCACACGGATCACAAACTTGCGTGCGTCAGGCGAGAACTGCGCCGCAGCACCCTTCGGCGATATCATCGGCTGGATTTTGTTCAGTTGTGCGCCATCCATTCACTGTTGAAGCGTCGCGTTAAGCTTGGGGACTAAATACTGCGCTTTTTCACTATCAGATGGCAGATCCCCATAGGCCTTTCCGAACAGATCGTCGAAAGTGGACGGCTTGATCATTCGAATAAGATAGCCTTGGATTGGCCTGCATCCATGAGAACATCCACTCGCAGATCCCGGCTACGGTGCCTGCCATATCATCTGGGGCATCGTTCAAAGCGTCGGACAAAGCTTTGAGCACGTCCTCCGGGAGGCCTACCATGGAAGCAAGGTCCCGGTAGCTCTGATCGAGCACAGCGGCATCTTGATCCAAGGGGGATATGACAGACAGAGCGGCCCTCGTTCGGATCTCAACCCATTGTTCTTAAATCGCTTTCTGCTTTCGGAAAGCTGTAAGGCTTCGGGGCAAATCGATTCGATGCGGCCTCCGTCTTCGCCACCCAAATGGGTCTCCGTCAGGCGGCTGACGACATACCGTTCCAGATCTCCGGCGTCCTCCGCTTCGTAATGAATACGGTCCATGACGGCTTCAAATGGATATTCATGAACTAAGCACTGATCGGACTGGCTGAAGACCTCGCGGAGCTGCGTCCATTGCCTACCAATCGTACCATCTTTATCTGAAAGAGGAACAACCCTACCGGTAATAATAAGCACGATACCCGAAGCGCTCTGACCCGCGCGTCCGGCCCGCCCGGCGGCATTCAGCAACGCAGCGGCATCGAGAAGATCACGGCGGTTCGTTTCACGATCAAAGCGACTGTCCTCAGCGATGATCACCAAGTCGGCCGGCAGCTTCATCCCCTGCGCTAAGGTGGGTGTCGCGACGAGAACCTCTAGACCGCCGTCTCGACCGTATAGCCTCTCCGCTAAGTCGCTTTCATATGGAAGCAAAAGGCGGTGATGGGCCATGGCGGCGCTTTGCAGAGCAACGTTCTCGACGACGAGATAAGCATCGCCCGCGTTACCTATTTCATCGATTACTGTTTCGTATAGACGCTTTTCAATTGCCGTAAGCTCGGTCGGAGGAGCGTTGATGATCGCCGACGCCTTTTTGGCGATCGACCATGCGTTGGGAACTGACTGGGAAAAGACGAGGGTCCAGAGTCCGGCAGCTGATGCCGAAGCAGCAATTTGCGACGCAAGCTCACCCGAGTCTAGGGTCAGACCCCATTGTTTATTAGTGGACAATAGGACCTCATGGTCCAAAAGCGAGAGCAGTGCGTACTCATCGCGCCTTGTTGACGCCCATGTCTGCTTTAAGCTGAAAAAACCGAATGGAGCAGCGTTTAGGGTTCGATTGAGTGTAGCGGGCGGACCTAGTATGGTTCTTTTCTGCCAAGCCTCTCTTATATGCTGCTTATGACGTTCGATCGCGTCCGCTTGGTACACGACGCAGCCCGCAACTGTCGGGTCGGCTTCCAAACGTCATCAAGAGGGATGGACCGGCATTCCGTCAACTTCCCAAGCCATTCGGCGATCTCTCCCGTGTTCGTCACCATAGCCGATAGGAGGACAAGATCCGCATCTGGGTCAACCCGAGTAAAGCGGATCAGGCATAGCATTGCGTCGATAGCTCGCAGATCTCTGTCAGTCTTCGGATGGATCAGATGGCACTCGTCGCGGATGAGAAGTCCGATTTCCGCAAAGCTCTCAGGCTCGATATGGCTCGCGTAGAGGCATGCTTCCCGGGTCATTACTAGTATGTCGGGCAACTCTTCAGGCAACGTGTCTTCCTCTAAATCCTCTGCCCTCTGTCCCTTAACGCTGGTGTTCGGGAAGGCGGCCCGCAAGACCCGGGCGGTCTGATCGACCAGTGCATGGGTTGGCGCGAGGAAAACAACTTTTCAGATCTCGCAGAAGAGCTGCATGAATTTAATTGCGCGGTGGTCGATTTGCCTGGACCTTTTGTAAAAACAACTGCACAGGATGTGCCGGGTTCGAGGTAGCCTGCCCTGAATGCAGCGAGGTGGTTCGACCAGATATAAGTCCTCTTCTTCGCGACTCGCGCCATCGAATGATGCCAGCGATCGGAAGGTACACCGTCTGGCGGGTCAACGTTGATGACTGCTACTTCGATAAGCGCAGAACTTGCTGCTTCGAGAAGCCGCGCCAAGTGAAATGGACCCGGAAAAGAGGCTACCACTATCGGCGGCAGGCCTTCCATTACGACAGCGTCGTCTGGTTTGGCTGACTTTGCGACGCCACGGAAAACCGCTGCATGTCGCTTCCTATCCGCGTCCGGGATGCCTCCTAAAACGGCCGCGAGCGCACGGATTGAGGTGCCGCCTGAAAGCTGGGCACTGACGTAAGCTCTGTTTTTGCTGTCTGCTGATCTTCGTCACGAGGGAGATCGACGATGTCGAAACGAAAGCAGCACGCCCCTGAGTTCTCTTTTTTGGAAAGAAAGCTGAAGCCCTGGGGCGGGAAGGGATGAGGCATTGGAACGCCATTGGTCCGAGAGACGATGCCGAACGGCATGGTCGAACGCGACCATCCGGACCTGTCGATCGGCCGGCA
>NZ_JAKEKV010000016.1:0-36309 GCF_040148865.1 Paracoccus sp. NFXS7
ACGCCTGAAGGACTGGCGACGGGTCGCTACACGCTACGACCGATGCCCGAAGGTATTCCTATCCGCCGTCGCCCTCGCAGCAACCGTCATGTTCTGGCTATGAAACGAGAACGAGTCCTGACCCTAAGAGAGCGGCTGAAACGCTGCGCACCCAATCCACAGGCTGCGCTGCACATCAAACTATGTCCCATACTTGATCAGCTAAGAAAGCCATCGAGCCAGTTTGGGAAAACGTCTAAGTGCTGCGTGATCCGGGCGCGATCAAGAGCAAGCAACTTGAGATCGGCGCGTAACGCGGAACACGGCGGTGGTTTAGGATCACTGCGGTCATGTGGCTGGCGCCTGTCTTCAAGCCGGCTATGAGCAAACCGAATCCCGCCGTGCTCCTGTCTTCTGTCACTGAGGTGGCAGCACGATGCATAAAGGACGTTCAACGCTGTCATTGCTGCCTGCAGCGCCGACGCCACACCCTTCAATCGGTGTGTAGAAGAACCCGCAGCCGGCCAGCTTCGATCACCTCCCCTGAAGCCATCAGACCGTGCTCCAATAGATTTGCCAATAACTCAGCCGAAGCTGTAGGGAGAAACCCTGTAAGCTGACCCGCCGTGGATTTTACCGCAACTGCCGCTGGTTCCGGTGCGCACCTTCGGCTGCGCTGTAGGTACATCCGTTCACCATGCCTGGGTCGTTTTCCGATATAGATCGGACATGTCGTCAAGACCTCGACTTCCCTGTCCGACGCGGCCCGTCTCATCATTGCTGCGACGGCCAGCGCCTTTGTCCTGGGAGCAAGACCGGCTAGCAGAAGACGTCGTTTCATGGTTGTCCTCACATCTGCCACCGGTGGGTGCCGCTCGAGCAGATTGGCAACTGCTGCCTCGGTAAATATTAACCTTCATCACGAACTGCCGTTCCAAATATGTGGTTGTGCCGATCAAATTAGTTAACAGGCCTCATCATCTCCCGGGTAAACGCGGATATAGACCACAGTAAACTCTTATGGTGATCTATGTTAAAAAGCTTTTGGATTCAACCAATTGATGTAATCTAGGTGCCGTACCGTTGTGGGATCCTAAAATCTGACCACGACCGCCCGGCGTTAACCAACTGTCACTTTTTGTGGGTAAGACCGGGGCCGGTTCGGTTGAAACGTAGACAATTTTATTCAATTGGTAATGGATTGTTCGTTTTTGTGCGTAAGGGGTGAGCCGTGTCCAGCTCAGAGAGATCTTCCATCGAATGTTCAGCTGGTAAGGACAGTCGGCCGCTCATCGGTGCATTGACGCTTGATGGCGATACATCGAGTCGATCCAGATCCGCAAAGGAACCCCTACCTCTGGGTGGCGCGAGCAAGCGCACCCTCGATATTGCGTTGATTTTGCTCGTTCTGCCGTTTCTGGGCCTGCTGATGCTTGGACTGGCGCTGCTCATTAAGCAGCGTGATAAGGGGCCGATGCTTTACGGTCACCGCCGCATTGGCTTTGACGGTCGTGAGTTCAACTGCTGGAAGTTTCGGACCATGGTCGTCAATGGCGATGAGGTTCTGGAACAGCATCTGAAAGAAAATCCTGAAGATGCGGTCATGTGGAGAGAGCAACGCAAGCTCACGAACGATCCACGTGTCACGCCCATTGAACAGATGCTGCGGAAATTGAGCCTGGACGAACTCCCCCAGCTTCTGAACGTTCTGAAGGGTGAGATGAGCCTGGTCGGTCCGCGTCCGATCGTGCGCGACGAGTTGGCTCATTATGGTAGCACAGCGCGTTACTACCTGGCGACCCGTCCAGGTCTGACGGGACTGTGGCAGGTCAGTGGACGAAGCGATACGACTTATGCAGAGCGTGTCCGTATGGACCGCCATTACGTGGTGCAGTGGACCTTGCTGAGTGACCTCCGCATCATCGCCAGGACCGTGCCTGCACTGATAACCTCCAAGGGGGCCCGATAGGTCACATGTAGAGCGTCGTAATTATTTGCTAGCGCGGAAGACCTGACTATTCCAAATGTTCAGGTCTCCCAAGCTACCTTAATTGGACCGATCGCAGTTTGCTGCAGTTCCAGGTGCGCATCTTGCGCTAGGAGATAGATGGCCGCGTCGGAGAGATGAAGGTCTCGAGTTGTGCTCGACTGACAGGCTTTGCCAAGAAGACGATGTCAGCCAAACCTTCGTTGGCGGACAGCTTTTCTTGATTGTAGCCGGACATAAGGGCAATGCGGATGTCGGGGTGGGTCTTGGAGACCGCGCAAGCAAGGTCCAATCCTGACTCTCCGGGCATCACCACATCGCTTATCAGCAGATCCAGCCCGCTTTCACGATTGATGATGTCCCGTGCCTCCCTGCCGTTAGCTGCGATGAGGGTATCGCAACCCAAAGAGGCCAGCATTCGTGCAATCACCCGTGCGACCGCCGGTGTATCATCGACCACAAGGGCTTTTCGTTTCTTTTCCGGAATGGCTGCCGCGGCTGGAGCGTCGCCTTCCACATGCCGAGTGTCGACAGGCGCAATGGGGAAGAGCATGGAAATGGTCGTACCCTTCCCGGCCGTGCTGGAAAGCGTCACGAAGCCGCCCATCTGTTCGAGGTAACCGCGCACACGTGACAGTCCCAGACCCGACCCCTGGCCGGGCGAGCGTGTCGTGAAGAACGGCTGGAACACTTGTTCATGCAGATGCTCTGGGACACCGGAGCCGGTATCGGCGACGGAAAGGCATACCCATGCTTGAGTTGCTCCCCCATTGGGATGCGCACGGTGTATCACGCCGAGCATTATCCGAATGGTGCCCGATCCCTCGATCGCATCGCGGGCATTGAGGGCCAGGTTCAGGAGGCAGCTTTCCGCCATGACTGCATCTATTAAAACCGGCGGAACAGCGGTCTCCACCTCCAACTCGATTTTGATGCGCGATGGGATAGCACGTCGCACAAAAGGCGCCCAGGATTGCAGGAAGCGCCCCAGATCCGCTGTCTGCGGCGTCAGCTTCGACTTTCCTGCAAAGGCAAGAAGGCTATCGTTCAGGGACTTGCCGCGCATCACGGCATCGCGGGCCTCCGAGATCAGTATCCTGGCCTCGTCGGGATCAGCGGTCAGTTCCAGTAGCTCGACGTTCCCCAGGATCACCGCAAGCAGATTGTTGAAATCGTGGCTGACGCCCCCTGCCATCTGCCCGATCAATGCCAAGCGCTCACTTCGCTGACGTTCTTCAGCACTATGCCTTTGCTCCGTCACATCGTTGATGAGCACCACCGCATGCCCGTGCCCGTCATGTTCACCCGCCAGCGGCACGGCCACGCATTCCAATATCTCCTGGCGTCCCGAACGGTGGTGCCGCGCCTCGAAATGACACGGCTGCTGCGCTGCAAGCCTATCGCGCACATGGTCGATATTGGGGGTGCAATCCGTCTCCTGCATCACCTCTTTCAGGGTCTTTCCCAACAGCTGCTGCCCATCCTGATCCTGAAGTGCGATCGCCGCGGCGTTCGCATACATGATCGGCCAGAAGTCGATGGCGCCTTCACGTCTCTCAAGCATGACCGCGCCCGTGGTCATTGCGTCGATGGCTGTTCTGAACAGCCGAAGATCACGCTGTTCGCTCACCTCGCGGGTCACGTTCCGGAAGTGGACCGCGATGCCTGTCTGAGCAGGATGAACGGTCACATGAAACCAGCTCTCCAGCGGAGCGAAATAGGCTTGGAATGACTCCGAGTGTCCCGTTCCACTGACAATCCGGTAAGTCCGCTCGAAGATCGTGCCGCGAGATTCGGGAAATTCCTCCCAGATACACTGCCCGACAAGCTCGGTAGGGGGGCGGCGGAGCATCTGTTCTGCAGCCACATTTACGAATGTGAATTGCCAACTTCTATCAAGCAGGAAAAAGCCGTCGGTCATCGTGCGCATAACGAAGGATAGCTCCGCCTGTGCACGCATTTGCTCGTCGATCGCAGCGCGTTCCCGACTGATGTCCTGGAAGGCACCCTGCAGCGCCACCACGCGCCCATCCTGCAGGATCGCCTCACCGATGGTTCTGGCCCAGAACAACCTACCTGTCATGGAGCGGCACTGCACGTCCAGGTTCCACGACGCTCCGTCGGCGAGGCAGGCGTTGACTGCTTCTGTGACTGCTTGCCTGCTTTTTTCGACGTAGAACGACAGGGCAAAGTCCAGGCCGAGTTCCGTTCCCACCGGCACAGCAAACAGATCGTGGAGAAGTGGCGTCCATTCAACTCGATCCTCACCAACGCGGTAATACCACGCGCCGGTCTGGCTGGCGGCGCAGGCGCCTCTCAGAAGACGAAGCTCGTCATGCTGATCCATCGTCAAAGGGTCCCTTTAAATGCGGTCAGATGCCCAAAGGGTTACCGACTAAAATTGCCTTACCACTTTCTTAAGGTTCAGCCGTATCAACTCCCAGATGTAAAATAGTGTTAGGAGTGTGTGACGTGTTTCCGTCGGCGGCAAGACAGGATGCCGATTTTCAGGCTTGCCGGCATGCTTCGCTGGATACCCCGGCTTTAGCGCGAGGTTGGTCATGCAGTAAGACTGAAACCCGACCGCCAGAAAGAAGGCAGGCCCCAGGCTTTTGGCGCGTTCTGGGCTCTTGCGACAACCGGTGACCGTACTCATTGCTTGATGGCGAATGACAGTTGCCGGACGACTCCGATCATTTCGAGGCGACCCTGGAAATGGGCATCAACCGGTAGAAAATGATCCGCAGGTCCATTGACTGGCAACGAGGCTAAGAACTCCAGATCCTCATCACGCCGGGAATGTCGATCAACTTGCCAGAAAAAGAGGAAAAACAAGTCAGGGCCTGTACCCGTTTATTCACGCTACAGTTGCGAAGAATGGATGAGTACCAAAACGTAAGAATTGTCAGCGTGTTTTAAACAGTTAAGGACTCTCTAAGATGGTTCGCTAGGGTACGCTTGAGGCTTCTCGACGAGGACCTGACAATGCAATCTCTGACCCACGTGCCACGTCACCTTTCTCGCCTCTTGCGCATATCCGCGTTCGGAGCGGTGACGCTTGTCAGCATGACAGTGCTAGGGGCAGTGTTCTGGCTATCCCGGGAGTTTGATGAAGACGCGCGGCAAAGCTCCCATCTCATGGTGGAGAGCGGCCTCAATGCCCTCGTGGCCAGCAATGAAATCATCGGACGGGATTACGCGTATTGGACCGAAGCATTCAACGCGGTGAATGAAAACAATATCGACTGGCTGAATATCAATGTCGGATCCGGTGTCTTGGCCGACACGATGCATGTTCTGGTCATCGCCGGTGGGCCGCTGCCGGAAACCCTCGGATGGGCCGACGAAGCGAGTGGTCATCTAGGCACCGAGGATTTCGCCGCCTTTCGCGACGCGGGCTTCGATTTGGCGAAGCGGAGACATCACGAACCCGGCGATGAGCCGATCAGTACATTCGTGGAAATCGATGAGACCTTGTTCACGATTGCGGTCGACTGGATCATTCCACATGATAGGGAGCTGGGTGCTGATGAGGAGAAGGCACTCTTGGTCTCGGCGGTACGGCTTGATGAGGGAACGACGGCGCGGTGGGGGGAAATGTTCCTCCTTGATGGGCTAAATTTCGTTAGAGCTGCTGGTGATATTCAGGGCCGCCAAGCAATCCCCATTTCGGGTCCTGCTGGTCCGCTAAGGTATCTTGTCTGGGCAGCGCCTCAGCCAGGCCTGCAAGCACTCCATGCCGTCTCGGTGCCACTTGTTCTGGCTCTTCTCCTTGTGACGGTCACGCTTGGCCTTGGAGCATTCGCCATCAGTAGGCTTGCCCTTCGGTTGGAACGGGCGCTTGTGGCAGCCGAGGCTGCCGATCGCACCAAGTCGGAGTTCATCGCCAGCCTTAGCCATGAACTGCGCACTCCGATGAATGGCATTGTCGGCATTCTGGAGCTCCTGCAGTTGGAAGATCTGACTGATGGGCAGTGTGAGTTGGTGGCAGTAGGGCTGAGCTCGGCCGAAGCACAGTTGGCTCTGATCAATCATTTGCTCTCATTCGGTCAGATCGACTCAGGGAATAGGCACATTTCCATTGGTTCGTTCGCACCCGCGGACGCAGTGCGGGAGGTGGTGTCTCTGGCGATGCCCCTGGCTCGAAGCAAGGGCCTGCAGCTGCAGGTTCTCTTTGAAGGACCAGTCGATGCTCCACTGCTGGGTGACCGTCTCGCAATCCGACAGATCGCAACGAATCTTATCTGCAATGCGATCAAATTCACCCAGATGGGAGCAGTTTCGGTCGAGCTGAAGGTCTCTCGAACCATGAATGGAAACAGGTTTCGAATTGCGGTGAGTGACACCGGGCCCGGGATCAAGGAGGCCGACACCAATCGGATCTTCGAAAGCTTCGTTCAACTTGATGGCGCAGAGGCACGCGCCGCCGGCGGCGTCGGGTTGGGCCTGGCGATTTCACGACGCTTGGCGAACGCCATGAACGGAATACTTTCCGTCAATAGCATACCGGGGCAAGGCGCAACCTTCGTCTTTGAGGTCACACTCGAAGCTCCCGTCGCCGCTCCCGACACACAGAAACTTGCAGCCTGAGAGGGAATGTATTGGAACAAGCCATGATCCTGATCGTCGATGACAATCCAACCAACAGGTTTATCCTCGCAAAAATGCTGCAAAGCCGTGGGTATGCGGTAACCGAGGTCACCAGCGGATCACGGGCGATCGAGTGCATTCGCGACAATGCCCCCGCAATTGTGCTCATGGACATCAACATGCCCGGGATGACCGGCGTCGAGGCGGCATTGGAAATTACCGACCTCATGGGCTCCGATGCCCCCGCCATCGTCGCGGTCACCGGAGATGACACGTCGCAACGCCGTGCTGAATGCGAGGCAGCCGGCTTTGATGGCTTCATCCCCAAGCCGGTAAGGATGCAGTCGCTTTTCGATATTATCGATCGGAATTTGCAGGGGGGTGGGTTGGAGGTTTGGTAGCTGTCTAAAAACTCAAGATGACGCTCGCTCCGGAACCATCCCTTAGCTTACCTATACCGATGGTGGGCACGCACTCGATTAGATGGGCCAAACCTTGATTGTATGGCCCTTGACCTGACGGTGCGGGCATTTCCCATGATGAGAAACTAGACACCCTATGAGGATCTTATGGCGCGAGCTTTGATAGTGGTCGATCTCCAGCAGGATTTCTGCCCCGGTGGTGCATTGGCAGTCTCGGGCGGAGACGAGATCGTCGGTCCTATCAATGCCCTAATGGACCACTATGATGCTGTAGTGCTGACGCAGGACGTCCATCCTCGAAATCACACCAGCTTTGCGGACAATCACCCTGGGGCAGAACCGCACCAGATCGTCCGGATGCCGTATGGCGGGCAAATCCTATGGCCGGTTCACTGTGTCATTGGTACACCAGGGGCAGATTTCCACGAGCAATTGCATGTGAACCGTGCGGATCTGATCCTCCGCAAGGGGTTTCGCCCGGAAATCGACAGCTACTCTGCATTCTATGAGAATGATCATCGCACATCGACCGGATTGGCCGGCTATCTCCGCGAGCGCGACTTATCCGACTTGAGCTTTGTGGGCCTTGCTCATGATTTCTGCGTTACCTGGAGCGCCATGGATGCCGCCCGCCTCGGCTTCAAGGTGCGCGTGATCGAGAAGGCATGTCGTGCCATCAACGTCAACGGCAGCTTGGCTTCCGCCCGGGACGGGATGCGCCGAGCTGGAGTCGAGCTGGTTTGACGCGTAAGGATCAAAACAATTGAGTAACGACCCATCACCGGAGAACTACTGCCCATATGAATGGCAGCGGAAACGATGTCACTGTTATGCTGCATCGACCCCGTGGGCCGTGGGCAGCAGTTGCGCCAGGTCGATCTTGCGCAGGATGCGTCCGTCCTCCAGCGTGATCATGCCGACGATGAACTCGCGCGCGGGGTTCGATGCAATGTCGGGCACCGCCTGGATGTGATCGTCGTTGATGGGCAGGATGTCGGACACCAGGTCCGCCAGCAGGCCCACGATCCGGCCGGCATGCATCGCGATGATGACGACATGGCGGTGGGACGGCGTCGCCGCACCGAAGCCAAGCCGTGCCGACAGGTCGACGACCGTCACGACCGATCCGCGCAGGTTGATCACGCCTTTGACGTAGTCGGGCGCATGGGGCAGCATGGTCGTGAGGGTCCAGCCGCGAATTTCGCGGACCAGCCCGATGTCGATGCAGAAGTCCTGATCGGCCAGCTTGAAGGCCACGACGTCGCTTTTGCCGACGGAATTATGCGAGATGGATTGCAGCATGCGTCACCCGTTCGATGCCATGGGGGCCATGCGGCGGCCCTGGTCGTTGGACATGGAAAGAAGGATTTCTTCGGGGTCGAAGAACATGTCGCGGAATTTATCTATGTCGGCCATCGTCAGCGGCCCAGGGCTTTATCGATAACATCGATCAGTTGCTCGTCCTTGTCGTCATGCGGTTCCGCCTGCGCCTTCAACAGTATTCATACCCGCTAGCATCTGGGGATTAAGAAAGCCTTGCTGCGGGCGAAGGGAGTCTGAGCAGTGATGGAAACGGTCCTTTAACTGTTCTCGAGTATGGCTTGGCACGTCCTTACAGGAGCCACGTCGTGTTGCATCTCGTCACACCGATACCGAAACCCGCTTTCTTGCATGTCGTGCAACTCTGGGGTGTGGCGGGAAAATGAGACAAGCAGCCTCGCCTGTCCGGTGGCTGCACGCCAGAGGCGGCGATTCCTTGCAGCTCCCTTGTGGATAACGGACTTCCAACCCCTGTGCCCTCTGATCTCCACGGTCAACAGCCGCGGATCGGCAATATCAGCAGGGTGTCAAGCTACGCAGCTGGCTCCTGTGTTTCCATCCGCCACTTTGCCCAACATCCCCTTAGAACTCAGCAACACCGGAGTGTGTTACTATGTTAAAGAACATCCGCATCTCGACACGCATCGCCGGCGGCTTTGGTGTGATCCTTCTGATGCTGGCCCTGTTTGCGGGGTTGACCTGGTCTCAATTGCACAGTCTGCGTGATGTCAGTGCTGAGGCAGATAACGCCGAGGCTCGGGCAATCATCGCCGCTGATATGGACCATGGCGTTGGAAAAGCCACCATCGCAGTCGGAGCATATCTCGAGGCGCCTACAGAAGAGAGCGGAGACGCGGTCATCGCAGCGATCCAGCATGTTCGTGCTCTGGCCGTGGATCTGGATGCCTTGGGAAGCAAAAACGGGGCACCGATGATTGCACTCAAGGACCGTCATCTTGCAGAGGCGCAGGTGTTCATCGACCTGTATCAAGCACGGAACGGTCTGATTGCCCGCATGCAGAAAACCGCAATTGAGCACCGCCGCAACATCGAGCAGTTGCAAGGTCTGTTCGAGGGTCGAGGGGCACGGGATGATGCCTATGCCGCAATGGCCGCATCGAACAGCCTGCTCGTTACCCGCGCCCGGGTCGACCGCTTCCTGTCGGGTGCAGATGTCGCAGATTTCGACGAGGCGCAGGCCCCGTATGAGGAGACGCAATCCCAGCTGCAGGATATCGCCCGCCGCCCCATTCCCGATGATGCCCGCACCTTGGTGACGACAGCCCTGGCCGGCGTTACGGATTACTGGACGGACGCCACGACGCTGCGCGAGCTTGAAGTGAATGTCCGGCAAGCGGTTGCGGCAGTCGAGGTGACATCAAAGGAAGCAGTGGCATTGGTCGAGGTGATCCGCGAAACCGCCGGCGGCCTCTTGGCGGAGGCTGACGCCAGGTTCGAGGAGATCATGCAGACGACCATCGCTGCCATCCTTGGTGGCGTGGCTCTTGCGATCCTGATCGGAATGTCGATTGCGACGATCCTGTCGCGCGATCTTCGTCGGCGGCTGTCGCAGACGGTGGATCAGACACGCAGCTTGGCCAACGGTGATCTGCAGGTCGAAATCAAGGGACAGGACGGCCGAAACGAACTGGCCGAATTGGCGCAGGCCTTGGGAGTGTTCCGCCAAAATGCGATCGACCGGCGCGATCTGGAGGAGCAGGCTCGTCAGGCACAGGATGCCACAGCCGCCGCCCGCGATACAGAAGCCCGTCAGCAGGCGCGCGTTGTCCGTGACATCGGCGCGGGTCTGGACCGTCTGTCCCGGGGCGACCTGACCGAGCAGATCCCCAACCCCATCTCTGACCCGTTCCCGGCCGGATATGACGCGCTGCGCGAGGCCTTCAACACGGTAGTCGAGAACCTGACGGGCACGGTGGCGCGCATCACCGATGTCGCTGATCAGGTCCGTGGCGGGGCATCCGAGATCACCTCGGCGGCGCAGGATCTGGCCAGCCGCGCCGAAACCCAAGCCGCGACGCTGGAGCAGTCGGCCGCGGCCTTGACCCAGATGAGTGCCAGTGTGACCTCGACGGCCGACCGGGCGCGTCAGGCCGAACACGCCAGCCGCCAGAACCGTGATATCGCGCAAAGCAGTACCGAGATCGTGCGCGATGCGGTGACCGCAATGCGGGGGATCGAGGCATCATCCGACCAGATCACCCGCATCATCAGCGTCATTGACGATATCGCGTTCCAGACCAATCTGCTGGCCCTGAACGCGGGCGTCGAGGCCGCACGTGCAGGAGAGGCGGGCCGTGGCTTTGCGGTTGTCGCATCAGAAGTTCGGGGATTGGCACAGCGCGCATCCGGCTCCGCGCGTGAGATCAAGTTGCTGATTTCTGAATCTGCTAGCCAGGTCAAGGCAGGGTCGGCACTGGTTGGACGTACCGGCGACAGTCTGGAGCAGATCCTGGTCAAGGCGAAAGAGGTGTCAGACCAGATCTCGGCCATTGCGCTGGCTGCCAATGAACAGGCGATTGGGCTTATCGAAGTGAATACCGGCGTTAACCAACTGGATCAGGTGACCCAGCAAAACGCCGCCGTCGCTGAACAGGCGAATGCCGCAGCAGCATCGCTGCAGCAGCGGGCCGAAGATCTGACGCAGGAAATCTCGGGGTTTCGTGTTGCAGGACATGGTGTCAGGACCTCAGCGTCGCGGGGGCGGATGCCTGCATCTCTCCCCGCTGTCCAAACGCTTCCCCTGCGGGTCGTCGGTGGACGACCTGAAAGCCAGATGTTCGAGTTCTGATATCTACTAAAGATTACCAGCCCGGACCCACATGCCGGGTCCGGGCTGGTGATTGTATGGTGCCTGTGCCGCCGATTGAAAGCTGGTGCTTCTTACGCGTAGGACGGAAACCCGACAGCAATCGCGTACCCGCAGTCGTCATTCTGAATATTGACCACGCCGCGCAGCTCTGCCGCAAGGACCTCGGAAACCCTCATCCCAAGTCCACCTTCCTCTCCCCCTGCTTTCTCGGCCATGCCGATGTCGTCGTCAGCGCAGGTCAGGCGCAGAACGGTAAACTGCCTCTGGCTGTCTGAAGGGAGTGGCGGAACCTATGTCCGGATCGATGTGGATGGTGACGGCTGCCAAGACTTTGCAGTCTTTGTCGAGCAAGTTCTGGGCTGAGCATGGAAGATTTCATATCTTACGTTTCATGCCATCGGGCATTGCTACTGTTTCGACTCTTCATCCAAAGATGCCAGAGATAGGTGCGAGAACGTTTTGCAGGGTGAACTGGTCCCCGTTTCGACCGGACATTTGGGCATAGCCATGGAGGCTTAGGTATATGCCTGAGCACGTGCTTATGTCTGGGATTGAGATCATCACCGATGGCGTTCGTCGGCGCCGCTGGACTGCTGCCGAAAAGCTGCGGATCGTCCGCGAACGCGGCACGGCGCAGCAGAGTACTCGCGCAGAGAGCTGTGCAGTTCAACGAGCGACGCGTCATCATCAGATGCCACGCCGCGTCCGAGCGGTCGCCTGTCATCTGGTCCGTCCTGAGCGTGTTTCCGCCAGAAAATCAACTTGCGGTTAATCAGTGCAACCAAGGCGTGCGCTCCATGTTAGTGCCGGCGAACCAAAAAATCAGACGGAGACAACCGTGCGGAACACCGTGATCATGGCCATCGCCACCAAAGACGAACTCGATATGATCGTGTCGGCTCTATCAGCATACAACCACAACACAAAATATCGGGCACTGTATGAGAAGCTTATCCGGCAGCAGGATCAGGTGTACGCACTTGCCGGCTGACGGGAGCCACGCTTCAAGGCTAGGTGGGCGGCAGGGGAACACCACTGTTCGCTAATCATCATCGATGCAACTCTTATCACTGCCTCACATCCATGCCGCGTGGATCGGCAAGCATGCATGGCGTGGTTATCTCAGGGAAAAGCGCCTTAGGCCTAGTGAGTATGCCCGATTTCACCCGTCGGTAGAGTCACCTAAACTTGACGTGACACGTGTATGGGACGGGCTATGGACTGGAGCCCTGTACCTCATGCAGATGGCTGGTTCTCATCAGGTATCGTGCATCAAAAGCGGAGGCCCACGCCGTGATGCAACGACACAAGCATATGAAGGTCCCTCTGGGAGCATTGACCCTCGTCGCCTGCCTGATGGCGGCACAAGCGGGTGCTCAGCAGAGTGGCAATAGTCCTCCGACGGCACAAGAAATTTGGCGGCATCTGCCACCGCTGCCAGGGCTGAAGTCTAAGACCTCGCCGGCACCGGCACCGTCGGAAGCAGCCGGGTCGCAGGCCGACACTGCGTCCAGACAACCTGAAGGGACGCCCGGCTCTGGGCTTGAGACCGCTAGGCCAGACACGACCTCCAGCGATCCATCGGTTTACGCCGCGCCAGGGATGCAGAATACCCGCCCCCCAACTCAGACAGATGAGGCTATTCCCCAGCAGGCGATGGCGCGGTCGGAGCCATCTCAGTTGCGCCTCGCCGTCTACGTTCCCGAGCGGAGTGCCACAGATCAGCGGGACCAGACTATCGGATGGCTATCGGCCGAAGGCTGGAAACCCCAGGAAGTCGTGACGCCGATCACGGTCGGCGAAACGCATGTCCGGTATTTTCATCCGCAAGATCGCGCAGCAGCCGAAGATATGGCAGCCGCGCTGGATATTGATGCCCGGGACTTCGTGAGCTTCACACCCTCTCCAGAAGAAGGCTATCTGGAACTATGGTTGGGTGGACCGGGTGCTCCTCCGATCACCAACCCAGTGATTACCCGCGGGCAGATGACGGAACCCTATCAGGCGTTGACTGCGTCGGGTGACGATGGCGGCCCGGAACCGATCACCGAAGATCTTGATCGGGATTCTGGCGAACGGGGGGACAATCCATGGCTGCGACCATTAAATCTTCCCGGTATTTTCGGCCGCAACAAGGGCCCCGAAGATGCGGCCACCACCCGAAGTGGTGGTCTCAGCGCAAGCACCGGCGATAATGGATCTGGCGGGAACGGGTCAGATGGAGCCAGCAGCGGAAGCAGCCCCGGTGGCAGTGGTTCTAGCGGGAACGGCGGCGGCAATGGGAACGGCGGCGGTCGGGACTGAGCAGTGGGCATGCCGTGTCTGAGGACTGCGGGCAGCCAGCGACAAACTGTTCGTCACGACAAAGTTGGTGCAGCCAACAGAGTAATCGCTGCATCTGTCAACGTAGAAGACCCGGCACGTCTTGAGTGCCGGGATATTGTTTCGGGGGCTTACAGAACCCCTCGCGCCACACGGATCATCTGAAGAAGCTCGTAATTGGGATCATTCAGCCTAACGAGTTGCCCGTTCACGACAGCATAGTTCTCATCGTTTCCCAATCGTGGCAGGCGATAAAGGCTGATCAATTCATCCTGTGTCAAAGCAGCGGTCGGGGCGATTGGCGTTCCGGCCGTGAGATCTGGAACCTCTGCCATCTGATTGACCAGAAGCAAGGACCTGTAATCCTCATTGTCAAGCAGAACAGGCAATCCGTCGATCAACGCATACCGCTGGCCTTCTGGTGCAGGATCAATATCGAAAAGCGTTGCGATCTGATCCGACTGCAACAGCATCGACTCTGGATCCGGATCGACGAGAGCTTGGGAGCTGAGCCATTCGTCGCGGCGTTCGACCCAGATCGTGTCGTACCTATCCTGATCATAGGACGCCCATTCATCATAGGTGACACCATTTTTCGCCAAGCCTGGTGGAACGCAGGGGGGATCCTTCTTGGCAAGGCCGGGCGGGCAATTGAGATAGGTGATCAACTCGTCGCCGGGAACATTCGCCACAAGCAGCTGGGGAGTCAAAAAAGCCAGCGCGGTTGTGCCAAGCACGCGCCTCATGTCACGATCTGTGGGCGCTGCCGTTGATAAGAGGCCATCCAAAACCTCTGCGCGCTCTGCCGTCGTGAAGCGTTGCGCGCCTCGGGCGCCATTGTCGTTTTGTCCACGGTCATGCTCGGCGCTTCTGTTTCCTCTGGCAGCGTGATCATTTCTATTGCCCCTGTGGGCGTTCCCATTGCAGGGATTATCATTGCCGGCATTGCCCCGACCCCTTTTGGGCGGCTTGTCCTTGTTCTTGCCGCTGTTACCTTGAGCCAGCCAGATATGTTCGCTTGGCGCGCCCCCGGAGTGCGCACTGTGGCCATCTCCATGGAGCGGGGTAGCCAATGAAGCTGTCGACGACAAAGCGAACGCAATAGCGGTATTAACGAAGAACCTGGTCATGGCAGACACCTCCTGTTCGACAATTCACTGACTATCGGGCGACATGATCTTTCGAATTTGGTTTTCCAGCCAAAAATGGATTTGCCAAGCATCACGCGCTACCTGAGGTTACCTCAAGCAACTTGCAGTTGCTATCACATGTCGGTCGCGGGGCGTGAGATAGCGCATTCTTCGTCGAAAATCCCTTCATATTTTAGGCTAATCTAATTCTCTTATAAGTTGAATGATGCGGAACCCTGCTGCCGTAGGCGTGCGTTGGTGCTCCAGGCGGTCAATGGGAGACGCATGATGTTGAAGACTCCGTTCAAGGCTCTATTGGTGGGCAGTCAGATCGCTGCCACCAGCCTTATGGCAACGGCGGCCATTGGGCAGACCACCCAGATTGAGACCCCTCAGGGTTCCACGGTGATTGTTCCAGACAACGCGCTGGAGGAGGAGCCTTCCGGCGGTTTCGTCGCCGAGGGTGACTACCCACGTCTGGAAAGTATCGAGAACTATGAGGCGATCGCAGAAACCCTGTCAGATCAGGGGTATTCCGATATCTTCATCCAGCGTGAGGGCCCGATCCTGACGGTCACCGCGCAGCGCGCCGGGGTTCCGACCGAACTGGTCTACAGCACGGCCAACGGTCGTCTTGTTTCTGTTGATGGGGTCGAAACCCGCGCGGACCCCGAAGGATCGTCTGGAGGTGACGATGCCGGCCAAGCAGAGGCCGGAGCATCGGATGCAGGAGGTAGTAGCGATACACCGGATACCCCGGGTGGCGATGACGGCGCGAATGAGGGTAGCGCCGGTGATGACGGGGCCGATGGCGGGTCAGATGCAGGCGATGGCGGGGCTGACACTGGCTCGGATGGATCCGACGGTGGCGACGCGGATGGTGGCTCGGACGGCAGCGATTCAGACAGCGGCGCGGACGGTGGCTCCGAGGGAGGCGGTTCAGATGGGGGATCAGACAGCAACGGCTGATATCCCTCTCCAACCCGCTCTCCTGTAAGGAAACCCCCGCAGCATGGAGCTGCGAGGGTTTTCACAGGCGTGTAGATGCAGACGTGCGCCATACGAATTGCCTGATCTAATCTTCAGAGCTGCGCTGCACCTCATGTCATCGTAACAGCAGTCGTGAGAGGCGCATCTTAGGTGGTCCTACAGACATCAGTGCAGATTACCACACTGCTGCGCGACAAAGGCGGTCCCGACATGGGACCGCCAGATGGTAACATTATTCAGATCATTCAGTTGCCGCTGTCTGAAGCAGGTCGGTGATGCGCCGGACAGACGCACGACGGTTCTCGCGGACATCGCCCTCCTGCTGGATCCGTGGGAACTGTTCACCATAACCCTGGATGACCATGTTCTCCGGCGGAACCTGAAAATACTCGCTCAATGCCAGCGCCACAGACTCTGCGCGACGGTCCGACAGGGCGAGGTTTGCAGCAGGATCACCCACGGTGTCCGTATGCCCCTCAACCAGGAAGATTTCGTTCGGATTGTCCGCGATCGCTTCACGGATGACATTCCCCAAGGCAGTGAGTTTCCTAGCTTGGTCAGCATCAATCGCCGCCGAGTCCGTCTGGAATGTGACGCCGTTGACGTCAACGGAGGTGACCAGCGAGCGAACCTCCGAGATGTCGCGGATCTGCGACAGGCTGAACCGTCTATCAACGGCTAGCCGAGCCATCAGGGCCTCACGGAGCGCGGTTTCGTCCAGATCAGCTGCCGACCCGTCGAACGTCGGCGCTGGAGAGGGCAGGCTCGCGACATCAACGGGCTCCACGACCGACGTGTCGTCAAGCAGCATCGTCTGCTCCCCATCAGCCGAAATGAGCGTACGGCGCAGGATCCGCAGATCGGCGTCACGGATCGTGACAATACGGCTGCCATCCGACCGCGTCACGATGGTGCGCGAGGATCCATCACCGAAGTTCTCTGTCGCGACAGTCGACCCAGGTTGGCGAAGAAGAGCAATGTCATCCTTGATCAGCTGCTGGGTGCCATCGGAACGGGTCACAACGATGCGGTCGGGCGTCGACAGCGCGACTTGGCGATTGTTGCTGAGCATCGCGCCGACGACCACTCCGCCCAGGCCCAGCAGGATGGCATTGGCCAAATCATTGTCATCATCGTTGTCGCTGGACTGCTCCTGATTGCCATCGGCCGAGGTGGCTTGCTGCATGGTAGTCGCAAAATCTTCGCTCGAGGAACGGCTGTTTTCCTCGGTCACTTCCTCTTCGGTTACCTCGGCAGTAGCAGAGTCATCCAGCGCGGCGGCGGTTGGCGCTTCGGCAGTTTGAGCGGCCGCCTCGGGCGCGTCAGCAGTCGTCATCGGATTGTCTGCGCCGGAAGCGTTAGCGTCGGTTTGGGCTTCGCTCTGTCCGTCGGCGCCAACTGTTGACGGCTCTTCCGTTCCGAGAGGCAAGGGTGCCGCCGGGTTTGCCGGGGCGGTGCTGCCTTCGGTAGGCTCAAGCACATCCGTCAGGTCTTCTGTACCCGCCGGGGTCGTTTCCGCCTACGGTGCCATGCCAGTCGCTTCCGTCTCAGCACTCTCTTTCTCTGCCGCGATCGCGTCATCCAGCGCCGCCTCAGGGTCGGTGATGTTGGTGTCGGGCGTTGCTTCAACATCTGCCTCAGGGAGAGCGTCTACCCCTGGCGTCGTCACGTCGGTTTCGGCAGACGAGGCATCCGCACCAGGACTCACCTCGGCGGCGTCAGCGCCTTCGACAGGCGCAGTTTCCAGCGTTTCCGCGGTCGCCTCATTGGCTTCCGCCTCAGCACTCTCCTGCTCTGCCGCCATGGCTTCGTCCAGGGCAGCGTCATTTTTTGCGGCATCGGGTTCTGCAGTCACATCGGGCGCTGCTTCGGAGGTGGCCCCTGCGTCCGCCTCTGGCGTGGTCATTTCTGCCTCGACGGGTACGGCTGAGGCATCAGGACCAGTCTCGGCAGCGGCGGCCGCATCGCTGTCGACAGCGGAGGCTTCCGGCGAGGGTGCAGCAGCCGCATCGGTCTGCGGTACGACCTCTCCCGACGAGGACACGACCTGCGAGCTGCCATCAACCGCAGCTTGGGCTGCAACCATGTGCGGTGCGAGGAGCGAAAGGCAAGCCGCGATGGCTGTCGAGTTCTGAAAGATCCGGCGCATGATAGCTCCCCAAAATACAACCTGAGGTTGTTGCAGGGAATAACATGGTCGAGAGCGGACAGTTCCTGGGCTTCATCAAATGATGTTTGCCGCTCTGCGACCTGTTTCCGAGTGTCAGTTGGTCGCATCCTCAGGTTGAGCCTCATTCACATCATGTCTACTCATATACGGGAGCGATTTTTCAGTCTTGCAGCTTTACAGAAAGCCGCTTTCGCGATGACGACGGAACAAAGGGCTTATGACGATCGAGGACCGAGTGAGAAACACGGACACAGGCGGAAATGAAGCACCCGCGCGCTTATTACGCCCTGCGGACTTACGAGTATCCGATAGTGGCGGATCAGAAAAAGACGTCGGCCATGCGCCAAAGCATAAGATAACAACGGACCCATTGAGACCACTTAAGGCTCTTATCGTCGAAGACGACGCGCTCATCGCCTATGATCTCCAGATGATGCTCACCGACCTGGACGTCGAGGTCGTCGGCATCGCAATGACCGAACGAGAAGCCGCGAGACTTGCTGCCCTGCATCAGCCGGATTTTGCGACAATGGATGTCGTTCTGAGGGGAGAGTGCAACGGGATCGATACGGCGATAAGGATCTATCAGACGCACGGCATCCGATCGCTGTTCGTTACGGGTAACGTAAGTCCTGCTGCGCGGTTGCGCGGCGCACCGGCCAAACCGCTTCATTGGTTGGCCAAGCCGATTGTATTTCACAATCTTAAGGAAATTGTCAGGCAGTTCAGAGAAGATGATCCTGGCGTATGATGGTATGCAAGCAAAAATAAAGATCCTCGGGCGCGGGATGCATGGTCATTTGCGTCCACATCCAAAAGCGTCCGTTTTTAATTTTTGTTCCCACTCTGCCAATTGCACACCCAAACTCAGAATATAGCGAGCACCCGAGCTGAATAGCTCATCTGGTGGCAGTGATCCGTCCATCCGCGCATAGATTGCCTGTGCGGCCCCATACCCCGTCTTTGACGTAATGGCCAACGCCTCACCCGTTAATTCAAAATAGGTCAGAGCTGCATCAATCTGGCTTGCAAACATTTCGGCCATGAGAAATTGGGCCCGGAGGCCGGAATCTCTCATTGTACGCTCCGCCGTCGCATGTCCTCCCGGAGGCGATATTTGAATGCCACTAAATTTTCCCGACACAAAGATATTTTTTCATGGCAAGCCGGTGCAATTCCGCCGAATGCTCGGTGATATCTCGCTTCAGCGCATGATTAGAAAAAATGGAAATTCGATAAAAATTCTGATTGCTAGCTGACACTAGAAGCCTTTAGTCCATACTGCATTTATAAAGTACCCAAAAATTCTGCACCGCCACGAGGGCGATGCAGGTGTTTATATATTATTAGAAAAAGGTCACGAGTTACTCAGAAAATCTTAAACTTTGAAGATCAAGTGCTGTTTAACGATAGATGTAGGTGATCTGGCGATCGTTGGGGTCCACCAGCACCGTCTGTCCGTTGATCTGCGCATAGCGATAGTCCGGCTGGTCGGGGATCTCGTAGATGGTGACGTTCTCGGGGATACCTGCGCCCAAGACTACCTCGCCATCCAAATAGATCGGATCGACCGCGTTCGAGGTGACATAGGTCGTGACCTCGGTGGTCGGTTCCTCGGCTGCAGCCGCCCCGGTCGCGCCGCCGATCGCAAGGCCCGCAACCGCGCCGATGGGTCCACCGATCAGCGCGCCCATGGCCGCGCCGCCCAGGCCGCCCACGGCGGCGTCCTGCCCGGTGGTCGGGTCTTCGACCGGCGCCTCGATGATGGTCACGCCGACCGTTTCGCGGTTGGGATAGAGCGACACGACCTCGTCGCCCGCCTTGACGTTCAGATAGTCGCCATAGGCCCACCCCTCCAGGCCATTGCCGCTGATCTGGCACCAGTTGGCGCTGTCGATGCAGCCCAGGACCGAGACCTCTCCGCCCGTACCGATGGCGCCGATCACCCCGTGCTGCACACCGGGACCGGAGCGGACGTTCAGGTCGGTCGAGACGGTGGCCATCGTCTGTGCGGATGCCGCCCCGGCAACCGCCATGGCTGCGACGAATGTCGGAACAAAATACGTTCTCATGGTGATCTCCTACCTCGCAGGCAACACGCCTCGATGATGGCAGGCAAACTTGTCGTTATCGCAACCAGTTCCCGTATGGCGTGATGTTATGGTTAATTTTCCACGTTGGGTTGATTTCAGCTACGCGACATCCTCCAATAATGGACAAACCTGTTTTGGCAGGCTGGGTGACAATCTAGCGGATCTGGCTAACATGCGTCTTGCGACCCTTGATCAGCTTGAGACAGGCACGGAACAAGATCGTTCGACAGTATCCTGCCAAGGTCATAAGCGATGCATCGTATGAGCCGAGAAAACGAAACCCGCCGCCAGGTCGACAAACAGCTATCATTCGTACTCTACGGGGCAGCGAACCGGATCATGCGGATGCATCGGCCGTTCCTCGAGCCGCTTGGCCTGACCTTCCCCCAGTATCTGGTCGTCCTCGAACTGCTTGATACGTCTCCTCAATTAGTGGGCAAGATCGGTTCCAAACTTGGGTTGGATACCAGCACCATTACGCCAATCCTCAAGCGTATGGAGCAATCCGGGCTGATCGCCAGGAAGCGCGACATGCAGGATGAACGTCGGGTCATTGTCGAGCTGACACCTGCCGGACAAGCGCTTCAGACGTCGGTGTGGGCCGTTTCTGATCAGATCATGTCTGCTTGCCAGATCACGGATAGCCAGGCGGATGAGCTTCGTGAGGAACTTGATCGATTGGGCAGACCGGCACGCCCGGAAGAACAGCTCGAGACAATGAAGTCCGCTCCGGAAACCCGGCGGTGAGAGAAGCTCCGCCCTGACGCCTGCTGGTCCGTAATTTCTGCATTAGAGGAACCGACAGCCGGATATGCAATCTTCCCCGGATCACGGGCGCTTTTTGTCGGAAAGCGAGGAGGGCTATGGGCCACTCTGCCCTGCGCGGATGCTTTGATTGATGAACGGCTGCAGTCAGGGAGGAAACAGCATGGCTTTCGGCGGCACATCCTTCTGTGCGCTCCGTCAGCGCAAGAAACGGATGGTCTCAGCGTACAGCGGTTCGCGTCAGCACATTTGCCGCCGTCGAGGCCTTTGCAACAAGACAGACCAGCTGCGCGCGTCTGAGCGAGTCACGTAGAATGTCGCCCGGATTGGCGGCATCTCCCGCCGCTTCAACGGCTCTCAGAAACGTCGCGAAGTCTTTGCCAATGATCGTCACAGCCAGAACCCTCCCCATGAAAGGCTGAAGCATCGAGCAGCACAACCTGTGCGGTATCATACCCAATGTAACTCACCATTTTGGATATTCAATACTCATCGGTTCAGTT
The DNA here is from genome assembly GCF_040148865.1 of Paracoccus sp. NFXS7. Classification (NCBI taxonomy): domain Bacteria; kingdom Pseudomonadati; phylum Pseudomonadota; class Alphaproteobacteria; order Rhodobacterales; family Paracoccaceae; genus Paracoccus; species Paracoccus sp. NFXS7. The sequence goes on from NZ_JAKEKV010000016.1 coordinate 21,102, forward strand.
CCGCCAAATGCCGGGACTGCCACCTCACGGCCTCTGACCCTTCCCGCCAGTGTCAGGCTTCCGAAGCAGTCCATCGTCATCAGTGCTTCCGTCAGTGAGCTTTACTTGTCTCCGCTGCGACAAGGGCTTCCGTCGCGACCCGGGCCGCCGGCTCGTCTTCGGCTCCAGCGCCTGCGTCGACAAGGCTCTCGGCTTCCGCTTCATCCTCGTCCAGGACAGGCGGTGCATCACCGGCCAGGAAGTTTCCGAACTTCTCCCATCCCGGCACATGCTCTGCCAGAACGCGCATGACGACGAGGACCGGCACGGCAATGATCATCCCGATCACTGACCAGAGCCAGGCCCAGAGAGCCACGGCCAAAAACACGACCACGGTGTTCATCTGCAAACGTCGGGACACGAAGTAGGGCGTAATGATTTGGCCTTCCAGCGAGGTGAGGGTGAGATACGAACCCGCGACCATTGCTGGCCAGAACAATCCTGGCATGACGAGCATAGCCACGAACGCCGAGATCGCCACGCCGACGATCGCGCCGAGGTACGGGATATAGTTGAGGAGGAAAGCGCCGACCCCGAACAGGATCGCTCCTGGCATGCCCCAGGCCCACATGGTCAGTCCAACAGCCAGCCCCAGGCAGGCATTGATGATCGTGATGGCGCCGAGATAATTTCCAAGCGAGTCCTCGATCTTTCGCAATGCAAGGTAGGCGCCCCTCTTCTCGCGCATCCGATCAAAGCTCTGGACGATCTTGAGATGGAGCATGTCGCCGGACGCGATCATGAAGAACAGCAGGATCAGCGTGAAGAGGACCTGGCCCAGGAGCAGGGGCGCCATTTTCATGACGGTTCCCAAAGTGGTCTCACCCTCCTGCTCCACGCGGATTATGGGCGGCTGTCCGGGTTCCGGCTCTGCAGCTTGGGCATCATCGATACGCCTGGCCGCCTCGCGGAGACCTGACAGGCTTTCACCCAGGCTGTCGAACTTCTGGTTGAGCTGGTAGGAGATCACCGGCATCCGGCTCATCGCCTGGCTGAGCGGCCCACTGGCTGCATAGGCGATCACACCAACGGACAGGAGGATCGACAGGGTTATTGCCGCGGCCGTCAGGGCATTGGGCAGACCACGTCGTTCCGCAAGTCGACGCAAAGGCGTGAAGACGAAGAAGAGCAGCACAGCCATTGTGGCAGGCATCAGGAAGTCACGCCCTTCGGCGATCGCCGCGAATGCCAGGATCAGGAAGATGCCGATCACGGCCCAGTTCGCCAAACGGGGAACGGAACTTTCCTTGTCACCGCGAGCCGGCGCTTGCGTCTGATCCATCGTGATCTCCTCCCCCCACCATCAGTCGACAGCGTGCACGCAAATCGTGAAGATTTGCCCCGCTCCAAACTTAGCAGACGATCGCGGCCTCGCTGCGGAGTACAGGAATAAGGTCACTGAACTCCTCGGGCCAGTTGATCTTTGGTTCAGTCGCAATCAGCCAGATCAGCTGATGCGTCTGCCGCAGGTCTGTCGTGTGGCCAGCCTCTGCCCTTGATCGAAGGACTTTCTCCGCACCTGTCTATTACGATCCTGAACAACCTGACTAAAAAAAACCAGTTTGATAAAATTTTATCGAACTGCTTCATGGGCCAAGCCCGTACGAGCCTGTCGGGACGTTTTCCTGTTTGTTAGTAGGTTAGTTGTTGCGATGCGTATGCTCCGTGCTCAAAGAGATTTAGTCTCTGACTATCACCCCTCCCTTGCGGGCTATCCTGCACTTGCGGGACTGCATCGGTTTCGCAAAGGCAGGGATGTCCCCGTCGGGGGTATCGCCAAGCGTGGGCTGGACATCACGCTGGCAGTCCTTGGCCTGGTGCTGCTGGCGCCGTTGATCCTGGCGCTGGTCATCGTGCTGAAACTGACGGATTCAGGGCCGCTGCTCTATGGGCACCGCCGCATCGGCTTTGGCGGCCGCGAGTTCCGGTGCTGGAAATTCCGCACCATGGTCGTGAACGGCGATACCGTCCTGGAACAGTATCTGCGCAAGCACCCCGCCAAGGCGGCCCTGTGGTACGAACAGCGCAAGCTGGTCGACGATCCGCGCGTGACCCCTTTGGGCGCCGTGCTGCGCAAGCTGAGCCTGGACGAGCTGCCCCAGCTTCTGAACGTGCTGACCGGAGAGATGAGCCTGGTCGGCCCGCGTCCGGTCGTGCGGGAAGAGCTGGACTACTACGCCAGCTCCGCCCGGCACTATCTGTCGGCGCGGCCCGGGCTGTCCGGCCTCTGGCAGATCAGCGGCCGCAGCAACACGACCTATCTGGAGCGTGTGCAGCTTGACCGCTTTTACGTCATGAACTGGAGCCTATGGATGGACCTGCGCATCATCTTCATGACCATTCCCGCCGTGGTCATGTCCCGCGGGGCGCATTGAGCCTGCAGCAATTGCCTGCGCTCGGCTCAAAGAGCTACGAAGACAGATGATGGGGTGATCAAGCTCATCGAGAACGTGTCATCGCCGCTCTGAAGAAACAACGGGCCGGACTTGGGGTGAAAGGGCGAACCCAGAAGGGCGGCGTCCCGCGGTGAAATCATGAGAGGCAGCTTTTGGGAAACGGATCAGAAACACCTGCAGGACGCGCCTATTTCTGATTGCACCATACTCAAGGTGCCACCAAGACTAAGATTTGTGACCTCATCGGTTGTGACCAAGCCTGCCACATGCATTGCCACCGCGATGGCTCCGTGACCTGACAAAGGAACCTGCCCTAGTGGAAACGTCCGACATCCAGGATTGCGTTATCATCGGCGGAGGTCCTGCGGGACTGACGGCCGCGCTGTATCTGGCCCGTTTCCTGCGTCGGGTGACTGTATTCGATGGGCAGGACGGGCGCGCCTTGATGATCCCCAGAACACATAACCTGACCCCGTTCCCGGACGGCATCTCGGGGCAGGAGTTGCTGGGACAGATGCTATCGCACGCCCGGCGATATGGCGCGGTGGTCGAGGCCGGAACAGTCGAGAATGTCGAGCAACAGAGCGGCGTGTTCCGAGTGGTGGCCAACCGACGGATCGCACTGGCACGCAACGTGATCTTCGCGACCGGGGTCTTCAATCATCGGCCATCGATGGCTGCCGACGATCACGCAAAAGGATTGGCGCGAGGGCTCCTGCGCTATTGTCCCGTCTGCGACGCCTATGAAGTCCGTGACAAGCGTATCGCGGTTCTGGGGCGCGGCAAGCACGGCCTACAAGAGGCCAGCTTTCTCCGCCACTACTCCCCATTTGTCACCCTGATCTCTCCCGACGGCTCTTCGGTCACCGCGCGAAACGGCATCCGTATTTTACAGCCCGCGCTGATGGGCATTGCGCTGTCCGAGACAGAGGTTCTTCTCACCCTTCAGGACGGGCATACCCACCATTTCGATACACTCTATGTGGCTTTGGGAACGACCCCGCGCGCCGATCCGGCAATTCGTCTTGGCCTCGATCTGGATGACGCTGGCCATATCGCCATCGATTCAAAGCACAAGACCAGTGTGGATGGGGTCTATGCAATCGGGGATGTCATCGACGGACTGGACCAGATCGCTGTCGCGATGGGGCAGGGGGCCATTGCCGCGACCGCGATCCACAACGATCTGACTGCCTCGATATCCTGATCGCTGCGAAACAACGCCGCCCGGTTATTGAATGCCGTGCTGACTACCAGCCCACCCCAAGATTTCAAGAGAATGCCCTCAAATGCAGGGCATCACATGGAAAGTAGAACGCTGAACGGGGCCACCTTTTTGCACGAACCACTTAGTTGGAGATTGCACGCTGAAGGTCTTGCACAAGAGAACGTGGAAATCTAGCGTGACGAATGTGAGAGATCGCCTCCGGACAGGCGGCGGCTGTGGGCGACCGCAGCCGCCATTTTTTTTATTGTGTTGGTACAGGCAAAACCTCGCTCCGAAACAAGAACCAGCCCGAACTGAAAAAGGGCCCCGATACATCCGGGGCCCTTTCAGCTCGTGGGACCCTGTAAAAATACCACGTTCTTCAGCCTTCCGCCTCGGATTATCAGCAAAGCTATTCGCTTCTTGAAGCGTCGCGGCGACCCGGGGAAGCTTGGACACTTCGCCTTAATCTCCACGGACGGCATGGTTCATCTCAAGCGCATGGGGCCTTCGACCGCCACACGACGCGTCAGCTATAGTGCGCGATCCACTGAAATTTCCACGGGAGAGCCGCCCAATCCTGCGCCGACCGCCAATTCCGCCGAGCGACTTGTTTGGATGGTTGGCATGACCGGCACTTCGGTCATTCGAGATGTCCGGTCTGAGGTCGACCTTGCTGCCGATCTGTGTCTGGTGCCGGGGGCCATCCGCGCAGATGACTGTGGACAGGCTGATCTCCCACCACTGCTGCCGCGTCCTGTCCTCGTGCTGTGCAAAGCGGGCGATCAGCCGTCTTGCTCGGCCAACCACGCCTCCATCATCTTGATTTCTGCCTCTTGCGCCGTGATGACCTCCTCGGCCAAGGCGCGCACCTCCGGGTCCGAGCCGTGCTCCAGGACGATGCGGGCCATATCGATGGCGCCCTGATGATGGGGGATCATGCCCCGCATGAAATCCACATCCGCGTCGTTGGTGTATTCGACGTCCATGTTCATGTGCATGTCGACCATTGCCGCGCGATAGGCGGTCGTCGCAGGTGTATCATCGGGCTGCGCCCCCGACGGGTCCATGTCACCATGGTTAGAATGGTCCATCTGCGCCATTTCGCCATGGGCCGAGTGATCCATTGTCTGCTGTGCAAGGCTTGGCGTGGTCATGGCAAGGACGGTCAGCAGGATAGGGACGAATGTCTTCATGGCAGTGCTCTCCTCTTACTTCACTCCAGATAGTCCTTCCCATCGTTGTAAGGTCAATGGTGCCAGGATTTAGACATCGAGCCCTTGACCTTCCCATGATGGGAAGCCCCATGTCCTTGTCATCTCAACGACGGAGCCTTGTCATGAACATCGGAGATGCCGCCAGTCGCTCGGGCGTATCGGCTAAGATGATCCGCTACTACGAACAGATAGGTGTGATCCCGAATGCCAGTCGAACCGCCTCGGGCTATCGGGAATACGAACCGTGCGATGTCCATATGCTACGGTTCATCGCCCGCGCCCGCGATCTGGGCTTTTCCATCGCTGAGATCACCGAACTGCTGGATCTCTGGCGTGACAAGGACAGGCGCAGCGCCGACGTGAAGTCCCTGGCGCAGGCCCGGGTCCGGGACCTGCGCCACAAGATCGCCCATCTGCAGGACATGGCCGACACCCTTGAGGATCTGGCGAATGCCTGCGCCGGCAACGAGCGTCCGAATTGTCCGATCCTGCAACGGCTTGAAACGTCGGAGACGGGTGAAGGCACCGCGTCCCGCAGGCCGCCCGAAAAGGGTTTCAAGGAAAGGATTGGCTGATGATCGATCGACGGATGTTCACGACAGCGCTGGCGGTGTGCCTTTTGGCCACTCCGGCAATGACACGTGCCAATCAGCCACCGGTCCGGGCACGAGTGTTCCGCGCGCCTGATTGTGGATGCTGCGGCGCATGGGTCGCGCACCTTCAGAACCACGGCTTTCTCGTTGATGTGGTGATGACAGACGACATGCAGGTCGTGAAGGACCGCCATGCCGTGCCGACGCCTCTCCGTTCCTGCCACACAGCCCTGATTGATGGCTATGTCATTGAAGGCCATGTGCCCGCCGCCGATATCCGGACCCTGCTGGACCGGCGCCCGAAGGCCGAGGGCCTAGCAGTGCCCGGCATGCCAATCGGATCGCCCGGCATGGAGATGGGCGAGCAGCGCGATCCTTATGATGTCATTCTTTGGACCGGGTCTGACACCCAGGTCTTTTCAAGCCACCGAGGTTGATGATGACCCTGTCGGATACGAAAACCGCCACCCTCCATCGCATGGTGATGACCAAGCATATGTGCCCCTACGGCCTCAAGTCTTTGGACCTGCTCCGACGCGAAGGCTACCGCGTCGAGGACCATCATCTGGTCACCCGAGCCGAGGTCGATAGCTTCAAGGAACAGCATGACGTGGGGACCACGCCGCAGACCTTCATCGATGGTCAGCGGATCGGTGGCTACGATGACCTGCGGCGTCATTTCGGCAAGACTGTCCGCGACAAGACCGCAACGACCTATCGTCCGGTGATCGCGCTGTTCGCGATGGCCGCCGCGATGGCGCTGGCCACCAGCTGGGCCGCGTTTGGTCATTTGATCACCCTGGCCGCAGCGGAATGGTTCGTGGCCTTCGCGATGTGTCTGCTGGCCCTGCAGAAGCTGAAAGACGTGGAAAGCTTCGCCACGATGTTCCTAAACTATGATCTGCTCGCGCAGAGATGGGTACGTTACGGATACGTCTACCCCTTCGCCGAAGGCTTGGCGGGAATCCTGATGGTCGCGGGCGCGCTGATGTGGCTGTCGATCCCGGTGGCGCTGTTCATCGGCATCATCGGCGCGATATCGGTCTACAAGGCCGTCTATGTCGACAAGCGAGAGATCAAGTGCGCCTGTGTCGGCGGCGACAGCAATGTGCCCTTGGGTTTCGTTTCTCTGACTGAGAACCTGATGATGATTGCGATGGCGGTCTGGATGCTGATCAAGGTCACCATTCTGGGTCACTAGCGCAAGGACACTACCTCGACCTCACGGACCCACCGGCCATCGCCTGTGCAGATCGTCGATTACCAAGGGGTGGTGATGCCGCCCCATTCCTCCATGTTCACGCAGATGCGGATGATCAACCGGCAGGCTCGAATGATCATGCGCGACATCTGTCGGATCACCCGCAGGCCACAAACGCCACGCCAAGGCCAGCCCGATCAGGTCGATGATCGCCATGGCACCAAAGGCGGCTGTCATGCCCGCGCGCGCGCCCAGGTATCCGGCCAAGGGATAGCAGATCAGCCAGCAGGCATGAGACAGCGCGAACTGAGCGGCAAAGATTGCAGGACGGTCCTCGGCATGGGCAGACCGGCGCAGCAATCGGCCCGCTGGCGTCTGCGCGACAGAATAGCCGAAGCCCAGGATCAGCCACAGGACCAGCAGCGCGCCATAACTACCCACGACCATCCCGGAGGCAGTTCCGACAATCAAGGCCGCGGCACCTGCGATCATCACCGGCCTGTCCGACAGTCGGTCCAGAAGACGCGGCAGGGTCAGGGCGGCGACCATCGATCCCGCACCGAACGCTGCCAGGGCCAGCGCCACCTCTGGCTCCGACAGACCGAACCCTGCCTTGACCAGCACGACCGTGTTCACGATCACCATCGATCCGGCCGCAGCGACGGCCAGACTGATCGCCAGCAATCCGCGCAGACGCGGGGTCGCCAGATATAGGCGGATGCCCCGCGTGGTCCGGTCCCAGACCCCGCGCCTTGCCGCTGGCTGCAGTGAGGGCAGACGGACGCTGAGGACCAGCGCAGCCGAGGCGAAAAACCCGACGACTGTCCCGGCAAACAGGCTGTGAAAGCTGATGACGCTCAGAAGCGCCGCTGCCAGCATGGGCGAGACGAGGCTTTCCAAATCGTAGGCAAGGCGCGAGAGCGACAGGGCGCGGGTATAATCCTCCTCTTTGGGCAGGATGTCTGGAATGGTCGCCTGGAATGTCGGGGTGAATGCGGCTGAGGCGGCCTGCAGCAGGAAGATCAGCAGGTAGATCTGCCAGATCTCGGTCACGAAGGGCAGGCACAGCGCAATGGCCCCCCGGACTAGGTCCAGCGCGACAAGGGCCGACCGGCGCGGCAGGCGATCCGTGAATGCCTGCGCCACCGGCGCGACGCCGACATAAGCAATCATCTTGATCGCCAGCGCGGTGCCCAGCACCGCCCCCGCATCCGCCCCGGCCAGATCGTAGGCCAGAAGGCCCAGGGCCACGGTCATTAGCCCGGTGCCCAGCAGCGCGATCACCTGCGCCGCGAACAGATGTCGATAGGTGCGGTCGCGCAGGATGGCCAGCATGGAGTGTCCTTACAGCAGCTTGGTGATCGCCTTCATCTCGTCCAGTGTCTTCGCCGCGTCGTGGACCAGGCAGTGGTCGATATGATTGTGGATGAGCGCCCGCTTGGCAGAGGTCACAGCACTTTCCACCGCCGCCAGCTGGCGGGCGATGTCGAGGCAGGGCTGCTGTCCCTCGATCATGCCGATGACATGGCGCAGATGACCTTCGGCACGTTTCAGCCGGGCGACCAGGGCGGGGTGGGTTGCGTGAACATGCGGGTGTGACATACAGTCAGGCTATCCCCCCCTGGGGGATAGAACAAGACGGTGTGATCAGCGCGCCGCGAAACGACGGGCAGGCCGGTGAAACAGGTTCGGACATTGATGCACAGCGTGCTTGCAGCCCTCGTCTGCCTGTCGCTTGTCGTCTGGTCCCTTGCGCCAAGCGCTAGCCATGTCCCTTCCGTCTTCGAAGTGGTGGCCGAGCATACCGACATGATCGCTGATCATGGCCACTCGCACGGGTTCGAAGAGGATCTTGTCTGGGCGCTGCACGGTCACAGCCATGACGTGGCCGACCATGATCACAGCCAGGCCATGCTTGTCCCCGGCGCCGGTGCGCACCCAAGGGTGGCTTGGCGCGATACGTTCCGGCTGCGGGCGTCATGGGAAGGACCGCAGCGGGTCTATCTTATCGAGCGACCTCCGCGGGCCTGATCGGTGCCGCCACCGCGCGGTGTATCCGAACAGACAGACCCTTACCGGAGACTTTTCCATGACCTCGACCTCGGGGGTCCTGCGCGCCTTGGCACCACGCCAACCGGTCGCGCTGACCCTGATCCTGCTGGCGGCAGTCCTGCTGACGGCCGCCCAAGCTCTTGCCCATAACGTCACCGCCGGTGACGCGGGCTATATCCAGGAAATCTGGGGGGTGCAGATCATCCCCTTCATCTACCTTGGCGCCAAGCACATGGTGACCGGCTACGACCACATCCTGTTCCTGCTGGGCGTGGTGTTCTTCCTCTACCGGATGAAGGATGTCGGCATCTATGTCAGCCTGTTCGCCATCGGCCATTCGGTGACGATGCTGCTGGGCGTCTGGTATGGCTGGGGCATCAACGCCTACATCATCGACGCGATCATCGGCCTGTCCGTGGTCTACAAGGCACTGGACAACCTTGGCGCCTACCAGAAATGGTTCGGGTTCCAGCCCGATACCAAGGTCGCCACGCTGATCTTCGGCCTGTTCCACGGCACGGGCCTGGCCACGAAGATCCTCGACTATGACATCCCGCAGGATGGGCTTCTGGCCAACCTGTTGGCCTTTAACGTTGGCGTCGAGGTCGGCCAGCTACTGGCCTTGGCCGTGATCCTGATCGTCATGGGCTACTGGCGTCGCAGCCCCAACTTCCTGCGCCAGGCCACCATCGCCAACGTGGTGATGATGGTCCTGGGCATCTGGCTGACCTTCAATCAGGTCGCCGGCTACATCGCTTCCACCACTGCATAGATTGGATATTCCCATGCATAACGCACCCAAACCCAACATCGATGAGCTGCCCACCAAGGCGCAACTGCGCCGCTCCACGATCCTGGCCAGCATCGGTGCGGCGCTGATCGCGGTCACAGTCTATCTTCCTGCTGAATACGCCATCGACCCGACCGGGATAGGCCGGGTCATCGGCCTGACCGAGATGGGCGAGATCAAGGTCCAGCTTGCTGCCGAGGCCGAGGCGGATCGTCTGCTGGACGAACAGCGCGCCATTGAGCAGCCCTCTCCGGACCAGACGTCGAGCGTCCTGGATAGCGTGATGGGTCTGCTCGTCGGCACGGCTTATGCGCAAGAGGCGCCGCACACTTGGACGGACACCGTGACCTTTACGCTGCAGCCGGGCGACACAGCCGAGATCAAGCTGACAATGGCGGCTGGAGATGTGGCCGAATACGCATGGACCGCCGAAGGCGGTCGGGTCAACTTTGACCTCCACGCCCATAGCGGTGGTGAGTCCATCGACTACGAGCGCGGCAGCGGCGCGACCGACGGCGAGGGCAGCATCGAGGCGCCCTTCGCCGGTGATCACGGCTGGTTCTGGCGAAACCGCGACAGCACACCGATCACCATGACCATCAATGTGCGCGGCGAGTATAGCGCCGTTGTCGAAACCTACTGAGCCTCCGGGCAGCCACTCGTAATCGACGCGAATGGCTGCCCGGCCGTACCTTTTTGCGATGGCGATTATGTCGACGGTCGCGCGCCACAAGTCGTGTACGAGAGAAAACGGAAATTTAAGGTGATGCCTGTGAAAGATTGCCTGGGGATAGGCGGCGGCTGTGGGAAACCACAGCCACTATTTTTTCTAACTTCAACGTCATTGAGATCCCGGCGTCGAAACCAGAACCAGCCTGGACTGAAAAAGGGCCCCGATGGACCGGGGCCCTTTCAGCTCGTGGGACGCAAAAAAATTACCATAAGCATTGGCCATTCGCCTAGTGATATCAGGAGAGCTTTTCACTTCTAGATGCGTTGCGTTGACCTCGGCAAGGTTGGACACATCGCCGAGCCTCTACGATGCCAGTGATCTTGAGCGGATCTTTCGGAAGCCACTTTCCCCTCTCTGAGGTCCGCGGCTGCAGGTGCTTTTCGTGCAAGGACCTCTGGTTTCGCTGCACGCTGGTGAACGAAGTTGACTGTTACGCAGTCGTATTTTTGCCCGCCCACATCCGTCTTGAATATAGGCTGTCCGAATAGCCAACTTCACAATGTGCAAGAACGGCATATCTTCACCCTGTAGTTGTTCAGCGTAACCAAGGTAACCAGTATGCGCCGTATGTCGGATGACGTGATGTTTCGCCTGGCCATGTCTTTAGAGGACTGGGTCCTTATCGATAATGCTCTGACTGCCTATTCGCACAACGCTGCATATCGAAACGTGCGTGAGAAGCTCGACATGCAGGTGGCGATTGCCCGTGTGCTGTCAGGCGCATCTCAAAGTGCCAAGGTCAGTAACGCCCGCCGGCCTGGTGTGGAGAAACCTGCTTCCCGCCGATAACATTTATGTGCCGGAACGCTCTCGGTTGAGCCGCTGTTTCTCCCGCATCTGAGGTGCCGCTTGGCACCCGTGTTTTGAGGAGGACACGCTATGGCTAACGAATACAACGACCGCGATCGCATGGGTCGCCCCAGCCAGGACTATGGCAACCGCGACATGAACCGCAACTCGCGGGACTGGACAGACAAGGCCACCGATGAGGTCAAGTCGTGGGTCGGCGATGGCCAGGCAGAGCGCCGCCGCGACATGGACGAGGTTCGGGAAAACCGCGACCGCTACAGCGTCGGCAATCGGTCGGCGAACTACGATCGTGGATACGGACAGACCGGCGGTTATGGACGGGACGATGATGGCCATGGCCGTCGTGGCGGCTTGAGCGCGGATCCGCGGACCGGGTGGTCCCATGATCGCTCTGTCTCGAACAGCGGCTATGGACGCGGCGATCAGTCCTACGGGCGTGGACGCGTCGAGCAGGACGATGACCGCGGTTTCCTCGATCGGGCCGGTGATGAGGTGGCTTCGTGGTTCGGCGACGAGGATGCGAGCCGCCGTCGTGAGATGGACAAGCATCGCGGCACCGGGCCGAAGGGCTATATCCGGTCGGACGAGCGGATCAAGGAAGACGTCAGCGAACGCCTGATGGATGACGGCCAGCTGGACGCATCCGACATCGAGGTGATGGTACAAGACGGCGAGGTCACGCTGACCGGTACCGTTCCGGAGCGCTTTGCCAAGCGTCACGCCGAGGACGTCGCCGAGCGCGCTTCGGGTGTGAAGCACGTCCAGAACAATCTGCGCGTCGCGTCGGCTGGCCAGACGGGAACGTCGGCGACCTCGCCCCTTGTGGCTGATCCGACGCGGGATCGTGGCATCCTGTGACAGCAGGCACCTGCAGCGCTGGTGCTGCGGAATGGCTGAACATACACGAATTTGACTGCGGGCGCCTCACAGGCGCCCGCTTTTAAATGTTACGCACCACCCTCCATGGCGAACAAGGGCTGAACAGATCCGGTCAAGCGGTGGATTGGCCCTGTTTGAGAGTGCCGGACAGATGCGCGAGGCGGCCGACCGGAACGGCGCCGGGTGCCTGACGCGATGTCATCGGGGACATATTTGCATCCGCCGTTTCCAGCTCCTGCAGGATCGGACAGTTCGGACGATCATCGCCGGCACAGGTGCCGACCAGCGTTTCGAGCGTGTCGGCCATCACCTGCAGATCGGCGATCTTGCGTCGCATGTCATCGACCTTAGCCTGCGCCAACGCCTTTACATCCGCGCTGCGCCTGTCCGTGCTGCGCCACAGGTCGAGCAACTCGGATATCTCGTTGATGGAAAATCCGAGATCGCGGGCGCGAGCGATGAACCGAAGGATGTGAACGTCGCGCGGATCATAATCGCGATAGCCCGAAGCCGTCCGCGCAGCAGGCGGGATCAGGCCGATCTGCTCGTAATAGCGGATCATCTTTGCAGAGACCCCGGAGCATGCGGAGGCGTCGCCGATATTCATGGCTTTCGGCTCCCTCACCAATACCGCGGCAGTTAAGATCGCGGCCGAAGAATCGGTCAAGACGGATCACACATCCGTGGACACATTGACCTTACAACGGTGGGAAGGACTATCTGGCATCGCGGCAAGGGAGAAGACCGCTGATGACCAGGCAACAGGCCTCTGGACGGGGCTGCAAACCCCAGTGCCCTCTAGGTGGGCGATGATTGATCGAGATCTGCGCGACAGGCTTCTCGCTGCGGGCGTGTCCGAGGCGCAAGTCGGTGGCATCCTTGCCTGTCTCGACCACTTCGGCGGTGCGGCGGAGATCACCTCCGCCGCTGAATACCAGAGCGCCATAGCGGTCTATCTCGCACTGGACGCTCATTTGGCTCTCGATGATGCCCACAGCCCCGTTGCGCGCTACGTGATCCACCTCGGGACGCGACTGGCCGAGTGGGATGGCAAACATACCGTCCCGCTCGACCTTCGCTGATGTCGGGCGATACGCCGGACCGTGGGCTCAGGCGTCTAGTTGATACGCCAGGTCGTGGGGCACTTATCCGATACGACCCTCACTTTGCTGTTGAACACCATCTTACGGACATAGGCCTGCTCGACCTGCGCATCTGCACAGGTCTGAGCCATTCTTTGCAGGACAGCGCAGACTTGGGCGTCGATGATCGTCATGAGTTGCTCCTCCAGCTGGAATGCACGCGAGACGTGTAGTGAACCACACAGTTCACGCATTTGGCTAGGCTAAACTTCGAATGACGTCGATGGGTGGTCGGCAGCGCTTGGACCGGAGATCACATTGGTGGTGCAGCAGGGACGTCGATCAAGAGAGCTTGACGCGATTGTTGGAATATCCGTCCAGAGGCTATAGACTCATTGCTCTCCGCATTCTTGCGATCAAATATGCATACAATTACCACTCGCACACTGCGACCGATGATGAAGAAAGACAGTAGCACCCTTGACCGATCAGACAGCAAACAGACGGCATGAATGCTCCGCAGTCCCGTACAGGGTGATCGATGACAAATCTGCTATGAAAGTCGGGTTGCTGTTGGCGGGGGTCGCCTTGGTTCTCATCGTGATCCACATCATCACGTACAGCATGATGTTCTTGCAGGGACACGGCGAGGATGGGTTTGCCGGTGTCATCCATTCCTTCGTGAACCTGGGAGGCGACAACTCAGTCTCGGAGAACCTCAATCACGGGATGCTATTCATCTGCTTCACATCCTTTCTCTATGTGTTCCACAAGACCAGATCCCGGTTGTCGCTGTTCCTGTTCTCGTTCTTCGCCTTTGCCTGGTTTGATGACTCCTGCCAGTACCACGAGCGGTTGGGAATAATTCTCGCGCATGCGTTCGAACTTCCCGCGCTCTTTGGTCTTCGGGAGAAAGACCTGGGAGAACTCCTGGCCTGGGTCCTGGCGGCAGCAATCCTGGCTTCATTGGGGGTGTGGGCCTACAGAGGCCGGCGCAGTGGCGACGGCACTGTCTTGAGGAGCATCGTGTACCCGATAGCCATTCTGATCTTCTGCGCAGTGGTCTTCGACATCGCCCACATCATGATAGAGGGACCGATGGCTGATGTCGTGTTCACCGCCCTAGAGGATGGCGGTGAGATGATGGCGATAGCGGCTGCGGCAACCGTATCGCTGGCAATTCAAGGAAATTACGGCAAAATCTATCAGCGCGGGTGATGGCAGCGCATGCATCCGCACGTGTCCGTTTGGAACAGCGAGCGCTGTTGCAATCATCATCCCTAGTCGGATTGCGCTGAGGCCACGTCCTGCGCCGCGATGAAGCCGAGCGTTGATAGGCTGTGGCGCACCTTGCGCAGATGTGCCTCCATCTGCCGGGCGGCGGCGGAGTGATCGCCGGCCTCGATCAGATCAAGAATAGCCATATGCTCGCGCGACTGCCGGTAATAGCGCTCGCGGTCGTTCATCGCGCGATAGGTCAGCAGCCGCCGTACCCGGTTCACCCGCATCAGCGCCTGCAGCATGAAGGGATTGCCCGCGCCCGCCATGAGCGCCTCATGGAACTGGGCGCCGCGCAGGTACAACGTGTCGGGCGGGGCAAGGTCGATAGTGCCTCCCAGAAGGTCATCCTCGACGCGGCGCAGGCGGGCGATGTCGCCCTTGGGCAGCTGATAGCCGGGCAGGCGCAGTGCGGCGGGTTCCAGGATCAGCCGCATCTGCGTGGTATGGGCCAGCGCGTCCGGAGCAATCAGCTCCGTGTTGATGTTCCAGCCATATCCAGCCCGCTTTTCGGCAATCCCTTCACGGACCAAGCGGCCCATCAGCTCCAGCGTCTGCCGCTTGGTCAGGGCGAACCGGTCGCGGATCTGCTGTTCGGTGACCTGCGGGCCGAAGGCCTGTTCGGTCAGCATGAAGGCCAGACGCAGATAAGCCGCGTGGACGGGGTCGGGCGCCGTCGCGGGCGCCGCGGGGCCGTCATGGCGCACAAAAAAGCCGCGGTTCGGTTCATGGCGGACCTGCCCGGTCCGGGCCAACTTCTTCAACGCCTGCTCGACCGGCCAGCGCGAGACCGCAAATCGCCGTGCTAGGGTCAGGACTCGTTCTCGTTTCATAGCCAGAACATGACGGTTGCTGCGAGGGCGACGGCGGATAGGAATACCTTCGGGCATCGGTCGTAGCGTGTAGCGACCCGTCGCCAGTCCTTCAGGCG
>NZ_JAKEKV010000017.1:0-35250 GCF_040148865.1 Paracoccus sp. NFXS7
ATCATCGCGCTGACCGCGGGGGGGCCGGGGGGCGGCAGCCCCCCGGCGTCGCGGGACGCAATCACGCTTCCTCGGCGTCCAGTGCCAAGGGCGCGGACGGGGCCTCCAGATCGTCCGTCGTCAACGGCCCTGCGGGACGCGCCAGCCGTGCCTTGGTCACCCAGTACAGCCTCTCCTGCGCCCGGGTGATGGCGACATATGTCAGCCGCTTCCACAGCTGGACCCCAGCCTCGGACCGGTTCGACCAGGCGGCGGCGCTGATGTCGGGGCCGAACACCTGCACCTCGGGCCACTGGCTGCCCTGCGCCTTGTGGATCGTGACCGCCGCCCCGTGCAGAAAGGCCGCGCCCATCCGCGCCGCAAAGGGAATGAAGGGTTCGTCCTCGTCCGGCATCTCGATCTTGACGATGCTGGCGGCCGACAGGCGCGGGTCCTCGGCCCCGATCACGTGCAGGCGCGAAAAGCCCGGCTTGCGGCCCGGGCCCAGATAGACCACTTGCGCTCCCTTGATCAGGCCGCGCGCCTCCAGATCGATCCGCTTCTTGCGATGCTTCAGCGGCAGCTCCAGCCCGTCGCAGATCAGCGGCTCTCCGGGCAGCAGCGCGTCCCCTGGCGCGCCGAAGGCCGTGCGGAAGGCATGGATCAGCCGGATGCGCGTCGCGTTGCGCCAGACCAGGACCGGGCTGCGCGCCATCAGGTCGCTCTCCACCCGCTCGGCCCAGACCACGCGGTCGTCCTTGCGCGCCGCATCACGGATCATCTGCTCGAAATCGTCAAAGCCCAGCTGATCGTCGGCCAAAGCATGGGCCAGGTCCAGGATCGGGTTGTCGTCGGCCTGGCGGTGAATGCGGCTCAGCATCAGGCGCTGCGCCGGCGCCAGCTTGTCAAACACCATCTCTCCGGACTGGCCGACCGGGGCCAGCTGGGCAGGGTCGCCGAACAGGACCAGCACGGGAAAGATCTCGCGCAGGTCCTCGAACTGCTTCTCGTCCAGCATCGAGGCCTCGTCGATCAGCCCGACGTCCAGCCCCTCCTCGCGCCTGGTCCAGCCGCGGATGAAATCCGACCCGCGCAACCCGGCCGTGGCCAGCGCCCCGGGGATCGAGGCATGCTGGTCATAGAATGCTTTGGCCCGGTCCAGCGCCGTGTCCGACAGTTCCGCGATGACCGGGCGTTCGGCCGCCCCGGTCAGCCATTCGGCGATCTTCTCGTATTGCGGATCATAGACCGGGGTGTACAGGATCCGGTGGATCGTCGTGGCCGGCACGCCGCGCATGCGCAGAACGAACGCCGCCTTGTTCGTCGGCGCCAGGATGGCGACGCTGCGCCGGTCCTTGCGGCGCCGCCCTTCGTAATCAGGGCTGATCAGTTCGACCCCCGCCTCCAGCAGGGCCTTGGTGATCTGCGACAGCATCAGCGTCTTGCCCGATCCGGCCTTGCCGATGACCGCCATGACGCGACCTTTTCCCGACTGGGGCGGATGCAGTTCCTCTGCGATGATGTCGATGCCCGCCGCGCCAAAGGTTTCGGCCAGCGCATCCCAGGCATCGGCCTGGTCGGGCGAAAGAGTCGGGGCGGGGACGGGACTGTTCATGCCAGACCCTTAGCCTGCCTTCGCGGCCAAGGCAAAGCGCCGCGCAACTTTTCCGCCCCGGGCACCGTGCCTGCGGGCACCCCAACAGGAGAGACGCGATGATCGAGCTGTTCTTCGTCACCTGCCTGCTCGCCGACCCACAGCGCTGCAGCGATCACAGCCTGCTGTTCGAGGAACGGAACGGCCTGTTCACCTGCATGCTGCAGAGCCAGTCCGAGCTTGCGAAATGGGTGGCTACCCATCCGACCGAACAGGTTCGCGAATGGAAATGCCGCCGCGCCGGAGAGGGGGACCGCAAGGTCTGACGACATGCACCGCCGCGAGGGGGGGTCCGGGGGGCGGCAGGCCCCCCGGCACGTCGCGGGACGCAGGTCAGCGCCGGCCGGCCTCCAGCGCATCCTCGAAGGTGCGCAACCCGGTCCGCGGTGATTGGACCAGCACCGCCATGTTGCCCGGCTTGTGCTGGTTGCGCAGCATCATCATGTGCGCGGCCGGGATCTCGGCCCAGGGGAAAACCTCGGACATGCAGGGGTCCAGGCGGCGTTCCAGCATCAGCTTGTTCGCGGCGCTGGCCTGCTTCAGATGCGCGAAATGCGACCCCTGAATGCGCTTCTGATGCATCCACAGGTACCGCACATCAAAGGTGCAGTTGAACCCCGTGGTACCCGCGCATATCACGACCATCCCGCCCTTCTTGCAGACCAGCGTGCTGACCGGGAAGGTTGCCTCGCCGGGATGTTCAAAGACGATGTCGACATTGTTGCCCTTGCCGGTGATGTCCCAGATCGCCGCGCCGAACTTGCGCGCCTCGTTGAACCACTCCTTGTATTCCGGCGTGTTCACCGTGGGCAGCTGCCCCCAGCAGCGGAATTCCTTGCGGTTGATGACCCCTTTCGCGCCCAGCCCCATGACGAAGTCGCGCTTGTCCTCCTCGCTGATCACGCCGATGGCGTTGCCGCCCGCCGCGTTGATCAGCTGGATCGCATAGGAGCCAAGCCCCCCCGACGCGCCCCAGACCAGCACGTTCATGCCCGGCTTCAGCTCGTGCGGCTCGTGCCCGAATAGCATCCGGTACGCCGTGGCCAGCGTCAGCGTATAACAGGCCGATTCCTCCCAGGTCAGGTGGCGCGGCCGGGGCATCAGCTGCTGCGCCTGCACGCGGGTGAACTGGGCAAAGCTGCCGTCCGGCGTCTCGTATCCCCAGATCCGCTGCGTGGGCGAGAACATTGGATCGCCGCCGTTGCAATGCTCGTCGTCGCCGTCGTCCTGGTTGCAGTGGATGACGACTTCGTCACCGACCTTCCACCGCTTGACCTTGTCGCCCACCGCCCAGACGATCCCCGACGCATCCGATCCGGCGATGTGATAGGGCTGCTTGTGCACGTCGAACATGCTGATCGGCTTGCCCAGGCCTGCCCAGATCCCGTTGTAGTTGACGCCCGCCGCCATCACCAGGACCAGAACCTCGTTGCTGTCGATGGCGGGGGTGTCCACGACCTCCAGCTGCATGGCCTGATCGGGCTCTCCCTGCCGTTCGCGGCGGATCGCCCAGGCATGCATGCGCGCAGGCACATGGCCCAGGGGGGGCATCTCGCCCACGGCGTACAGGTCTTTGACCGGGGCGTCGTAGGGCGCGATCGGGGTGGGTGCGTCGAGAGCCATCGTCTTTCTCCTGTCCTGTGCCGCAGTGCAGAATCACCGCGCCGATTTGCCCTGTCCTACGATATGAAAAGCAACAATGCAACTATCAGACACCATTGCGCGCAATAATATGTCGGAATCATTAGAATCGCGCCGCGCTGCGGCGAATTGACGGCGCAGCTTTGTGTCTGTATTGATACTCAGGATGAAATTTTCCTGCGAGGGCATGATGGCCGACAAGGACAAACCCTGGCTGTTCCGCACCTATGCGGGCCATTCCACGGCGGCGAAATCCAATGCGCTGTACCGGACGAACCTGTCGCGCGGACAGACCGGCCTGTCGGTGGCCTTCGACCTGCCCACGCAGACCGGTTACGACAGCGATCATATCCTCGCGCGCGGAGAGGTCGGCAAGGTCGGCGTCCCGGTCTGCCATCTGGGCGACATGCGCGCACTGTTCGACCAGATCCCGCTGGAGCAGATGAACACCTCGATGACGATCAATGCGACCGCGCCGTGGCTTCTGTCGCTGTACATCGCCGTGGCCGAGGAGCAGGGGGCCGATGTCAGCCGCCTGCAGGGCACCGTCCAGAACGACCTGATCAAGGAATACCTGTCGCGCGGCACCTATATCTGTCCGCCTGCGCCGTCGCTGGCGATGATCACCGACATCGCCGCCTATACGCGGCAGCACCTACCGAAATGGAACCCGATGAACGTCTGCAGTTATCACCTGCAGGAGGCCGGGGCGACGCCGGAGCAGGAGCTGGCCTATGCGCTGGCCACCGCCGTGGCCGTGCTGGACGATCTGCGGGACAAGGTGCCCTCCGACAGCTTTCCCGAGATGGTCGGGCGGATCAGCTTCTTCGTGAACGCGGGCATCCGCTTCGTCACCGAGCTGTGCAAGATGCGCGCCTTTACCGAGCTGTGGGACGAGATTACCAGTGACCGTTATGGCATCGCGGATGAGAAATACCGTCGGTTCCGCTATGGCGTGCAGGTCAACAGCCTTGGCCTGACCGAGCAGCAGCCCGAGAACAACGTCTATCGCATCCTGCTGGAGATGCTGGCCGTCACGCTGTCCAAGAACGCCCGCGCCCGCGCCGTGCAGCTGCCCGCCTGGAACGAGGCCTTGGGCCTGCCGCGGCCCTGGGATCAGCAATGGTCGCTGCGGATGCAGCAGATCCTGGCCTATGAGACCGACCTGCTGGAATATGGCGACCTGTTCGACGGCAATCCGGTGATCGCGGCCAAGGTCGAAACCCTCAAGCAGGGCGCGCGGGACGAATTGGCGCTGCTGGACCAGATGGGCGGCGCGATCGCGGCCATTGACTACATGAAGGCGCGGCTGGTCGAATCGAACGCGGCCCGCCTTGGCCGGATCGAGACGAACGAGACGGTCGTGGTCGGCGTCAACCGCTGGCAGCAGGCCGAGCCGTCGCCGCTGACGGCGGGCGATGGCGGCATCATGGTCGTCGACCCCGCGGTCGAGGCCGATCAGGTCGGCCGCCTGATCGCCTGGCGCGCGGAACGCGACGCAAGCGCGGTCGAGGCGGCGCTGGCCGCGCTGCGCCGCGCCGCGCAGTCGGGCGCGAATATCATGGAGCCGTCCATCGCCGCCGCCCGCGCGGGCGTCACCACCGGCGAATGGGCGGGCGTGATGCGCGCGGTGCATGGCGAATACCGCGGCCCGACGGGGGTGTCGCAGGCGCCCTCGAACCGGACCGAGGGGCTGGAGGAGATTCGGGATGCGGTCGATGCGGTCAGCGCCCGGCTGGGGCGGCGCCTGAAGTTCCTGGTGGGCAAGCCGGGCCTGGACGGCCATTCGAACGGCGCCGAACAGATCGCCTTCCGCGCCCGCGACTGCGGCATGGACATCACCTATGAGGGCATCCGCCTGACCCCGGAGGAGATCGTCGCCCGTGCCCGCGAACAGGACGTCCATGTCGTCGGCCTGTCGATCCTGTCGGGCAGCCACCTGCCGCTGATCGAGGATCTGATGGCCCGCATGCAGGCCGCCGGAATGGGCCATGTGCCGGTGATCGTCGGCGGCATCATTCCCGACGACGACGCCGCCCGCCTGACGGCGATGGGCGTGGCGCGGGTCTATACGCCCAAGGATTTCCAGCTGAACACGATCATGATGGACATCGTCGGGCTGGTCGCGCCGGGCGCCGCTGCCGCGTGACCGGGCAGGGCGCAGATAACGTGCCCTGCGGGTGAACCGGACGGGCCTTTGGCCGTTGACAGGGCTGCACGACAAAGGCCGGCCCATGACATCCCAGACCCGGCGCAACAGCGCCATCGATCCGTTGCGCATCCTTCTGGCACTGACGGTCATCGCCCTGCATAGCGGATTTCCCGAGGCCGCGCCGCCGCTGGTCAAGCAGGTGCTGTTCAACGGCCTCTATCGTCTGGCGGTGCCGGTCTTCGCCTTGATCTCGGGGTACTTCTTCCTGTCGGCCATGCGCGGCGGGCGCAGTGGGCCGTATCTGCGCCGCATCCTGGCGTTGTACCTGCTGTGGATGACGATCTATCTGCCGATCTATGGTCCGGACTTGACCGGGGCGGGGCATGCGCTGCAGACGCTGGTCTTCGGCTATTTCCATCTGTGGTTCCTGCCGGGCCTGATGGTATCGGCGGTGATGGTCAAGGTACTGCGCCGACCGATGCGGATCGCGGTCGCGGCGGCGCTTCTGGCGGGCACGGGGCTGGCCCTGCAGCTGCTGGTCCTGACCGGGCAGGCAGAGATCCAGCTGGACCATTACCGCAACGGGGTCTTCACCATCTTTCCGTTCTTCGCGCTTGGCGTTCTGCTGGCGCATGGCTGGGGTGCGGGGCTGCGGCGGTGGGCCATGCCGTTGGCCGGTCTGGCGCTGCTGGCGGTGATGGGGGAAAGCCTGGTCTGGCGGGTGATCGCGGGCGGGGGCTGGGGCGTCGACATGATGCTGTCGCTGCTTGCGGCGGCGCCGCTGCTGTTTCTGGCTGCGCAGCAGGTGCAGGGGGCGTGGGACGGCAAGCGCGCGGCCAGCACCGCGGCCTTCGTCTATTTCGTGCATGTCATGATCATGATCTGCGCCAGCCGGTTCGGGCTGGAGGGGGACACCAAGGCGCTGACCGTCATGGCGGTTTGCCTGGCCTTGGCCATCTGGCTGGGGATGGCAGAGCGCCGCCGCGTGCTTGCGTTTTTCACCTGACCCCGGAATGCGAAACGCCGCCCCGAGGGGCGGCGTCTGCGACGTCGATCGTGGCGTGGATCAGAAACCCAGGCCCGCGTATTTCGACTTGAACTTGGTCACGCGGCCGCCGGCATCCATCAGGCGCGACGAACCACCGGTCCAGGCCGGGTGCGAGGTCGGGTCGATGTCCAGCGACATGCTGTCGCCCTCGGCGCCCCAGGTCGAACGGGTCTGGTAGGTGGTCCCGTCCGTCATCTTGACCGAGATCGTGTGGTAATCGGGGTGAATCTCTTTTTTCATGGCGTGACCTCTGCTCAGGCTTTCGCGTCCGACAGCGGACGGTAGTTGGTCTTTTCGACGATACGGGCCGACTTGCCGCGACGATCGCGCAGATAGTACAGCTTGGCGCGACGGACCTTGCCGCGACGGACGACCTCGATCGTGGCGATGTTGGTCGAATACAGCGGGAACACGCGCTCCACGCCTTCGCCGAAGCTGATCTTGCGGACCGTGAAGCTGGCCGCGATGTTCGCGCCGCCACGGCGCGAGATGCAGACGCCTTCGTAGTTCTGGACGCGGGTACGGGTACCCTCGGTCACTTTGTAGCCGACGCGGATGGTGTCGCCAGCCTTGAAGTCGGGAATGGACTTGCCAAGCTCGGCGATCTGCTCGGCTTCGAGTTGTGCGATCAGGTTCATCGCTTTGGTTCCTTGTCATGCTCGCGGTACATCCGCGATTGGTCTGATGCGCCCGAGCGCTGTCGGTCCTTAGCCGGGTCCACATGCGTTTCCGCATATGCCCGCCACAGATCGGGGCGGCGTTCTTGTGTCAGCCTCTCGGCCTCACCGGACCGCCATGCGGCGATGGCTGCGTGATTGCCCGACAACAGCACGGGCGGTATCTCGCGGCCATCCCAGAGGGCGGGCTTGGTGAACTGCGGCGCTTCCAGAAGACCCCGGTTGCCGATGGAAAAGGACTCCTCGGCCAGGGAATCATGATTGCCCAGCACGCGTGGTATAAGCCGGACCGTCGCGTCGATCAAGACCTGTGCGGCGATCTCTCCGCCGGTCAGGACATAATCCCCGATGCTGATCTCCTCGATGGCGTGCTTGTCCAGCACGCGCTGGTCGATTCCCTCGAACCGGCCGCAGATCAGCGTGACGCCCGGCCCCTGCGCCAGCGCCCGGGCACGGGCCTGGGTCAGCGGCCTGCCGCGCGGTGACATGTAAAGGACGGGCAGGGTCGGCCCCGGGCCCGCCTGCGCCTCGGTCAGGGCCGCGTCCAGCACGTCGGCGCGGATCACCATGCCGGCCCCGCCGCCCGCGGGCGTGTCGTCGACATTGCGATGCCGGCCCATGCCGAAATCGCGAAGGCCGATGGTGCGCAGGTTCCACAAGCCCTGCGCCAGCGCCTTGCCGGTCAGGGACAGGCCCAGGATGCCGGGAAAGGCTTCGGGGAACAGCGTGACGATCCGCGCGGTCCATGCGCCAGCCACCTGCGGTTCCGCCATCAGCTCGCGCGGGCGCAGGCTGGGACGGGCGGTCAGGCGGCCATGCGACTTGGGACTGGGCGCGTCGCTCATTCGTCGTCGCCGGGCGGGTCCACCACGATGCGACGCGCGGCCAGATCGACGGTCGGCACGACGGCACGGGTAAAGGGCAGCATCAGCACCTGCGTGCCGCCCACCACCTCGATGATGTCGCCGGCGCCGTGATCGTACAGTGCACGCACCCGGCCGAGGGATTTGCCGCCGGTATCGACGACCTCCAGCCCGATCAGGTCGGCATGATAGAATTCGTCATCCGGCAGCGCGGGCAGGGCACTGCGCGGGGCCCACAGGGTCACGCCGCGCAGGGCGTCGGCATCCTCCTTGGTGGCGATGCCCTTGATGCGCGCACCCAGGGCCCCCGTCACCTCGCGCGTCAGCGACACCTCGAACCGGCGGGTGCCGTCCTCGGACGTCAGGGGGGAATAGGTCGCGATATCGGCAGGGTCCGAGCAGAAGCTTTTCAGCCGCACCTCTCCGTGGACCCCGAAAGCCCCCGCGATGGCGCCGACGCAGATGCGGTCTTCGGTCATGTCACACCCTTGCAATAAAGGACTGGCGGGGTTTCCCCCGCCAGCGTCAGTTCACTCGGCTTCGGCGGGCGCCGCGGCCTTCTTGGCGCGCTCGTCGGCGCGGGCCTTGGCTTTCTTGCCGGGCTCTGCCTTCTTCATGTTCTTGCGCTCGGCCTTTTCCTTGACGCCCGCGGCTTCCAGGAAGCGTGCGACGCGGTCGGTCGGCTGCGCGCCGTGGCTCAGCCAGTACTGGATGCGCTCGACGTCCATCTTGACGCGGTCTTCGCTGTCCTTGGCCAGCAGCGGGTTGTAGGTGCCCAGCTTCTCGATGAAGCGGCCGTCGCGCGGCATGCGCGAATCCGACGCGACGATGGCATAGTGCGGGCGCTTCTTGCTGCCACCACGGGCCAGGCGGATCTTCATGGACATCAGATAGTCTCCTTGGGTTGTCGTCCGGTCAGGACTGATAATGTTCGTGGTGCCGAATGACTTCGGCGATCACGAAGGTCAGAAATTTGCGCGCGAATTCCGGGTCGAGATCGGCCTCGCGCGCGAGGCGTTCCAGGCGTTCGATCTGGCTTGCCTCGCGCGAGGGATCGGACGGCGGAAGGTCGTGCCGGGCCTTCAGGCGGCCGACGGACTGGGTGTGCTTGAAGCGTTCGGCCAGCGTATAGACCAGGATGGCGTCAAGCCGGTCGATGCTGGCACGGTGGTCGCGCAGCAGGTCGGCCGCGCGGGTGGTTGCGTCGGTCATGCGGCCTCCGGGCTGTGACGATAGACGAGGCAGGGCTTGTCGAAGACCGGCTGCCGCGCGCCGCGGTCGCGCACCGCGCCAAGCCGTTCGGCCAGCGCGATCGACCGGGCATTGTCCGGGTCGATATAGCTGACGGCCGTGGTCCAGCCCAGATCGCGGAACGCATGCGCGCGCACCGCACGGGCGGCCTCGGCGACATAGCCGCGGCCTTCGGCGGCCTGCGACCAGACGGTCCAGCCCAGCTCATGCTCGGGCCAGCCGTCGGGGTACCACGGGCCGGTCATGCCCAGGGGCGTGTCGTCGCCTTTAAGGCAGAACACGAACATCCCGAAACCGCGCATCACCCAATGGCCGGTCAGGTGGCCGAAGGCCCGCCAATAGGCGCCGGGCTTGGGTTCGGGCGAACCGCCGCCCACAAACTGCGCGCGATCCGACTGATAGAAGCTGCGCCAATGCGGCCAGTCGCTGCCCAGGGGCGCGCGCAGGGTCAGCCGTTCCGTCTCCAGAACCGGGGTGGGGGACAGCGTGATCATTTCTTGCCGAACAATCCGCCCAAGCCGGCAGGCAGGCCCGCGCGGCCCAACTGGCCGCCCAGGCCCTTGGGATCGGCCAGCATCTTCTGGGCCTCGGCCATCTTGGCGGGGTCCAGGTTCTCCATGTCGGGCAGGCCGCCGCCCTTGCCGGTCATGGCGCGCATGGCCTGCTTCATCAGCCCGCCCTTGCCCATCTTGCCCAGCTTCTTCATCGTGTCGGCCATCTGCTTCTGCATCTTCAGCAGCTTGTTCAGGTCCGACACGTCCAGACCTGCGCCCGCAGCAATGCGCTTTTTCCGGCTGGCCTGCAGCAGGTCGGGATTGGCCCGTTCCTTCTTGGTCATCGAATTGATCAGGGCGATCTGGTGGCGAACGACCTTGTCGTCATAGCCCGCGGCCTCGGCCTGCTTGGCCATCTTGGCCATGCCGGGCATCATCCCCATGACCGAGGACATGCCGCCCATCTTCTGCATCTGCTCCAGCTGGCCGCGCAGGTCGTTCATGTTGAAGAGGCCCTTCTGGAACCGCTTCATCATGCGCTCGGCCTGCTCGACCTCCAGCACCTGCTGGGCCTTCTCGACCAGGGCCACGATGTCGCCCATGCCCAGGATGCGCCCCGCGACGCGGCTGGCGTCGAAGGTCTCCAGCGCGTCCATCTTTTCGCCCAGACCCACGAAGCGGATCGGCTTGCCGGTCACGGCGCGCATCGACAGGGCCGCACCCCCGCGTCCGTCGCCATCCATCCGGGTCAGCACCACGCCGGTGACGCCGACCTTGGCGTCGAACTCGGTCGCGACGTTCACCGCGTCCTGGCCGGTCAGGCCGTCCACGACAAGCAGCGTCTCGCGCGGGTTCGCGATGTCGCGGACCTGCTGGACCTGGGTCATCAGCGCCTCGTCGATATGCAGGCGGCCGGCGGTGTCCAGCATGACGACGTCATAGCCGCCAAGCGACGCCTGCGTCTTGGCGCGCTGCGCGATCTGCACGGCGGTCTGGCCCATCACGATGGGCAGCGTGTCGACGCCGATCTGCTGGCCCAGGATGGCCAGCTGCTCCATCGCGGCGGGGCGGTTGGTGTCCAGGGACGCCATCAGCACGCGCTTCTTCTCGCGGTCCTTCAGGCGCAGGGCCAGTTTCGCGGTGGTGGTGGTCTTGCCCGAACCCTGCAGGCCAACCATCAGGATGGCGGCGGGCGGGTTGTCGATGCGCAGCGCCTCGGGGGCGTCGTCGCCCTGCAGGACCTTGATCAGCTCGTCATGGACAATCTTGACGACCTGCTGGCCGGGGCTGACCGATTTCGTGACCGCAGCGCCGGTGGCCTTGGCCGTGACGGCCTTGACGAAGTTGCGCGCCACCGGCAGCGAGACGTCCGCCTCCAGCAGGGCCACGCGCACCTCGCGCATGGCGGCGGTGACGTCCTCCTCGGACAGGGCGCCCTGCTTGGTCAGCCGGTCGAAGACGCCGCCCAGGCGATCGGAAAGGTTCTCGAACATGGCCGGGCCTCCTATGGCTCCAAATCGGTTTAGCCCCCGTGGGCGCAACGCGCTGACGGGGGGCGATCCCCGCATCTGGCGCAGGGACCGGAAGGCTGTGCTTCCGGGAATCCGGGGTCTTGTACAGGGCAGGGGGGGTCCTGTCAACGCAGGCCCGGTCGGATCACGGGGTCGCGACGTTGACCGGCAGAACGAAGCTGGCGCTGCCCCGCGGCATGTCGTCCGTGAAGGGCGGCATCCGGGGCATGTCCATGATGCTGTTGCGCAGGGCATGATCTATCAGCGGGTTGCCCGAGGACTGCGTGGTCCGTACATCGATGATCATGCCGTCCTGGGCCACGACGATGACGAATTGGGCGGTGTTGGTCGCGCTGACGGTTGCCGCTTGCAGAAGGGCCACATGGCTTTGGCGGGCGGCGTTGTCGCGCAGCAGCTTGCTCCATTCGATCATGTCACGGGGGCGGTGCGTGGCGATTTCGTTGACCGGGGTCTGCGCCACGGCCGGGGCGTAAAAAACCGCCAGCCCTGTCAGCAGGGCGGCGGTCGCAATCGTGAAACGCATGGCGGCAATGTCCCCGAAGGATGCAATGCCGCCATATGAGGATGGGGTGAACCTGCGCAACAGCGCAGACGGTCAGGCCGCGATCTGCTCCAGCGCCTGTTGTGCGCGTGCCATGCCGGCCTCGCGGTCCATGGCAAGACCGTCGGCGGCCACGAAGGTCACGTCGGTGATACCCAGGAAGCCCAGCATGTGGCGCAGATAGCCCGACGCGTGGTCCAGGTCCGAACCCATCGGCGTGCCGGCGGCGGTATAGGCCACGAAGGCGCGCTTGCCCGTCAGCAGGCCCTCGGGGCCCTCGGCGGTATAGCGGAAGCTGACACCGGCGCGGGCGATCTGGTCCAGCCAGGTCTTCAGCTGCGACGGCAGGAAGAAGTTGTAGACCGGCAGCCCGATCACCAGCGTGTCGGCGGCCTGAACCTCGGCCAGCAGCGCGTTCGAGGTGTCGATCTGCGCCTGCTGCTGCGGGGTCGGATCGTCGGTGCCCACGCGCACGGCCTTGAACCATGCGGTGTCGATGGCGGGGACGCCCGTGCTGAGATCACGATAGGTCACCGTCGCGTCGGGATTGGCAGCGGTCAGGCGGGCCAGGATGTCGGCGGTCAGCTGGCGCGAGACCGAGGCGTCGGCGGTGATGGCGCTGTCGAGATGCAGGATGTTCATGGCAAGCTCCCAGAGAGTTGTTTCTGCGTTGCAGCAGATTTAGGTCTATGCACCTGCGAACGTAAGGGGGATAACTGCGCATTCACTGTGCGGGGATGCACATGCAGATCGAATCGTGGGACGATATCCGCGTGGCACTGGCCGTGGCGCGCACCGGAACGGTCAGTGGGGCGGCCGCCGATCTTGGCGTGCACCACGCCACGGTGATCCGCCGCATCGACGCGCTGGAATCGGCCCTGCGCGCCCGGCTGTTCCAACGCCACACCCGCGGCTATGCCCTGACCGAGGCCGGGCGCACCCTGCTGGATGCGGCGGGGGCTGCGGATGAACGCTTTGCCCAGATGGCCGCGCAGATCGCCGGCGCCGGAGAGCGGATCGAGGGAGAGCTGGTCGTGACCTCGCTGCCGGAACTGGTGGATCTGGTCATGCCGCGGCTGATCGCGCTGATGGCGCGCCATCCCGACCTGCGCCTGACCTATGCCACGGACGCGCGCCTGTTCCGGCTGGGCGCCGGAGAGGCGCATGTGGCCATCCGCGGCGGGGCCGAACCGACCGAGCCCGACTATGTCGTGCGTGCGATGGGGCGGATGGGGCATGTGATGTATGCCGCGGCCTCGTACCTGGACCGGCACGGGCCGGTCGACAATCCGCGCGACCACCGCTTTGCCCTGCCGGGACCAGAGGCGCGCGGCGCCCCCTACATGCGCTGGCTGCAGGACCGCATCGGCCCCGAGAACATCCTGGTCACCGCCAACGAGGCCACCGCGCGCGAGGCGGTGATCCGCGCCGGGCTGGCGGTCGGTGCCTTGCCCGACAGCCTGGCGCATGGCCTTCTGCCGGCGCTGAGCCTGCCGGAATGGGATTCCAACCTGTGGCTGGTCACCCATGTCGACCTGCATCGCACCCCGAAGGTCCAGGCCGCGCTGGCGGCGCTGCGCGACGGCTGAGCCCTTTCCCTCGGCCCCGGCTTGGGGCAGCGTGCGCCGCAGGAGGATCCATGACCCTTTCCCGCCCATTGCCTGACCGGACCGTCCGATGATCACCGCGCGGATGAGCGCATCCGACTGGGGCCTTCTGCTGCTGCTGTCACTGATCTGGGGCGGGTCGTTCTTCCTGATCGCGCTGATCGTGGGGCATATGCCGGTCCTGTGGGTGGTGGCATTGCGCGTGATGATCGCCGCCGCGGTCCTGTGGGCCATCGTGCTGGCGACCGGGCGGGCACTGCCGCGCGGCGCGAGGCTGTGGGGCGCGTTCCTGGTGATGGGCGTCCTGAACAACGCCATCCCCTTTGGGCTGATCGTCTGGGCGCAGGGGTTCATCCCGGCAGGGCTGGCGTCCATCCTGAACGCGACGACGCCGTTGTTCACGGTGCTGGTCTCGACCCTGGTGCTGGCGGATGAGCGCGCGGGGCTGATGCGCCTGGCCGGGGTCGCCCTGGGCCTGGGCGGTGTCGCAGTGATGATCGGCGTGGACGAACTGGCGGGTCACGGCCATGGCGTGCTGCCGCAACTGGCGATGCTGGGCGCCGCGATCAGCTATGCCTGGGCCGCGGCCTTTGGACGGCGGTTTCGTGCGCAGGGCGTCGACCCGCTGGTCACGGCGGCAGGCATGGTGACGGGCACCAGCGTCGTGCTGCTGCCGCTGGCATTGGCGCATGACGGGCTGCCGCCGGCGGCACCTGCCCAGGTTTGGCTGGCGATCAGCCTGCTGGGGCTGGTCTGCACGGGGCTGGCCTATGTGCTGTTCTTTCGTATCCTGGACCGGGCGGGGGCCACGAACATCTCTCTGGTGACGTTCCTGGTGCCGGTGTCAGCGATCCTGCTGGGCTGGCTGTTCCTGGACGAGGTTCTGGGCCTGCCGCAGCTGCTGGGCATGGCGGTCATCGGGCTGGGGCTGGCGATGATCGACGGACGGCTGCTGCGGCGCTAGGGCTGCCGGGGCGGCTTTCCATCCGGCGGCGCGGTCGCTAGGTTTCCCGTCGGGACAGGACAAGAGGCTGCTTGTGGCGCATATCATCGTGGTCGGAAACGAAAAGGGCGGCTCGGGCAAGTCGACCACCTCGATGCATGTGGCGACCGCGTTGGCGCGGATGGGGCACCGGGTCGGCGGGCTGGACCTGGACGTCCGCCAGCGCAGCTTTGGCCGCTATCTGGAGAACCGCGCCGCCTTCCTGGTGCGCAAGGGGCTGGACCTGCCCATGCCCGTGCTGACGCCGCTGGGCGAGGGCGCCGATCCCCTAACGCCCGCCCTGCGGCAGCTGGAGGAGACGTGCGATTTCATCCTGCTGGATTGCCCCGGGTCGCACACCAAGCTGAGCCAGATGGCGCATACGGTCGCCGATACGCTGATCACGCCCCTGAACGACAGTTTCGTCGACTTCGACCTTCTGGCGCGCCTGTCGCCCGACGGTGACGTGCTTGGTCCCTCGATCTATGCCGAGATGGTATGGGGCGCACGCCAGCTGCGCGCGCAGGCCGGGGCAGGGCCCATCGACTGGCTGGTGCTTAGAAACCGACTGGGCAGCCAGCAGATGCACAACAAGCGCAAGGTCGGCGGCGCGCTGGCCGACCTGTCCAAGCGGATCGGGTTTCGGGTGGCGCCCGGATTTTCGGAACGCGTGATCTTTCGCGAGCTGTTTCCGAACGGGCTGACCCTGCTGGACCTGAAGGACGTCGGCACCGAGGCCATGAGCATGTCCCAGATCGCCGCGCGGCAGGAGTTGCGCGACCTGATCAACGAATTGCGCCTGCCGGGCGTCACCGTCACGTTCTGACAACGAAAGACGGCGGGCCGATGGCCCGCCGTCTGTTCCGTTCGAATGCTGGTCAGGCCAGCATGCCCATCGGGTTTTCCAGATGGGCGACGATCGCCTCCAGCAGTTGCGCGCCAAGCGCACCGTCGATCACGCGGTGGTCGACCGACAGGGTCATCGACATGACGTTGCGCACGACGACCTCTCCCTTTTCGACGACCGGGGTGGGGATGCCCGCGCCCACGGCCAGGATCGCGCCATGCGGCGGGTTGATGACCGCGTCGAAGTTCTCGATGCCGAACATGCCCAGGTTGCTGATCGCGAAGCTGCCGCCCTGGTATTCATGGGGGGCCAGCTTCTTGGACTTGGCGCGCGCGGCCAGATCCTTCATCTGCGCCGACAGCGCCGACAGGGTCTTCTGATGCGCGTCCTTCAGCACGGGCGTGAACAGCCCGCCCTCGATGGCCACGGCCACGGCGACGTCCGACGGTTTCAGCTTGAGGATGCGATCCCCCGCCCAGACCGCGTTCGCGTCAGGCACCTGCTGCAGCGCCAGGGCGCTGGCCTTGATGATGAAGTCGTTGACAGACAGCTTGACGCCACGGCTCTCCAGCTGCTTGTTCAGCGTGGCCCGGAACTCCATCAGCGCATCCAGCTTGGCCGAGCGGCGCAGGTAGAAATGCGGGATGGTCTGCTTGGCCTCGGACAGGCGGGCGGCGATGGTGCGGCGCATGCCGTCCAGCGCGACCTCCTCGGTCTCGCGGTCGGCATACATCTTCAGCACGGCTTCGGTCGACAGGCCCTTGGGGGCCTGGGCCGGGGCTGCGGCTGCCGCGGGGGCCGCCTTCGCCTCGGGCTGGGCCGCAGCCGACGCGGAGGGCTTGGCGTCACCTGCCTTGGCGTTCTCGACATCGGCCTTGACGATGCGGCCACGGGGGCCGCTGCCTTGGATCTGCGACAGGTCCAGACCCTTGTCCTTGGCGATGCGCCGCGCCAAGGGCGAGGCGAAGACCCGGTCGCCCTTGGGTGCGTCGGCCTTGGCATAGCCGGCGACCGGCGCGCCGATCGGGCCGCCATAGCCCTTTTCGGCCGGTTCGGGCTCGGCATCCGCCTTGGGCTTGGGCTCTTCCTTGGCCTTGGGCGCGCTGATGTCGCCCGCCTCCTCGCCGTCCTCCAGCAGGACCGCGATGGCGGTGTTGACCTTGACCGCCGAGGTGCCCTCGGCGATCAGGATCTTGCCGATGCGGCCTTCGTCGACGGCCTCGAACTCCATCGTGGCCTTGTCGGTCTCGATCTCGGCGATGACGTCGCCGGACTTCACTTCGTCGCCTTCCTTGACCAGCCACTTGGCCAGCGTGCCCTCCTCCATCGTCGGGGAGAGGGCGGGCATCAGGATTTCCGTGGGCATCGCGCAGCTCCCTTACTTGTAGGTGACTTTTTTCACGGCTTCGACGATCTCGGCGGGCGTGATCAGCGCGTGCTTTTCCAGGTTGGCGGCATAGGGCATCGGCACGTCCTTGCCGGTGCAGTTGATGACGGGCGCGTCCAGATAGTCGAACGCGTTCTCCATCAGATAGGCCGAGATGTGGTTGCCGATGGCGCCCACGGGGAAGCCCTCCTCGACGGTCACGCAACGGTTGGTCCGCTTGACCGATTCCAGGATCGCGTCATAGTCCAGCGGCCGCAGGGTGCGCAGGTCAATAACGTCGGCCTCGATGCCCTCCTCGGCCAGCTTGGCCGCGGCCTCCAGCGCATGCGCCACACCGATGCCGAAGCTGACCAGCGTCACGTCGTCGCCCGACCGGACCGTGTTGGCCTTGCCGAAGGGAATGGTGAAGTCCTCAAGGTCCGGCACCTCGAAGCTGCGGCCATACAGGATCTCGTTCTCCAAGAAGATGACCGGGTTGTTGTCGCGGATCGCCTGCTTCATCAGGCCCTTCGCGTCGGCGGCCGAATAGGGCATCACGACCTTGAGGCCCGGAATGGCCGCGTACCATGCGGCGTAATCCTGGCTGTGCTGCGCGCCCACGCGGGCGGCGGCGCCGTTCGGGCCGCGGAACACGATCGGACAGCCCATCTGGCCCCCCGACATGTACAGCGTCTTTGCGGCCGAGTTGATGATGTGGTCGATCGCCTGCATGGCGAAGTTGAAGGTCATGAACTCGACGATCGGGCGCAGGCCGGCCAGGGCCGCCCCCGTGCCGATGCCGGCAAAGCCGATCTCGGAGATGGGCGTGTCCACGACGCGGCGGGGGCCGAACCGCTCCAGCAGGCCTTGGCTGATCTTGTAGGCGCCCTGGTATTCGCCCACTTCCTCGCCCATCAGGAAGACGGTCTCGTCGCGGTCCATCTCTTCGGCCATGGCCTCGCGCAGGGCTTCCCGCACGGTCATGGTCTTCATCTTGGTGCCCTCGGGCCAGTCGGGGCTGCGCGGCTTGGGCTGCGGGGTCACGACCTCCTCGATGGCGGATTCGCCGGGCTGGGCGCCGTCATCCTTCTTGGGGGCTTCGGCTGGCTTGGCCTCGGCCTTGGGGGCAGGGGCCGCGTCGGCGTCCTCTCCCTCCTCGACCAGCACCGCGATGGGGGTGTTCACGGCGACGCCCTGGGTGCCCTCGGCCACCAGCAGCTTGCCCATGATCCCCTCGTCGACGGCCTCGAACTCCATCGTGGCCTTGTCGGTCTCGATCTCGGCGATGACGTCGCCGGATTTCACAGCGTCGCCCTCTTTCTTCAGCCATTTCGCCAGCGTGCCTTCCTCCATCGTGGGGGACAGGGCGGGCATCAGGATTTCAATTGCCATGTGACGGTCCCCCTCAGGCGTTCTCTTCGGCGCTGCCCTGGGGCAGTTCGTCGGCATAGATGTCGGTCCACAGCTCGGCCAGGTCGGGCTCGGGGCTGTCCTTGGCGAATTCCGCGGAATCGTTGACGATGTCCTTGATTTCCTTGTCCAGCGCCTTGAGGTCCTCCTCGGTGGCATGCTTGCCGGTCAGCAGCATCTCACGGATGTTCTCGATCGGGTCACGCTCGTCGCGCATCTTCTGGACCTCCTCGCGGGTCCGGTACTTGGCCGGGTCCGACATCGAGTGCCCGCGATAGCGGTAGGTCATGACCTCCAGGATGTAGGGGCCCTTGCCGGCGCGGCAATGCGCCACGGCCTTTTCGCCCGCCGCCTTGACCGCCAGCACGTCCATGCCGTCGACCTGTTCGCCGGGGATGCCGAAGGCTTCTCCGCGGCCGAAGAAGGTCGTCGATTTCGTCGACCGCTTGACCGACATGCCCATGGCATACTGGTTGTTCTCGATCACGAAGACGACCGGCAGGTCCCACAGCTCGGCCATGTTGTAGGTCTCGTAGACCTGGCCCTGGTTCGCCGCGCCATCGCCGAAATAGGTGAAGGTGACGTTGTCGTTGCCCAGATACTTGTCCGCGAAGGCCAAGCCCGCGCCAAGGGGCACCTGCGCGGCGACGATGCCGTGGCCGCCATAGAAATGCTTTTCGCGGCTGAACATGTGCATGCTGCCGCCCTTGCCCTTGGAGTAGCCGTCCTGACGCCCGGTCAGCTCGGCCATGACGCCGCGCGCCTCCATCCCGCAGGCCAGCATGTGACCGTGGTCACGATAGCTGGTGATGCGCTTGTCGCCGTCCTTGGCGCAGGCCTCCAGACCCACCACGACGGCTTCCTGGCCGATATAAAGGTGGCAGAACCCGCCGATCAGGCCCATGCCGTACAGCTGGCCGGCCTTCTCCTCGAATCGGCGGATCAGCAGCATGTCGCGATAGTATTTCAGCAACTCTTCCTTCGACGTGTTCGAAGGAGCCTCCTGCTGGGGGCTTGGTTTTCTGGCCATGCGGCGTGTCCTCCTGGAAGCGTGGCGGATAGTTCAGCGTTAAACTATCCGTAGCGCATCACCGACAGCCGTGCAATCCCGGCCCTAGCGCAGCAGGATCTCGTCCGCGCGCAGCAGGCCCAGCACCTCGCGGGCGCGTTCGTCCAAGAGGTCCAGGTCCAGATAATCATCCGACAGGCGGCGGGTCAGGTTCTGCATGCGGGTCACGTCGGCCTGCAGCAGGTCGCGGGCCTCGCGCAGATCCTCGGTCTCGGCCTGGATCTGGATCCGGCGCAGGATGCCCGACGGGCCCTGCACCGCGGCATAGGCGAAATACAGGCCGACCAGGACGGTCAGGACCAGGAACACAGTGGCGCCGATGGACAGACGTTGAGGCATGGCAGGGAATCCTTGTGGCCGGGCCGATCATGGCACAGCGCAATCGGCGGGGGAATCCCCGTCAGGCACGCTCGCGGAACATCGCCTCGATCTGGCGGGCGTGCTCGGCCAGGCCCCAGGGGGCGTTGAGCACGCACATGCCCGATCCGATCATCGAATGGCCTGGACGGGCAGGGGGAAACGACACCTCGGACAGCAGGGCATCGGGGAAATCGCTGACCAGCTGCGCGGTCATGCCCATGTGGCGGTGATCGGTCAGGATCGGATACCACAGCGCGATGACCCCCACGTTCCACTTGCGCGCGATCAGGCCGATCTGGCGCGGGATCGCGGCATAGTCTGCCTTCACCTCATAGCTGGGGTCGATCAGCAGCAGGCCGCGGCGCGGATCGGGCGGACAGACCGCCTGTGCCATCGCGAAGCCGTCCTGCTGGTGCAGGGTGGCAAAGCCCGCCACACGGCGCAGGGCCTGAAATTCGGCGGGGTGCAGTTCGGCCAGATGGGCCTTGTCCTCGTGGCGCAGGAAATGCCCCGCGATCAGCGGTGAACCGGGATAGGCCTGCGCGCCCCGCAGGTCGCGCACGGCCCGCAGCGCCTGCATCAGCGGGTGATCCTGCGGCAGCCAGTGTTCGACCGTGGCACGGGCGATGCCCTGCGCGGCCTCCTGCGTCTTCTGCGCCTCGGCGCCGGTCAGGTCATAAAGGCCACGACCCGCATGGGTTTCCAGATAGGAAAGCGGCTTGTCCTTGCGGGTCAGGTAGTCCAGCGCGACCGCCAGCAACGCGTGCTTGTGCAGGTCGGCCAGGTTCCCGGCATGATAGGCATGTTGATAGCTGAGCATCCGCCAGCCTTAACGTGGGCGCACGGCGGGGAAAAGACGTCAATCGGCGCGGCGCAGTTCTGACCGGCCCTTCAGCACTTGGTCGCCGTCATCCTGTTCGATCAGGTAGGCGGGATCGTCCTTGGATGCGTTTCGGCTGATCTTGCTGCCCTTGATCGTCCGTTCGACGTCATCGGTGAAGATGTCCGTGATCTTTCCGGTCGCCTTGTGGCCCGACCAGTCCCATTCCACCTTGGTGCCCTTGCGCAGAATCATGCGGCCTCCGACTGCGTGTCGGGGGCAATGCGTCATGGGGGCGATGGGTTCCGGAGGGAGGGCGCGGCGACCTCCAGGGAGGAGGAGGGAGGTCGCCGCTGAACGCTGGCCCAGGGAGGAGGAGGGGCCGCGTATGGGTCGCGGTTCCGGCCAGGGAGGAGGAGAGGCCATCACCGCTTACGACCGGGCAGGGAGGAGGAGAGCCCGTCGTATCCGTGTGCCGCGATCGGGGCGGCTATGAAGGCGCGGCGACCTCCAGGGAGGAGGAGGGAGGTCGCCGCTGAACGCTGGCCCAGGGAGGAGGAGGGGCCGCGTATGGGGTGCGGTAGGGCCAGGGAGGAGGAGAGGCCGTACCGCGAACGCCGGGTCCGGGAGGGAGGAGGAGAGGACCGGGCGTATCAGCGTGCCGCGAATGGGGCGGCTATGAAACTTTTTGCGGCGACCCCTGGGAGGGAGGAGTGGGGCCGCCGCCTGGCACGTGAACCCGGGGAGGAGGATCGGGTTCCAGTGCGTCTTTTGGGCGGCACCCTCCAGGGAGGAGGAGAGGAGGATGCCGCCGGTCCCGGACCCAGGGAGGAGGAGAGGGCCGGGAATGCGAATTCTTGGTGTCCCAGGATTACTGGGCCGAACCCCATGCCGCTTCGTGCGCCAGGCGGGTGATCATCGAGCGGCTGATGCCCAGATCGTCCAGATCGCGGGTGGTCAGGGCATTCAGTTCGCGCACGGTCTGGCGGTAAACGGCGCGGCGGGCGCGGTTTTCCTGCATCCGCTGGATCGCGCTCAGCAGGCGGCCACGCAGGCCGGCGTCGGCGGTGGCGTTGTGTGCTTGGGCGATAACAGCCATGGTCGTATCCTTTCGGTTCATCTCGTCTGCGCCGTTCCCGGATTGGCCCGGCGTTTCGTTGAGTTGAAGATGGCCCCATCGACGGCGTTTCGCAACGGATGGTTTCGTAATGCTGCCATGCAGCAATTGCATAGCCAAGGCTGACCTATTGCCTTCTTTAACGATGAATTAACGACATAAAATTGACACGATACATCTGTTAGCGATCACGCCGCGGACGCAAAAATCACCTGTTTGAAAGCGGTTAGCGCCGTGCGGTACGGATTGTCGCAGGGGGTGTTGAGGGTCCCGTCTCTATGCTTCATGCTGCCGGGCGAACAAAGACACAGGTCCCTCACATGCCCGTCACACGCGAAACGATCCTTACGGCAATCTCGGATATTGCCCTTCCGCAGGGAGGGACGCTGGGTCAGGCCGACCTGATCCGCGCGCTGACCATCGACCAAGAGACGGTGCGATTCGTGCTGGAGGTCGAGAATGCGGCCACCGCGCAGGCCATGGCCCCGGTCGAGGCCGAGGCCCGTGCCCGGCTGGAACGTATCCCCGGTGTGGCCAAGGTCCAGATCGTCATGACCGCCCCCGCCAAGCCCGCGCCGCCCAAGGCCGTATCCGGGCAGGGCGCCGCCCCGTCCCTGAAGATCGGCGGGCATCCCACGCCCCAGGCCGGTCCGCAGGCGATTCCCGGCGTGCGCCACATCATCGCCGTCGGATCCGGCAAGGGCGGTGTCGGGAAATCCACCGTCACCTCGAACCTTGCCGTCGCCTTGGCGCGCGCGGGGCGCAAGGTCGGCCTGCTGGATGCCGACATCTATGGCCCCTCGCAGCCGCGGATGATGGGCGTCTCGGGCCGGCCTGCCAGCCCGGATGGACAGCGGATCGATCCGATGCATGCGCATGGCGTCACCGTCATGTCGATCGGCCTGATGCTGAAGGAGGGCGAGGCACTGGTCTGGCGCGGCCCGATGCTGATGGGCGCGCTGCAGCAGCTGCTGCAGCAGGTGAACTGGGGCGAACTGGACGTCCTGCTGATCGACCTGCCGCCCGGCACCGGCGACGTGCAGCTGTCGCTGTGCCAGAAGGCCCCCGTCACGGGTGCGATCATCGTGTCCACGCCGCAGGACGTGGCGCTGCTGGACGCGCGCCGTGCGATCGACATGTTCGGCAAGCTGAAGACACCGGTCCTGGGCCTGGTCGAGAACATGTCGACCTATATCTGTCCCAAATGCGGGCACGAGGCGCATCTGTTCGGCCATGGTGGCGTCGCGGCCGAGGCCGAGGCGCTGAACCTGCCGTTCCTGGGCGCCCTGCCGCTGGAGCTGGAGGTCCGGCTGGCCGGCGATTCGGGACGACCGGTGGCCTTGGGCGATGGTGCCGTGTCCGAGGCCTATGCCCGCCTGGCCGACCGTCTGGTGCAGGGCGGCATCGCCTGATCTGCGCGAAATCCGGGCTTGCTTTGGGAATGCACGGGACGGTCGGGAAATTGCGGGAAGTGAGGCTCGAATGACCTCTCGATTTCGTGATCGTCCGTGATCTGTTCCAAAAGTTTTGCAACGCTGCCCGGATTTTCGACTTGCAGGGCTTTGAACTGTGGTGAAATGGACCCAGTGACCGGCAAAATGCGTTTGTTACTCGCCTTCTAGATGTAGTGTGGCTTTCGCGTCACGCCACCAAACTTTGCCGCATCACTGCCGCTTCTGCGGCATTTTTTGATTCGGGCTTAGGCAAAAGCTGCGGCGGAATGCGGCTGGTGGCCCAAGAATACCGTTGCTTCCCATGAAATCCCATGTCACAACCGGATCACGAAAACGGGCAGTTCAAGGGGCGCCAAGACCCCGGACAGGCGAAGCAGACTTCATACAGGCAACCGTTTTCCAACATAGCCGGCCCGCGTCCGCGAGCAGCACCTCCCCCAGGTGGCGTGCGACGGGTCGGCAACCAACCCCGCAAAGGGGCCCGGGTAAATCGGGAACGAGGGCGGCGGATCGGGCAGTGGCAGCGGCCCGATCCGCCCTTTCTCTTTCGGACGTCCCGAAAGAGCAGGACAGTGAGGGCGGGCCCAGGTGGCGCGGAAGTTCAGAGGCACCGAAACCGTCAAGGTCGATGGCAAGGGTCGGATGTCGATCCCGGCCCGGCTGCGCCGCGTGTTCGATGCCGGCGACCCGTCATTCTCGGGGACGAACACCGGGCGCACGCAGCTGGTGGCGGTCTATGGCCCCGACTGGTGGAACTGGCTGGAGCTGTACACCATCGAGGCCATCGAGCAGATCGACGAGCAGATCGACCGCCTGACCCGCGGCAGCCAGGAGCGCCGCTGGCTGGAGCTGCTGATGAACGGACAGTCCACCGACCTTGAGATCGACCGCGAGGGCCGCTTGGTCCTGCCCGCAAAGCTGCGCGACAGGCTGGGCTTTGCCGACGGGACCGAGACGATCTTTGAATCGCGCGGCGACTACATCCAGGTCTATCACCCCGAATCGCGTCCCAAAGACGTGCAGGCGCTGGAGGATTTCGCGGCCAGCAAGGGCCCCGAATTCGACCCCCGCGCCTTCCTGCAGCAATCCTCCGAGGGCTAGGGCATGGCGGATCCGCATATTCCGGTCCTGCTGGCGCCGCTGCTGCGCGCGACCGCACCCATCGGGGGAGTCTGGCTGGACGGCACGTTCGGCGCGGGCGGCTATGCCCGTGGCCTGCTGGATGCGGGGGCCGATCTGGTCATCGGCGTCGACCGCGATCCGTCGGTGTTTCGCATGGCCGAGGCATGGCGCGGCCAGTACGGCGACCGCCTGCACCTGGTCGAGGGCACGTTTTCGGACATGGACGTCCTGGCCGGTCAGCCGCTGGACGGGGTGGTGCTGGACCTTGGCGTCAGCTCGATGCAGCTGGACCAGGCGGATCGCGGGTTCTCGTTCATGCGGGACGGGCCGCTGGACATGCGGATGGGCGGCGATGTGCCGTCCGCCGCGGACCTTCTGAACAGCGCCGAGGAATCGGACATCGCTGACGTGCTGTATCATTACGGAGAGGAGCGCGCCGCGCGCCGCATCGCGCGTGCCATTGTGGCCGCGCGCCCGCTGACCCGGACCACGCAGCTGACCCAGGTGGTCACCGGCTGCCTGCCGCGCACCAAGCCGGGGCAGAGCCATCCCGCGACGCGCAGCTTTCAGGCGATCCGCATCTGGGTGAACGACGAGTTCGGTCAGCTGGTCGCGGGCCTGTCGGCCGCCGAACGCGCATTGAAGCCGGGCGGCCAACTGGCCGTCGTCAGCTTTCATTCGCTGGAGGACCGGATCGTCAAGCGCTTCATGCAGGCGCGGTCCGATGCGGGCGGCGGCGGCAACCGCTATGCGCCGGTCACGCAGGTTGTGGAGCCGGCCTTCCGCCTGCCCTTCCGCCGTGCGATCGGTCCCGATCCCGAGGAGCTGGACGTGAACCCGCGTGCGCGTTCAGCCTTGCTGCGCGTGGCCGTGCGGACCGACGCTGCGGCGGGCGCGGTCGATGCCCGGTCGCTGGCCATGCCGCATCTTCCGGGAGCTGCGTGATGCGGTCGTTGACCTGTCTGGCCTGCGTGCTGATGCTGATGGGACTGGCCTTCTGGGCCTATCGCGAGAACTATGCCACCCAG
The DNA here is from genome assembly GCF_040148865.1 of Paracoccus sp. NFXS7. Classification (NCBI taxonomy): domain Bacteria; kingdom Pseudomonadati; phylum Pseudomonadota; class Alphaproteobacteria; order Rhodobacterales; family Paracoccaceae; genus Paracoccus; species Paracoccus sp. NFXS7. The sequence goes on from NZ_JAKEKV010000017.1 coordinate 25,015, forward strand.
GCCGCCATCGGAGAGATGTCCCAGGTCCAGCGCCAGATCGCGGGCCTGCGCGAGGAGCTGGGCGTGCTGCGTGCCGAATGGGCCTTCCTGAACCGCCCCGACCGCCTGCGCCAGCTGGTCGACCTGAACTTCGACCGGCTGGAACTGGGTCCGGTCGAATCGGGGCAGTTCCTGGACCTGGACCACATCGACTATCCCAAGCCGCCCCCGCCGTCGGCCGACATGGTCACCGACCTTCTGCCCGAAACCGATCCTGCCGAGGAGCCTCAGCCATGATCCGCACCCCCCTGCGCCCCCTGGCCCGCATCCTGAGAGCGCGCGAGCGCGGCGAGAACCCCGACGACATCGAGGCCGAGAACCGCCGCCGCCGCCACGAACAGATCCAGGACCGCGCCCGCAGGCGCGCCGAAGGTCGGCTGATCGTCATGGCGGGCTGTTTCATGCTGGCCTTCGGCACGGTCGCGGTGCGCATGGGGACGCTCGCCTCCAGCGCGGCGGCAGAACCGCGCGCGCAGGTGCTGTCGTCGCAGATCATCTCTCAGCGGGCGGACATCACCGACCGGCGGGGCAGGGTGCTGGCCACGAACCTGCTGACCCATTCGGTCTATGCCCATCCCCACCAGATGGTCGATCCCATCGGCACCGCGCAGGGTCTGGCCGAGATATTCCCCGACCTGGACGTGCAGCGCTTGACCCGCGACTTCACCGGCAACCGCAAGTTCATGTGGATCAAGCGCAAGATCAGCCCCGAGCAGATGCAGGCCGTCCACGACCTGGGCGAGCCCGGCCTGCTGTTCGGCCCGCGAGAGATGCGCATCTATCCCAATGCCGACCTGGCCAGCCACATCCTGGGCGGGTCCGGCTTCGGCAGCGAAGGCGTGAACAGCGCCGAGGTCATCGGCGTCGCAGGTGTCGAGAAGGCGTTCGACGCCTGGCTGCGCGATCCCGGCAACGAGGGGGCGCCGCTGGCCCTGTCCATCGACCTGACGCTGCAGCAGGCGATGGAGGACGTGCTGGCCTCGGGCATGAACGTCATGAACGCCAAGGGCGCGACCGGCATCCTGATGGAGGTCGAGACCGGAGAGATCCTGGCCATGGCCAGCCTGCCCGATTTCGACCCCAATGACCGCCCCCGCCCGCTGCTGACCGGAGAGCCGTCGGACAGTCCGCTGTTCAACCGCGCCGTCCAGGGCCAGTACGAGCTGGGTTCGACCTTCAAGATCTTCCCGGTCGCGCAGGCGCTGGACCTGGGGCTGGTCAACCCCGCGTCGGGCATCAATGCTGCAGCACCCATGCGGATCGGCCGGTTCCTGATCAACGATTTCCACAATTATGGCAAGGAACTGAGCGTGACGGACGTCATCGTGAAGTCCTCGAACGTGGGAACGGTGCGCATCGCGCAGCTGATCGGGCCCGAGCGGCAGAAGGATTTCCTGGAGAAGCTTGGCTTGTTCGTGCCGACCTCCATCGAGATGGTCGAAGCCCCCACCGGTCAGCCGCTGGTGCCCACGCGCTGGCCCGCCGTCACTGCGGCGACGGTCAGTTTCGGCCATGGGCTGGCGGCCAGCCCGCTGCACCTGGCGGCCGCCTATGCGACGATCGCGAATGGCGGCAAGCGCGTGACACCCACGCTGGTGCATGGACGACAACGCCCCGAGGGTGAACAGGTGCTGTCGCCTCGTGCCGCCGCGATGGCTGTCGACATGTTGCGCCAGGTCGTCACCCGCGGCACCGCCCGCCAGGCCGAGGTTCCGGGATACGAGGTCGCGGGCAAGACCGGTTCGGCGGACAAGCCCAGGGCCGCAGGCGGGTACTACGAGAACAAGATCATCGCGACCTTTGCGTCGGTCTTTCCGGCCAGCGATCCGAAATACGTCCTGATCACCATGCTGGACGAGCCGTCAACGACCATCAACGGGACTGCGGTGCGTACCGCAGGTCATACCGTCGCGCCCGTCGCCGCGGAAATGGTCCGCCGCATCGGCCCGCTGCTGGGGCTGGAGCCGATCACCGACGAAATCCTGCCGACGATCACCGCGCGCTTCGAACCGCGTGTTGAACCCGACGAGGAGGCTGCGGTAAGGCTCGTCGCAAATCAATGACGGGTGGGACTGTGGACAAGGACGACGTGACGCTGTCGCAGCTGGGGCTGCGCGCCCCCGGTGGGCGTGACCCGCGGATCACGGGGCTGTCCATCGACAGCCGCACGATCAAGCCCGGGCACCTGTTCGCGGCCCTGCCGGGATCGGCCGTCCATGGCGGCGAATTCATCCAGTACGCGCTGCGCATGCAGGCCGCCGCCGTCCTGACCGACCGTCAGGGCGCCGAGATCGCCGCCGACGTCCTGTCGGGCTGGGACGGGGCGCTGATCGTGGCCGAGGATCCGCGCGCAGCCCTGGCCGGCGCCGCGTCGCTGTGGTTCGCCGATCAGCCCGACCATGTCGTGGCCGTCACCGGCACCAGCGGCAAGACCAGCGTGGCCAGCTTCACCCGTCAGATCTGGCAGGCGCTGGGCCACAAGGCGATCAGCCTGGGCACGATGGGGGTCGAGGGCGATCACCAGGCGAAGCTCGCCCATACCACACCCGATCCGCTGACCCTGCACCGGGTCCTGGCCGAGGCGGTCGCCGCGGGCGTCACCCATGCCGCGATGGAGGCCTCCAGCCACGGACTGGATCAGCGCCGCCTGGACGGGGTGCGGGTCGAGGCCGGGGCCTTCACCAATTTCAGCCAGGATCACCTGGATTACCACGCGGGCTTTGACGAGTATTTCGCGGCCAAGGCGCTGCTGTTTAATCGCGTGCTGGAGGACGGCGCCGCTGCCGTCATCAACATCGACAGCCAGCGCGGCCGCCAGATGGCCGACATCGCGACCGATCGCGGCCTGGCCCTGACCACCGTCGGCACCGGAGAGGCCGCGATGCTGCGCATCCTGGGCCAGCGCTATGACGCGACGGGGCAGGATCTGCGGTTCTCGGTGATGGGGCGGGCGCATCTGGTGCGGCTGCCGCTGATCGGCGGGTTCCAGGCGGAAAACGTGCTGGCGGCGATGGGCCTGTGCCTGGCCTCGGGCGACAGCGCCGACGACATCCTGCGCGTGCTGCCGCAGCTGACCACCGTACGGGGCCGGATGCAGCTGGTCGCGCAGCGCGAGAACGGTGCGGCGGTCTTTGTGGATTACGCCCACAAGCCGGGCGCGGTGGTCGCGGCGCTGCAATCGCTGCGTCCGCATGTGATGGGGCGCATCGTCTGCATCATCGGCGCGGGCGGCGACCGCGACCGGGGCAAGCGCCCGCTGATGGGCGAGGCCGCGCGCGATCATGCCGATGTGGTGATCGTCACCGACGACAACCCCCGGACCGAGGACCCGGCCCTGATCCGTGCCGCCGTCATGGCCAGCGCGGGCCCCGACGCGACCGAGATCGCCGACCGGGCCGAGGCGATCCTGCGCGGTGTCGATGCGCTGCAACCGGGCGACGCGCTGCTGATCTGCGGCAAGGGTCATGAGACCGGCCAGATCGTGGGGCAGGACGTCTATCCCTTCGACGATGCCGAACAGGCCTCGGTCGCGGTCGCGGCACTGGACGGACGGATATGACACTCTGGACATCCGATGACGCCGCCGCCGCCACCGGCGGGCGGGTGACGGCCGCATGGGCCGCGACGGGTGTGTCCATCGACACGCGCACCATCGCCCCCGGCGATCTGTTCGTCGCGCTGCAGGCCGACCGCGACGGGCATGATTTCGTGGCGCAGGCCCTGGCCAGGGGGGCGGCCGCCGCGCTGGTCAGCCGCATCCCGGACGGCGTGGCGTCTGACGCGCCGCTGCTGGTGGTGCCCGACGTGCTGGTCGCGCTGGAGGATCTGGGCCGGGCGGGCCGCGCCCGCATGACGGGCCGGGTCATCGCCATCACCGGGTCGGTCGGCAAGACCTCGACCAAGGAGATGGCGCGTACCGCGCTGGCGGGGCAGGGCGTGATCCACGCAGCCGAGGCCAGCTACAACAACCATTGGGGCGTGCCGCTGACCCTGGCGCGCATGCCCGCGAACACCGATTTCGCCATCATCGAGATCGGCATGAACCATCCCGGAGAGATCGCGCCCCTGTCGCGCATGGCGCGGCCGCATGTGGCGCTGATCACCACGGTGGCCGCCGCCCATCTGGAGGCCTTTGGCGCGATCGAAGGCATCGCCCGCGAAAAGGGTGCGATCTTCGAGGGGCTGCAACCCGTAGGTCACGCGATCCTGCCCGAGGATCTGCCCGTGACCCAGATCCTGCGCGATTGCGCGGACCGGGCCGGCGCGGTGGTCGTGGGTTTTGGCGAACATGGCGTGGCGCGTCCGCTGCGCATCGTGCCGCAGGACGGGGCGCTGTCCTGCCATGCCCGCATCATGGGCGACACGCTGGCCTTCACCCTGCCCACCACGGGGCGGCATTTCGCGATGAACGCCGTCGGCGTGCTGGCCGCGCTGGCGGCGGCGGGGGCCGACCTTGCGCAGGCGGCGGCACATCTGTCCGACTGGCACCCCCCGCAGGGGCGCGGCGCGGTCGAGACGCTGGGCGGCATCCGCCTGATCGACGACGCCTTCAACGCCAATCCGGCATCGCTGTCCGCGGGGCTTGCCACGCTGGCGGGCCTGCAGGGCGGGCGGCGCGTGGCGATTCTGGGCGACATGCTGGAGCTGGGCACGGAAGAGGTCGCGATGCATCGCGCCGTGGCCGACGATCCCTCCATGGCCGCGATCGACCTGGTCCATTGTGCCGGCCCCCTGATGCGGCACCTGCACGAGGCCCTGCCTGCAGACAAGCGCGGGCTGTGGACCCCGACGGCGGCCGAACTGGCCGCCCAACCCGACAAACTGATTTCTGCCGGCGACATCGTGCTGGTGAAAGGCTCGAAATCCTCACGGATCTCGATGGTGGTCCAGGCGCTGCGCGCCGGTGCCGCCCAAGACAAAGGATAATGCCATGCTCTACTGGCTCAGCAACCTGTCCGAGGGCGGGGATTTCTTCAACCTGTTCCGATACATCACCTTCCGGGCGGGGGCCGCGTTCTTCACCGCGCTGTTCTTCGGCTTCATCTTCGGACGGCCGTTGATCAACTTTCTGCGCCGCGTCCAGAAGAAGGGCCAGCCGATCCGCGACGACGGCCCGCAGAGCCACCTGGCCAAGGCGGGCACGCCGACGATGGGCGGGCTGCTGATCCTGTCGGCGCTGCTGTTCTCGACCCTTCTGTGGGCGAGGCTGGACAACGGCTATGTCTGGATCGTGCTGCTGGTGACCGCGGGCTTTGCGATGATCGGATTTGCCGACGACTATGCCAAGGTGACCAAGCACAACACCAAGGGCGTCAGTTCGCGCATGCGGATGCTGCTGGGTCTGGGCATCGCGGCCTGCGCCGGGATCGCGGCGTCGCTGCTGCATCCCGCGGGGCTGACCAACCAACTGGCATTGCCGATCTTCAAGGATGTCCTGGTCAACCTGGGCTGGTTCTTCGTGCCCTTTGCGATGATCGTGATCGTGGGCGCGGCCAATGCGGTCAATCTGACCGACGGTCTGGACGGGCTGGCGATCATGCCCGTGATGATCGCCGCGGGCACCCTGGGCATCATCGCCTATACGGTGGGGCGCGTCGACTTCACCGAATATCTGGGCGTCCACCACGTTCCCGGCAGCGGAGAGATCCTGATCTTTGTCGCCGCCCTGATCGGCGGGGGACTGGGCTTTCTGTGGTACAACGCCCCGCCGGCTGCGGTGTTCATGGGCGATACCGGATCGCTGGCCCTGGGCGGCGCGCTGGGCGCCATCGCCGTCGTCACCAAGCATGAGATCGTGCTGGCCATCGTCGGTGGCCTGTTCGTGGTCGAGGCCCTGTCGGTCATCATCCAGGTGCTGTATTTCAAGCGGACCGGCAAGCGGGTCTTCCTGATGGCCCCCATCCACCACCATTTCGAGAAGAAGGGGTGGGGAGAGGCGCAGATCGTCATCCGCTTCTGGATCATCGCGCTGATTCTGGCGCTGATCGGCTTGGCGACGCTGAAGCTGCGCTGATACCGTCTCGTTTTCGCAAGGAGCCACCCATGATACCCGTTCAGGGCGTCGAAGAACTGACCGTCGCGGTGCTGGGGCTTGGCCGGTCCGGCAAGGCGACCGCCGCGGCTCTGGCCGCGGGCGGGGCGCGGGTCGTGGCCTGGGATGACGGCGTCGATACGCGCGACGCGGCCCAGGCCGATGGCCTGAGCATCCTTGACCTGACGCGCGAGGCGAACTGGCAGGGCATCGCGATGCTGATCGTCAGCCCCGGCATCCCGCATCTGTATCCCCGTCCGCACCCGGCCATCGCGATGGCATGGCAGCTTGGCACTCCGGTCGATAACGACATCGGCCTGTTCTTCCGCAGCTATGCGACCCGCGACTGGGACCAGTTCGACCGCGCGCCTCGGGTGATCGCGGTCACCGGGTCGAACGGCAAGTCGACGACCACTGCGCTGATCCATCACGTGCTGGAGGAATGCGACCGCCCCACGCAGATGGGCGGCAATATCGGCACGGGCGTGCTGTCGCTGGAGCCAGCGGTCGAGGCCGAGGTCGTGGTGCTGGAACTGTCCAGCTATCAGACCGAACTGGCGCGGGCGCTGACGCCCGACGTGGCGGTCATGACCAACCTGTCGCCCGACCACCTGGACCGCCATGCCGGCCTGGGCGGCTATTTCGCGGCAAAACGGCGGCTGTTCTCCGAGGGCGGTCCGGACCGGGCCGTGATCGGCATCGACGACCCCGAGGGGTCGTATCTGGCCAACCAGCTGTCGATGGGTCCCACCGACGACCGGGTGATCCGGGTGTCGTCGGGACAGAAGCTGGACCGGGCGGCGTGGTCGGTCTTTGCGCGCAAGGGTTTCCTGTCCGAATATCGCAAGGGGCGGCAGGCGGCATCGATTGACCTGCGCGCGATGCAGGGCCTGCCCGGTGCGCACAACCACCAGAACGCCTGCGCAGCCTATGCCGCCTGCCGCGCGGTGGGCCTGGCGCCGCGCGAGATCGAGGCCGCGTTCCACAGCTTTGCGGGCCTGCCGCATCGCAGCCAGACGGTCGCCCAGATCGACGGCGTCCGGTATGTCAATGACAGCAAGGCCACCAACGTCGATGCCGCCGCCAAGGCGCTGCAGGCCTTTCCGCGAATCCGCTGGATCGCCGGAGGCCTGGGCAAGGAGGGCGGCATCGCGGCCCTGCAGCCGCATTTGGGCGCGGTCGCCAAGGCCTATCTGATCGGCCATTCCGCCCGCGACTTTGCGCTGGAGATCGGCCAGACCCCGTACGAGATCGCCGACACGATGGAGCAGGCCGTCGCCCGTGCCGCGGCCGAGGCCGAGCCGGGCGACACCGTCCTGCTTGCTCCCGCCGCCGCCAGCTTTGACCAGTATCCGAACTTCGAAAAGCGCGGAGAGCATTTCGTGGCGCTGGTCCAGGCACTGGCCGCAGGGGCCTGACGGTCAGACCCAGTTCGGCGGGCGCTTTTCCAGAAAGGCGCCGATCCCCTCGACCGTTTCGGGAAGGGCCATATTCGTGCACATGACCTGCGCCGTGGCCGCATAGGCGGCGGCGGCTCCCTGTCCCAGCTGGTCGTGGAAGGCCCGTTTGCCCATGCGGATCACCTGGGGCGGCTTGGCCGCGATGCTGTCGGCCAGTCGCATCGTCTCTGCCTCCAGATCCGCGGCGGGGACGACGCGGTTGACCAGGCCCAGCTCCGCCGCGCGGGGGGCGGTGATGAAGTCGCCGGTGGTCAGCATCTCGAACGCGGCCTTGGGCGGGATGGCGCGGGTCAGGGCCACCATCGGCGTGGCGCAGAACAGACCGATGGAGACCCCGTTGACCCCGAAGCGCGCCCCGTCTGCCGCCACCGCCATGTCGCAGGACGCGACCAGCTGGCAGCCCGCCGCGGTGGCAACGCCCTGAACCTGGGCGATGACCGGCTGGGGCAGGGCGGGGATCATCTGCATCAGATGGGCGCAGCGGTCGAACAGATGCGCGAGTTGGTCCGGAGCCATCGCCTGCATCTGCCGCAGGTCGTGGCCGGCACAGAAGGCTTTGCCCTCGGCCGCAAGGATCACGACCCGCGTATCGTCGTCGATCCGGGCAAGGGCCGCGATCAGCGCCTCGATCATCTCCAGCGACAGGGCGTTGTAGGTCGCGGGCCGCGACAGCGTCAGGCGGGTCACGGGCCCAAGGTCGTGTCGCGTCAGCAGGTCGTCCATCTTGCATCCTCCCGAATTTGGCGAAAGCCTAGGCCGGGACGCATCGGGGGGAAAGCATGACGATCGTGATGGACAAGGATGCGCTGAACGCGTTCCTGGCGCGGGACTTTCCGCAGGTGGCCGGCAGCTATCGGGTGGAGTCGGTGACGGCGACGGGGCTGACCGCGCGCCTGATCACGGGGGACGATCATCTGAGGCCGGGCGGGACGGTCAGCGGTCCGTCGATGTTCGCGCTGGCGGACCTGGCGATCTATTGCGCGATCCTGGCGCGGATCGGCCCGGTCGGGCTGGCCGTCACGACGAACGCGTCGATCGACTTCATGCGCAAGCCCGCGGCAGGGGTCGATCTGCTGGCGGAATGCCGGATGCTGAAGCTGGGCCGCGTGCTGGCGGTGGCCGAGGCACTGATCTTTTCCGAAGGGGTGGCGGATCCGGTCGCACGCTGTTCGATGACCTATTCGATTCCGCCGAAATCCAGCGATTTCCGCGCCGTGTGATGGGGTATTCAGATACCTAAGTTTCAAGCCATTGATTTGGCGTCCTTAATCGGGCTTCGCTGCACTTGACGGATGGCGGGCAATCTTCGATATACCGCCATCTCTTACGATTACGACCCTGAAGGGACGACAGATGAAAACCTATACCGCGAAACCGGCGGAGATCGAGAAGAAGTGGATCCTGATCGACGCCGAGGGCGTCGTTCTGGGCCGCCTCGCCACGATCGTCGCCAGCCGCCTGCGCGGCAAGCACAAGCCCACCTTCACGCCGCACATGGATATGGGCGACAATGTCATCATCATCAACGCCGACAAGGTGCAGATGACCGGCAACAAGCGTGAAGACAAGAAGTACTACTGGCACACCGGCCACCCGGGCGGCATCAAGCACCGTACCGCGCGCCAGATCCTGGAAAGCGCGCACCCCGAGCGCGTGGTCGTCAAGGCCGTCGAGCGCATGATCAGCCGCAACAAGCTGGGCAAGCAGCAGATGACGAACCTGCGCGTCTATGCCAGCGCCGAACACCCGCACGAGGCCCAGCAGCCCGAAGTTCTGGATGTCAAAGTCCTGAACAAGAAAAACACCCGGAGCGCATGATCATGGCCGACGACATCAAAACTCTGGACGATCTGAAGTCCGCCGTGTCGGGCACCCCCGCCGCAGCCGTCGACGCCGCGATCAACCGCGAGCCGCAGATCGACAGCCAAGGCCGCAGCTATGCCACCGGCAAGCGCAAGGACGCCGTCGCACGCGTCTGGGTCAAGCCGGGCTCGGGCAAGGTCCTGGTGAACGGTAAAGAGATCAACGCGTATTTCGCGCGTCCCGTTCTGCAGATGATCCTGAAGCAGCCGTTCGAGGTTGCGGGCGTGGTCGGTCAGTACGACGTGCATGCCACCGTCAAGGGCGGCGGCCTGTCGGGCCAGGCAGGCGCCGTCAAGCACGGCATCAGCCAGGCACTGCAACTGCATCAGCCGCACCTGCGCGCCGCGCTGAAGGCCGCAGGCTTCCTGACCCGCGACAGCCGCGTCGTCGAGCGTAAGAAGTACGGCAAAGCCAAGGCTCGCCGCAGCTTCCAGTTCTCGAAGCGCTGATCTTCGTATCAGGACCAACTTTTCAAGGGGCGCAGCGAAAGCTGCGCCCCTTTCGCGTTCCGAAACTGCCGCCACTGCAGGCATCCTTGCCGAAATTCAGGGCCGAATGGATCCAGGCCCCTGTGATTCACCCTGATTCCGTCATCGCCCCGACATGATTCCATGCTTTTGTGGCACCGTAGATCGATGGCAGTTCTTGGGGTGCTTCCGCATCCCCTAAATTGCGACGCTAAATCAATGCGTTGCAGTTTTATTGCCGTGATCCGCCATTTTCTTGTTGCGTGTATTTGTTCTCGGGCCTAAACACCGCTTCACCGAAGGCGGGAACGCTGGAGGGGCCGGGAAGGCGGTGCTGGGAAGCGCGGTTGGAACGGGAGACATTCTGGGGATTGGG
>NZ_JAKEKV010000018.1:0-30884 GCF_040148865.1 Paracoccus sp. NFXS7
AATGGATGACCGTCTGCAATCACCAGCGCCCTCACTCAGCCAACCCGATCAGCAGGTGCAACGAGCAGCTTAAATTACGTCAGATCCCGTCCAGGAGACGGGACGTAGCTCAATCGGCCAGCTTGGCTAGTAACGTATGGCTGCCGAACTATTGGTAGGAGCTCTCGATCTGCCCCTGAAGCGTCCCACTCACAGCAGCGGTCGTATCACCCATATCGGCATCGGCATGACAGCGGACGCCCTGTGCTATCAAAGATATTGCGATTTTTAAGATGTCTGCTTGGCTCCCCGCGCGTCTTACCATCGGCAAGGCCGTGTGTCCAAAGTCGGTGCCAAGCATCGCCATATCGACCAGCTGTAAACTTTGCGACGTCTGGTTAACAGATCGTATTAGAGAAAGTGCGTGCGGCAGTTGGCATGGGTCTCTGTATCCTCGCGGTGACCACCGGCCTTCTCACTGTGACAGCTGTGTGGATGGTGCAGGGAGGGGACTGGCGCTCTGGCTTCGCCAGCTCTGATAATAATCCTAAACGCTTTTCGCACCCTCCGCCTAAAGCGCGTTTGTGCGGTTTGCACTGACGGCCTCCTAGCCTCTGTCTACGGACCACTGGTCGTGGGCGCAAAAACTGTGGCTGCGCCGTACCGGAGGGATGCGCGCGGTGGTTCCAGCGGAAACTGGCTTTGGTCATTATCGTCAAGCATTTAGCGGTGCGTTATCAGGCCCTACAGAGTACAGAGATAAGGAACAGCCAGCTTGCCTGAACGGCCAGCTTTGCTGCTATCAATCTGTGCATCGTCGTAGGCCTGTGGATTAGTAGCACCTTTAGTTGGCCCATCTCGAACTTTCCCACTGCGGCCGCCGCCGTTCCTTAAACTCCCATGTTCTTTTGACTGACGGTACGGGTCTTATCTGCCGCGCTGATCCCTTCGGCCTTCCTGCGCAGGCCGGCCCTTCGTCTCAGCCCCGGTACCACCCGACGTTTTCGTGGGTCTGATGCTGGTCCGGCGAGACATGCCTCACCTCAGCCCATTGTAAACAAGACGGGTCACGTCGGGCTTGCCCGCAGGGTGGTAGCAGGTTCCTATCCTGTCGGGCGCCTGGCGATGCAGCCGCTGACGCGGTTGGCGTTCGGCATCACACTATTCTGCGCCAGCATCCTGCTGACCCGATTCATTCAGCTCAAAATGACACCATTCCATCTCTGCCCCTGCAGGCAAGAATGCTTGAGCCCGGTACGCCTTGACCGTGACCGCGGTGATGCGGCTTGGGATGACGGGTCTTCCGTCGTCGCTGACCGGGGCAAGTGCGAACTCCATCCAGCCGCAACAGCGGGTCAGCGTAGCCGCCTTGATCGCGCGGCGCCTCGCCGTCTGTGGATGCACATTCCAGACGATAACCGGGACTCAGCGCAGCCTCGACGATGATCTGGCCTCAGATCGGCCCCCGTCGAGGCCACAACGCGCCGCGGCACTCCTTGGAACCTGACTAATCGCACGGTAATGATGTCTTTTGGTTTGCACGGCGCGGCTGACAGGCGCAGCGCCGCGGGATTTCCATAGCCGTACCCTGACGCGCCCTTGCTAGGGTCATAGAACCGTGGGCTGCAGTCTCAGGCGCAGTTCACTCGCTGCGACCTATACAGCGCACTCTCTTAGGGCATGTTCGAGCCGATCACCGGGCTTTCTTCTTGATTGTCCAACGCCCGCCTTGGCCGATGCTGCAGTCCTCTCATAAGCAGTGCGGCGGCTGCGCCGAGATTGCCATCTTCTGGTCGTTTTGAATGCAGCCCGCTGCAGTGGAACGGTGACGTGATACCTTCAACCATCTCGTCCATGGTGACAAAGGAACTAATCCGATCAACGCGCGGTGCTCCAACTGTGCGGTCGTCGCAGCTAAGTTGGTCACGCCGCCTCAAAACAGAGACTGAATAGCGTCAAAACCGATGCTGACGGACAAACTCATATTCCTTCGATGGCCGGTTGCTTGATCGCTGTGCGGCACAAATTGCTACCATAAGACCTGAATCTGGTATTCTCAGCATTGAACGCGCAAAGGTGTCCCATCACAGAGGGGTCGACCTGTCGACTTTCCTGCAGCTTCGTATCATCTGGTGCTGCCGCTGACGCATTTCGGTCAGATCGCGGCAAAGAACCACGAAAACGGGATGCGCAACCCCTTTGCCCATATGCGCAAGGATCTGGGCGTGGCCTTCTGCAACACCGTGTCGGACGGCAACCCGCGCGTGGCAGGGCTGCTGAGGCGCAGCGACTGTTCGCTGATCTCGGACGGTGCGCCTGTGCTGGTGCTGGCCGATGCCGAAACCGCGATGACCATGCGCCGCGCCATCGCCTTTCGCGCCCGGACGCAGGCCAACGACCCGCTGGCCCTGTCGCGCTGCGACATGCCGGAGATGTGCGCCGCCCGGTCGGCATGGACGCAGGCGCTGGACCGCGCGGGCGTCACGCTGGACGACCTGTCGCTGGTCGAGACGCATGACTGCTTCACCATCGCCGAGGTGTTGGAATACGAGGCGATGGGGCTGGCCGAACACGGCGAGGGCCACCGCGTGATCCGCGACGGCGTCACCGCCCGCGACGGCCTCCTGCCGTTGAACCTGTCGGGCGGGCTGAAATCCAAGGGGCATCCTATCGGCGTGACCGGCGACGCGGGCGACATGCAGCTGCCGGGCGCGACCATGGCGAGGGTCTTCAACATGGGAGGGGCTGCGGTGACGAACTATGTCTCGATCCTGAGCGGGTACGATGCCCCCCGTTTCCGACCGGGTGATGAACCCGGGACATTTCCTGACCCAGAACGCCCGCCGTCTGCCCGACGCCCCTGCCCTGATCCACGGCGATCACGTTACCACCTGGGCCGAGATGCAGGCCCGCGTGGGCGCGCCGGCCCATGCGCTGACCTAGGATTATGGCATCACCAAGGGCGACCGGGTGTTGGTGCAATTAGCCAACTGCCTGCAGATGCTGGAGACGATGTTCGCCTGCCGGCGCATCGGCGCGGTCTGGGTGCCCGCCAATTTCCGCCTGTCTCCCGATGATCTGGCCTATCTGGCGCAGTCATCGGGTGCAAAGGCGATGTTCTGCGGCGCGCAGTTCCCCGACCATGCCGCCGCCTGCGCGGTCCATTTTCCGGCGATCATCTCCATCGGCCCATCGCCCCTGGGCCCCGACCACGACCCGCTGATCGCGCGCCACATGGGCCGGATGTCGCCCGAGGCCTCGGTGGCCTGGGACGATCCGGCCTGGTTCTTCTACACGTCGGGAACGATGGGGCATCCCAAGGCTGCTGTGCTTACCCACGGCCAGATGGCCTTCGTTATTACTAACCACCTGTGCGACCTGATACCCGGCACCACGGAACAGGACGCGTCGCTGGTGGTGGCGCCGCTGTCCCACGGTGCGGGCATCCATGCCCTGACCCAGTTCGCCCGCGGCGTGCCGACCGACGGTCGTGTGGCCTTTTACAGCCACACCCGCACCCTTGGTCCAGGCGCCCGCATCATCAGCGCGGGCCTGCATCTAGGCTAGGGGGGGACATCTACGCACATGGGCTCTGGACCGATGCTGCGAGCGTACTGCACATGGGGCATCTGCGCCCCGAGGTCACGCACCTGTCCCGCGACGCCTGGATCACTGGATGGCAGTTGGACGGCGCCATCTTCCGCCGCCTGCCGGACGCCGAGACGGGCTTTTCCCTGTTCCGCCCCATCCCGACGCGCCGACGGTTGCCCAGTGGCCTGCCCGCGCGCCTTGTGCGCCTGCGTCCGAATCTGGACCTCGTTCCCATGATCGCCGCGATGATGGAGACCCGTACACCGGTCCAAGGCCTTGGCAGCCTTGTCGGCACCCAGTTCGCCACAGGCGCCCCCCTGCCCGGCCCGGCGACAGAGATCCTCATCCTGGGTCAAGACCGCACATCACTGCACGTCGCGTCGGTCGGTCGGAGCGGCACTGTTCGCCAAGGCGTGCTGTCGCGACAGAACATGATCTGCATCACCGCGGAACTGCTGCTGATCGCCGCGCACCGGTCCATGAATCATCGCACCCTGTGTAACCGCAAGCGTGAAGCAAGAACTACCCAACGCGGGACTGCAATGTCCGTCGGGAATGGGAGGTCGTCGTTGCGGATACATCCGCCAGAGTTCTGCTGATTAGTCGGCACATCGTTGATTTTACTCAATCATAAGCTGCATCAATCATGTTTATTACACGGTTTTTGTTGGTCCAATTTACTTGCGTTGCTTGTATTTCTGAAGATATTCTCGACCGAAGCCTACCTAAAAGCATAGTATGTAAAATTTTAAGGAACTTTCCGGAGATTTGCCCCTTGTGCCGCACTTGAGAGATGTTGGCACTATCAGGAAGTCGTCACGATGCGAGCTGTTCGCGTTCCGCAGGTTACCCCTCCCCTTCGTAAATCCATGTCTGTCCTGCGGGACCCGACATTCAGGTTTCGGTCTGATGCATCTTCCAACCAAGCCTCCCCTGTGGGTGGCATGGCCAAGCGGGGGCTGGATGTCACGTTGGCGGTCTTGGGCCTGCTGCTGCTGGCGCCGCTGATCCTCGCGCTGGTCATCGTCCTCAAGCTGACGGATTCCGGGCCGCTGCTCTACGGGCACCGCCGCGTAGGCTTCGGCGGGCGCGAGTTCCGCTGCTGGAAGTTCCGCACCATGGTCGTCAACGGCGACGCCGTTCTGGAGCAGTACCTGCGCAAGCATCCCGCCAAGGCGGCCCTGTGGTACGAACAGCGCAAGCTGGTCGACGATCCGCGCGTCACCCCCTTGGGCGCCGTGCTGCGCAAGCTGAGCCTGGACGAGCTGCCCCAGCTTCTGAACGTGCTGACCGGAGAGATGAGCCTGGTCGGCCCGCGTCCGGTCGTGCGGGCAGAGCTGGACCATTACGCCAGCTCGACCCGCCACTATCTCGCGGCCCGCCCCGGCCTGTCCGGCCTCTGGCAGATCAGCGGCCGCAGCAACACGACCTACATGGAGCGCGTGCAGATGGACCGCTTCTACGTGATGAAGTGGAACCCGTGGATGGACCTGCGCATCATCTTCATGACCATCCCCGCCGTCGCGCTGTCCCGCGGAGCGCATTGAGCGGGCGGCTGTATCCGATGCAGTCCAGGTGATGAGGCTTTTAGGCCTCACCGTTACCTTCCGCATCTATACGGCACTGGCCATAGGATCATGTGCCTGACCCACACCGCTCCCCCAACGGAAGGAAGTGGCCGCAACGTTGCCTTGGGCAGTGCGAAGCATGCTGCTTCGAGGCCGGCAAGCCAGCGTCCGCTGCGGTGCTGACTTGTTGGGAACAGCGCTAGTGCCCGGTTCACGGTCACCATGATCGCGTCATCGACCGTGCCGGAGGACGGGCACAGCTTGTCCACGGGGAAAGTGGCCGCCTTGTCAATTATTGAGCAAGGATTCGGGGTAATTCCTAGTTCTTTTTACTGTCAGCCAAAGTCTCAGTTGATGCGTTTGATCACGTGAATCTCGCCTTCAAAAGGTGAACAAAACTTTGACCGCAGGCTACTCGAGCAAAGCCGGTTTGGGGCTTCCTTGGATCAGACTGCGGGTCCTTGCCTGCGGGAAATAGGCATAGAAGGTGGCCCTGCTGACATCCAGGCGCCGGGCGATCTGGGCCACGGGAATGTCGCGGTCCCGAAGCAAGGCGCGAGCCATGGCAAGGTCCGCCTCGGTCAGCTTGCGCCGGCGTCCGCCCTTGCGGCCGCGGGCGGCGGCGGCCTTCAACCCTTCGATTGTGCGCTCGCGGTTCAGGTCCAGGAAGTATTCGGCAATGGTGCCTAGGAAATTGAACATCAACCGCCCTGTGGGCGTCTCGGTGTCGATGGCCTCGGTCAGGGATCTCAGGCGCACCCCCTGCCCCTGCAGCCTGTGGGCGGTGTCCAGCATCTCGCGCAGGCTGCGGCCCAGCCTGTCCACCTTCCACACCACCAGCTGATCCTCGGGGCGCAGAAAGGCCAGCGCGGCCTCCAGGGCGGGACGCCCGGTCCCGGCACGGCCGGATTCCTTCTCCTCGAAGATCCGTTCGCAGCCTGCCCGTTTCAGGGCATCCCGCTGCAGGTCCAGTTTCTGGTCTTCGGTCGAGACGCGGGCATATCCGATCAGCATGTCCGGATCGTAAGCCAAGAGGGTATTTTGGACAACTGATTTCCGGACAGGGTTTCCAGACAGAAATCAGCTGTGAAACCATGCCTGCGGACGGGCCGGTCAGGCCTGTCCGGAAAAGGACCGTTTGATTGACGCTCGATCAGCGGAAGGTGATGCGGATGGGACGGCGTGCCTGGCGCGGGACCGGCTTGCCGATATGGTCCCTGAAACGGTGGGCATAGCAGATGGCGGCGATGATGATCGCGGTCCCGGCGCTGAACTGATAGAAATACACGACCTCGATCCACATCAGCATGAACAGCCGCACCATGAACAGGGCGAAGAAGACCGATGCGGCCGACGGACTGCGGATTGCCCAGCCCAGGCAGGCCCACGCGGCAGCGATGAAGATCAGGGCCTGAGCGGCAGTCGCCAGGATCCCGATCTCGACCGCGTTCGAGATGGGCGTGTTGTGGAAGTTGAACCCGCTGCGGCCCGCAATGCCGAAATCCGCCCAGAGCTGTTCGGCCAGCGGCTGGCCGGGAACCCAGAAGGCCTGGAACCCGACCCCCAGCAGGGGCCTTTCGGCGATCTGTCCGAATGCCACCGCCCACAGGTCTGTCCGGCCGGTCAGCGTGATGTCCTTGCCGGTCACGTCCAGGAACAACCGCGCCAGCTCATCCGAAAGCGAGGACAGCAGGATGGCAATCGCCGCGCCCAGCACGACTGCCAGGGCGATCGCGACCAGGCGCATGTAGGGCGTCAGGCGCTGCAGCAGGATGATGACGCCGAAGACCAGGATGACGGCCATGGTGCTGACCAACGCGCCGCTGGACTGGCCCATCACCAGAAGCACCGCCCCCAGGAACATGGCGGCCAGCGCAGGCAGGCGCCAGCGCATCGAAAGGCGCCGGTCGACCAGCACCGCAAGGGAGGCGATGATCAGCACAGAGCTGGCATCCGCGAGGGCGTTCTTGCTGGCATGGATGCCCAGATATCCCATCCCGTCGGACCGGGCCCGTCCCAGCAGAAGGCTGGCCAGCCCCCCCATCGCGCTGGTGGCAAAGACGATCTTCACGAAGGTCATCGGGGCCAGCCGATAGCCGATGGCGACCGCGATGATCACCGTCAGCACCAGCTGGATGCCATAGCGCAGCGTCAGCGAGGTATAGTCCGACCAGGCAAAGGACATCACGCACCACAGCGCCACCAGCACGATGGGCCATTCGCGCCGCAGCGAGGCCAGCACCTCGCCGGGCCGGGTGGCCACCAGGGCCATGCCCCCCAGCAGGAAGAGCAGCGCGCCCTTGGACCCCAGGGGGGTGATGAAGGTCAGGCCGAAGATCGCGATGAATGCCGCGATGGCGTTGGGGGAATAGCTCAGGACCCGGCGTCGCGGCTGGCGTGCCGGTCGTCTGGCCGTCATGGGCGCGCCGGCGGGCATGGTCTCGACCATCAGCGGTCCTCGCAGGTGACCGAACCCTCGAACAGGCAGGACGCATCCAGCGGGGTGAAGGCCACCCAATCGATCTCGTAGGCCAGGGGGCCGTCCTGCGGCTCCTGGTGGCCCATCCAGTCGGTCAGGGTCGCGGTGCTCCAGAAGGACATGTACAGCTTCTGCGGATGGGTCGGCAGGA
The DNA here is from genome assembly GCF_040148865.1 of Paracoccus sp. NFXS7. Taxonomy (NCBI): domain Bacteria; kingdom Pseudomonadati; phylum Pseudomonadota; class Alphaproteobacteria; order Rhodobacterales; family Paracoccaceae; genus Paracoccus; species Paracoccus sp. NFXS7. The sequence goes on from NZ_JAKEKV010000018.1 coordinate 7,769, forward strand.
TGCTGTCGGGCTCCGTGCGGTGGACCTCCCGGCCGTCCAGAAACCAGGTGATCCCCTCGGGCGCCCACCGGAAGCCGACCGTGCGGAAGTCCTCGTCGAAGGCCGTATCGGAAGGCGTGGTGCCGCCGTTGTGGGGCTGGCCCGAGACATAGGTGTTCATCGTCATCACGCCCGGATCGCGGGTCAGGATCTCGATGTCGATCTCGTCATGGGGAGAGTCGTGGACCGGCCCGGCATAGGTGAAGACAGAGGCGTTCAGCCCCGACTGGCGCGGGGTGCGGATGCGTGCCTCGTAGGTGCCGTGCTGCAGATAGGCCTTGCTCTGGATCTCTCCGCACAGGGCGGGCCGGTCGCTGTTTCCCGGCGCCGGGATGTGGAACAGCGTCAGCAGGCCGCCGCGCACCTGGACCGCCCGGCCCGACCAGTGGCAGTCCTGCCAGTCGCCGTTGGTCCAGCCGTCCGACACGTACCAGCGGTCCTTGTCCAGCCCGTTCGTGAAATCCTCGAAGAAGCCGTCCGCATCGGGATGCGGGTCCGCCTGCTGGGCGGACAGGGGCTGCGCCGCCAGGATGAGCGCGAGAGCGAGAGCGGATGAATGGCGCATGTGCAAAGCCTCTTGGCCGCATGGTTGCCGTGCAGACCCGCCCGGCTTATGGAAGCCGCAGCCAAACGGGTCAAGGGAAAGGCGTTCACATGTCGGGCAATCGGACGGGACGGAACGCATGACGCCTCCCGTGGTATCGGTGGTGATGGCCAATTTCCGGGGTGCGGCGCATCTGGCCCGCGCGATGACCTCGGTCCTGGCCCAGTCCGAACGGCGGCTGGAGCTGATCCTGTCCGACGATGCCTCGGACGATGACAGCCTGGCCATCGCCCGCCGGATCGCCGCAACCGATGACCGGGTGCAGGTCATCGCCGCGCCGCGGAACGCAGGGCCCGCGGCCACGCGCAACCGGGCTCTGGATGCCGCGCGCGGTGCGTGGATCGCTGTCGTGGACAGCGACGACCTGATCCATCCCGACCGGCTGGCGCGCCTGATCGCCGCCGCGGATGCGGCGGGTGCCGATCTGGTCGCGGATGACCTGGTCTATTTCGGGACGGTGCCGCAGGGTCGGACCCTGCTTCAGTCCCTGGGTCTATCCGCGCCCATGATGCTGGACGCGGCGCCCTATCTGCGCAGCAACGACCCTGGCGCGTCTCTGCCCCCCTACGGCTATCTCAAGCCGGTGATCCGACGCACCGCCCTGGCGGGCCTGCGCTATGACGCCGGGCTGAGGATCGGAGAGGATCACGACCTGGTGCTGCGCCTGCTGATCGGGGGCGCGCGCTTCCTGCTGCTGCCGGACCCGCTTTATGCCTATCGTCGCCATGCGGGGTCGATCTCGCACCGGCTGTCCGTCGCGACCGTCGAGGCGATGCTGCAGGCGCATCGCGCCCTGCCCCCGATGCCCGACCCCGAGACGCGCGCAGCCGCCGCATCGGTGGACCGCCAGCTGCGCCGAGCCCTGCGCTATGAGCATCTGGTCGCCGACATCAAGGCCCGTCGCTGGCGGGGCGCCCTGCCCCGGCTGGTCGACCCGGCCATGCTGTCGCGCCTGGCGGAAAGCCTGCGCGACCGCCGCAGCCGTGCGGTGGACCTGCCCCAGGACGCAACCGCCCTGTCCGACCCGTTGCCGCGGATGCCGCAGCCCGGCCAGGCCTGGGACCGGCCCCCTGCCCCCTGTGCTGCCCGGATCGCGGCCATGGCCGCGCAGGGTGGCCGCCTGCCGTCCGGGGCTCCGTCCTGGGCGGTCTGGCTGTCAGAAGCGGTGGTGGACGCCGGTTCGGCGCAGTGATGCCGGGGCGCCTTCGTCAGGGACTGCCGCGTTTCTCGTACCAGGTCCGGCAGAAGCGGACGAAATGGCGCGAGGGATGCTTGGGCTCGATCTCTTCGGCGGCGCACCAGCGGCGCCATTCCACCTCGAGGTAGCGCACGTCCCAGCCCGGCGCCGCGGCGCGGGCCTCTTCGTGGATGTCGGGGTCCAGGAAGGCCTCGAAGACCTCGGCCACGGGCGCGGTGCCGCGGTTGCGGAACACAACTTTGGTCTCGTCCGCAGAGAAGCGCAGCGAATAGTCGGGCATGTGCGAATGGGCCGTGTCCTCGCGGATGACATTGGCCACCAGCCGCCTGAACTCGAAGCTGGTCGAGGACGAGCCGCATTTCTTCTGCAGCAGGTCCAAGCCGATGGACCATTCGCGCTGGTTGCCGCAATGCTTGCGCGCCAGTTCATAGAGACGGCGTTCTAGGGGGCGCCGCAGCCGGAAGTAGTCGCGGCTGATCGTCAGAACCTCATGCGCGCGGATCGCGTTGAAGACCCAGTCAGACAGCTTGATCTCGATCTCCTGCATGCGCCCCTCGCGGGTCTGACGCATGATGCGGGCGCTTTCGATCAGGCCGAAAGTCTCGAAGACCTCCTTGCCGCCGGTGGTGATGTTGGTCGAGATCCGCGTCCCCGCAAGCCGCTCCATCGCGGCCTTCAGGAGGTCGTAGCCGCGGCCCGTGGTCATCCGGTTGGTGGCCCGCAGCAGGTCCGAGGCCTGGAAGCGGACCAGCTGGCTGACCTCGCGGCCGTCGTTCAGCGCGCGGATCAGCTGGCTGATGCAGAAGATCAGGATGTCACGGTCGTGGACGGTGGCGATGCCGTCGCTGGAAGGCTTGATGTCGATCGACAGGCCGTTGTGCTCGTAGCGCCGTGGCCTCAGGTCAGGCTTGGTCGAGAGCGAGAAGATCGGGTGCTCCATCGACCCCACATCCGCCTTGGGCGCGGCGTTGATGATGTCGCAGACAAAGAAGTCACGCTGCGGATGTCGGTCGGGAAGAAGCGGACTGCTCATCGGTTCTCTGGCACTTAACGACACTTCACCCATAACGACACTTCACCCATAAAACAAGCTTAACGACACTTCACCCATAAGCGCCATGGAAACGACACTTCACCCATAACGAATCACCACTTCACCCATAAAGAAACGACACTTCACCCATAAAGGGCTTCAGTAAGCGATTGATTTTATTCCTTAAAAGAGGCTTAGAAAGCCCCTTAACACATATATAACCCCTTTTAACACAGAAGCCCTGTGGATAACTCCGCGTGTCGCCGCAAATTCAGGCTTTTTAATTGAGGGATAGGACATGCTTGTGAGAGAGTGGTGGTGGACCGTCCTACTCGATCAGCAGGCGGCCGATCCGGGAAGCGGGGGCCGGCCTGCGGGCCGAGAGCTTGTCCCTCAGGATGCCGCGCGCGATGGGGGCCAGGGTCAGCGGATCCCGGCAGGCCGAGAGCAGGGCCCCTGCCCTGCCCGCCTGAGCACGCCGATCCAGGAAAGCGCGCAGCAGGAAGCGTCGCCGCAACTCTCCTGCATGGACACCCAAGGCCGCACGGGCGGTCTCGTCCATTCCCTCCGCCGCCAGATGCGCCAGGGCGGCGGTATGGAGCGCTTGAAGGTCGGTCGTGCTGTGACGCGAGCTAAGCGAATCAAAGCGCCAACGCGCAGCATAGCCGACCTCGGTCGAGACCCGGAACCGCGCCCGCTTCTGCAGCATCCTAACGTAGAGATCGTAATCCTCGCCCAAACGCATCGTCTCGTCATAACGGAGGCCATGGGCCTGCAAGAAGGCGCGGCGCATGACGGGCTTCAGAAACCCCCATTCCTGCCGCTTGCTGCCGCGGACGGAATGGTTCGCGCGCACGAAGCCTGCAAGATCGAGGTCAATCACCCGAGGACTGACCACAGGTGCTGCCGGCAGATCGCCGGGACCCGCGCTTTCGGCGACGAACAGGATGTTGTCGGCGATCATGTCGGCGCCGGAAATCGCCAGCAGCCGGGCAAAGCGCCCGGGCAGAACAAAGTCATCGGCATCCAGAACGGCCACGAAATCGCCCGTGGCAATGTCCAAGGCCCGGTTGCGAGCTGCGGCGGGCCCGCCGTTCACGGCACAGCGAAGCACCGTCAGCCGGTCGTCGCCTTGGCCCGACTTCTCGGCCACCGCTGCGGTATCGTCGCCCGATGCGTCGTCGACAACGATCACCTCTGCGGTCTCGGCCTCGGCCAATGCTGTCCGGATGGCATCCGCGATGGTGTCGGCGGCGTCATGGGCGGTGATGATCACCGAGACGGTGGAGGCTGCAGCTGTGTTCATGACGGTTCACGTGGCAAGATGGTGCAGGAAAGTCCAGACTGCTATACGGATAGGGCTTGATTGAAATCGGATTTTTAATATTATCCGGTTAGTTTAATAATCAGGTAACCCATGCCCACAATCGTGATCGCGTCCCCAAAGGGCGGCGCCGGAAAATCTACCGCTGCGACTATCCTAGGGACCGAGTTGGCCCATGCAGGCGCCACGGTCACGATGCTTGATTGCGACCCGAACAAGTCTTTGTCGCTTTGGGCGGGGCGCGGAGCATTGCCGCCGCGCATCCGCGTCCTGTCCGACGTGAGCGAGGGCGAGCTGGTCCGTACCATCAAGCGTCACGATCAGGACGGCGAGATCGTCATCGTCGACTTGGAGGGGATCGCATCACGACTGGTCAGCCGGGCGATCTCGCAGGCCGATCTTGTCATCACGCCGATGCGCGCCACCACCTTGGACGCGACGGTAGGCGTGCGGGCCCTGCAACTCATCCATGAGGAGGAGGAGGCGTTGGACCGGGCCATCCCGCATGCCGTGGTCTTCACCATGACGCGCGCGGTGCGGTCGCGTCAGCACAGCGGCATCGAATCATCTTTGCGCGATCAGGGCGTCGACCTGATCGAACCGGCGCTGATGGAGCGGACCGCATTCTCGGCCCTGTTCGAGTTCGGAGGTGATCTGAGAACCATGCCCGCCCAGGGCAACATGGCAGCCGCGATCGAGAACGCTGAGGGCTTTGCCCGCGCGGTCTATGCACGTCTCGCGGCGGAGGAGCAGTGATGGGCGACAAACCCTTCAGCATCGACCTGGGTCGTCTGCGGTCGCGTGAAAAGGATCGCAGCCCCGCTGCGGTGGAACGTGCAGACCGGGCGGGTGAGGAGTTGGGCTTCGTCGACCGCGAGCCGGGCAAACGGCGCGGTCGCAAACCCAGTCCTCGCACCGGGCAGGTTCATGCCAAGGTTCTGCCGCCCGTCGCCGATGAGATCGCCGCCGAGGCCCGCCGCCGTGGCGTGCAGCAAGGCGTCATTCTGGAGGAGGCTTGGGCGCTCTATAAAAACCGGTACGAAAACAAATCCGGTTAATAAATATATTGGATTTATAATAAAACCAGGTTAGCGGAAATTTGCCATCAGCCAGCAATGCGGGGCAATTTGCCTGAAAAAGCGGCAGGGTTCATTTTTCATCTTCGAACATGCCATGCATCGAATCTTGAAAGCGACCTGCTGAACCTGCGGGTCACACTGATCGCGGCAATCCTGATGATGGCGCTGAGGGCATTCACATAAACCAAGCAGGGCCGTGCCATATGCGCAGTGGCCGATTACGATCAGGCGGCCATGTCGGTGGGCATCAGCCGCGCTTTATCTAGGTGATGGGCCGGTCGATCGCCAACTTCACGGTCCGAAGACATTGTTATGACAGGCTTCAGGTCAATGGGAATGCCGCGTCATGATCATAAGGGGTGATGGAGCATGATCTCTATCAGTCGATCTGCAAAGACGTTGCCTGCCGCAGCATCACCCGACTGAAGTCAGATTACTATCGATTACGACAAATCCCTCATCAGCACTCTTTTAAGGCGACTTCAATAAGATGATTTCATCCTTAAATTCGGGTATTAGGCATGCTTCACCGCGGCACTGGTATTCGCAGATTTGCTATGCGATATTCTTGCCGCGGTGCAGCAAAGCTGGGCGCGCGTTCGTTTGCGACGTCTGACTGCTTTATGCTGAAATGCGCGCTTCTCTAAGTCGAAAAAACCCGAGTTCTAGTCTAATATGACTGATTTGAAACGCAAGACCGTGGGCGGCATGCTTTGGTCCATCGCCCGCGCCGGGTGGAGCAGTGCGGTCACGCTTGTCCTGTTCATCGTCCTGGCCCGGATTCTTGCACCGCAGGATTTCGGTCTATTCGCGCTGGCCAGCATCCTGGTCGAGGTGGGCCGTGTGGTGTCCTCGGGCGGTCTTGGGGACGCGGTGATCCGTGCGCAAGAGCCGGACAATCGGTTTCTCAGCACGGTCTTCTGGCTGAACCTTGGTCTTTCTTTGGGATTTGCAGCGCTCATCGCGATCGCGGCACCGTTCTATGCGGATTTCCTTGGAAATGCCGACAGCCTCTACATCATTTACGCGCTGGCCCTGACCCTGCCATTGGGCAGCCTTGGGGCGGTACATGGCGCGCTTTTGGCACGCGAGTTCCGCTATGCCCAGTTGACCTTGCAGGCCATGCTGTCCGGACTGTCATCTGGCGTGATCGCCGTGGCATTGGCCCTGAACGGCTTTGGGATCTGGTCGCTGGTCGCGCAAGCCTTTGTCGGTGCCATTGTGTCTGTGGCCTTTGCCTGGGTGGTGATCCGGTGGCGGCCATCGCTGCAGTTCGACACCTCCGTGGTCCGGTCGATCGCCGCCTTCGGCGCAAGCCTTGCGGTGACGCAACTGGTCTGGATGATGCTTGTCCGGGTGCAGGATCTGTTCATCGGCAGTTTCTACGGCCCCGCCGCGGTGGGGATCTATCGCATCGCTTGGCGCATGATCGAGCTGATCGCCAACATGCTGTTGGGCCCGATCGGCAGCGTGTCCCTGGTGTCGTTCTCGCGCATGCAGGACGAGCCGGATCGGCTGCGTTACGCCTATGGCCGGATGATCAGTTATGCCTCGTTTCTGGTCTTTCCGATGATCCTGGGGTTCGGAGCCACGGCGGTGCTGTTGATGCCCCTGATCTTCGGCGACAACTGGAGCGAAGCGATTCCGGTGACGCAGATGCTGTCGCTGATGGCGATCCCGTTTGTGTTCAACTTCTTCGCCGGGCCGGTGCTGACCGCATCCAATCAGGCTGGTGCTGTCCTCAAGGTGGCGGTGGTGCAGCTGCTGACCACGATCCTGTTCACCTGGATCGCCGTGCGCTTTGGTCTGGTCGCCGTGGCGGCCGCTTATGTCCTGCGCGCCTATGTCACCATGCCGCTGCAGCAATACATGCTGGCCCGTCATCTCGGCATCCGGATGGGGGATACCTGGGCCGCGATGGTACTGCCGTTGGGATGTGCGATGGCGATGGCGATCGCGGTGCATTTCTCCCTGCCGTGGCTGATGGCACGTTACGGCACCGGTTGGACGCCGACGCTGCTTGCGGTCGGCCTTGGGGTGGTGGTCTACACAGCCCTTGTCGTTCTTCTGGCCCGGTCGCAGGTGCGCGACATGGTCACAACCCTTCTCTCGATGCGCCGCAAAAAGGAACCCGCGGAATGACCTCTCTGACGCCCACGGCAACCGTTGCGCCGGCAACAGCGCAGACTCATCTACAGGTGATCTCTCGACTGCAGGGACTGATTGACCAGGTCCTAGCCCCTAGCCTGCCTGCGTTGCGTGCCGGACCCTATGGGCTGATGGACATGCCAGACCATGGCAACGTGGGCGACAGCGCAATCTGGGCGGGCGAGATTGCTTGGCTGCGGAAAAATCTGGGCTCTGATCCTGCAATGATCACCGATCACCGCGACCCTCTGGATCAGGTAAACCGTGACCTTGCGGGCAAGACGGTGCTGCTGCACGGTGGCGGAAATTTCGGTGATATCTGGACAGAGAACAACGATTTCCGCGAAGCGATCATCGCGGCCAATCCGGACAGCACGATCATCTCGTTTCCGCAATCAATTCATTATGACAACCCTGCAAATATCGCCAAGACCGCGCGAAACCTGAAGTCTGCCAAGTCCCTGCGGCTTCTGGTGCGCGACCATGAAAGCCATGCCCTAGCGACACAAGCCTTTGATTGCGAGGTGACGCTGTGTCCGGACATGGCCTTTGCGATGGGACCGCTGCAGCGGATCGGTACTCCTGATCTGAATGTGCTTCTCTTGATGCGCACGGACAAGGAAGGCGTGGGCCATCTGTCACAAGACTGGCCCAAGGGCTGGGAGCAAGCCGACTGGCTGGATGATACGCCGAACCTTGAGCGCGATGTGCTACGCGACAGCCGGATCAAGGCGGTGATGAGCCTGTCTCCCGCGCGGATGTCCCGCATTGCGCGGCGAAACTACTATTACAACCAACTCGCCGAACGCCGGGTGACGCGCGGACTGAAGCAGCTGTCGCGTGCCCGGTTCGTGATTACCGACCGGCTGCATGTGCATATCCTAAGCACGCTTCTTGGGCTGCCGCATTGCTTCTTGGACAACCACTACGGCAAGATCTCGCGGTTCTCTGCAGCGTTCTCCACCCGCTGGTCTGACAGCTATCAGGCGAAAACGTTGCCCGAGGCGGTGGCCTGCGCTCAGGCTTGGTTGGAAAGAGCCGGGACTGTCCAAAGCTGATGCATTCGTTGGGTCTGACAGCATCTGATCGGGCAGCCTTGTTGCAACTTGCAGACCGGACAATGGTCCGCCCGGTCCAGGCTGTTTACTGGCACCGAAGGACAGGGCTGTTGATCGATAACGCGTCACCGGGTCATAGGACTGATGTGATGCATAAGCCGACCGCCGAGGATTGCACCATAAGCCCGATGCTCTCTTGGGTGCTGGACAGAGTTCCGGCAAAGGCTTTTCGTCCGGTGACGCGCACTTTGGGCGCGATGCGTGAAGGGAATATTCAAAGATGCTGATAACCGTCATCATGTGCACCCGAAATCGTGCCCGGCAACTGCATCATGTGCTGGACAGCTTCGTTGCCCTTCGCCAGCCCGACAATGCGACCTGGGAAATGATTGTCGTTGATAACGGCAGTACCGACGATACGCCTGCAGTGATCGAGGCATTTTCCGACCGTTTGCCCTTGCGTCGCGTATGGCAACCCGAGGCAGGGCTGTCGAATGCACGCAACGCTGGCGTGGCTGCGGCGAAAGGCGACTATATCTGCTGGACGGATGACGACGTGGAATTGGATCCAGGCTGGCTGGAGGCTTATGCCCGTGCGTTTCACCGCTATCCTGACGGAACGATTTTCGGCGGGGTGGTCGAACCGGTGTACGAGGCGACACCGCCGGACTGGATGATCGACAACGCGGATCTGTTGGTCGACCTGTTGGCCAAACGCGATCACGGTCCGGAAGAACGTCGCATGGAAGCCGAGTTGAGCCTGTTTCCGTACGGGGCAAATTTCGCTGTGCGTGCCGCCGAGCAGCGTCAATGCCTTTACGATCCGAAACTTGGTGTCAGCCCAAATCAGAAGCGCCTTGGCGAGGAGACTACGGTTCTGGTTGCAATCGCTGCCTTGGGTGGCGCTCATTACTGGATTCCGTCCAGTCGGGTTCGCCATCTGATCCCGGCAAGCCGGATGAGCTTCGACTATGTTGCGTTGTATTTCCAATCAGTTGGCGAGACTTGGGCCTATATGAGCATGATGGATGGCGCGCCGATCATGGGACCATCAATACCGCCGGGGGGACGCAGAATATTGGGCGTGCCAGTGTGGATATGGCGTCACTCGATTACGGAAAATGTATCTTATCGTGTTAAGCGCGGCATGGGCAAGAACCCACGCGAGTGGCTGAATAATCTTATCATGAAAAGTAGAATGATAGGCGCACGCAATTTTATATTGAGGAATTCATGAGGGTGCTTTCTGCACAAAGCACTCACGGCAATGAGTTTCACTTGGGTTTTTGATTTCCAGAAGGAAATAAAATTAATATTGGAGCCTCTAAAAATAGCGGATTATCAATAATTATAAATTTTATACCATTAAAATTAGCTATCTATTACCAGTCCCGGGATTTTTTTCTGTTAAGTAAAACGCTGAAGAATGAGAGCGGGATTCTTAAAGAAATAAGTGGATCGTAGCGCTGAATTTTTTTCAATGTAATAAGGTTCGGTCGCCATCCTTTTAACAAGGCGCGAGTAAACAAGAATCCATAACCGCGACGCTTTCTTATGCAATTAGCTTCTATAGCCTCCTTTGCGGCTCCAACCGCTTCAGGCATGGCTTTGAGCTTCTCTGACATCAGAAGCAGGTGTCCAAGACGATCGATTGATGCTGGATTGCTCCAGTCGAATGCAGAAAAGTAAATGTTGAGTCCTTCCCCGCAAATCACGTTACTGCGCCAGGATGCGACCATTGGTACATCATGAATTGCCAAGGTGATCCAATATAGATGGTCCTCGCCTGCAACTCGAAGATCACCATCGAAACGACGTCCTTTGGTCACTTCCGCCCGCATAACTACGCAAGACGTTTGACAGAGGTATTCAGTAATCATTTCTGCAGATAGAGCTTTAGGAGAAAACCCGAAAACTGGCCCTTGCTCGCTCAAAACTTTGGCCTTCTGCCTCAGTCGGGTGCCCTTTTCCTTAAGCGCATCAATGACGGCATGGCCACTGGCATGCTCATTGCGTGTATGATCACAAAAGTAAAAGCCGTATCCCTGATCTAGTGCATCTATCGCATCATGCAGATGCTGTGGCAGCCACTCGTCATCCGAATCTAAGAAAGCCACAAAATCGACAGCGGCTGTATCTGCTAAATCCAGTCCCCTGTTGCGTGCTGCACCTGGTCCAGCATTGGGTTGGTGATGAACAGACCAAGAGATATTATCTTGTAGAGGAAGATTTGCTAAATCATGCTCAGCAGACACAGGAGAGCTATCGTCAATGATAAACACATGTAAGTTAGTATTTACGGGTAGCCGCTGAGCTAGAACGCTAATCATTGCTCGTTTCAGAATGCTGCTTTTTTTCTGATAAAAAGGAATGATCACAGCAACCGTTCGTGCATAGCCTAAGCTATCCTGAGAAGAATTGGAATTTAAAGTCTTCAGGATGGCAGAAGGAGGCATGATTATAGTCCGCATGTGATTTCAGAAGTTTAGAAGATTAAAATTTATCTGTAGTTAAAGTAAATTATAAATTACACGAATCTAGAAGCTTGTAACAGACGGGTGAACCCGACCCAAACTCCTTATGACCATCTGCTTGGCTCTGCCTTTGAGGCTTGCCGATGTATCATACGGTTTCACACCTGCCTTATAAAGTGCAAGCATTCTTATTTCTGTAGGTATTCGCAAAATATCACCTTTGATAAAGTTTTCCTTGAGATTCCTTGGTGTTTCTTTCCATACTTTTCTTCGAATGAATCTAATTGACGCTTTCAAGTCAATTTCACGACGCAACCAGCCTCGTTCAAATCCCAAGTTTCTTGTGGTCTTATTTTCATTCTGGGACCAAACTGCCAGTTTTTCAAGGCATATGTAAATTGGTTCTGCCACTAGACAAGTTCTGATGTATTCATCAAGAGCAGGTATCGTATCTGTTCTGAAAGATAGTTCTCTCTTGATGTTTTTGGACCAGAATACTCCGCCGTTAGAAATTCCTATGCCGCCAAAAAGTGCCAAATGAAACTCTTCAGGCTGATATATCCGCTCGTCGAACGTCCCATCAAGTAGCCCAAATTTACTTAAATGCTGTTCTGAAGCATTTTCGATAACTTGGTTGATCTGACATATAGATGCGCCATTCTTCTCAAGGATGCCTATTCCTCGTTCCATGAATTCCGGTCTAACCTGATTATCGTCTTCAAGCATAAAAAAATAATCGGCTGAGTATGGGTTATCACGCCGGAAGCATGCGTCCAGATTGGCAACCAAAAACTGCTGTGGTGAGTTGCCAATGTATCGGATACGAGGATCACACATTTCCTCAACAACATGACGTGCGGAGTTGTCGGGGCAATCGTCACGAACCTCACATATCCACTCTTGATGTGTTTGTGCCTGCAAGCAAGCTAGAGCTCGCTTTAGCTGAGAAGGGCGACGGTAAGTAGGGGTTCGAACTAACACTAAGGGCATAACATTTTCCATTTGGTGAGCTTTAATAACAGAGATAGCGACGCTGCACCACTAAGTTCTTAATTTACTTTTATATCTATAAAGTTAAGAAGCGATATTAAGGGACTATGGCTCCTTCCCTTTTTGTATTTCGGGAAAATAAATTTCTGCTTGCATCAAAAGCGCTTTGATAAAGATAATGACTCCAAGAACCTCCAATCCTTCTTCTATATTAACAAGAAAACGATATATTGGAGATGTGAAGACATCATCCTGGGAGCTATTTTCTGATATGAAAATCCCAGCAATCATTTCCATGCCAACGGCACCGAAGACAAAAATGGATCCCGCGATTATAATGGTATAAGATACGTGGGTGTGGAGGTGGCGTATAAACGGAAAGAATAGGAAGAAAAATATTGGAATGATAATAAGCGCTGGAATTACCCAAGCAAATTCAAACATTCCAGAGGTTGAGAAGGAGGTGCTGAGCATGCCTGAGACTCTCTCATGAAACGAGAGCATTTCATCTGCAGAAAGTAAGAAAAAAAGCGAGCCAAGTATTCTCCATTGCGTTTTGACGTTTTTTGTTTGCCCATGATCTTTCAAAGAAAGAAAGAAGCATATGAAGGCCGCTGCGCTTAACATAACTGTGGAAAACCAAGTATAGAAGCTTTCTTCAAAATCAAGATCGAGAACCCATATTTTGGCGCTGGTTCCTGTAAGCCATATTGTGATGTCTTGAATTGCGTTTGCTAACCACAATGTTAGCCAAGCGAATAATAAAGAAATAATAATTTTATTCGTTTTTGTAGAACTTTTATAAAGCATACGCATCACCGTTTTTATTGTCCAATCCCTGATGCATAGCTGTAATCCCGAAGTGGAATGCAAATCAGAGGCTTTTCATAAATCTGTTACTCAGAGTAAGCTTCAAATGTCAAAGGATTTTGCGAAAATTTTTTATAGCGCAGGGTGCGGTTCGCAACGAAATCAATTATTAAGTGTAAATGGAAGTTTTATGCAGCCTTTCAATGCTATTGAATGTGGCATTATGGCTGTTCTGATAAGCGACAAATCGCAGTCACCAACAGTATATACACGACTATCCGACTACTTGCTTTCACGGCAAACTTAGGTGTTCAAGATTGATGGGGGTCAACGTCGCATGTCTTGGCAAAGCTTCCCGAGGCAGCGCCAAGACGCTCCTGACCAGCAACCCGCGTTGCAACCGCGACGGGAAGCGTTACCGGTAAGGAAGAGATACTCTGTTGTCGGCTCAGCGGAGGAGGTGCTTTGCACCACGTTGGGTTCTGATTGTCATGGCGGCATACGTCTTGCGTAGGGCGTGAGCACCTATTGAAGGCAATTGTGAGAAATTGATTAACGAGCTGAATAAGCAACCTGAAATTGAATGGACCTAGTGAAGCAAGCCTTGATGCAACCGTTTGGTGAGTAACACTGAGCCTGACCCCTTTGCGGATTCAACAGTTCACGCTTCCTTGTCGGCAGATCGCAAAAGTTGTCCTATTAGGCTGTTTTCCCGTGCGGCGGAATTGTCTATCCAGTGCCGACATTTCCTGGGCGGCCCAAGTGCTGTCCGCATGTCCTGTCCCAAGACCCTTTGTAACGATTATCCTGCCGGAGACCCTTTTTTGCACGTGACCTATCTTGCCCATGACCTTGACGACCCCTCGATCTGGCGACGGGTCAGGATGCTGCGCCAGGGCGGGGCACAGGTTCGGGTCGCGGGGTTCCGGCGGGGGCAGGGGGCGTTGCCCGAACCTGCGACGGTGCTGGGACTGACGTCGAACGGCCGCATGATCCAGCGCGTCCGCGCGATCGCCGAGGCATGGCCCCGCATCGCGCGCCTTGTCCCGCCTCAGGACGGCGGTCCTGAGGTCATCCTGGCCCGCAATCTGGAAATGCTGGCCTTGGGCGCGCGGCTGGCACGCGCCAGGGGCGCGCGGCTGGTCTATGAGCTGCTGGACATTCACGGTATGATGCTGGGGCAGGGCATGCCCGCCCGTATCCTGCGCCGGGTCGAGGCCGGGCTGATGGCGCGCACCAGCTTGGTCGTCCTGTCCTCGCCCGCGTTCCAGACGCGCTATCTGCGCCATTTCAAGCAGTCGGACGTCCCGGTCCTGCTGGTCGAGAACAAGCCCTTTGCCCGGCCCGTTCCGTCGTCGCCGCAGGCCGTTCCCGCACCCGGCGGGGCGGAGCAGGGGGGCCCGCTGATCGTCGGCTGGTTCGGGATGCTGCGCTGTCGCTGGTCCCTCCAGGTGCTGGATCAGGTCACCCGTGCGCAGCCCGGACGGTTCCGGGTCATCCTGCGCGGGCGTCCGGCCCTGGACGTCATGGAGGATTTCCACGCGGTCGTGGATGCCAATCCCGACCTGTCCTTCATGGGCGCCTATGACTGGCCCGATGATCTGCCCAAGATCTATGCGCAGTTGGACGTGGCTTGGCTGATCGACCGGTATCAGGCGGGGCAGAACTCTGATTGGTTGCTTCCCAACCGCCTGTACGAAGGATGCCTGAACGGCGCCGTTCCCGTGGTTCTGGATGGGACCGAGGTTGCACGCCGTGTCGCGGCTTGGGGATGCGGCGTCACCGTCGCGGCGCCCGATGCCGCGGCCGTCGCTGCAGCCCTGTCCGCCATCGATCCCACGGGTCTGGCCGCGCGCCGTGCCGCGGTCGCGGCTCTTCCCCGCGCCACGCTGGAGATGGACGAGGCCGAATGCCGTCACCTGACGGCCGCCATCTGCGGGGCAGGGGACGCGGCCTCGGTCGCATCCGCCGCCGCTGCCTGAGGTCACGATGTCAGAACCCCATATGCTGATCGTCATTCCGGCCCTGAACGAGGCGCGCCACATCGATGGCGTCCTGACCTTTGCCGCGGCCTTTGCGGCGCGGGTGAACGGGCTGGTCGTGGTCGCCGATGGCGGATCGCATGATGCGACCTGCGACATCGTCCGCCGCCGAGCCGCCGCCGATCCCCTGATCCGGTTGATCGACAATCCCGGCCGGCTGCAATCGGCGGGGGTGAATCTGGCCGTGGACCGGTTCGGGAACGGGGCCGAATGGCTGCTGCGGCTGGATGCGCACAGTGATTATCCCGCCGATTATGGGGACGTTCTGCTGGCTGAGGCGCAGCGGACTGGTGCCGACAGCGTCGTCGTCACCATGCATGCCGAGGGCCAGGGGTTTCTGCAGCAGGTCATCGCCGAGGCGCAGAATTCGCGCTTGGGCAATGGCGGGTCGGCACACCGGCTGGCGGGCGGTGGAGCCTGGGTGGATCACGGGCATCACGCTCTGATGCGGATCGACGCCTTTCGGGCGGTGGGCGGCTATGATGCGCGCTTTAGCCACAACGAGGATGCCGAACTGGACCACCGGCTGACAGCCGCGGGCCATCGTATCTGGCTGACCGGGCGGACCCGGCTGACCTATTTCCCACGGGCGCGCCTTGGCCCCCTGATCCGGCAATATTTCAATTTCGGGCGCGGGCGGGCCCGCAACCTGCAAAAGAACGGGACCCGCCCCGCGGCCCGTCAGGCCGTCGTGGCCATGCTAGCCCCGGCGGCGGCATTGGTCGTGCTGGCGCCGTTCGGGGCGGTCTTTGCCCTGCCGTTGCTGCTGTGGCTGCTGGCCTGTCTGGCCGGCGGCGTCATGATCGCCCTGCAGACCGGGCGGCCCCGCGGGCTGGTTGCGGGATTGGTGGCGGGGACCATGCACATGGCCTGGTCTGCCGGGTTCTGGCGGGAATGGCTGTCCCGCAAGCCCGCTGCGGAACGGACCCCTGCATGAGCGCGCCGTTGTTTCACGACAGGGTGCTGATCGGCATCTGCACCTTCCGGCGCCCGGAACTGGCAGCCACGCTGGCATCGCTTGCCGCGCTGACGCCCTGCGGCCTGCCGGTGGCCGTGGCCATCGCCGACAACGACGCGCAGCCCTCGGCCCGCGACCTGGTCGAAGGGATCGCCGCCGACCATCCCCTCGAGGTCAGCTATCTGCACGCGCCACAGGCCAACATCTCGATCGCGCGGAACGCGCTGCTGGATCACGCCCGCGCCACGGGCGCGCGGCTGCTGGTCTATCTGGACGATGACGAGACGGTCGAACCAGACTGGCTGATGCATCTTGTGGCGGCGTGGCGCGATGCGGATGCAGGCGCCGTCCTGGGGCCGGTGCGCGCCCATTACCGTCCCGACGCGCCGGTCTGGATGGACCGCGCGCGGGCGCATGACACGCTGCCGGTCTATGGCCCGGATGGCTCGATCACCAGCGGCTATACCTGCAACGTGCTTGTCGACCTGGCCGACCCGGCGGCGCGACGGCTGTCGTTCGACCCGGTCCGGGGCCGTTCGGGCGGCGAGGACAGTGCCTTTTTTGCCGGTTTTCTGGCCGCTGGCGGTAAAATCGCCTTTGCGCCCTTGGCTGTCGTGCACGAAACCGTGCCATCGGACCGCGCGCGCCTTGCCTGGTTGCTGCGGCGCCGCTATCGGATGGGTCAGACGCATGCCAGCCTGATCGCCCAGGGACGCCCGCGTGCCGGGCGCATCCGCGCGGCCGGGGTGGCGGTGGCCAAGGCCCTGGCTTGCGGCGGACTGGCCGTGGTCGGGGCGGCACGTCCGGCTTGGCGCAACCGCCAGCTGATGCGTGCGGCGCTTCATGTCGGGGCGGCCGCCCATCTTGGCGGCGCACGGCAGATCGAAATTTATGGAACGGCGCCGGATCGGTCGGATACCGAACCCCGCTCGGGACCCAAGGAAAGCTGATGGGACGCGAACTCAAGCCCTATGACGGGAACATGGCCTATATCGAGGCACCGGCCGCGCCGGCCCAGACCATCGATCTGCGGCGGTTGATGGTGGCATTGCGCCGGCAGCGCACGACCATCCTGCTGCCCGCCGTGCTGCTGGGGATGCTGGGCCTGACCTATTCCATCGCCAAGCCTGAAACCTACACCACCTATTCCAGCCTGCTTTTGGATAGCAACGTCAACCGGTCCGTCCAGCAGGCGGGCGGCATCGCCAGCGCCGCCCTTCCGGTCGAGCGGATCGAGAACGCGCGCGTCGTCCTGGAATCGAACAAGCTGGCCGACGACGTGCTGAACCTGACCGGGCTGCAGGAGAACCCGTCGTTCATGGACCCGCCGCGGTCGGCCTTCACCTCGGCCATCGGGGGCTTCCTGTCGACGGTGTTCTGGCCGGTGACCTGGATCCGCGACCAGCTGGTCGCGCTGACCACCCCCGCCGATGTCATTAATCCGGACGACCTGATGGCGTCCGACGCGACGATGGCGCAGGTCGACCCTGCGCGTCGCCTGGCCGCCGCGCGGCTGCGGGGCGAGATCCGGGTGGACCGGATCGGCCAGAGCTCTGCCGTGGCGGTCAGCTATTCCTCGCATGACCCCGAGATCGCGGCGCAGGTCGCCAATGCCTATGCCGATCTCTATGTCCAGGACATCCTGTCCTCGAATGCCGATTCCGTCGGCCAGACCAATGCCTGGATGCGCACCCGCCTGGAGGAGCTGCAGGCGCAGGCGCAGGCTGCCGCCGGCGCGGCCGAACGCTTTGCCGCCGAGAACAGCCTGGTCGAGTTCTCCTCGGGCGGGCTTCTGACCGAACAGGCGCTGAACGAACTGAACTCCAGCCTGACCGAGGTCCTGACCGAGGCCGCGCGGGCGCGGGCGGTTCTGGACACCTATGACCGCGCCGTCGCCGGCGGGGTCGAGGGGCTGACCAACAGCAACAGCTCGCTGGCCATCGGCGGCGAGGTGTCGGACGAACTGCGGGCGCGGCTGGATTCCTACAACGATGTCCAGGCCCGGCTGCAGCGCCTGCTGGCCTCGTCGGGACCGGACCATCCGCAGGTCCCCGGCCTGCAGCAGACCCTGGTCAGCACCGCCGAACGCCTGTTCATCGAACTGCAGGCTCAACGCGCCGAGGCCCAGAGCACGCTGGACGTCGCCAATGCCCGCGTCGAGGCCTTGCAGGAAAGCGTCCAGCAGGCCTCGGCCCGCAACAGCGACCAGGCCGCCAACTTCGTCCGGCTGCGGGCCCTGCAGGAAGAGGCCGCGACCCTGTCCGCGATCTATCAGCAGACCCTGACCCGATCGCAGGAAATCGAGCAGCAGCAGTCCTTCCCGGTGTCGAACGTGCGGATCCTGTCCTATGCCCAGGTGCCGACCACGCCCTCGGGCCCGGCGGTGCTGCGCACGGCGCTGGCCGCGACGCTGCTGGGGATGTTCCTGGGCATGGCCATCGCCGCGCTGCGCGAATGGCGCGAACGCTCGCTGCGGACATCCACCGACCTGACCGAATATTCGGGCCTGCGCTTCCTGGGCCACCTGCCGGTGCTGCCCGCGGTCCGTCGTCCCCGTGCGGTGGGCGCGGCACCCGCGGCCACCCGGACGCCACCGGCCACGGCCAGCGGGCAGACACTGCCCGTCCTGTCCAGGCTGCGGCCACCGGTCATCCAGGTGCCGGTCCCGGTGCTGCACTATCCCGATTCCGTCTATGCCGAAACGCTGCGCCATGTCCGCCTTGCGGGCGAGGCGACGGGCCGGGCGCTGCCCGTCACGGGCGTCACGTCGTTCCATCCCTTTGATGGACGGTCCTCGGTCGCCTTCAACCTGGCGGGCCAGCTGGGCATCGGCATGCATTCTGTCCTGCTGATCGACGCCGACAGTCGCGGCCGCACGCTCAGCCGGATGCTGGGCCTGGACCGCAAGCCGGGCCTGACCGACGCAGTCAGCGGCGGTGGCAACTGGCAGGACATGCTGGTCGGCATCGCCAACACCAACCTGGTCGTGCTGCCCTGCGGGCTGGACCAGGGCGGCCCTTCGGACGACCTGCTGACCGGCCAGATGCTGGGCCAGATCGCGGCCGAGGCGCGCGATGGCGATTTCAGCCGCGTCATCGTCGACGTCCCGCCGCTGTACCCCGTGGCCCAGGGCCGGGCGATCCTGCACGAGCTGGCGCAGTTCGTCATCGTGGCCGAATGGGGCCGCACCTCGCGCGCCATGGCCGAAACCGCCCTGGCCGAGGATTCCCTGCTGGAATCGCGGTGCCTGGGCGTCGTCTACGACCGCGTGAACCTGCGCAAGCTCAAGTCGTTCCTGCTGCCCGGAGAGATGGAGAACTATCTGGCCGGCCCCAAATCCTACATGTCGCTCAAGCGTCGCATGACGGGTCGGTAAGGTTTTCTTAACCTTTGTCGCTCACCTTGATGTCTCCCGTGCTATAGCGGGGGCAATCTGATGAGAGATGCGGCATGTTTGTCATCTGTTACCTGCTGGCTGCCTTGACGACGACCGCGGTGGCCCTGATCGGGGGCTCGGCGGCGGGATATTCGGCTTGGGAAAGCCTGGGCATGGCGTTGCTGGCTGTGGTTTTCCTGCAGATGGTGATTCTGGGCTATGTGATCCTGGCCACGATCCGCAACACCCGCGGATCGCGTGCCACCGGGCCACGAACCGCGCGCAATCAGCTGTCCATCCAGCCCAAGTAGGGCTTGCCCGCCCTTTCTGTGCCGAAAGCCGATCGACAAGGACGTCACGATCCCTGCGACAGGCCTTCGGAAGGCATGCCACGGTGACAGCCGCAGGACCTAGCCCTTGACCTCGATGATTCCCTTGTCGGCCAGACCTGCGGATCGATCGGGGCGGTCGTCCATCTGGATGCTGCCCCGGTGGCGGGGCATGGCATGGGGCTGGTCCGTCTGCAGATAGGCCAGCAGGTGCTCCCTGATCTCGCAACGCAGATCGAAGGCACGTCCGGCGTTGCGGGCACTGGCCAGGATGCGCACCTCGGTTACGGTCTCACGGAAATCGGTGACCTGCAGGGCAAAGACGTCGCGGTCCCACAGGGGTGACGCTCGAACGATACGTTCCGCCTCAAGGCGTAGGTCGGGAATGCTGACCGCGTAATCGACATAAAGCATCACCACCCCGATCAGCGTCGCATCCGCGCGCGTCCAGTTCTGGAAGGGCTGGTCCATGAAATAGCTCAGCGGCACGATCAGGCGGCGCTTGTCCCAGATGCGGATCACCACATAGGTGCCGCCGATCTCCTCGACATTGCCCCATTCGCCCTCGACGATCACCGCGTCGTCGATGCGGATGGGCTGGGTGATGGCCAGCTGTATGCCCGCGAACAGGTTGCGCAGCACCGGCTGCAGGGCCAGGCCCACGACCAGCCCCGCTGCACCCGCCGAGGCCAGCAGGCTGACGCCGTATTGCCGCACGCTGTCAAACGACATCAATGCCGCACTGATGCCGACGGCAACGATCAGCAGGCTACCCACCTGCTGCAGGATGCGGGACTGGGTGACATGCTTGCGCGCCAGCAGATTGTCTTCGACATCGATGCGGAAACGGCGCAGATGCAGCGCGACCCAGATCTGCAGCGCGGTGCGCGCCACAAGGGTCATGCAGGCGATGAAGCATAACAGCAGCACGTGGCGCAAGGTGGCGGTTTCCTCGACCGTCAGGGGCGCGATGCGGGTGGCAATGGACAGGGCGGCAATGATCAGCGCCAGCTGGACCGGCCCGCGGGACCGGGCCAGCAGCGGACGCCAGAAATCACTGCGCTGCGCGATCGGGCGCAGCAGAAGACGGTCGATCAGCATCCAGCCCAGCCATGACAGCGCAACGGCAGCGACGAAGATCAGGGCGGTATCGGTCCAGCGGGTCATGCAGTCCTCGGAAGGGTTGACAGGTCAACACCAACCTCCGACATGGCGCTTCGTTCAGGTGCGTGGGTCTCTAGGTGTGCTTACCTGCCTGTCTGATATCGAGCGCGTCAGTCCTGCTTTCCGATCAGGCAGGATGAGTTTTCCAAATGCCCTTATTAAGCATCAAACCGGCAGCACAGGAGGAATCGTACTGTCAGAGCGCTTGACCGGCCGCTTCTTGAGATATTTCCTGAGAGGCTCATCAATGTAATAAGTGCATATCCAGGACAGCAACAGAACACTTGCGATTATCGAAATTCCGATGAGAGATTTATGATCAGCCCATCGGTCTCCCATAAATACCTTGAATACCCCGGTTTGAAAAAGAACGATCGGGGCATGGAGAATATATATTGCATAAGACAGACGTCCAAGATGGTTGCATAGCTTGGATGACAGTCCCTTGATTTGATAGGCGCCACCAAAGAAAAGTGCCATTGGAAAAACTGCAGCAATCCAGAGTATCCCCAACCAAAGCGCATCTCTTGGAATGGCAACAAACGCAAAGCAGAGCATGGACAAAGAGAGAAAAGCCTTGTTGCTGCTCATGTTTTTTACCTGATGCCGAAAGATCAGGATGCCGACACTGAAGGAAAACCAGAAACGTGCCGAACCGCCCAGCATTGTGGCAATGCTCCATCCCATGTCGATGCTACCCCATTGGAGGGATTGGTGAATCAGGATGGCGAGGGAAATAGCGGAAACCCCCAGAAGAACCTTTGTTCCCAGTCGGATCGCCAGAAGGGCATAAAGAATGTTGTACCAGAATTCGAAGCTCAAGCTCCAGGCAGAGGGCGCGAAGGGATAGGGCGTGAACCCCCATTCTGCCGCAGGAGCCCAAGGGGCAAGAAGAATGGTGGCAGGGATGGCCTCCGACAGTTGCAGCATGCTGGGGGCGTCATCTGAACCTGTCAGATATTTTACAAGGAAATACGTGAATCCTATTCCGCATGCCATCAGGTATAGCGGATACAGTCGCAATGCCCTTGCCCAGACGAAGGACCTGAAAGATCGAGTGCCACTGATAAGCGATCTTTCATAGGACAGCGCAATAACAAATCCACTCATCAGGAAAAACAGATCGACGGCCAGGAAAGATCCTTGAAGAAACTGCAAGCCACCGAAATAGTCGCTGATATGGTAAAGAAATACTGAAATGGCGGCAATTCCGCGTGCGCCATCCAAGGCAGGATAATGCGCATTTTTATGGATCATGATAGTTCTGCAGTTCCCATGCATCAGGCTTAAGCTGTCCGTGGACCAGTTCAAGCGTAAGGCTGCTTCATCGACGATGGGAACGCTCTTACTGCAGAGGCATATGCCTCGCCACCTGTCTTAATGCGCTACATGCTCAAGCAACCTTTCAACGCAGGCTCACCTCACCGAACGGGCCAGTGCCCGCACCTGGCCGACGGTTCGCACGCCTAAGGCTACTCGACCTTGCTGGTATGCAGCAGCCTTGTTGCACATAAAGTGCACCACGAGCGCTAGTGCTTATCGGGGGAGGTGGTGCTTGGGGTCCCCTACTTATGCGGGTTGGTCCTCATGCCAACCGCTTGGAGAGCAAGATACCGTGCAACAGGGGATTGTGCTGTAAGACATTCCAGAGAGCGATAATTGCGCAATTAACAACCAAAAGTTTACAAACTTTAAAAAAAACAACTTAAAGTTTAATTATGTAGGTAGGCAGCCTTTATAAGGATGTATCAAAATAAGTAATTAAGCAGATATTATCTTGCGATGCTTGAGGAGGCGAAGAATTCAGGTGTCGCTCTGATGCAGCGGCTTGGGAGCAGGTGTTCAAATTCCTGTCATACCAAACCGGAAAACTGGCCAATTACGGGGCATAGAGCGGTGAAACCTGCCTTTTCATTCCCATGTTGCTTACGGCTTAGACTGGCTGCAAAAAGTTTGGTGACCACAGCGTTTCCTGTAGGCACTTGATTCAACCTAACTAAAAAGACAGCCACGGGGCATTTGCAGAAAAAACCTTTTCATGTCGGCCGTTTAAGTGATGACGCTCTGGAGCGGTGATTTTGCATGATGTGTTAACCATATCTTACGGATTGCTAAAATTTTAACGAGATGATGTAGAGTGCCTTCCCAGGACGATGGCGGCACGCCGTCCGCATCTCTTGGCATCATTCGGCAAGAACGTTTAGTTATCATGAGGTTGGTTGTTAATATGCGAACGATACGTGCACAGCGAGATTTCGTGTCGGACTGTCGCCCCTCCCTCGCGGCCAACACCTCTCTTGCGGGACTGCATCGGGCGCGCGAAAAAAGGGCCTCCCCTGTGGGTGGCATGGCCAAGCGGGGGTTGGATGTCACGTTGGCGGTCTTGGGCCTGCTGCTGCTGGCGCCGCTGATCCTCGCGCTGGTCATCGTCCTCAAGCTGACGGATTCCGGGCCGCTGCTCTACGGGCACCGCCGCGTAGGCTTCGGCGG
>NZ_JAKEKV010000018.1:30984-34215 GCF_040148865.1 Paracoccus sp. NFXS7
GAGCGCGTGCAGATGGACCGCTTCTACGTGATGAAGTGGAACCCGTGGATGGACCTGCGCATCATCTTCATGACCATCCCCGCCGTCGCGCTGTCCCGCGGAGCGCATTGAGCGGGCGGCTGTATCCAATGCACGAATAGCCCTGAGTTTCTTAGACACCTTCGTATTTCATCTTCTGCCGCCGTTCGAACTCGACTGGTGACAGCATCCCGTTCCTCGCATGCTTGCGCTTCGGGTTGTAGAACATCTCGATGTAATCGAACACGTCCTGCCTGGCTTCTTCGCGGGTCCGATAGGTTCGCTGTCTGATCCGTTCCCGCTTGAGGAGGTTGAAGAAGCTTTCCGCCACCGTGTTATCGTGGCAGCCTCCTAGGCGGGTCATGGAGTGCTCAAGATTGTGGGCGCACAGGAAGGCGCCCCAATCCATGCTGGTGAATTGGCTGCCCTGACCGGAGTGGATCAGCACCTTCGCCTTGGGTTTGCGTCGCCAGACCGCCATGAGCAGGGCTTGCAAGACGACGTCCGTGGTCTGGCGGCTTTGCATCGACCATCCGATGACACGCCGAGAATAGAGGTCAATGACCATCGCGAGATAGGCAAAGCCCTCCTGCGTCCGGATGTAGGTGATGTCCGTCACCCAGACACGATCCGGTGCTTCGACATCGAACTGCCTGTCGAGGGTATTGTCGACCATGACCGAAGGCTTGCCTCCGTAGCTGCCCGGACGCCGCTTGCAGCCGATCTGCGCCTTGATCCCTGCAAGCTGTGTCAGTCTGGCCGCGCGGTTCGCGCAGATACTTTCTCCCTGCTCCAGAAGATCGTCGTGCAGTTTGCGATAGCCGTAGACCTTGCCGCTGTCGGTCCAGGCATTGAGCAGCATCTTCGTCTGGCGCTTGTCTTCCATCGCCCGATTGCTCAGCGGCACCTGAAGCCATGCATTGAACCCGCTCGGTTGGATGCGCAGGCACCGGCACATGGCCCTGACGGAAAACTGCCCTCGATGCTCGGCCACGAACGCGTATCTCGCCTTGCATCCCTGGCGAAATACGCGCTCGCCACTGTCCTTGGACCGATGGCGGACAGGGCTCGCCCTTTTTTGGAATGTCCCGCTCTTCCGACACGCGCGCCAGCTCGCGCATCAGCCGACGGACCTCGACATCCTTATTGGTCTCGCCTGTGGCCGCCTTCGCGACCTTGCGCTTCCACGCATAGAGCGAAGGCAGTCTGACCCCAAGCCGCTCCGAAACCTCCTTGATCGGGTAGCCCCGCTCCGTGATCTGTGCGACCGCGTCACGCTTGAACTCGTCTGTGAAATTGACTGTGCCCATCATGGCATCCTTGCCTCAAAGTTAGCGAAGAAGGCGTCCAGGAAACATGGGGCTATTCAGATCACCCTTGCAGCAACCGTCATCTGTTGGTCGGGAATCCAGACGATAAGCGCATGCGGACTAAGCGCAGGACCTCAGGATCCGTAACGAGGTAGGGAAATACATGTTTTGTTATAGTGAGACATTCTATAGCCGAAGGCGGAAGCGCCATAACAGAGAGATTCCGTTACCTGCCAAGTCTGAACGTTCGTAGGAGATGAGACGCACTGGCATCGACGAACCTCTTTGCTGCTCCATAATGCTGCAAACTTCGATCTCTCAATGCTATGCACGAGACGACTGGCAACATGCCCCATGGTAAGCGAACGACCAGATGGTACACGCGACGTTTACAACCGTCGATCTACACTCGCACGCCATGCCGACATGAGTGAACCTGTCTGCCTCGGCAGCGCCCCCATCATATGACAGCATAGTATCTTCCGGCATCCAGATACGATCGGTCGCAGCGCCAGTCGCGCCATACGGCCCGAAGCGCCGGTCGGCACGACACGTTTGGCCAGAACGGGGCCTACGCGCCAATAAAGGCGGATGAAGGCGCGGCCAGTTGGGTATTTGACAAGCACGCGATCCCGGTATCGGCGAAGCGTCACCACATCCGGATGCATACGGTCTCCATAGGCTGCGGTTGCGACGAAGCATGCCCCTCCCGAGGCGCCCTGATCCTCCTGGTCGGTGTCAGCCTCGTCACCAATGCCTTCGTCATCCGAAGGGTCATCACTAACGGCAGGCAATTCGTCCGCGTCTGCCGCTGGCTGCGACGTTCCGGGAACCGGCTCGCCGTCGATATACTGCGTCGTGACGGTCTGTCCGTGCACCGTCTCCTGGACCAGGACGGGCTGGGTCGTGTTTGCGAAATTCTGGGTCATGAACAACGCGTCCTGAGTTCCGCCCTGCCCCTCAACCGACCCCAACGACAGGCCGATCCCGATATACGCAACATCGGGATCGAGGATGTTCGCCTGATGGGAGGGGCTTTCCATCAGCGCGGAATGCAGCCGGTCGACGTCGGCTTCGGTCGCCTGACCGCTCAGTCCCGTATAGGCCACATTCTCCGTCAGGTTCCACGACCCGCCGGCAAGCGGAAAGTCCGCATCCTCGACCCTGTCGGTCGGAGACGATCCATTCTCGCCAGCGTGCGAAATTGCCTGCTCTTCGGCCATCCAGTCGGAATGGTCCTGGGCTGCGGCGTTCAGATGAACTTCGACGCGGACCGGGTTGAGGCCAGTCTGTTCCCGCTCTGCATTCACCAGATCGACGACGTGAAGTTCAAGACTGTTCGCGATCTCAGATGGCATCTTCCGCTCCAATTCCGTGAAGGAGGAGCGCGATGAAAATTTGCCGACGCAGTGGCCTGCTTGTCAGGCACGCTGCCTCATCTGACGCGAAGCTTGTCACAGCTTCCCAAGCTTTTCCAGATGAGCAGGCACGGTCGGCGACCGTCCGCCGGGTGATTGCATCAGGCCCTGTCCCTTCGCCGGCTTTGCGCAAACGCACGGACCTTTCGTTCAACACTCAGGCCATGCAGCACGATCATGCGGAGCCATCATGCTCGCCTGTTCTACCAGCGATCGATGCATGGCTTTGAGAGAGGATGCCGACAGAACAATGATGCCGCCAGCATGCCTCAAGACCAAGCACAATCATGATTCCTCCAGAAGCACGCGGGTTGAAATCGAGCGCGAAATTCCCCTTCACTGATGTTCTCCCCATTCCTTTGACAGGATCTGGCGCTTTTCAAGCTCTGATCTGCTCCTGCTGATCGGGTTGCGTTGCTTCTCCTGTCAGTGAGGAGACCACTGCCGGCGGTCGGCCGCCAGGGGCCTTGTGCGGCCGGCGGTGG
>NZ_JAKEKV010000019.1:0-23214 GCF_040148865.1 Paracoccus sp. NFXS7
TCAGCGCGCGGCGCCAGCCCTTGTCGGCCAAGGCCAGCAGATGCGGCATGGTCACGTTGCCAAGCGCCTGCGTGCTGGTGCGGGCCACCGCGCCCGGCATGTTCGCCACGCAGTAATGCACGATCCCGTCGACGTCATAGATGGGGTCCTGGTGCGTGGTGGCGCGCGACGTCTCGAAGCAACCGCCCTGATCGATCGCCACGTCGACCAGAACGGCGCCCTGCGGCATGGTCGACGGCGATAGCGCCACGTCTGCGGCATGATAGAATGCTATGCCATATATGGCGATGGCACGGTCACAGGTCTTCCTGATACCCCGTCATAGGACACCTGCCGCACGCACGGATGCGGGCTACTGGTGTTGGCGTGGTCCAAATCGTTAGAATGCAGAATTGTTTTCGTGCGATAGAATGGCGTGCATGGACTATGGTTTTCGCATCTCCAGTCGCACCAGGATCACCATGCCCCAAAAATCCGCCCCTGTATCCACTCTGTCCGCGACGCTCGACAACAGCGTCGAAATTCAGCGTACGCTGAATACCGTGCGCGAAACCCTCGGGATGGAGGTCGCTTACCTTTCCGAATTCGTGGAGGAGCGAGCCGTGTTTCGCGCTGTGAGTGCTCCTGGACTGGAGGCGATGATCCGTCCAAGTCAGAGCATGGATCTGAGAGAGGTCTACTGCAAACACATCCTGGATGGCGGTTTGCCCAGCTTGATGACGGACACCAGCCAGCATGCAATCGCAACGGATCTTCCGATCACGCAGATGATTCCGATCGGCAGCCATCTGTCCGTGCCGGTCAGGCGGGCTGATGGCAGCGTCTTCGGGATGTTTTGCTTTCTAAGTCGGCATGCTCGGCCTGATCTGGGGCAAGATGACCTGACCATGGTCTTGGCACAATCAGTAGGTGTTGGCACGCATCTCTTCGGTGGACAGACCGTTTCGCCAGCCATTGGGTGATTAAGTCCGAATAGCTTGGGAAGAAGAAACTAGACGAACAATTCAAATTTATACGGTATAAAAACCATAGGAAAAACAGTTCATGCATAGTCCCGCAAGGCAGACCGTCGATCGGTCAACTAATCGGTCTGCTATGCGGGACCTTCCTGCCGTTCGCTGCAGATGCAGCCTGACCACCTTTACTTTCTAGTAGTAGGCTACAAACGGGCGAAGGTACTTCTAAGGGCGGTGCTAGCTTGGGAGCTCGGTGGATGTGTAAAAGCTGCCGTTCATCGGTCTGTAGGTAGATAAAATGGATTGGCAATTCCCTAACCTCGGACCCCCGAATGCTGGGGCCTCCGGCTTGGTCATGGCGATGGGCTAGCTGCCCCGCATAGCGTGTTACGACAATCAGCCGCGCGCCGAGCCACTCTAACCGGTGATCGCGACCTTGCCTGCACGGTTGCTTGGCATCCGCGTTCCCTCCCAAGCACACAGGCGCCGACAGCCAGACTGTAAGCTCTCCGTAAGGTTGCCCTGCCACTGCCGACCTGAAAATTCAGGGCGGCTTGGCGGATGACGGGACAGACGGTGTGGCTTGGGATCGGGTTTCTGGGGCAGGCGCTGTTCAGCGCCCGTTTCGTCATCCAGTGGCTGGCCAGCGAACGGATGCGACGCAGTGTCGTGCCGCACGCGTTCTGGTGGTTCTCGCTGGCGGGCGGGGTCACGCTCCTGGCCTATGCGCTGTGGCGCGGTGACCCGGTCTTCGTGTTGGGCCAGGGGCTGGGGCTGTTCGTCTATCTGCGCAACCTGATGCTGATCCGCAGGCATCGCCGGACGGCCGCGGCATGAGGATGCGGCCCGTCCTGTCCGCCACGCTGCTGTTCGCGCTGACCGCGCTGACGCTGATCCTGCTGCGCCCGCTGATGCCCGTGGACGAGACACGCTATGTTGCCGCCGCGTGGGAGATGCATGTCGGCGGGTCGCCCTGGGTCCCGCACCTGAACGGGGCGATCTACGGGCACAAGCCGCCGCTGCTGTTCTGGCTGATCAACCTGGTCTGGGCGGCCGTGGGCGTCGATGCCTTCGCGGCCCGGCTTGTCGGACCGGCCTTCGCGACGGCCTGTGTGGCGATGACCGGGCTGCTGGCATTGCGGCTGTGGCCGGACAGGCCGGCGCGCGGCGGGGCCGCGGCGCTGATCCTGGCGGTGTCGCCGGTCTGGCTGCTGTTCGGATCGACGACCATGTTCGACGCGATGCTGACCGCGGCCACGCTGCTGGCGATGCTGGCGCTGTGGTCGGCGGTCCGCAGGCCACGACGTGGGGCCTGGGTTGCCCTGGGGATGGCCGTGGCCATGGGCGTCTATGCCAAGGGGCCGGTGATCCTGATCCACGTGCTGCCCGTGGCGCTGTCGATGCCGCTGTGGGCAGGGCCGGACCGCCCGTCGGCGCGGCAGTGGGCGGGCGGGCTGGCGCTGGCGCTGGCCGTCGCGCTGGTGGCGGTCGGCCTGTGGCTGGTGCCCGCGCTGATCCTGGGCGGGCCGGAGTACCGCACCGAGGTCCTGTGGCGGCAAAGCGGCGGGCGCATGGTGGCATCCTTTGCCCATCGCAAGCCCTGGTGGTTCTATGCCGCTCTGCTGCCCGCGATGATCTGGCCGTTCGGCTGGACCGGGGCGGGGTTTGGTGCGCTGCGGCCAAGGCGGCTTTGGGCCGATCCCGGTACGCGGCTGGCAGCGGTCTGGGCCATGGGAGCGTTCGTCGCATTCTTTCTGATCAGCGGCAAGCAGGCGCATTACCTGTTGCCGGAACTGCCCGCGCTGGCACTGCTGCTGTCGGGCGGCCTGCCCGCGCGGCGGTGGGGGCGGCGCGACCTGTGGGTGGCCGCGCCCGTGATCGGGCTGATCCTGTCCTCTCTGGCCGCGGGCGCAGGGTTCCTTCCGGTGCTGGCACGGCTTGGCGATCCGCTGCCGTTGTGGTCGCTGGCCTTGGGCGGGCTCTGCGCGCTGACGGGGCTGGCGGCGTTCCTGCGGCTGCGGGCGCCGGTCATGGCGCTGGCCGCGCTGCCGCTGGCGCTGATGATCGGGCTGCATCTCGGGCTGAGCCCGCTGCTGTCCGCGCGCTATGACATGACCGATCTGGGCCGGGCCGTGGCGCCCCATGATACCGCAGGCATCGCCGTCACCGACGGCACCTATCATGCGCAGCTAAACTTTGCCGGACGCCTGCTGAACCCGGTCGCCCGCCTGTCCGACGACACCGTTGCGGGGTGGCTGCGCAACCATCCGGGCGGCGTGCTTCTGGACCAGACGGACCGGCCCCTCCCCGGCATGACCCCTGTCCTGCGGCTGCCGTTCCGCGACAGGACCTATACCCTTCACCGCTCACAGGAGGTCGCGCCATGACGCCCGACATTTCCGTCGTCCTGCCCGCCCGCGACGAGGCCGGCAACATCACCTCCCTGCTGACCGGCATCGCCGCCACCCTGCAGGACCGCGCGCACGAGATCATCGTCGTCGACGACGCCTCGCGCGATGGAACGCGGGCGGAACTGGCCGCGCTGCAGACGCGGCTGCTGCAGCTGCGGGTGATCTGCCACGACCGGTCCTGCGGGCAGTCCGCCGCGATCCGCAGCGGGGTCTGGGCCGCGCGCGGGGCGCTGATCGTGACGCTGGATGCGGACGGTCAGAACCCGCCCGACAACATTCCTGCCCTGCTGGCGCCCTTTGCCGGGGGCGACACGGCCCTGGGCCTGGTCCAGGGCCAGCGGGTGGACCGCCGCGACCGCCCGTCCCGGCGGCTGGCCTCGGCCGCGGCGAACCGCATCCGCAACGCCCTGCTGCGCGACAACGTGCGCGACAGCGGCTGCGGGCTGAAGGCCTTTCCGCGGGCGGTCTATCTGGCCCTGCCATATTTCGATCACATTCACCGCTTCATGCCCGCCATGGTCGCGCGCGAGGGGTTGCGGGTGCAGACCGTGCCTGTGACCCACGCCCCCCGCGCCTTCGGCCGGTCCAAATACGGCAATTTGCGGCGCGCGGCGGTGGGCATCGTCGACCTGCTGGGCACGGCCTGGCTGATCCGCCGCCGTCGCCTGCCCCGCACGCGTGAACTGGCCCGGTCCGGAGCCACCGACCTGAGGGGCGCAGCATGAGCGTCCTGATCACTGGCTCTGCCGGCTTCATCGGCTATCACCTGGCCCTCCGCCTGTTGACCGAAGGCCGACGCGTGATCGGCATTGACGACCACAACGCCTACTACGACCCGGCGCTCAAGGCCGCCCGAGAGGCAAGGCTGGCCCAGTTCCAAGGCTATCTGGCCCTGCGCGGCCAGATCCAGACGCCGGGCCTCTTGAGCGACGTCATGGCGCGGCACCGGCCGCAGATGGTGGTCCACCTGGCCGCCCAGGCCGGGGTGCGCCATTCGATCGAGGCGCCCGACACCTATCTGGCGACGAACCTGGCGGGCACGTTCCAGCTGCTGGAGGCAGCCCGCGCGCATCCGCCCGCGCATCTGGTGATGGCCTCCAGCAGTTCGGTCTATGGCGGCAGCCCGACCATGCCCTATCGCGAGACCGACCCGACCGATCAGCCGATGTCCTTCTATGCCGCCACCAAGAAGGCGACCGAGGGGATGGCCCATTCCTATGCCGCGCTTTACGGCCTGCCGATCACCATGCTGCGGTTCTTCACCGTCTATGGACCCTGGGGGCGGCCCGACATGGCGCCGTTCCTGTTCACGCAGGCACTGATGCAGGACCGACCCATACCGTTGTTCAACCACGGCCGGATGCAGCGGGATTTTACCTATGTCGACGACCTGGTCGATGCGATCCGGGCACTGATGGACGTGATCCCGCGACACCCGGCCATCCCCGTCGCAGGCGACAGCCTGTCGCCGGTCGCGCCGTGGCGGGTGGTCAACATCGGCAATGGCGCGCCCGTGTCCCTGACCGCGTTCATCGACGCGCTGCAGGTGGCCACGGGGCGGACCGCGCGGCTGCAGATGCTGCCGATGCAGCCGGGCGACGTGGTCGCGACCTGGGCCGATACGGGCCTGCTGGGCCGCCTGACAGGGCCGCGCGCGATCACCCCGCTTGAGGTGGGATTGGCGCGATACGTGAATTGGTTCATCAGCTATCATGGGGCCGGTATTGCGGCGCCCAAGCCGGTTTCCCACCACGCCGCCTGATCAAGGCCCTTCCCGCAGGAGCGACGCCATGCTGTCCCACGCCCGACCCGAGGCCCATCTTGTCCATCGCATCGGCTGGCTGCGCGCCGCCGTCATGGGCGCCAATGACGGCATCGTCTCGACCGCCAGCCTGATCGTCGGGGTCGCGGCCGCCAGCGGCGATCGCAGCCAGATCCTAGTGGCAGGGATGGCCGGTCTGGCCGCCGGCGCCATGTCCATGGCCGCGGGCGAATACGTATCCGTCAGCTCTCAGTTGGACACCGAACGGGCCGACATCGCCCGCGAGACGGCCGAACTGGACACCGACCCCGCCGGGGAACTGGACGAGCTGACCGCGATCTATGTCCAGCGCGGGCTGGACCCGGGGCTGGCCCGGCAGGTGGCGCTGCGCCTTTCCGAACACGACGCCCTTGGCAGCCACCTGCGCGACGAACTGGGCATGTCCGAGGTCACGACCGCCGCGCCGGTACAGGCGGCGATGGTGTCCGCGGCGACATTCGCCGTTGGCGCGGCCCTGCCGCTTGGCACGGCGGCTTTAGCGCCGGACGGGGCGATTGCCGTTTGGGTGACGGGGGCGACGATGCTGGCGCTGGCAGGCTTGGGGGCGGTGGGCGCGCAGGCGGGGGGCGCGGGGATCGCGCGCGGCACGCTGCGGGTGCTGGTATGGGGCGCGATGGCCATGGCCGCGACGGCGGCGGTCGGGCATCTGTTCGGGGTCGCCGCGGGGTGAGCGTCCGGCGCCCGTCGATGCGACGGGCGCGGATTGTAAGGTTGCCGCAAGCTGGGGCGGGCATGGATGTCGGCATCGAAACACCGATGACGGAGAGATCCATGCGTACCCCCCTTCTTGCCCTGATGCTGGCCGGACTGGCCTTCCCTGCCCTGGCCTCGGAGCGTTGCGACGTGCCGCAGGCCGACTGGCGCCCGGTCGAGGAGCTGACCGCGGACCTGACCGCGAAAGGCTGGACCGTCAGCAACGTCAAGACCGAGGACGGCTGCTATGAGGTCTATGGCCATGACCAGGACGGCAAGCGCGTCGAGACGTTCTTCGACCCCGCCACATTCGAGGCCGTAGGCGATGACAACTGAGCGCATCCGCGTGTGGGACGGCTTCGTGCGGCTGTTCCACTGGTCGCTGGTCGCGGGCATCGCCACGGCTTGGCTGACCGCCGACGGGCCGAAGGTCCTGCACGAAGGCTTGGGCTATGCCATCGCGGCGCTGATCGCGCTGCGCGTGGTCTGGGGGCTGATCGGCCCCCGCCATGCCCGGTTCGCGGATTTCGTTCGCGGGCCGCGTCCGGTGCTGGCCCATCTGCGCGACCTGCGCGCCGGGCGCGAACGGCGCTATCTGGGCCACAACCCGGCAGGCGGCGCGATGATCGTGGCGCTGTTGCTGACGGTGGCGGGCACTGCGCTGACCGGCTGGCTGCAGACGACTGACGCCTTCTGGGGCTCGTCGGCAATGGAGGAGGTCCATGAGGCCTTGGCCACGCTGATCCTGGTGCTGGTGGGGCTGCACGTCGCGGGCGTCCTGGTCGAAAGCCTGCGCCACCACGAGAACCTGGTTTTGTCGATGCTGACCGGAACCAAGCGCCCTTTATCCGAACAGGACCGCCCGTGAGGCGGTGGGCTGCACTGATTTTGGCTCTGCCGGTTCTGGCCGTTGTGGCCGGCGCCGGATGGGCTTCGTTGCTGCAGAAAAGCGGCAACCTGCATGAAGTGCTGGAGGGCGAGGTCTACCGATCGGCCCAGCCCTCGGCAGCGCAGCTGGTGGAATGGACGACGGCGTACGGGTTTCGCAGCGTGCTGAACCTGCGCGGGCCGTCGGATGCAGACTGGTATCAGGTCGAACAGAAAACCGCCGCGCGCCTGAACCTGACGCACGCTGATTTCGCCATGCGCGACAGCGAAATCCTGACGCTGGACCGCGCCGCTGCGTTGATGGCCCTTATAGAGGCCTTGCCCAAGCCGGTGCTGATCCATTGCAAGGCCGGGGCCGACCGGACCGGACTAGCCTCTGCCTTGTTTCTTGCAGGTGCAGGTCAGAGTGAGGCACTGGCCGAGGCACAGATCTCGTTCCGCTACGGCCATGTCTCGCTGCCCGTCAGTGCGGCCTGGCCCATGGACCAAAGCTGGGAGGCGATGGAGGCCTCATTCGGCTTCGACAGCTGACCCCTCCTCCGCCGAGGTCAGCCTTAGCGTGAGCAATGAACGACAGCTTTAGGGAAGCTGCACTGCAGCGCGTGTCAGTTCCTGCCATTCAAAGATGTGCTGGCGGTTTTTGCTGCACCTGCATTTGCTGCGACAATCATGAGTGTCGTCTATAGGCTTAGGCTGTGTGGAAACGCCGGCGCATGCTGGCATCCAAGGGCATCTGACGCGAAGATCTGACTTGCGTTTGGCGAAGTGCAGACAGACCACATGGAGCGGCGCTTTTCATACCTTCAGAGCGCTCATCAGCCCTTGGACCCCGATCAGCGCTACCATTCGCTTGATATTGTAGGCGATGACGTTCAGCGCGATCTCTGTTTTCACATTCCTCAGTCGTTGGGTCAGAAAGTGGGACGTGCCCATCCACGCCTTGATGGTGCCAAACGGGTGCTCGACCGTGCCTCGGCGGATTGTCATCGGTTCGGTCGGGCCGATCAGCCTCGCCCGCGCCGCCTCGACCAGATGCTCGTGCGCCCACCTTGTAATCCGGCGCTCCTTGCCGGTCGTGCATCGCGATTTCATCAGGCACGTGCCGCACTCGCTGGTCCAGTAGCGGCGGAGTTCCAAGCCGTCTTCCTCGGTCGTGTAGCGATACGGTAGCGCTTCCCCTGCGGGACAACGATAGATATCCGCGTTGGCCTCATAGGCGAAGTCCGCCTTCTCATACATGCCCTTGAGGCGGTTGCCCGACGTCTCGGGGCGCGGGATCGTCGTGGTGATTCCAGCTTTGTGACAGGCCAGGATCTGCCGCCCGCTGAAGTAGCCTTTGTCGGCCAGCACATGCATCTCGTCGCGGCGAAGCACATCCTTGGCCGCTTTTGCCATCGGCACCAGAAGATCACGGTCATGACCCTGGTTGGTGACTTCATGCGCGACGATCAGGTGGGTCTCGGTGTCGACGGCGGTCTGGACATTGTAGCCGACCATTCCGCTGTTCCGGGCGCTGGTCGCCATGGCGCGGGCATCGGGGTCCGTCAGCGATATCTGCCCATCCGGCGCATCGGCCAAGGCCCGCCCCATGGCTTGCAGATGTTGGATATGCTGCCGGACACGCCCGTAACGCTTGGCCAGATGCGCGACCTTCTCAGCCCGAACCTCGCCCTCCTCCTGTCGATCGACCCGCACCATCTCCGCGATGTAGCGCTCGACGTCCGCCTCCAGGTGGGCAATGCGGCTGGCGATCTTGCCCTTGGTAAAGTTGCGATCCCGGCTGTTGACGGCCCGGAACTTGCTCCCGTCGATGGCAACGCAGGCGCCTTTCAGCACGCCGATCCGGCGGCTCAACTCTACGAATTGGGCGCAGCTGCGGCGGATACCAGGGCCGTTGTCACGTCGGAAGTCAGCGATGGTCTTGTGGTCTGGGATAAGGCGGCCGGTCAGCCACATCAACTCGACGTTCCGCCCGGCTTCGCGTTCCAGTCTGCGGCTAGACGGGATCCGGTTCAGATAGCCGTAGATGAACAGCTTAAGCAGCACGGCAGGATGATATCCGGGTCGCCCCGTCCGCGCCGGCGCCGATCGCGCAAATCCGAGCGCAGGCAGATCGAGTTCATCGACGAACAGATCAACCACCCGAACCAGGTGATCCTCGCCAATCCAATCCTCAAGACGATCTGGAAAAAGAGCCGTCTGTCCCCGCGCAGTCCCTTCGATGAAACCCGACATGCCGATCTCCCGCCACCATGTCGAAGTCTACCATAAGGCCGAGTTTCCACACAGCCTCGGCTCTTCGCGTCGATGCTGCGCCGACCGCTGACCGTCCGCTTTCGTCAAGCTGGCAGGCCCGAGAGGCAGACTGCCCGACAGAAAAGGCAGAACTATACGCCACAGAACAGGGCGGGGGGTCAGGCGAGGAAGCGCGAAGCGCGCCCCTCTCCTGAACCCTTGCCTCCCGGCGAGGGCAGGGGGGGAACCGCCGCAATGGGAAAATCCAGCGGACAAGGGGGTGGTGCGGCCCGCAGTGCGAAGCGCGAGGACACGGCCCCGCAGGACGTGCAGCATTTTCGTGTTGCGGTGGGGGACCGGCGGTCCCCTGACGGACAGGCGCGCAGCGCCTGGCCCAACAAGGGCAGGGGGCGTTTGGCTTGTCCAAATCCCCCCTGCGTCTTGATCGCCGCGCCTGGCGCGGGGATCTCGCTATTCTGAAAGAGGCCGCGGTGGGTCTGTGCCGCAGCTGCCGCAAGCCGCACCCGGTTGCCCACAGGCCCTTGCTCGATCCCTGACGTCTCGCGCGGGCCTGCTGCGGTCGCGCGCCTTCACTCCCAAGGTCGTTCCCGACCCGCGACTGGACAACCGGGCGCGCCTTGCGTCAGCGGTCCCGCCCGTCAGGGACGAGATGGACGGGGCAGGGCGCCCAGGACCGGTGTGCGGGGGGATGGCTCGGGACGAGACATTCAACCGTGCAGCGCAGCCGGGCGCATCGCCCCGACCAGCTCGGGTGGAGGCCGGTGCAGCCGGCCGGAACCGGGGACGCGGCCCGAAGGGGACGCCCGGATTGGTCAGAGAAACAGCGCAGAAATCTGCATCAGCATGCCGAGACCAGTGATCAGCAACAAAATCGTCCAGCCCCCCACACCTGAATTATCTTTTTTGGTCTCAAGCTTCTCATCCGGAATAGGTCTGACCCCTCCGCAATGTGGGCAGGCCCAGATGTGAAAACTTGGCACTAAGCAATAAGGGCAATAACCGTCCATTATAATATCCTTTTACTGTGCAGGTTCTTAGGTTTGCAAAGTAACTTTAGGAAACCGATAAATAAGTATCCGTAGAAAGAGCTGGTGTGCCATGTAATTATTTTGAATTGCCTGGGATACCTGGCAGGTCAAATTCTTCGGGTGCCCACAGCCACGGCGGATAGACGCCATCGGCGGCGATCTTTTGCAGGTCGTCATACTGCTCTGCCTCCTGAAAACTGGACCGTTTGAAACTGGAGTTTTCGGCTAACCTTCCCTGGCTGGGAGAGGAGCTGAGAACGATGAAAGCATCGAGGTTCACGGAGGCGCAAAAGGCGTTTGTCCTGAAGCAGGGCGAGGAAGGCACGCCGGTGGCCGAGATCTGCCGCAAGGCGGGGATCAGCCAAGCGACCTATTTCAACTGGAAGAAGCGGTATGGCGGGCTGCTGCCGGACGAGATGCGGCGGCTGAAGGCGCTTGAGGACGAGAACGGTCGCCTGAAAAAGATCGTCGCCGACCTGACGTTGGATCGGGAAATGCTGCAGGACGTCATCCGGCGAAAGCTCTGAAGCCTGGCCGGATGCGCGAACTAGTTCGCGGGATGTGCATCGATTGGGGCACGTCGATACGCAGGGCATGTGGGGCCCTGCGGTTTGACACCTCCACGTTCCACTACAAGTCCCGGCGCACGGACCAGGCAGCCGTCGAGAGACGGATCAGGGAGATCTGCGAAACGCGGGTGCGCTACGGATATCGGCGCGTGCATGTCCTGCTGCGACGGGAGGGGTGGGTGATCAACATCAAGAAGACCCGCAGAATTTACAATGAACTGGCCTTGCAGCTCAGGAACAAGAACCCGAAGCGGCGGGTGAAGGCCAAGCTGCGCGATGATCGCCAGGAGGCAGTCGGGCCAAACGAAGTCTGGGCCATGGACTTCGTTCATGACCAATTGGCCTTGGGCAACAAGCTGCGGATCCTGACGATCGTGGATACGCATTCCCGTTTTTGTCCAGCAGCTGACCCGCGCTTCAAATACCGCGGTGAGGATCTGGTCCGGACACTGGAACGGGTCTGTGCCCAGGTCGGCTATCCCAGGACGATCCGGGTCGACAATGGCAGCGAGTTCATCTCGCGCGACCTCGATCTGTGGGCCTACGCCAACCATATCACCCTGGACTTCTCACGCCCTGGCAAGCCCACCGACAATGGCTTCATCGAGGCGTTCAACAGCAAGCTCAGGTCCGAATGCCTGAACGCGCACTGGTTCATGAGCCTTGCGGACGCACAGGAAAAACTGGAGACTTGGCGTAGGCACTACAACGAGGACCGACCCCACAGCGCGATCGGATATAACGTCCCGATCGCCCTGCATTATCCCGGCGACGCAGTCAGCCCGTCGCCATGACCAAGCCGGAAAATTCCAGCATCCGGCGGTCCAAGGTTGGGGAGCAGCGCAATGAAGCAAACTCTATGTTAAACCGAGGGACGTTCCGGGGGGCAGGTCAGGGGTCATGTTCCCGAGGCCGGAATGCGGGCGGTGGTGATTGTAATCGTCCTGCCAAGCACGGATCTGCTGCCGGGCCTCGCCGAGGGTCGAGAACAACGTCTCGTTCAACAGCTCGTCCCGGAAGCGCCCGTTGAAGCTCTCGATGAAGCCCCTCGCCATGGTCCTCGGACCGGTGGCGGACACATGGCTCGATGCATCGGCTTTCCAGGCGCGATGTAGTGCAATTCGATCCCAGTGCGCTGGCACCAGGACAGGATCGTCATCGAGGTCAGCTCCGTGCCATTGTCGCTGACCACCATGGCGGGACGGCCTCGCCGGGCGATCACGGCGTCGAGCTCGCGAACGACGCGATGCCCCGACAGTGACGTGTCCGCCAGCAGCGCCAAGTACTCTCGGCTGTAGTCATCGACTACCGCCAGCACCCGGAACCGGCGTCCGTCCGTCAGCGCGTCGCTGACGAAGTCGAGGCTCCAGCGGATGTTCGGCGCATCCGGCAGCAGCATCGGCCGACGCGTGCCAAGGGCGCGCTTGCGGCCGCCCCGGCGGCGCACCTGAAGCTTCTCCTCGCGGTAGAGCCGCCTGAGCTTCTTGAGGTTCATCACGATCCCCTGGCGTTCGAGCATGATGTGGATGCGACGGTAGCCGAAGCGCCGCCGCTCTGCCGCGACGGCCTTCATCGCTACCCGCGCCTCGGCGTCGTCGGGGCGCACGGCTCGCGATAGCGCACGCTCGACCGATCCACGGCCAAGGCTTGGCACGCCCGGCGGTAGCTCACCCCGTGGATCTCCACGACATGCGCTACCGCCTCCCGCTTCACACCGGGCGCTACCATTTTTTTGCCGCGACATCCTTTAAGATGGCATTGTCGAGTATCGCTTCGGCGAGCAGCTTCTTGAGCTTGCCGTTCTCATTCGGCGCGGTGCGCCTCATTCCAGCGCCCTCAGCCGTCGCGCATCCGACACCTCGAGCCCGCCATACTTGGCTTTGCATTTGTAGAATGTCGCAGAACTCACCCCATGCTTGCGGCAGACATCGGCCGTGAGCATGCCGGCCTCCTGCTCCTTCAGCATTGCGATGATCTGCTCCTCGCTGAACCTCGATCGCTTCATCGTCCGTCTCCTCGGTTTGGAGCGGATTCTATCTCAAACCGAAGGAGGATGCGGGGCTCTGGTCAACCCTATTGTACGCCTACTCCTGTACCCTCTGCTTCCAGCCGAGAGTGACAGGATAAGATCATTGCATAGCAGTGTGGTTTCTAGCCAAATGCAGAAAGGACCGTCCAAAAAAATCTGCATATTCTCCTCGGAATATTTTTGGTAGGTTGCTAATGCTCCAGCAAAGCGTTTGCTATTTTATTTGGTACGATTTTGGTCACTATTATTGCATTCAAGGTTATAGCATGCTCTGTCATTGGCGGGTTCTCTTGCCACAACCCTTGGTGAAGCCAACTCTGAGTGCGTCTCGAATTGCAGCTAATACATCAAAGGTTCGCAAAATACGACAATATATTAAGAAAATATTCCTCAGCTTATGAAAATTGATTCACATTAACCTAGCTAGCGAGGGCTCGACGAAGCTGCTGAGCACAAGGCTCGCCCGTGAGAGAATGACCGTTGCCAGCTGCCTTAAGGATTTGATCAAGGGGCTGAGGCCGGCTGAAAAGATAACCTTGAAGATAATGACACCCGACATCAGCCAGAATCTCTGCCTCATAGAGCGTTTCAACGCCCTCCGCCGTGATTGATTTTCCTAAGGTGCGGCCGAGGGATACAATCGAGTGTAGTACATTTGCAAGGACCTTGTCGTCTCCAAGCCCCGATACAAAGCTTCGGTCAATTTTAAGAGTATCGAGGGGCATCTTTTGAAGATAGCCGATGGAAGAAAAGCCGGTTCCGAAATCGTCAAGTGCCGTAGTGATTCCCATCTGTCTGAGTTGCTTCAATTGAGCTTGGACCGTATCGCAATTTGAAACAAGAACGCCTTCGGTAAGCTCAATTTCAATTCGGCTTGGTGATATGGAATGCTCTCCCAACAAGCGTGTCAGCGTCGGAATGAAACCCGACGACAGAAGTTGCAAAGGAGAAATATTGATATTAAAGCGTAAATCTGGCCTGCACTGCATGTCGCAAAATATTTTTTTAAGAAGGAGCGATCCAAGTTGGACTATCAGGCCGCTTTTTTCTGCAACGGAAATGAACACGTCAGGAGCAATAGGTCCGAGGGATGCACAATTCCAGCGCGCCAGCGCTTCCACCGAGTGTAATTCCATAGTCCGCGCATTAACGATAGGCTGGTAAAGCATATAGAACTCATCCGGCGATCTGATGGCCAAGCGAAGTGCTTCCTCGATTTTCCTTCTAAAAGTGTATTCCGCATCAAGCTCCGCATCGTAAACTGTGACGTGGTTGCCATCATCCTTTTTTGACGCATACATTGCACGGTCCGCATCTCCTAAGAGATCCTCAAAAGAGCGTGTTGCATCTTTTCTGGCAGCAATGCCATACGAAGATGTTATAGGAAATTGTAGGCCTCGGTAATTAAAGCAAACACCAGTTGCCTGCATGAAGCGGTCGACAGTGCAGCGAGATAATTCGATTATATCACCCGAAGTATTGACGACCGCGATGAACTCATCACCGCCGACACGAGAGACGAAAACTTGTTTGTCTGTTGCCGCACGTAAATTGTTTCCGAAAGTCTTGATGAGTTCATCGCCACCCTGATGGCCCGCAAGATCATTAACTTTCTTGAAGTTATTAATATCTAGCAGAATCACTGCGTAATTGTTGATACCGGTAGACTCAAGGCGTTCGATATACTCCTTAAGTGCAAGGCGATTGGGAAGGCCTGTTAATGGATCGGACCGTGCAAGTCGATTGGCATCGTCCTCCCGCAGGGCAAGAGTATTTGCGTGGTCGCGCAGGAGGCGCGCTCCGCCAATACCGACACCCCCGAGAACGATAAATATCAGCGCGATTATAGGTGCTATATGGCTT
This sequence comes from Paracoccus sp. NFXS7, assembly GCF_040148865.1. NCBI lineage: Bacteria > Pseudomonadati > Pseudomonadota > Alphaproteobacteria > Rhodobacterales > Paracoccaceae > Paracoccus > Paracoccus sp. NFXS7. The sequence continues at coordinate 14,516 of NZ_JAKEKV010000019.1, forward strand.
AGAAGTTCGTTTCCTGGGTGCGGCGGAATCCAGTCGAGATATGCTATTGGCCTGCCATCAACACCGATTAGTGGTGTTGCGATTGCAGGGTTTCTTAGGGAGTTTGATAGTCGAAGATCTGTAACATTTGAGCTGGTCGCTATGTCGGTCAACTGCGCATTTGTAACTGTTCGTAAAATAGCTCCAATTGACGCTTCATCTCGGTTCGCCGTTGCAAGAGCCTCTTCGGTATCTGGCAGGATGCGTGACGCGCTTCCGAATTGAACCTCGCCATCTTTCAAGATAGCGAAATCGAATGTGGCCCGACCTTCGCGTGGCAACCTGTCTACGCCAAGACGTATCTGCTCCAAAGCCCAGATTGAGAGAGATGACTGGTGTGGCGCTCGGGTTCCGGTAGAGTTCCAAGCCAAAGGATCTTTTAGCAGACCATCGTAGATGACGGCGCGATCAAACATATCTCCGTTGACGGCCGTGATGCCATAGTTATTTGAAACAAACTCAAAGTCTTTGTCGATAATTGCTTGATATACATCGCCCCAATTGTTGTAGTCTCTGGCAAATTGCCTGACCTGATCATGCAGCAGACTGATATTGTGAACGACCTGACGGCCAGCTTCGAGTTCTGCTTGGTGGTTGATTTGCCTTCTCAATGACTCCAGTGATACTCCAATCGCCAGATAGAGCAACAATGTGCCGTAAAGCGCAACGGTGGCAATGCGATTGGATAGTCCGATTGAAGCTCCAGAAAACATCACCATCGTCAAACGTCCTGTTGGGAAAGATTCAGGCAAGAATATTAAGCACAACTTCTCATTTGCAGTTGTGCTAACTTCGATATAGGAGCGAGCATGCCAACCTCCGCAGTTACTCTTTGATGGGCATCTTGCTGAAAGATCTTCGTATAGAATTCACGAATGTCCTCGGCATGTGCATGTCCTTTGTTCGGATCGAACTCAACGACGGTGACTGTGCTGTAATCGCATGTCAGCTCGTCACCGACTTCTATGTCTCGAGCGGCATACATATGCTCACCATCGTCGGTGAGATTGGGTTCGTCCGAGTGGTTCATGAAGTAGTCACCATCTAATCCGATGACGAAGGTGCCTCGCTCCTTGACGTACCAAGCATGGCGGGCAAACATTCGAAGAACATGATCGGGCATCTTAAGCAGCTGCTCGATTGGAACTTCTCGGTCTACAACCGGGCTGAAGGTCCAGACAAGCTGCCCAGCTGCAATTTTCTCATTTGAGAAAACTCCTAGGCCATGGATCGTGCTTTGGCTGATGTTGTGGTCTACAGTCAGCATGTTGCTTCGTTGCCTCGATTGTGTGGACGGTGTCGCTTGGCAGTTCTACGTTTTGTGCAGCACGAGAATTGCAGCGACGGCAAGCCCGATCCCTGTCAATTCCCTCGCCGAAATAGCTTCTTTGAAAACGAAGCATCCGAGGGCAAATAAGATTAAAATATTTGAGCAGCTATAGATGATGCCAACCGTGGCCAGAGTGTGGTTTTTCATGAGGGAGAACCATCCAATTGCCGGTAGTGCATAAAGTGCTGCTCCAGCCATGAATTTCGCTGATGCAATACCCTGCGTATTCAACGATGCCGCCTTGATCAGGTAGTCACCGGCCGCCGTGGCAGCCACGATCATGAGAAGGATGACAGTTGTGGTCATGCAGGCGCCCTTTTCCCATTATTCTTGAAAGCCCAACTATCGCGGTATTTTTACTGAGTCGGCTCATGAGAAAAGAATGCCGGATATTGGTTAATTTGAAGTTAAGGTCCGGTTCGATATGACGCGACGGATGCGGCAACTTTCACGGCTGCAAGGGCAAGCCCGGTGCCATCTGCGACGTAGTACGCTGCGGGCGAACGCTCGGGCCAGCATGAGAAGACCATAGATGCCCAATGCTCGCGAGATCGCGGGCGATTAGCGGCCCTGGCGCCGTATCGGATTATGGGCTCCGGGGCGGTAATCGATGATGCTGGCGAATAGGGCAGGGGCTCATCCGGTAAGCGCTCATCAACTTTAAGATAGATAACGATCGCGTCACGGTTGTGTTTTGACCCTCACTATGTGAGTTGCATCAAGCGCAGACATTTTGGCGTGATACGCTAGGGTAGAATGAGATCCGATATGACCAGGCATATGAGCGATGACTTCCTGGACGAGATCGAACAACGCGCGATGGCCGAGCGGATCCTGCTGAACATTCTGCGCGCAACGCTCGCCTTTCCGGAAGCGATGGATCGCAGTGGTGTGGCGACGATGATCTCAGCTGCTGCCACGGAGCGCCAACGGCATGGCGATTACGGTGCAGCTGATCTGCTCCGCCACTGGAGGGTAATGTTTGATGGCTGGGACTGATGGTCATGCCAGACGCAACATTCTGGCCGTCACCCGACACGTAGCCCTTTGAGGATAGGACGGTTTGGTCCGTAATTTTCCGTACCGCAGTGAGACACTGCTTCAGCCCCATGATCTCGAGTTCCGGATGATCCTGGAACACCCGCGATCCCGGAACAGCAATATGGCCGTTACAGGCTACCTGCATTGCGAGGACGGGATCTTCCATCAATGGGTCGAAGGTCCGGAAGCCGAACTTCGGATTGTTGAACGGTGTATCTATGAGAGCCGATCTCACTACGGGCAAACCATTCTGAGCAGGGATGCCGTCTCCACCAAGCAGTTTCTGGGCTGGCATATGGCACTTGGAGTTTCCGAAAAGAACTCGCTTTTCGACTTCGTCGCGATACAGGGTGTCAGGACCTTGCATCGAACGGAGTATGCTGCAGGTGTGCTTGCCTTCATGCGCGCGCAGTCCGATACGACTTCGCCCTTCTGATGAAACAATTGTCTCCTAGAAATGGAGGCAAAGCCTGACGCGCCGCAGGTACTTCTCTCTTATGCCTAGGTACTCAGTCCCAGCTGTCAAACTAGCATACACTGCTGCCGCTGGATGACTGCCTTTATGCCCTGCAGCCTTCTATTCCACATCTGACGCGCGCGGCACTGCATCGGTGTCTTCAGCACCACGGTATCTCTCGACTGCCTGACGTGGGAGGCGGCAAGCCGAAGCGGCAGAAGTTCAAACGCTACCTCATCGGCTTCTTCCATATCGATATTGCCGAAGTGCAGACTGCTAAGGGCAAACTGTTTTTGCTCGTTGGCATCGACCGCACAAGCAAGTTTGCCGTGACCCAGCTCGTCGACAAGGCGGACAAGAAGACGGCGTGGGAGTTCCTGAAGCACATGCTCGAAGCATTCGCCGGCAGGCAGCTCATCCTATCAAGTCCACACCATCCTCACCGACAACGGCATTCAGTTCGCCGAGCAGCCGCGGAATCGCAGCGCCATCTCTCCCCGGCCCATGCGCTTCGACATGATCTGCGAGGCCAACGGTATCGAGCAGCGCCTCACCGAGCCAAACCACCCTTGGACGAATGGTCAGGTCGAGCGGATGAACCGGACGATTAAGGACGCGACCGTCAAACGCTTCCATTACGACGATCACGACCTGCTCCGCACCCACCTGGCGGACTTCATGGCAGCCTACAATTTCGCTCGCCGGCTCAAGACGCTCGGAGGGCTCACGCCCTACGAATACATCTGCAATATCTGGACAGCCTAGCCAGGCAAATTCATCCTAAACCCGATCCATCAGATGCCGGGACTGAACACCTAGCAACTGTATCTCTCAGACCGTTGCTGCGGCCCATTTTTGACGGCTCTTGCATAAGGCGTTCGAGATAGTGACAAGCTTTCTGGTGACGGCGGTGATGATGACCTTGTGCGGTTTTCCGGCCTTGCGGAGGCGATCTGCAAAGGGTTTCAGGTCCGAGTTATAATGTGCCGCGACTAAAGCCGCTTGGAATATCACGTGCCGCAGGGCACGGCGACCACCCGGGATGGCTCGTTTCCCGCGAAGGGTTCCGCTGTCATGCGCGACCGGGGCCAATCCGGTGAGCGCGGCAGCTTCTTCGCCGGTGATGGTGCGGATCTCCGGCATTTCGGCGATCAGCATCGTGCTGACAATTAGGCCGATCCCCGGGATGGAGCGAAGGACGATGGCTGTCTCCGAAAGTTGATGGTCACTGGCGATGGCCCGGGTGATCCGGTCTTTCAGCTCCTTGATCAGGCTGTCGATCCGGTGCTTCAGCTCGCTGTCGACGTCCTCGAACATCGCGGCATTGCCCAGTTTTTGATGCGCGCGGATTTGGGCCAGCAGCCGTTTGCGCATTTCAACCAGCTGCGCTCTTTTAGACGTTAAGGCTCTGAGAATGCGTATCTTCTCCGTAGGAAGACTGCGGCCTGCTTCGGGTCGGAATGCAAAGAAACGGGCGATGAGTTCCGCATCGATCCGGTCGGCCTTGGCGCGCGTGCCCCGGCTTTGCGCAAACGCTTTCACCTGAGCGGGGGGCACCTGGCGGGCTGCAACACCTTCTGCCTCCAACAACGCCCAGAGCTGCCACTCTTGGCCGCCGGTCGATTTGAAACAGACGATGGCATTCCGGTCTCGGGCAAGTTTTGCCACGGTAGCATGACCCGCCGGAGCGTTGGCACTCTGCAGCGATGCCCGTCGGGAAGGCAATGAAGGTCCAGCCAGTCGCGGCTGACATCTATGCCGATGACGCGGCCATGCCACAAGGGTCAGACGTCGCGTACCACCCCGCCATCGGTCCTGGCCGGGGCCGGTGACGGGACCAGTTTAGCAGAACGGATATACAGAAGGGTCAGGGTGCGCTGATACTTGTTTTGCTGTGTGATTCACGGCTCGGAAACGGAGCGGTGACATGAGCGACCTTTTCTGGCTGGCCGACGTGCAGATGGAACGTCTCGCTCCCTAGTTCCCAAGGTCCCACGGCAAGCCATGTGTTGATGACAGGCGGGTTGTCAGCGGGATTATCTTCAGTATCCGCAATGGCTTGCGCTGGCGTGATGCACCCACCGCCTATGGCCTCACAAGACGCTTTACTGCCGTTGGAGGCGTTGGAGGCGTTGGAGCGGAAAGGGCATTTTCGCTCTTATGATGGCAAGCCTCGCTAAGAACCACGGTGAGGAGAAGGCCGTAATGATCGCCGCTACATACCTGAAGGCACATCGAACAGCGATCAGTATGGCCGTAAAAAAGGGGTGCGTGGACGCCTGATCGGCCGCACCAAGGGCGGCATGAATACCAAGCTGCACGCCATTTGCGACAGCCGGGGACGACCGCTCGACCTGTTCATCACCGCCGGACAGGTGAGCGACTATATCGGCGCACGGGCGCTGCTCAGCGGCTTGCCAAACGTCGAATGGCTGCTTGGCGATCGCGGTTATGATGCTGACTGGTTGAGAGTGGCGTTGCAGGACAAAGGGATACGCGCTTGCATCCCTAGTCGGAAGCAACGCAAGACGCCGGTCCAATATGATAAGCGACGCTACAAGCGGCGAAGTCGCATCGAGATCATGTTCGGCAGGCTCAAGGATTGAAGGTGCGTGGCAACTCGATACGACAGATGTCCGAAGGTCTTCCTCTCGGCCATCGCTCTCGCAGCAACCGTCATCTGTTTGTTATGAATCCTGACCCTAGTATGAAAGGGGCGTCGGTTTATAACCATTTTTCCGACGCCCAAGCCACTTTAGATAAAGTCGAAGACCCCGTTTAAGAGAACTGAGTCACCGCTACCGAAATTGAGAAGCGTTCCATCACGGACCTCTGTGGCGCTGTAACTCCTTCCACCGAGGTCCAGGGTATCGCGGCTGCTCTCGAATCCGTAGACGATATCGGCACCATCACCAGCCCGGAATATAAGCACGTCGCTTGCCCCGTCGCCATTGTGCCCGTCTCCAATCCAGATGCGGTCATCTCCTTGGCCACCCTGCACAGTATCACGGCCCATTGACCCGTCCAAAGTATCGTTGCCTCGGCTGCCCACCAACCTATCGTGACCCCATCGCGTGTTGAAGTTTACGCCAGCCCCGGAACTTGAGATCACAGCGCCCGACGCGTCGATGACGTCGTTGCCTGCATGCGTCCAGCCAAGTTCGAAGTTGTCGAAGCGCAGTGTCGCGGTCCCGCCGATACTGGTGCTGGCATTGCCTGAAAACGCTCCGTCAGACAGGACACGATCAACCGTGACACTGACACCCTCGATGCCAACAGTGTCATTGTTGGAATAGATGTCGCCGCGCTTGATCCAGATGTTGATCAGGTCGTTTCCTGAGCCGCCGTCGATCGTATCATTACCGGGGTTGTGGTTGGCATCACCGTTACCCCATCGGATGTTTTCGTCACCGGCGCCGCCATAAATCAGGTCATTGCCGGTACTGGAGTGGATGAAATCATTCCCGCCATCGCCGTTGATGGTATCGTTGCCCGAGCCGCCATCAATGACATCGTCAAACTGCGATCCTGAGATCCGGTCATTTCCTGCACCGGTAAAGATCGACAGACCGTGGGCGGGTACACTTCCACCGGAACTATTTACGGTCGCATTTGTCGCCACAACAACGTCGTCGCCGGTGGTACCAAAAATACGCTCAATACCCGTGAATTCCAGGCGGTCATTCCTGCTCTGAACGCTGCCACTATCTGTCGAGTGCATGTCGATGCGCAGACCGGCCGAACCGTCCAGAATCAACCTGTCGCCGCCAGGATTACCAGGTGTATAGGGGTTAGCATCGTACCGCTCTGTCCCGGTGCCGCCATGGTAGGTATCGTTGCCCACCCCCGGCTGCCAGTAGAATGTATCTAGCCCTTCAAGACCCCAGACTATGTCTGATTGTGTCGTGCCCCGCATTGTATCGTCGGCATTCGAACCTCTTATTTCATTGATATCGGCTGCCGGCGGTATTGGTGTGGGAAGGGGCGCAGGCCTAACCGTGGGCGGTGTGCCGTTCAGGTCTTTCGGGACGGCGCCGTTGAAGAGGAAGTTGGCGGTCGTCAGGATCGCTTTGTCGACGCCCTGCAGGAAGATGCTGTCATTGGTCCCCAGGACGATCCGGGTGCCGCCGTTCTCGCTGATCAGCGCGGTGACGTTCGCATATCCACGGATGTCGAGGATCTCTCCGGCGCGGGCGTCGAAGTCCGTGATCGTGTCGCGACCGTCACCCGCAGCGAAGATGAACGTGTCCTTACCCGAGCCACCCGATAAGGTGTCGTTGCCGGTGCCCCCGATCAGGGTGTCTTCGCCTTCGTAGGATTTCAGCGTATCGTTCCCGGCCATGCCGGAAAGGACATTGCGGCCGGCATTCGCCGTGATCAGGTTGTCCAGCGCGTTGCCCGTCCCCTTCGTGTTGACGGGCGTGCGCAGGTGGAGATCCTCGATGTTTTCGCCGAGAGTCCAGTCGATGATCGAGTGGACTTCGTCCCGGCCTTCGCCGGCCTTCTCGATCACGCGGTCACCGGCGTTATCGACCCAGTAGACATCATTCCCGGTGCCGCCATACATCTCGTCCGCGCCGGCCTTGCCGTCGATGATGTCATTGCCGCCTAAGCCGTAGATCTTGTCGTTCCCGGACGTACCGTTCAGCGTGTTCGCGCTGTCATCTCCATTTATGCCATTGGGGATGACAATCGGGTCTGGGATCAACACCACTGGCGGGCTTACTACCTCGATCGCGCTTCCGAACTCTGCGGGACGGATGTCGGCCCCCTCGATGATCGCCACCAGCGGACGTCCGGGATCGGTCCATTTTCCGGCCCATGCCTCCTGGCCGGACGAGACCGACCATAAGTCGAAGAAGCTCGCCATCGGACCGATCTGCCAGACATTGCCTTGCATGTCGGCCGGTCCAAATTTCGCAACCTGTTTTCCGTCGATATAGAAGGTAGCATCCTTCTCGGTCACGGACACTTCGTAGGTGTGCATCCCTTTCGACGCGTCGAAGCCGAGATCGATGATGCTCCGCTTCTGCGCCTCGGGGGTCAGGACCATGTGCTCGCCCTTGGCATTCTCCATATGGATCGCGAGTTGGACTTTGGTCGTGTCTCCGCCGACGAACTCAAAGTCGAACTCGACCCACGGATCGTTCTTCCAGTCCGCCTTGTAGGTGAACATGCCGAAGACCGCACCGGGCGCCATGACCGGCGCTTGGGCCGTCCAGCTCCAAGTGCCGGTCGTTGCAATCTCGTTGGACTGCACCTCCGCACCGAGATAGGGTCTGGACGAGCCGGCAGGGGCCTTGGTCAGAGAAAGACTTACATCACCGTTTGCCGCAACGCTGACGTTGTTGGCCGACCATGACATGTTGTTCGTCTGACCCGCATCCCATTCCGAGATGAGCCAGCTGTCAGGCGTGCTTTTCTGGCTTAGTTTGTACAGGCTCAGATCATATTCATCGGACGATGCCGGCGGGGTGGGCGCAGGAGCAAAAACCGGACCGACATCGGCCAAATTTTTCGGTGACACGCCATTGAAGGTGAAGTTCACGCCGGTCAGCGCCGATTTCGCGACGCCTTGGAAGAGGATGCTATCGCCGCCCTCGAAGACCATGCGGGTGCCGCCGGACTCCGAGATCAGGCTGGTATAGCCAGAATAGCCTCTGACATCGACCAACTCTCCGGCGCGGGCGTCGAAGTCCGTGATTGTGTCGCGACCGTCACCCGCAGCGAAGATGAACGTGTCCTTACCCGAGCCACCCGATAAGGTGTCGTTGCCGGTGCCCCCGATCAGGGTGTCTTCGCCTTCGTAGGATTTCAGCGTATCGTTCCCGG
>NZ_JAKEKV010000002.1:0-430349 GCF_040148865.1 Paracoccus sp. NFXS7
CGACGGCGGGGGGGACATCGTCCCCCCCGCCGCCGTCGCGGGACGCAACCAGCCGCCGCAACCGCTTGGCCTCGGCCCTGATCCTCTCGATGCCCTGCCGGTTCACCTCGAATGCCGCACGCGCGCCCGGATCGCGGATTGCGCGCAGCCGATGCTCCAGATCGGCCCCCGCCCCGCGCAGCGGGTCGCGGTCCGACAGCAGCGCCGCCAGTTCGGCGGCAGCCGGCCCCGCCAGCGCCAGCATATGAGCCAGACGCGGATGCAGCGGCAGCCGTGCCAGCACCCGGCCATGCGCCGTGATCCGCCCCTCCGCATCCAGCGCGCCCAGATCGGCCAGCAGCCCACGCGCCTCGGTCAGCGCGGCGTCCGGCGGCGGCGTCAGGAACGCCAGATCAGCGGCCCCCGCCCCCCAGACGGCAAGTTCCAGCGCCAGCCCGGTCAGGTCGGCCACGGCGATCTCGGGTGGCGCGAAAGCCGGCAGCGCCCCCTCCTCGGCCCGCGCCCACATGCGATAGCAGATGCCCGGTGCCACCCGCCCCGCCCGGCCGCGCCGCTGCTCGGCCTCGGCGCGGCTGACCCGCTCGGTCACCAGCCGCGACATGCCGCTGCCCGGATCGAACCGGGCACGCCGCGCGCGCCCCGCATCCACCACGACCCGCACGCCGGGGATCGTCAGCGAGGTCTCGGCAATGGCCGTTGCCAGCACGATCCGCCGCACCGCCCCCGGCGGGGCCAGCGCCGCGCGCTGCGCCGCGGCCGGCAGCGCGCCATACAGGGGCAGCACCTCGCAGCCCGTCCCCGACAGGGCCGCCGTCACGCGGCGGATCTCTCCCTCTCCGGGCAGAAAGGCCAGGATCGTGCCGCCCGTCTCGCGCGTCTCGTCCTCGGCCCTTGCGATCAGACGCGCGGCATCATCCGCCAACCGCCCGCCGGCGGGCAGGGGCCGGTCCAGCCAGCGCGTCTCGACCGGAAAGGCCCGCCCCTCGGACGTCACCACGGGTGCGTCGTCCAGCATCGCCGCCACCGGCCCCGCATCCAGCGTGGCCGACATCACCAGCACCGCCAGATCCTCTCGCAGGGCGCCCCGCGCCTCCCAGACCAGAGCCAGCCCCAGATCGGCGTTCAGGCTGCGCTCGTGGAACTCGTCGAAGATCACGCAGCCCACGCCCTCCAGCGCGGGATCGGTCTGGATCATCCGCGTCAGGATGCCCTCGGTCACCACTTCGATGCGGCTGCCCCGAACCGATTCCCCGCGCATCCGGTATCCGACCTGCCCACCCACGGCCTCGCCCAGGGACTGCGCCAGGCGCTCGGCCGCAGCGCGCGCGGCCAGGCGGCGCGGCTCCAGCATCAGGATGCGGCCCGCAACCTGATCCATCAGCGCCAGCGGCACCCGCGTCGTCTTGCCCGCGCCGGGCGGGGCCACCAGCACCGCGCGGCCGTGGCTGCGGATCGCCGCGCACAGCGCAGGCAGGGCGTCGTCGATGGGCAGGGCATCCGTCATGCCCGCCTTCTAGCGCCGCCGGGGCACCGGGCACAATCGCGCCGCTACACATCGCGCCTCCGCGGACCTATCTTGCACCCGCGGCGTTGGGTGTCGCGAAACGAACAGGGGCAGACATGGGTATCCGCAGCGACGTGATGGAGGGGCTGGGCCTGTCCGATCCGGTGATCCGCATCGGCGTGACGGGCCTGTCGCGGGCCGGCAAGACGGTGTTCATCACCTCGCTGGTGGCGAACCTTCTGGAACGCGGGCGCATGTCGTCGCTGCGCGCTGCCGCCGACGGGCGGCTCAAGGCGGTGTGGTTGCAGCCCCAGCCCGACGACACCATCCCCCGCTTCGACTTCGAACGCCACCTGGCCGCGCTGACCGGCCCCGATCCGCACTGGCCCGACGGCACGCGTCACGTCAGCCAGCTGCGCCTGTCGCTGCGCCTGCAGGGCGGCGGCATGTTCGGGGGGCTGCGCGGCGCGCGCAACCTGCATGTGGACATCGTCGATTATCCCGGCGAATGGCTGCTGGACCTGCGCCTGATGGAACGCGACTTTGCGCAATGGTCGACCGAGGTGCTGGACCGCATCGCGGGCCGCCCCGGCGCCGACCGGTTCCTGACCGCGCTGCAGGCGCTGCCCCGCGATGACGGCTTCACCGAACCGCAGGCCCAGCAGCTGGCCGACATCTATACCGCGCATCTGAACGCGGCGCGCGACGCGGGCTGGTCGGACTGCACGCCCGGCCGGTTCCTGATCCCCGGAGAGCTGGCTGGATCGCCCGCCCTGACCTTTGCGCCCCTGCCGCCCGACCTGCAGGCCACGCGGCTTGGCCGAGAATTCCGCCGCCGGTTCGATGCCTACAAGTCGCGGGTGATCCGGCCCTTCTTTCGCGACCACTTTGCCCGCATCGACCGCCAGGTGGTGCTGGTCGACATCCTGGGCGCGATCCATCAGGGCCCCCAGGCGGTCGAGGACATGCGCCGCGCCATGGCCGACATCCTGTCGGCCTTCCGCCCCGGCCGCGCAGGCTGGCTGGGCCAGCTTCTGGGCACGCGGCGGGTCGAACGCATCCTGTTCGCCGCGACCAAGGCCGACCACCTGCATCACACCCAGCACAACCGCCTGACCGCGATCCTGTCCGCCATGCTGCGCGAGGCCCGCGACCGCGCCGATTTCCAGGGCGCCCGGACCGAGGCGATGGCCATCGCCGCCCTGCGCGCCACGACCGAGGACATGATCGCCCAGCCCGACGGCGACCTGCCCGCCGTGCGCGGACGCCTGCTGGACGGGCGGCAGGCCGCGTTCTTTCCGGGTGAACTGCCCACCGACCCCGCGGTGCTGCTGCATCCCGCGCGGCAGGGCGCGCAGGCGTGGCTGGATGCCGATTACGCGATCATGAACTTTGCCCCCGCCCCCCTGACCACGCGTCCGGGCGACGGGCCGCCCCACATCCGGCTGGACCGCGCCGCCGAATTCCTGATCGGAGACCGCCTGTGACAGACGCCCCCAAACGCCCGCGCGGTCCGGTCCTGATGCCCCTGGACGACGATACCGGCACCCGGCCGCGGCCGCCCCGCACGGAAACCCGCGCGGACGACGCCCCAAGCCCCGCCGATGCCCCTGCCATCGACATCAGCGACGCCCCGCTGCCCCAGCCGCGCACCATGCAGATGGTGGCCCGGCTGGTCGGGCGCCCGCCATCGCGTCTGACGCGGTTGTTCATCAATGCCGGGGCGGCGCTGTTCACCTTCCTTCTGGGCGTGATGGCGCTGGATTTCATTGACGGGCTGATGACCCGCTATCCGCTGCTGGGTTGGATCGCCGTCACGCTATTCGCGGTCTTCACCATCGCGGCCCTGGGGATGGCGCTGCGGGAATGGCGAGCCTGGCGGCGGATGGCCAGGATCGACGCGCTGCAGCGGCAGGCCGGCGCCGCCCTGGCCGCCGAAAGCCTGGATCAGGCCAAGGCGGTTGCCGACGGCCTGGTCGCCCTCTATGCCAAGCGCCCCGAGATGGAGTGGCAGCGTCAGCGCCTGGCCGACCGCCGGGCCGAGACCTTTGACGCGCAGGCCCTGCTGACCCTGGCCGAGACGGAGCTGCTGGCCGGGCTGGACCAGCAGGCGCGCCGCGAGATCGAGGCCGCCGCCCGGACGGTCGCCGCGACGACCGCGCTGGTCCCGCTCGCCCTGGCCGACGTGGCGGCCGCCCTGGCCGCGAACCTGCGCATGATCCGCCGCATGGCCGAGATTTATGGCGGGCGCGCCGGTGCCGTCGGCGGCTGGCGCCTCGCGCGGACGGTGATGACGCATCTGATCGCCACCGGCGCGGTGGCGGCCGGGGACGACCTGATCCACACGATGGCGGGGGGCGGCATCCTGGCCAAGCTGTCGCGCCGTTTCGGCGAAGGTTTGGTGAACGGCGCACTGACCGCCCGCGTGGGCATCGCCGCGATGGAGGTCTGCCGCCCGCTGCCGTTCCTGTCGCAGCCCCGGCCCAAGGTCGGAAACCTGGTCAGCCGCGCGCTGACCGGCCTGTTTTCGAACGACGACGCCCGCTAGTCCAGCGCCAGCTTGTATCCGACATGCGACGGGACGAACCCCAGCCCGTCATAGAACCGGTGCGCATCCTTGCGCGACCGGTCCGTCGTCAGCTGCACCAGCACGCAGCCCCGTGCCCGGCATTCCGCGATGGCCCAGTCCATCATCGCCCGGCCCAGGCCCGCGCCGCGATGGCTGCGGGCGACGCGCACCGCCTCGATCTGGCCACGCAGCGCGCCGCTGCGCGTCAGCCCCGGGATGAAGGTCAGTTGCAGGGTGCCGACCACCCGGTCCCCGTCCTGCGCCACGGCCAGCATCTGCGCCGGATCGGCGTCGATCAGGTCGAAGGCCGCACGATACCGCGCGGCATCCACCGGGTCCTCTCGCCCTGCGCCCAACTGATCGTCGGCCAGCAGGGCAAGGATCGCGGGCAGGTCGGCCGCGGTGGCGCGGCGGAACGCGGTCACGGGGCCTCGGCCGGCAGGTCGGGCGCGTCTTCGGTGGGGGCCATGTCGGTCGATCCCTGGTCGGCCTCGATCAGGCGGTTGTCCTGCCACTCGCCCGACGCGATCTGGCCGGTGGCATAGCGCATGACGCCCTGACCCTGGCGCTTGCCCGCGGCAAAGGTGCCCTCGTACCGGTCGCCGTTGCCATAGGTCGCGACGCCGGTGCCGTCGATCTCTCCCGCCTTCCAGCCGCCTTCGTAGATGAACCCGTCGGGCGTGGTCAGGCGGCCCTGGCCCTCGCGCAGCCCGTCCACGAAGCTGCCGGTATAGACCGTGCCGTCGGGATAGGTGGCCTGCCCCTCGCCGTGGCGCTGGCCGTCCTTCCAGGCACCGGAATAGACATAGCCGTCGGGATAGGACATGCGCCCCTGCCCGTCGTTGCGCGCGTTGCGAAAGCCCCCCTCATAGACCATGCCGTTGGCATAGCTGGCCTTGCCCTCGCCCTCGATCACGCCCTCGGACCACTGGCCCTCGTAGGTCGAGCCGTCGGCATAGGTGATCTTGCCGGTGCCGTCGGGCCGGTCGGCGCGCATCTGGCCCAGATAGACCGACCCGTCGGGATAGGTGATCTGGCCACGGCCCTCCATGCGGCCTTCGGACCATTCGCCGACATAGACGTAGCCGTCCGCACCGGTGAACGTGCCCTGGCCGTGGCGGCGGTCATCGGCGAAATCGCCGTCATAGACGTCGCCGTTGGCATAGGTCGCGACACCCTTGCCCTGCCGACGCCCGCCCTGCATCTGGCCCTCGTACCGGTCGCCCGTCGGCTGGACCAGAACCCCCGACCCGGACATCTGACCCGCCGCCCAGACCCCTTCGTAGGTCAGCCCGTCCGACATCACCAGCTTGCCCTGTCCCGCGCGCTGGCCGGCCAGCATCGCGCCCTCATAGGTGGCGCCGTCGGGATAGGTGATCTTGCCCTGCCCCTCCTTGACGCCGGCGTTCCAGTCGCCCTCGTAGCGATAGCCGTTGGCCTGAGTCAGCACGCCGCGCCCTTGATGCAGGCCGCTGACGAACTGGCCTTCGTAGACGGACCCGTTGGCATAGCGGGCGACGCCCTGCCCGGTGATCTCTCCCTCGGCCCAGGCGCCTTCGTAGGTGCCGCCGTCGGCATAGGTGATCTTGCCCTGGCCATGCGGCTTGCCGCCCGCGAACTGGCCCTCATAGACGGACCCGTTGGGAAACGCGGCGCGGCCCTGGCCCATGATCTGGCCCTCGACCCAGTCCCCCTCGTAGCGATAGCCGTTGGGCAGGACATAGCTGCCCTGGCCGTGCTGCAGCCCGTTGCGGAAGGTGCCTTCGTAGACGCCGCCATCGTCGTACTGCTTGGTGATGACCTGGGCGGCCGCAGGGCCTGCCCAGATCGCCAATGCCAAGGCCGTTCCGATTGCCGCTTTCATCGCCTGTCGCCCCTTACGGTGTTTTGCCGCAGGTTTACCCCGGAAGGCACCCATGCGCAAAGGCCGACTTTTCCTTGGCCGGGCGATCCTCTATCCAAGGTGCCACACAACCGGGGTGCCCGTGATGACCGACCGTTTCCGCCTGACCATCGGGCAGCTGAACGCCACCGTGGGCGACCTGGACGGCAATGCCGCCCGCGCGCGCGATGCCTGGGAACAGGCGCGCGATGCAGGCGCCGACATGCTGGCCCTGCCAGAGATGTTCATCACCGGATACCAGACCCAGGACCTGGTGCTGAAGCCCGCCTTCACCGCCCAGGCCGAGGATGCGATCATGGCCCTTGGCACGTCGCTGACGGGCGGCCCCGCCATCGGCATCGGCGGGCCGTGGCGCGACGGCAGTCGTCTTTACAACGCATGGTGGGTGTTCCGGGACGGGGCGCTGGTGGCGCGCGTGCTGAAGCATCACCTGCCCTACAAGCAGCTCTTCGACGAATTGCGCCTGTTCGACAGCGGGCCGATCAGTGGCCCCTATCCGGTGGGCGCGGCCCGCATCGGCAGCCCGATCTGCGAGGACAGCTGGTACCCGGACGTGGCCGAGACCCTGGCCGAGACCGGGGCCGAGATCCTGGTCGTGCCGAACGGCAGCCCCTATCACCGCGACAAGCTGGACCTGCGCATGGGCCACATGGTCGGCCGCGTGGTCGAGACGGGCCTGCCCTTGGTCTATGTGAACATGGTCGGCGGCCAGGACGACCAGCTTTATGACGGGGCCAGCTTCGTTCTGAACCCCGGCGGCCACAAGGTCGTGCAGCTGCCCGCCTTCCAGGAGGCGGTGGTGCATGTCGACTTTACCCACGGCCCCGATGGCTGGCAGGCCGAACCGGGCCTGATGGCGCCCCAGCCCGACGCGTGGGAGCAGGATTACCACGCGATGATGCTGGGCCTGCGCGACTATCTGCGCAAGTCGGGATTCCGCAAGGTGCTGCTGGGCATGTCGGGGGGCATCGACAGCGCGCTGGTCGCCACCATCGCCTGCGATGCGATCGGGCCGGAAAACGTGCGCTGCGTGATGCTGCCGTCGGAATACACCTCCCAAGCCAGCCTGGAGGATGCGGCCGATTGCGCGACGCGGCTTGGCGCGCGGCTGGACACCGTGCGCATCGACGGGGCGCGCGACGCGGTGGGGGATGCGCTGGCGCATCTGATGGAGGGCACGAGCCCCGACATCACCGAGGAGAACATCCAGTCCCGCCTGCGCGGCGTGATGCTGATGGCGCTGTCCAACAAGTTCAACGAGATGCTGCTGACCACCGGCAACAAGTCCGAGGTCGCGGTGGGCTATGCCACCATCTATGGCGACATGGCGGGCGGCTATAACCCGATCAAGGACCTCTACAAGACGCGGGTGTTCGAAACCTGCCGCTGGCGGAATGCCAACCATCGCGACTGGATGATGGGCGCGCCCGGAGAGGTGATCCCCCAGCGGATCATCACCAAGCCGCCGTCGGCCGAGCTGCGCCCCGACCAGCGCGACGACGACAGCTTGCCGCCCTATGAGGTTCTGGACGCGATCCTGGATGGGCTGGTGGAACAGGATCTGTCGCTGGCCGATCTGGTGGCGCGGGGGTTCGATGCGGACACGGTGCGGCATGTGGAAAAGCTGCTCTATGTCAGCGAATGGAAGCGGTATCAGGCCGCACCGGGGCCGCGCATCTCGACCCGCGCCTTCTGGCTGGACCGCCGCTATCCGCTGGTGAACCGCTGGCGCGACCGGCTGTAGGTTTCAGAACTCCAGCCAGGTGCCCAGCCGGACGGCCTGTTCGGACGGGCCGGACAGGGGATTGACCATGCCCAGTTCCACCTTGACCGGGCCAGGCACGTCGAAGACCAGCGACGACATCAGACGGGCGGAATATTCCTCGTCCTGGGGGTGCTCCAGCCACAGGCTGTTGATGACCATCAGCCCGTCGCGCGGACGCAGGCCCAGGGTCACGTCGGTCTTGATCACCCGTTCGGCGGTCAGGAAGCTGGCGGCAAAGGACGGGCGCATGGGCGCGCGCGGGTCCGGCGCGCTGCCGGTCATCTTGGCCAGCACCTGCGCGGTGATCCAGCCCCGGTCGAAACCGCGGCCCCAGGACAGCGCGCCCTGGACCACCGGCAGGGTAAGGTCGTCCCGCCGGATCACCCCCGCGCCCGATTGCATCGCAAAGCGGTTCGGCCCCTGACCGTCGTCCAGCGCGCGCTGCAGCCACAGGATGGCGCTGGTCTCCGCCTGGTCGGCGCGGCCCAGTTCCATCCCCAGCGTGGTGCGCGGCGTCAGCCCGTATTCGGCATAGGCCGAGGCATAGCTGCTGTCCGCGCGATTGCGTTCCCCCGACAGCGACAGGAAGGTCCGCCCGGCCTCGCGCGGCCAAGGCCCGGCCTGCACCGCGGCGGGCAGCATCAGCGCCAGGAACAGGACAAGTCTGATCATCGGCCGGCCCTTTCGTGCCACGGGTTGCACCAGATCTGGCACAACCCGCGCGTGCGGGCGAGAGGGAAACGACCCGTCAGGGGATCTCGATCTTGCCTACCAGGGGAACGTCGTCCTGGGGACCGACAGTGTGACGCTCGATCATGCGGTGGACCAGCGGGTCGGTGTCGCCCTTGTGCAGCGCGCGCAGGGCCACCGCGACCTCGGCATCCGACTTGGTGCGGCGCAGGT
Organism: Paracoccus sp. NFXS7; assembly: GCF_040148865.1. NCBI lineage: Bacteria > Pseudomonadati > Pseudomonadota > Alphaproteobacteria > Rhodobacterales > Paracoccaceae > Paracoccus > Paracoccus sp. NFXS7. The sequence goes on from NZ_JAKEKV010000002.1 coordinate 8,645, forward strand.
TGTGGCGGACATATTCGTCCCAGGTCGCGATGTGATAGCTTTCGCTCCACTGGTCGGGATGCTCCAGGTCGCGCAGCAGCGACCAGTTGCGCGCCCCGTCCCGCCTGCGGATGTTGCGCCGCCGCTGCATCAGGCGCAGGAATTCCGGCACATCCGCTTGGTCGATGCGGTAATCGACCATCACCATGATCGGCCCCGACCGCCCCCGCAGGTCCAGCATCAGCGCGGGCTCGCGGAAGCGGTTCACCGGGTCCAGATCGACCGCACCGAATTCGGGCGCCCGCAGCCAGAACCCGATCGCGGCCCCCAGCAGCAGCACGCCCCCGGCGGCCGTCAGCGCCGCATCCAGGCCCTGCGTGCCCGCCACCATGCCCCAGATCCAGGCGCCCGCCGCCATGCCGCCGAAGGTCGCCATCTGGTAAAGCGCCAGCGCGCGCGCCACGACCCAGCGCGGCGTGGACAGTTGCACCGTCACGTTGAACAGCGACAGCGCCAGCACCCAGGACGCCCCTGCAGGCAGCATCGCCGCCGCGTGCAGCCAGACCGACTGGGTCTGGCCCAGGACCAGGGCCGAGACCGCAAAGCCCGCAAAGGCCATGCGCACGACGTTCTCGTTGTTCAGCCGGGCGCGGATGCGGGGGTTCAGCAGCGCCCCGCCGATCGCGCCGACGCCATAGCATCCCAGCAGGCCGCCAAACAGCAGCGACCCCCCCTCGGGGTGGCTTTTGGCGACCAGCGGCAGCAGCGCCAGCACGGCGATGGCGGCAAAGCCGAACAGCGCGCCGCGCGACATCACCCGCAGCAGGTTCGGCGACAGCGCGACATAGCGAAGACCCGCCCCCATCGCGGCCATGAACGGCTCGGGCGTGGTGACGCGCGGCGCCAGCTTGGGCTTCCATTGCGACATCGCCCCCAGCAGCGGCAGATAGCTGATGGCGTTGACCGCAAAGGCAGCCGACGCGCCCAGTGTGGCAACGATCAGGCCGCCCGCCGCGGGCCCCACGCTGCGCATCAGGTTGAAGCCCACGGAATTCAGGCTGACCGCCGCGGGCAGGTCCTTCCGGTCGACCAGATCGCCCATGCTGGCCTGCCAGGGCGGGTTATAAACCGCCTGCCCCGCCCCCAGCAGGAAGGTGAAGCCCAGCAGCAGCCAAGGCGTCAGCCCCCCCGTCCAGGCCACCGCGGCCAAGGCCAGCGACACCACCGCCATGAAGATGAGCGCGCCCATCAGCAGCGTCTTGCGGTCAAAGATGTCGGCCAGCGCCCCCGCCCCGATCGCCAGCAGCATGATCGGCAGCGTGTTCGAGGCCTGCACCAGCGCGATAAGCGTGGCGCTGTCGGTCAGCTGGGTCATCAGCCAGGCCGCGCCCACGGCCTGCACCAGGCCGCCGAAATTCGACACCAGCGTCGCGCTCCACAGCAGGCGAAAGTCGCGATAGCCCAGCGGCGCCAGCGCGCCGGTCCGGGCGGGGACGGTGGTGGGGTCTGTCGAAGGGGTCACGGATCGGCCTTTCCAGCGGCGGGTATCGCGGTCAGCCTAGGCGGGCACCCGCGAACCCGCAACGCCGGCGCCCGCCCGATCGCCGCAAAGTTTTCGCCTGCACATGAAACCCGAAGACACGCCAAGTTGTTCATTAGGCGCATAAAGGTGATCCACCTGACGCCGTAGCGCCACAGAGATCGGGCGCAGATGCGGCACGGACCCCGTCGAGGGTGGCTCGGGGTTGACGCGGATCGGCGGGCGGCCTCATGGAAGAACATGCGAATCGCGCCCGCCTTGCGGCGCAACAGAACAGATGCTGCCTCGGAACCGCCTCTGCCGGCGCGACCGACGATGAACAAGGAACAAGCAACGATGCGCCTCGCTTCCCTTTTCGCGGCGCTGGCCCTGGGGCTGGCGGCCTGCGGTCCCTCGCAAGAGACCACGACCCCCACCGCCCAGCAGCCGGTCGAGATCCCCGAGATCTACAAGGCCCGCACCGACCGCGGCCCGGACGGAGAGCCGATTCCCATCGCGGCCGTCCGCGCTGCCTATCTGAACGACCGCAACACCCGCCAGCTGGTGTCCTATAACGGCACCGAGGCCCCCGGCACCATCGTCGTCGACCCCTATGCGCGCGTCCTCTATCACGTGCAGCCCGGCGGCCAGGCGATGCGGTACGGCGTGGCGGTGGGGCGCGCAGGTCTGACCTTCGAAGGTCGCGCCACGATCGCGCGCAAGGCGGCCTGGCCCAGCTGGCGCCCGACCGACAACATGCTGCGGACCGAACCCCAGCTTTACGGCCAGTTCGCGGGCGGCCTGCCCGGCGGCATGCAGAACCCCCTGGGGTCGCGCGCGCTGTACCTGTACCAGGGCAGCGTCGACACCTATTACCGCATCCACGGCACGCTGGACCCCTCGTCCATCGGCAAGGCCACGTCGGCGGGCTGCATCCGGATGTTCAACCAGGACGTCATCGACCTGTTCGAACAGATTCCTACAGGAACCGAGGTGATCGTCCGTTCGCAGGCCGAAAGCGTCGCGATGGAAGGCCCGATGCAGGAAACGCCCGAAGGCTATGTCGTGCCCGCCGCCGCGGTGCAGCCGACGGCCGACCCGGCCGCGACCGCGCAGGTCGCATCCGCGCCGATGCAGACCGCGATGGTCGCATCCGCACCGGTCGAATCTGCCGTGCCGACGGGGTTCACCGATCCCTATGCCGCAATGACGGCGGTTCCGGCCGCGACCTCGGTCCAGCCGTCGCTGGTCAGCGATCCGTTCGCCACGGATGCGGGCTTCATCTCGCCGGTCGAAAGCGCCGTGCCCTCGCGGTAACGGGGCGGCCACGCCTGCGAAAAGATCAGGGGGCTCCGGTTGCGACCGGGGCCCTTTCCAATTGCAAATGCGCCGATTCCTGCGCACAGTCCTGCCGAACACATCATCCGTCCGCCAAGGGTCCCGCGAATGCCGAATTATGCCAAGCGCGAACAGGAACTGCTCAACCCCGATCAACTGACGCTGGCCGAACAGAGCCGCCATCCCGCGCTTGGGGCGCTGGACGATGCGGCGTTGCTGACGCTGATCGATGCGCTGCGCGCCGCCCGCGCCGAGGCGACGACCGCCGAGGGCGACCCGGCTCCGGCCGAGATGCTGCGCGCGGCCCTGCGCCGGGTTGACATGGAACGCCGCAAGCGCCGCCTTGCCGCGCCCGGCACCCCTTCCGCCGTGCCGGCGGCGGCCAAGGCGGCAGCCAAACCTGCCAGTGCCAAACCCGCGACCGCCAAGCGCAAGCAGGCGACCGTGCCGCGCACCCCCGCCGACCGCAAGTCCGCCGAGACGCGCAAGACGGACCTGCGGACGGAACCGCACCGCATTCCCAAGCGCGGTGCAAAGGCCGCGCCCGCCCCGGCCGACGCCGTGGCAGAGCCCGCGACCACCGCGACTGCAGGCGACGACAAGGCGCAGAAATCCGCCAAGCAGGCGGCCCGCAAGGCCCAGAAAGATGCCGCCAAGGCCGTCGAGAAGGAAGAAGCCAAGGCCGCCCGCAAGGCGGAGCGCCACGCTGCCAAGCAGGCCCAGAAGGCCGAGGCCAAAGCCGCCAAGGCCGCCGAGAAGGAGGCCGCCAAGACCGCGCGCCGCGCCGCCCGCAAGGCCGAACGTCAGGCCGAGAGCCCCGAGGCCAAGGCCGCGCGCAAAAGCGCCAAGCCCGCCAAGGACAAGCCCGCGAAGGCCAAGTCGGCCGAAGCCAAGCCTGCCAAGAAATCCAAGTCGAAGAAGTCCAAGTGATCGTCCGCCCGCGCACCGGGCGCGGGCGGATGAACGGCCCGTCGCGATGATGACCCTTTCCAGACATCTTGGTGCCGCCGTCGTGGCGCTGTTCTGCGTGGCCGCGCCCCTGTCCGCGCGCCCCGCCATCGACGCCGCCCACGGCCTGCCCCCGCCCCGCACGTCCGAAAACCTGCGCTGCAGCGATGACGGGCGCGACTGCATCGCGCGCGACAGCTATGCCGCGGATGTCTGCAAGCTGATCGAACGCAATGCTGCCGATCACGGGCTGGACCCGGCCTTCCTGGCGCGCCTGCTGTGGAAGGAGAGCCGGTTCGAACCTTCTGCCGTCAGCCCGGCGGGCGCGCTTGGCATCGCGCAGTTCATGCCGGGCACGGCCGATCTGTATTGGCTGGACGATCCGTTCAACCCGGCCCAGGCCATTTCCAAGGCCGCGTGGTATCTGGGCCAGCTGCGCGACCGGTTCGGCAATATCGGCCTGGCCGCCGTCGCCTATAACGGCGGAGAGAACCGCGCTGCGCGGTTCATCGCGCAGGCCACGACCCTGCCCTATGAGACGGTCGACTATGTCGAATCGATCACCGGGTTCAGCGCGCATCGCTGGCGCGACAACCCCCCGCCCCAGCAGGAGGTCAAGCTGGCCCTGGCCGACGACCAGGCCTTTCGCCCGGCCTGCGAACGGATGGCCGGCGACCGGTCGCTACGCGAGTTCAACACCCAGCCCCCGGCGATGCCCTGGGGCGTGGTCGTGGCCAGCCATCCCAGCCAGGCGGGCGCGGCCCAGCAGGTCGCACGGCTGAACCGCACCTTGCGGCCGATCCTGACCGACGGGGCGCGGGTGGGCTATGTCCGCAAGCGGCTGAACAGCATGCCGCGCGCCGTCTTCACCGCGCAGGTCGGCTATTCGTCGCGCGACGAGGCCACGCGGTTCTGCAACCGGTTCAAGTCGCTTGGCGGGCGCTGCATCGTCCTGAAGAACTGATCACAGAAAGCTTTGCGGGTCGATGTCCACGGACAGGCGCATGTTCGTGGGGAGCTTGACCCCCGACAGCCAATCGGCGATCGCCGCCTGCAGCGGCGCCTGACGCGGCGCGCGGATCAGCATGCGCATGCGGTGGCGTCCCCGCACCCGAGCGATGGGCGCAGGCGCCGGCCCCCACAGTTCGGCCCCGACCTCGGCCAGGGGGGTGGCCAGACCGGCCAGATGGCGCGCGAAATCGGCGACCGTGCCCAGGTCCGGATGGGACAGGATGATCCCCGCCAGCCTGCCGAAGGGTGGCATGCCGGCCGCCTGACGGCCCGCGGCCTCGGCATCCCAGAACGTCTCGTCCTGGCCCGACAGGATGGCGCGGATCACCGCGTGATCGGGCTGATGCGTCTGCAGCAGTGCCACCCCCGGTGCGGCCCCCGACTGCCGCCCGGCACGGCCCGCCACCTGGCGCATCAGCTGAAAGCTGCGTTCCGCCGCGCGCAGGTCGGCCCCCTGCAGGCCCAGATCGGCATCGACCACGCCCACGAGCGTCAGGCGCGGAAAGTTGTGTCCCTTGGCCACGATCTGCGTGCCGATGATGATGTCCGTGTCGCCTTCCGAGATCTGGGCGATGGTCTCCTTCAGCGCGCGGGCGGAATGGAACAGGTCCGACGACAGCACGGTGGCCTTGGCATCGGGGAACCGTGCCGCGACCTCCTCGGCGATGCGTTCGACGCCGGGGCCGATGGGGGCCAGCTTGCCCTCGACCCCGCAGCTGGGACAGGCGGTGGGGATGGGCCGCGTCTCTCCGCATTGGTGGCAGACCAGGCGGTTCTGGAAACGGTGTTCCACCATCCGCGCATCGCATTGATGACAGCCGATCTGCTCGCCGCAGGCGCGGCAGACGGTGACCGGCGCAAACCCGCGCCGGTTCAGGAAGATCAGGGATTGTTCACCCTTGGCCAGCCGGTCTGTCACCGCCTGCGCCAGCGTCGGAGAGATCCAGCGCCCCTGCTCCATCGCCTCGGCGCGCAGGTCGATTGCGGCCATCTGCGGCAGCTCGGCCTCGCCATAGCGGGACCGCAGGTCCAGGCGCGCGTACTTCCCGGTCGCGGCGTTCACCCAGCTTTCCAGAGACGGCGTGGCGGATGCCAGCACCACCTGCGCGCGGTTGATGGAGGCGCGCAGCACCGCCATGTCGCGGGCGCTGTAATAGACGACATCCTCCTGCTTGTAGCTGCCGTCATGCTCCTCATCGACGACGATCAGGCCCAGATCGGCAAAGGGCAGGAACAGCGCCGAACGCGCGCCCACGACCAGCCCGACCTGACCGCGCCCGGCCATGTGCCACAGCCGGCGGCGTTCGGTGCGGGTGATGCCGCTGTGCCATTCGCCGGGCCGCGCGCCGAACCGCGCCTCGACCCGGTCCAGAAATTCGGCCGACAACGCGATTTCCGGCAACAGGACCAGCGCCTGCCGCCCCTGCGCCAGGCATTCGGCCACGGCCTCCAGATAGACCTCGGTCTTGCCCGACCCGGTGACCCCGCGCAGCAGCGTGGTGCCGTAACCGCCCGCCCGGATCGCGCCACGCAGCGTGTCGGAGGCCGCCTGCTGGTCGGGGGCCAGCGGCTTGCCGGGCCGCGTGGGGTCCAGCGCGGGATAGGGCAGATCGCGCGGTGCCTCGATCTCGGCCAGGGCACCGCTGGCGACCAGGCCCTTGACTACCGACGTGCCGACGCCCGCCAGCTGTGCCAGTTCCGATGCGGCAAAACTGGCCCCGCCGTGGTCGGCCATGACCTGCAGCACGCGGGTCCGCGCCTCGGTCGCGCGACCGGGCTGGCCCGATCCGGGCACGATGATCCGCCGCGCGGCGGGCGGCTGGTCGATGTCGGGCGCGCGCGTGGCCATGCGCAGCATCAGCGGCAGTGGCGTCAGCGTGTATTCCGCCGCCCGTGTCAGGAAATCCAGGAACCGCGCGTCGAAGGGCTGTGCGTCCAGCACGCGGGCGACGGCGCGCAGCTTGGCCAGGTCGAAATCGCCCTTGCCCGGCCCCCAGACCAGACCCAGCACCCGGCGCGGCCCCAGGGGCACCAGCACCAACTGTCCCTGGCGCACGCCCTCGTCGGGCGCCAGATAGTCCAGCACGCCGACCGTCTCGGCGGTCAGCACCGCGATGCGGGCGCGGGGGGGAAAGAATTCGGGCGGGGTCATGATGGCGCGATAAAGACGGGGCCGCGCGTCGGTTGCAAGCCCCCGCATGGGTTGTGCCCCTTCCCGCCCGCCCCCATCTGCAGTATCACCCAGACAAACGCACCCTGAGGAGACGCGCCATGAAATTCTTTGTCGACACCGCCGATATCGCCGCGATCAAGGAGCTGAACGACCTGGGCATGGTTGATGGCGTCACCACCAACCCGTCGCTGATCCTGAAGTCGGGCCGCGCCATCGCCGAGGTCACGGCCGAGATCTGCGCCATGGTCGAGGGTCCCGTCAGCGCCGAGGTCGTGGCCGAGAAGGCCGACGACATGATCGCCGAAGGCCGCCACCTGGCCAAGATCGCGCCGAATGTCTGCATCAAGGTGCCGCTGACCTGGGACGGCCTCAAGGCCTGCCGCGTGCTGTCGGACGAGGGCCACAAGCTGAACGTCACGCTGTGCTTCAGCCCGGCGCAGGCGATCCTGGCCGCCAAGGCGGGCGCGACCTTCATCAGCCCGTTCATCGGGCGCCTGGACGACATCCACCTGGACGGCATGGACCTGATCGCCGACATCCGCGAGATCTATGACAACTACGGCTACGAGACCGAGATCCTGGCGGCATCGATCCGCACGGTGAACCACATCGTGGACGCGGCCAAGATCGGCGCCGACGTGATCACCGCGCCGCCCTCGGTCATCAAGTCGATGGCGAACCACATCCTGACCGACAAGGGTCTGGCACAGTTCAACGCGGACTGGGCCCAGACCGGCCAGAAGATCCTCTGATCCGCGCCCCCCGGAGAGACCCGCATGACCGACGCGCTGGACCCTGAAACCCGCGACCGGCTGCTGGCCGATCCGGGCGCGATCCTGGCCGACCGGGACCTGATGCGGGCCCTGGTCGCCGCACGCGAGGCCGAGGTCGGCGACAACGTCATCGACATCCGCGGCCGCGCGATGCAGGCGCTGGAGACCCGGCTGGATCGTCTGGAATCCACGCATGAAAGCGTGATCGCCGCCGCCTATGACAACCAGTCCGGCATGGCGGTGATCCACCGTGCCGTCCTGGGCCTCCTGGAGACGGCCGACCTGGCCGACTTCATCGCCGCCCTGCAGACCGACATCGCCCCCCTGCTGCGCATCGAGACGCTGCGCCTGGTGGTCGAGGACGATCCCGCCCTGGACCTGCCGCGCGATGCGGTGGCGGTCCCGCACGGCACCATCGACCGCATCCTGACTGCCGGGCGGCGGGCGCCGCGTGGCGACGACATCGTGTTGCGCGCGGCCCTGGTGGTGACCCGCCCCCTGCATGGCCGCACCATCGCGTCCGAGGCGTTGCTGCCCCTGGACCTGGGTCCGGCGCGGCCGCGCACGGTGCTGCTGATGGGCAGCAGCGATCCGACGCGGTTCATGCCCGCGCATGGCACCGACCTGCTGCGGTTCTTCGGCCAGGTGTTCCGCATGGCCCTGCTGGCGCGGTTGCCCGGATGATGGCCCCGGCCACGGCCGACGCCCTGAACCGCTGGCTGGAGACCGAGGCCGCGGCCCGCGACCGGTCCGACCATACGGTGACCGCATACCGCGCCGATCTGGTCGCGTTCCTGCAGTTCATCGCGGCCCATTGGGGCGAACCCGTCCCCCCCGCGGCCCTGGCCCGCCTGCGCCAGGCCGACATGCGCGCATTCGCGGCGTCCGAACGCGGCCGGGGTCTGGGCGCGCGGTCGCTGGCGCGACGCATGTCCGGGGTGCGGTCGTTCCTGCGCTGGATCTCGGACCGCGAGGGGCTGGACCTGTCCGCCGCCCTGTCGACCCGCAGCCCGAAATACAGCCGCAGCCTGCCGCGCCCGCTGACCCCCCTGCAGGCCCAGGACACGCTGGACCGCGTGGCCGATCACGCGACCCCCTGGGTGGGCGCGCGCGACCTGGCGGTGCTGACCCTGCTGTGGGGGTCGGGGCTGCGCATCTCCGAGGCGCTGGCGCTGGAGGGGGCGGACTGGCCCTTTCCGGAAGGGCTGATCATCCGCGGCAAGGGCGGGCGCGAACGGCAGGTGCCGGTCCTGCCGGTGGCCCGCGACGCGATCGCAGCCTATCTGCGCCTGTGCCCCTGGGGACACCGCACCGACGCGCCGCTGTTTCGCGGCATCCGCGGCGGCCGCCTGACCGCCAGCGCGGTCGAGGGCGCGATGCGCCAGGCCCGCGCGGCCATCGGCCTGCCGGCCAGCGCGACGCCCCATGCCCTGCGCCACAGCTTTGCCACGCATCTTCTGTCCGCGGGTGGCGATCTGCGCACCATCCAGGAACTTTTGGGCCATGCCAGCCTGTCGACCACCCAGGTCTATACCGGGGTGGACGACGCACGGCTGATGGCCGTCTATCGCGCCGCGCACCCGCGCGGTTGAACCCCGGCGCGCCTGCAGGCGTTTGCCCCATCATCCATCAACGAGGCCCCGATGACCGATCACGCCATCTTTCACCGCCCCCTGGGGGCCACCCCGCCCGCCGGCTATGACCAGGCGATTTTCGGCATGGGCTGCTATTGGGGGGTGGAGCGGCTGTTCTGGAAGCAGAACGGCGTCTGGCTGACCGAGGTCGGCTTTGCCGGCGGCGACGTCCAGAACCCCACCTATGACCAGGTCAAGCGCGGCGACACCGGCCATGCCGAGGTCGTGCGCGTGATCTATGACAGCTCGCTGATCAGCTATGATCACCTGCTGCAGCTGTTCTGGGAAAACCACGACCCCACGCAGGGCGACCGCCAGGGCAACGACGTGGGCAACCAGTATCGCAGCCTGATCATGACCTTCACCGACCTGCAGGAATCGGCGGCCGAGGCGTCCAAGATCGACTATGACAACCGTCTGGCCGTGCAGGGCATGGACAAGATCACCACGCAGATCGTCCCCGCCGGCCCCTTCTGGCTCGCGCACGAAGCGCATCAGCAATATCTGGAAAAGAACCCCGACGGTTATTGCGGCCTGAAGGGCACCGGCGTACAGGCCAGCATTCCCAACCCGGATCCGATCTGATGGCCACCTATACCGCGCTGACCCACCTGCCCGGCCGCGAAGCCGCCGAAGACCTGGCGCTTGCCTGCGAGGACCTGACCCCCGAGCCCGTCGGCACCGGCGTCTTCGAGATCGAGGACGGCAGCGAACGGTGGGAGGTGGGCGCCTATTTCACCGAAGCCCCCGACGAGATCGCGCTGGCGATCCTGGCCGCCGCCTATGGCGCGCAGCCCTTTGCGGTGTCCGAACTGCCCGATGTCGATTGGGTCGCCCATGTCAAACGCGAACTGACCCCCGTCCGCGCGGGCCGGTTCTTCGTGCATGGCAGCCACGATGTCGACCAGATCCCCGAAGGTGTCGAGGCGCTGTGGATCGAGGCCGCGATGGCCTTCGGCACCGGGCACCACAACACTACCAAGGGCTGCCTCGAGGCGCTGGACCGCCTGGCCACCGACGGGTTCAAGGCGACGCGCATCGCCGATATCGGCTGCGGCACGGCGGTCTTGGCGATGGCCGCGGCACGGCTGTGGCACGTCACGGTCCTGGCCAGCGACATCGACCCGGTTGCCGTCGACACCGCCGCCGCCAACGTGATCGCCAACGGCCTAGACGGTCGCGTGGAATGCGTCGAGGCGGCGGGGTTCGACCACCCGATGCTGGAACGTGCGGCGCCCTATGACCTGGTGCTGGCCAACATCCTCAAGCAGCCGCTCATCGATCTGGCGCCCGACATGGCGCGCCATGTCGCCAAGGACGGCCGCATCGTGATGTCGGGCATCCTGACCACCCAGGCGGATGAGGTCACCGCCGCGTATCAGGCCGTGGGCTTTGCCCCCGACCGGCGCGACGACATGGGCGACTGGACCACGCTGGTGATGATCCGGGGCTGACCCTGCGCCACCATCAGGACATGAAAAAACCCCCGCGAGCATTCCGCTTTCGGGGGTTCGTTCGTCAATGGTGGCAGCAAGCCTTAGAAGCCGCGCGCAACCCGCTCGATGTCGCCGCGGCACAGACCGATATCGTCCAGCTCGCGGTCCGACAGGCGGCCCAGTTCGCGACGCGTCATGCGGGTTTCCCGCCAGGACGCGATCAGCGACGTGATTTGCGCCACGACGTTGCCCACGCCTCCGACAGCCACGCTGCGGTTCGTTTCGATCGTCGACATCAGTTCACCTGTTTTCACTTTGCCCGGTCAGCGGGCACATTTCGGATAGACAGGAGATAGTTTCGGCAGCCCGCGAACGGTAGCCGCAAAACCGGCAACCCCGCTATGCGCTTTTCGCAACAGGTGGGCCTGATTCTGTCGCAAAAAGGTCACGAAGGGGCGCAAATCGAACCCCTTCGTCTGCCTGTTGGTTAACGCCAGTCGCCCAAGGCCGATTGCCACAGCGCCAGCGCGGCCACCGCCGCCGTGTCGGCGCGCAGGATTCGCGGCCCCAGGCTGACCGGCGTGACGAAGGGCAGGCGCGCCAGCCGCGCGCGTTCGGTGGCGGAAAACCCGCCCTCGGGGCCGATCAGGATGGCCCAGGGGCCCTGCGGCAGCCCCGCCAGCGTCGCGGCTGGCCCGGCGCGGGATTCGTCCGCCCACAGGATGCGCCGCGCCGGGTCCCACCCGTCCAGCACGCGCGACAGCGGGGCCAGGTCGGCCACCGGGGGCACGAAGGTGCCGCCGCATTGTTCCGCGGCCTCGATCGCGTGCGCCTGCAGGCGGTCCTGGCGGATGCGGTCGGAATTGGTGTGGTCGGTCTGCACGGGCATGATGCGCGCCGCGCCCATCTCGGCCGCCTTCTCGACGATGAAGTCGGTGCGGGCCTTCTTGATGGGCGCGAAGATCAGCCACAGGTCTGGCGGATCCTGCTGGATCGCGGTCTGCGCGACCACCGACAGGCTGCCGCCGCGCTTGCCGGCATCCAGCAGGGTCGCCTGCCATTCGCCGTCGCGCCCGTTGAAGACCGACACCGCGTCGCCCTGCCGCAGGCGCATGACGCCCGACAGGTAATGCGCCTGCGCGCCGTCCACGGGAACGGGTTGTCCTGCAACCAACGGGTGATCTATGAACAGTCTGATCTTAGCCATGATGGGCGCGACGCTATGCAAAGCCGGACAGAAAGGCCAGACGCCGTCTTTGACGCGCCCCCGGACAACTGGGTGGACCGCTTTGCGCCGGTGCGCACGCGGCCCTGGCTGCGGCTCAGCCGGGCGGACCGGCCCATCGGGACATGGCTGCTGCTGCTGCCCTGCTGGTGGGGGATCGGGCTTGCGATGATGGCGGACGGGCCGCGGTTTTTCGATGTGTGGATCGCGCTGGCCTGCGCCATCGGCGCCTTCGTCATGCGCGGCGCGGGCTGCACCTGGAACGACATCACCGACCGCGACATCGATGCGCAGGTGGCGCGGACCCGGTCGCGGCCCCTGCCCTCGGGGCAGGTCAGCCTGCGCGGCGCCTATCTGTGGCTGGGGGCGCAGGGGTTGGTCGGACTGGTGATCCTGCTGACGCTGGGACGGGCGGCGGTGTGGATGGGGGTCGCGTCGCTGGCGCTGGTGGCGATCTATCCCTTTGCCAAGCGTTTCACCTGGTGGCCGCAGTTGTTCCTGGGCTTTGCCTTCAACTGGGGCGTCATGCTGGCCTATGCCGCGCATATGGGCCGGGTCGATCCGGCGCCGGTGGTGGCCTGGCTGGGCGCGATCGCCTGGACGATCTTCTATGACACCATCTATGCCCATCAGGATGCCGATGACGACGCGCTGATCGGGGTGAAATCCACCGCCCGGCTGTTCGGTGACCGCAGCCCCGCGATTCTGGCGGGTTTTGCGCTGGTGACGGTGGCGGTCCTGGCGGTGGCCGTCGCACTGACGGGTCGCAATCTGTTGATGGGTTGGGCCGGAGTGCTGGCCCTGGGGCTGCACCTGACGTGGCAGCTGCGGAATTTCCAGCCGGATCAGGGCGCTGTCTGCCTGCGTTTGTTCCGGTCGAACCGCGATGCTGGGCTGATTCTTGCGCTGTTTCTTGCCATTGCGGGGCTGGCATGATTGCGCCACCGCCCCCCCGTCGCTAGACGTTGCACGCTTGCAACAGCACAAGGTTTTTCCGATGGCCCGACGCCGCCGCCTTTCGACATCCCTGGCCACCATCATCGTGTTGGCCGGCGCGGGCGGATTGTCCTGGATGGGGGCCGAGGCCGCAGCGACCTTCGTCGAGGATCGCGCCGCGCGCGATGTGACGCAGGCCCTGCAGGCCGCGGGCCATGACTGGGCGCAGGTGGCGACCGACGGGCTGCGCGTCCGCCTGACCGGCACTGCCCCGTCCGAGGTCGAGCGGTTCCGTGCGGTGACCCAGGCCGGCACCGCCGTCGACGCCACGCGCATCCTGGACGAGATGACCGTCGCCTCGGTCGAGGCGATGACGCCCCCCGATTTCAAGGTCGAGCTGCTGAAGGGCGAACAGGGGCTGTCGCTGATCGGGCTGGTTCCCGCCGCCACCGACCGCGACGCGATCCTGCGCGGACTGCGCCCGGCGGGCCAGCAGGTGACCGACCTGCTGGAGGCCGCAGACCACCCCGTCCCCGACGGCTGGACCGAGGCGCTGCGCTTCGGGCTGCAGGCCGCCCAGATGACCGCGCAGGCCAAGATCTCGATCGCGCCGGGACAGGTGCAGGTGGCGGCGTTGGCCGCCGACCGCGAGGATCAGGGCCGGCTGGAACAGGCGCTGCGCCGGGCCGCGCCGCCGCAGGTCGCGCTGGACCTGCAGATCACCGCGCCGCGTCCGGTGATCGCGCCCTTCACGCTGCGGTTCGTGATGGATGATGACGGCGGCCGCTTCGACGCCTGCGCGGCCAGCGACGATGCGGGCCGCGACCGGATCGTGCAGGCGGCCCGCGATGCCGGCATGCAGAGGGTGCCGACCTGCACCCTGGGCCTGGGTGCCCCGTCCGACGATTGGGCCGAGGCCGCCGCCGCCGCCATCGCCGCCGTGGGGCAGCTGGGCCAGGGCCAGGTGACGCTGTCGGATGCGGACGTGGCGCTGGTGGTGCCTGCATCGGTGACGCGCCAGCAGTTCGACCAGGTCGCCGGCCGCCTGGAACAGGCGTTGCCCCCGACCTATCGGCTGCAGGCCCAGCATGAACAGGCGGCCGCCCAGGCCGCGCCCATCGAATTCCAGGCCACGTTGCCGCCCTCGGGCAGCCTGTCGATGCGCGGACGCATCGCGGATGCGCAGATGCAGCAGGCCGTGGACAGCTTTGCCCGGTCACGCTTTGACGTGGCGCAAAGCGGTCTGCGGACCGATCCGTCGGTTCCCGGCGGCTGGACCGTCCGCGTGATCGCGGGGCTGGAGGCGATGGGCGCGCTGCACGCGGGCCAGGTTCGCGTGACCCCCGACATGATCGAGTTGACGGGCGTGTCGGGCGATCCACGTGCCAGCGACCGGGCCGCGGCGCTGCTGTCGGAACGGCTTGGCCCGGGCGCGCGCTATCGCCTGGCGATCAGCTATGACCGCCGCATGGACGAGGCCCTGGGCCTGCCCGACGGAGAGGAATGCGTCGCGCGCCTGAACATCATCATGTCCGAGAGCGAAATCGGCTTTGAACCCAGCCGCTCGTCGATCGCCGGCGATCCGGGGCCGACGATGGAACGGTTCGTCCGCGCCATGGCCGATTGCGGCGATTTTCAGATCGAGGCCGGCGGCCATACCGACTCTCAGGGTTCGGAGGCGTTCAACGCCGAACTGTCGCGGTCGCGCGCGCAGGCCATCGTCTCGGCGATGGCCGATGCCGGGATCAGCGTGGCGAACATGTCGGCCCGCGGCTATGGCGAAAGCCGCCCCGTCGCCACCAACCAGACCGAGGAAGGCCGCGAGATCAACCGCCGGATCGAGTTCCGCCTGCTGTCGCCGCACCCCCTGGATGCCGACACCATCCCCGCCCCGGTCACCATCGCCGGCGTCACCGGCGCCGAGGTCGACCCGGACCCCGCCCAGGATCTGACCCAAGGCCCGCGCCTGCCGCCGATGCAGGGGCCGCAGCTGCCCGACCGGGCGGCGCAGATGCAGGGCCCGCAACTGCCCCACAGCCGTGCCGCGTCCGGGATGGTGCCCATGACCGTGGGGGTCGCGGAACAGTTCCAGACGCTGGACGAACGCGAGGAAAACCTTAGGGTGCCCGTGCTGACGCCCGATGACGACACCCCCCGCCCCGGCCCGCGTCCCGACAGCGTCGCAGAGCAGGCAGGCGCGCAAGACGAAGCGACAGACGAATGAACAGATCCGAATTCATAGCCGTGACCGCCCTGATTCTGTTCGGGGCCTTCGTGCTGGGCTGGATCGCCAGCTGGCTGGTCCATCGCGTCGCCCGCCCTGCCCGTGCCGACATGTCCGAGCTGGACCGCATGGCCCAGCAGCTGCACGAGGTCGAGGAGGAGCGCGACGAGGCCGTGGCCGCCCTGGCCGAACGCGAGGCGGCGCTGACCACCCGCCTGGCGGGCACGCAGGCCGAATTGCGCGATGCGATGGACGGCCTGCGCGACAGCCGCAACGAGGTCGAGGAACTGCGCGACTACATCGAGCAGGCACTGGCGCGTCGCTGACGCGCCAGCCCGCCCGGATCAGATGCCGGCGTCGATGATGGCGCGGGCCAGGACCGGCACCGTGTCGCGGTTCAGGCCCGCGATGTTCAGGCGCGAATCGCCCACCATGTAGATGGCCGCATCGGTCTTCAGGCGCTGCACCTGTTCGGGCGTCGCACCAAGGCGCGAGAACATGCCGCGATGGTGGCGGATGAAGTCGAACCGGTCGCTGCCCGACAGATCGCGCAGTTCTGCCGCCAGCTGGTCGCGCAGGCCCAGCATCGTGTTGCGCACCTCCTCCAGTTCCGCCGCCCAATCGGCGCGCAGCGCGTCGTCCATCAGGATGGTGCTGACGATGCGCGCACCATGATCGGGGGGAAACGAGAAGTTCTGGCGGTTCAGGAAGGCCATCGACCCCTGTGCCAGATCGCGGCCCTTGGTGGTGTCGGCCAGCGCGATCAGGATGCCGGTGCGTTCCCGATAGATGCCGAAGTTCTTGGAACACGACGCCGCGATCAGCACCTCGGGCAGGCTGCGGGCGACCAGGCGCGTGGCCTCGGCATCCGCGTCCAGCCCGTCGCCAAAGCCCTGATAGGCCAGGTCGATCAGCGGGATCGCGCCCGATTTCTGCAGGATCGCCACGACCTCGGACCATTGCTCCAGGGTCAGGTTCGCGCCGGTCGGATTGTGGCAGCAGCCGTGCAGCAGGACGACGTCGCTCTTGCCCGCCTGCGCGATGTCGGCCTTCATGCCCTCGAAATCGACACCGCGGGTTTCCGCGTCGAAGTACCGGTATTCGGTATAGGGCAGGCCCATGAACGCCATGATCGACAGGTGGTTCGGCCAGGTCGGGTTCGACACGAAGACCCGCACGCCCGGATTGGCCAGCCGCGCCAGCTCCAGCGCCTGACGGATGGCACCCGTGCCGCCCACGGAGGCGACCGAGGCCAGACGGTCGGCGGGCAGATCGCCCAGCACCATCGTGGCCAGCGCGTTGCGATAGTCGGCCTCGCCCGCCAGCCCGGTATAGGCCTTGGTGGTCTGCGTCTCCCAGATGCGCTGTTCGGCGGCCTTGACCGCACGCATGACCGGGGTGACGCCCTGCGGGTCCTTGTAGACGCCCACGCCCAGGTCGATCTTGCCCTGTCGCGTGTCGGCCTTGAACTCCTCGATCAGCATCAGGATCTTGTCGGGGCTTTGGGCTTTCAGGTCGGTCAGCATCAGGCGTCTCCGGTTGCGATGTTCAGGTCGGCGAAGCTGCCCCATTCGGTCCAGCTGCCGTCGTAAAGCGAATGGTCGCGATGGCCCGCCCGCTCCAGCGCGAAGGACAGCACCGCTGCCGTCACGCCGCTGCCGCAGGTGGTGATGACCGGCTTGGACAGGTCGATGCCCGCCTCGGCAAAGGCCGCGCGGATCGCGTCGGGCGCGATCATCGTGCCGTCGGCGTTGAACAGGCGACCGAAGGGCAGGTTGCGCGAGCCCGGGATATGGCCCGCGCGCAGGCCCGCGCGGGGTTCGGGCTGATCGCCGCGAAAGCGTTCGGGGCTGCGCGCATCGACGATCTGCGGATCGCCCAGCTTGCTGGCCGCGGCCACCTGGGTCACGTCGCGCACCAGGCCCGCCTGGCGCTGGACGGTGATGTGGCGGTCGCGCATGACGGGGGGCATGTCCTCCAGCGGGCGGCCCTCGGCGCGCCATTGCGGCAGGCCGCCGTCCAGCACGGCCACGTCGGTCTTGCCCATCAGGCGGAAGGTCCACCAGACGCGAAAGGCGCTGCGCACGTCGGAATTGTCATAGATGACCACCTGATGCCCGTCGCCCACGCCCATCGCGCGCAGGCGGCTGATGAACATCTCGGGCGGGGGGGCCATGTGCGGCAGGGCGGAGCGCTTGTCGCTGATCGCGTCGATGTCGAAGAAGCGCGCGGCGGGGATGTGGCCCGCCTCGTATTCGGCCCGCGCGTCGCGGCCCGTGGCGGGCATGTGCCAGCTGGCGTCGATGATGCGCAGGTCGGGATCGGACAGATGCGCCGCCAGCCAGTCGGTCGAGACCAGTGTCTTCGGATCGTCCATCGCCGTCCCCCTTGGCTTGTGCCGCCCCGATCTACAGGCCGGGGGCCAGGGCTGCAATGGCCTATCCCTGCTTCAGCAGGCGCGCCTTTTGACGATTCCAGTCGCGGGCGGCGCTGGTTTCGCGCTTGTCGTGGTTCTTCTTGCCCTTGGCGACGGCGATCTTCAGCTTCACGATGCCGCGGTGGTTGAAATACATCACCAGCGGAACCAGCGTCATACCCTCGCGCGCTGTGGCCTGCCACAGGCGGGCCAGCTCGCGCGATTTCACCAGCAGCTTGCGGCGGCGCCGCTCCTCGTGGCCGAAGACGCCGGCCCGCGACAGGGCCGCGATATAGCCGTTGATCAGCCACAGCTCTCCGCCCTCGACCGAGGCATAGCTTTCGGCGATGTTCGACTGGCCCACGCGCAGGGACTTGACCTCGGATCCGGTCAGCATGATCCCCACCTCGAGATCGCTCTCGATGGCATAGTCGTACCGGGCCCGCCGGTTCTCGGCGATCACCTTGTAGTTCTTGCTGTCGTCATCCTTGGCCATGGCAGGTCAGATAGGCGCGGCGGGTGCATCTGTAAAGGCATGCGTTGCGCGATGGCCGTGCCCTGCGCTAGGTCTGTCGCAGGGGGGGACATGCTGGGTCAGATCGCGTTCGGATCGGTGCTGATGGTGATCAGCGTGCTGATGGCCGCCTTGGCCATCTGGGCGCTGGAGACGGCATTCTCCCGCAACGCCCGCTGGCTGGCCCGTGCGCCCCATCGGCCCAAGCTGGCTTTGGTGATCGTCGCGACCAGCCTGGCGGTGCTGGCGATGGTCACGGCGTCGGTCTGGCTGTGGGCAGTGGCGTTCCACCAGATGGGCGTCTTCGCCACCTTCGAGGAGGCGATGTACTTCACCTTGGTCACCTTCACCACGCTTGGCTATGGCGATGTGCTGATGCCCCAGGACTGGCGCATCCTGGGCGGGCTGGCGGCGGCCAACGGGCTGTTGCACTTTGGCCTGATGACGGCATTCATGGTCGAGGCGTTGCGCCATGTCCGCGTGCGCCAGATCGAATTCACGGAAGGGTAGCCGATGCGGCATGGCGGTCAGATCTTGGTGCAGGCGCTGCGCGCCAACGGCGTCACGCGGGTGTTCTCGGTTCCGGGCGAAAGCTTCCTGGCGGCGCTGGACGGGCTAGTCGACAGCGGCATCCGCAACATCGTCTGCCGCCACGAAGGCGGCGCGGCCATGATGGCCGAGGCCACCGGCAAGCTGACCGGCAGGCCCGGCGTGGCCTTCGTCACCCGCGGACCGGGGGCCACGAACGCCAGCGCCGGCGTGCATGTCGCCCGCCAGGACAGCACCCCCATGATCCTGTTCGTGGGCCAGATCGCGCGCGGCGACCAAGACCGCGAGGCCTTCCAGGAGGTCGATTACCGCGCCATGTTCGCGCCTTTGGCGAAATGGGTGGCCCAGATCGACGCGACCGACCGCATCGCCGAATACGTGGCCCGCGCCTTTCACGTGGCGATGTCGGGCCGACCCGGTCCCGTGGTCCTGGCCCTGCCAGAGGACATGCTGTCCGGCCATGCCGACATTCCCGACCTGGCCCCCGCCCCGGCCCCGCTGTCCCACGTTGCGCCGCAATCGGTGCAGGCCGTGGCCGACGCCCTGGCGACGGCACGGCGTCCGCTGGTCGTCGCCGGCGGCAGCCAGTGGTCGCAGGACGCGGCCGAGGACTTGGCCCGCCTTGCCGCGGCCTGGGATCTGCCGGTTGCCGTGCCCTTCCGCCGCCAGGACCGCATGGACAACCGCCTGCCCCATTACGTGGGCGACCTGGGCGTCGGCATGAACCCCGCGCTGGCCGCGGCGCTGCGCGAGGCGGACGTGATCCTGTCGCTTGGCTCGCGCTTGGGGGACACGCTGACCGGGGGCTACAGCGCGATGGACCCGGTGCGTCCCCATGCCCGCGTGATCATGGTCCATCCCGACCCCGACCAGCTGGGCACGCTGTGGCGGGCCGATCCGGGCCTGGTCGCCGATCCACGCCGCGTGGTGGCCGCGCTGGCCGACCTGCCCGCCCCCACGACGCGCTGGTCCGATTGGCGGGCCCGGCTGCGCGCGTCCTATGACGACTGGCAGACCCCGCGCCCCACGCCCGGCGCGCTGCGGCTGGAACAGGTGGTGGGCTGGCTGGCGCAGAACCTGCCGGCCAACGCGATCGTCACCAACGGCGCGGGGAATTATGCCAGCTTCCTGCACCGCTATTACCGCTGGCGCTGCCATGGCACGCAGCTGGCGCCCACGTCGGGGTCGATGGGATACGGCCTGCCCGCGGCCATCGCCGCCAGCCTGACCCATCCCGACCGGACCGTGGTCTGCCTGGCGGGGGACGGCTGCCTGCAGATGACCGTGAACGAGCTGTCGACCGCTGCCCAGTACGGCGCGACGCCCATCGTCATCGTGGCCAACAACGGCCGCTATGGCACGATCCGAATGCATCAGGAGCGCCACTATCCGGGGCGCGTGTCGGGCACCGACCTGTTCAATCCCGACCTGCCCGACCTGGTCCGCGCCTATGGCGGCCATGGCGAGCTGGTCGAGCGAGACGAAGATTTCGCCCCCGCCTTTGAACGCGCCCGCCTGTCGGGCCGCCTGTCCGTGATCGAATTGCGGCTGGACCCCGAGGCGCTGACCCCCGGCGCGACCCTGACCCAGACGCGCGACGCGGCGCTCAGGGCGCGGGCATGATCCGGGGCCCGCGCAACCGGATCACCGACGTGGCCGGGCTGCGCGTGGGCCACGCCCAGGACGACGCCCTGCGGTCCGGTGTCACCGTGCTGACCGCCGATGCGCCCTTTGCGGCCAGTGTCCACGTGATGGGCGGCGCGCCCGGGACGCGGGAAACCGACCTGCTGGCGCCCGACAAGCTGGTGGGCGGGGTCGATGCGCTGGTGCTGGCCGGCGGGTCGGCCTTCGGCCTTGCGGCCTGCGACGGGGTGATGGCGGCGCTGCACCGGGCGGGGCGCGGCTTTGCCGTGGGCCCCGCGCGGGTGCCGATCGTGCCGGGCGCGATCGTGTTCGACCTGTTGAACGGAGGCGACAAGGGATGGGACGCCAATCCCTATCCCGCCCTTGGCGCCGCGGCCTGGACCGCGGCGGGGGTGGATTGCGCGATGGGATCGGTGGGCGCGGGCACCGGCGCGCTGACCGGCACGCTGAAGGGCGGGGTCGGGTCGGCATCCGCGGTGCTGCAGGGTGGGGCCACCGTCGGCGCGCTGGTCGTGGTGAACGCGCTTGGGCAGGCGACCGTGGGCGACAGCCGCCACTTTTGGGCAGCCCCGTGGGAGCTGGAGGCCGAATTCGGGGGCCTGGGCCTGCCCGCGCGCTTTCCCGCCGCCCATGAACCCGCCCCGGCCAAGCGCCTTGGCGAGGCCACGACGATCGCCATCGTCGCGACCGATGCCGCGCTGGACAAGGCCGGGCTGCAGCGCATGGCGACCGCCGCGCATGACGGCCTGGCCCGCGCCCTGGTGCCCAGCCACACGCCGCTGGACGGCGATCTGGTCTTTGCAGTGTCCACGGGCGCACGACCCCTGGCGGACCCCGCCAGCGATGCGTTCGTCCTGGGCCATGCGGCGGCCTGCGTGCTGGCGCGTGCCGTGGCGCATGGCGTGCACAGCGCCTCGGCGCGGCCGGGTGACCCGCAACCTAGCTGGCAACAGCGGTTCGGATAGGAAAAGGGCGGCGCGACCAGCGCACCGCCCCCGAGAGATCGCCAAGAGGGACAGCTTAGCGATTGCAGGCCGAACGCCAAACCCCGCCCCCGGTTGCGACGCCCGCTTCACGTTTCCGTCATCGTCGGCACCGACCGGCCCCGCGGCGGCTTTGACTTTGCCGCGCCGGACATGTTCACATGCCGCAACCGAAATGCACCCCGAGGACGCCATGACCAAGCCGACCGATCTGAAAAGCCTTCTTCGCGACCCCTCGCTGTTGGAAACCCGTGCGTTCGTGGGCGGCGAATGGGTCGACGCCGATGACGGCGCCACGTTCGAAGTCACCAACCCCGCCCGCGGCGACGTCATCGCCCATGTGGCCGATCTGGGCCGGGCCGAGACCGCCCGCGCCATCGACGCCGCCGCGGCGGCGATGAAGGACTGGGCCGCGCGCACGGCCAAGGACCGCGCCCAGGTCATGCGCAAGTGGTTCGACCTGATGATGGCCAACCAGGACGACCTGGGCACCATCCTGACCGCCGAACAGGGCAAGCCCCTGGCCGAGGCCAAGGGCGAGATCGCCTATGGCGCCAGCTTCATCGAATGGTTCGGAGAGGAGGCCAAGCGCGTCTATGGCGAGACCATCCCCGGCCACCAGGCCGACAAGCGCATCAGCGTCATCCGCCAGCCCATCGGGGTCGTCGGCTCGATCACGCCCTGGAACTTTCCGAACGCGATGATCGCGCGCAAGGCCGGGCCCGCGCTGGCCGTCGGCTGCGGCTTCGTCGCGCGGCCCGCAGCCGAGACGCCCCTGTCGGCGCTGGCCATGGCAGTGCTGGGCGAACGGGCGGGCCTGCCCAAGGGCATCCTGTCGGTCGTCCCGTCGTCGCGCGCCAGCGACATCGGCAAGGAGTTCTGCGAGAACCACCTGGTCCGTAAGCTGACATTCACCGGTTCGACCGAGGTGGGTCGCGTGCTGCTGCGCCAGGCCGCCGACCAGGTGATGAAATGCAGCATGGAGCTGGGCGGCAACGCACCCTTCATCGTTTTCGACGATGCCGATCTGGACGCCGCGGTCGAGGGTGCCATGGCGTCCAAGTTCCGGAACAACGGCCAGACCTGCGTCTGTGCCAACCGCATCTATGTCCAGGCCGGGGTCTATGACGCCTTTGCCGACAAGCTGAAGGCCGCGGTCGAGAAGCTGCGCGTGGGCGACGGGTTGACCGAGGGGACCACCACCGGCCCGCTGATCAATCAGAAGGCCATCGACAAGGTCGAGGAGCATATCCGCGACATCACCCAGGGCGGAGGCCAGGTCCTGACCGGCGGCAAGCGCAAGGACGGCCTGTTCTTCGAGCCGACCATCGTCACCGGCGTCACCCGCGACATGAAGGTCGCGACCGAGGAGACCTTCGGCCCGCTGGCGCCGCTGTTCCGCTTCGACACCGAGGATCAGGCGGTTGCCGCCGCCAACGACACCATCTTCGGTCTGGCCGCCTATTTCTATGCCCGCGACATCGGCCGCGTCACCCGCGTCCAGGAGTCGCTGGAATACGGTATTGTCGGCGTGAACACCGGCATCATCTCGACCGAGGTGGCACCCTTCGGTGGCGTCAAGCAGTCCGGCCTGGGCCGCGAGGGCAGCCATCACGGATTGGAGGACTATCTGGAGATGAAGTATATCTGCCTCTCGGTCTGACATTTTCGACGCCGTCTTGGAACCGGGGGCCAGAGGCCACGTTGCGCTCACAGAAGGCGCCGACCGTCAGGGTCGGCCGGGACAATCAAGGAGAATGGCATGGGCTGGCTTGCAGCTATCATCGTCGGGGGCATTGCCGGTTGGCTTGCTGAAAAATTCATGAAGTCCAACATGGGCCTCCTGATGAACATCATCCTGGGCATCGTGGGCGCGGTGCTGTTCAACTTCATCTTCGGCTCGCTTCTGGGCCTCTATGCGGCCGGCGCAAGCTTCAGCTTTGCCTATCTGCTGGCAGGCTTCGTGGGTGCATGTATCCTGATCGCCATCGCACGTGCGGTGCGCGGCCGCGCCTGACACTCAGGCGTTTGCAGAAAGGGCCGCGTCGGGGAAACCTGGCGCGGCCTTTTTCCATGCGATCGTTGTTGCGGGCGGGCGGGCAGCCGGGCGTCCATCCCAAGATAAAAGGCCGGGCGATTGCCCGGCCTTTTTCATCATCTGCGGTGCCAATCAGCGGCGCGACTTGCCGTGATCGTCCTCGTCGTCATCCTCGTCATCCGTGTCGGGCAGGTTGAAGAACGTGTCCTTGTCCAGCTCCCGCTCGGGCTTGTCCTCGTCGCGCGACAGGCTGAAGTTCTCCAGCCCGGCGATCGCGCTGGGCAGGCGCGGCTCCTCGGACATGGACAGCGATGTCTCGGTGCTGACCAGCTTGCGACGCTCGTCGTCGGTCATCACGCCACCTTCGGCGGCCTTCTTCTTGGCGGCCTTCTGGACGGCGGCGTCCAGTTCGGTCTGCCGGCACAGGCCTAGGGCGACCGGGTCGATCGGCTGGATGTTCTGGCTGTTCCAGTGCGTCCGCTCGCGGATCGACGCGATCGTGGGCTTGGTCGTGCCGACCAGCTTGGCGATCTGCGCATCGGCCAGCTCCGGGTGGAACTTGACCAGCCACAGGATCGCCGCGGGACGGTCCTGCCGCTTGGACAGCGGCGTATAGCGCGGCCCGCGGCGCTTTTCCTCGCCGTCGGCGGCGGGGTTGTGCTTCAGGCGCATGCGATAGATCGGGCTCGCCTCGGCGCGCTTGATCTCTTCGGGGTCCAGCTGGTTCGAGGCGACGGGGTCATAGCCCTTGACGCCCGCGGCCACGTCGCCATCGGCGATGCCCTGGACCTCAAGCTCGTGCAGACCGCAGAAATCGCCGATCTGCTTGAAGCTGAGCGTCGTGTTGTCGACCAGCCAGACGGCGGTGGCCTTGGCCATCAGCGGCTTGCTCATGTCAGTCTCCTTCGCGTGTCTCTTGGTCCCGAACATGGGGGCGAGGGCCGGAAAAACGGCTTCGGCTTGCGCCATTCCTCGTTTTCGGGGGGAATTGGCAGGTCGTATACCGATTCCGGAGGCCGGGGAAAAGAGGATTCGCACGTTTGCCGGTGCATGCCGGCGCGGGCGTCGCTATTGTCGCAGGATGCGCATCCTGTTCCTGACCCTCGCGGTCCTGCTGCCCCCCCTGCCCCTTGCCGCCCGCGACGTTGCGGGGCGGTTCGATTATTACGTGCTGGCGCTGTCCTGGCAGCCGACCTGGTGCAGCACGACGGGCGACGACCGCGACGCCCCCGAATGCCGCGACGGCACGGCACGCGACTTTTCGGTCCACGGACTGTGGCCGCAATACGAACGCGGCTGGCCGCAGGACTGCACGACGCCCGAACGCGATCCGTCGCGCCGCGAAAGCGCCGCGATGGCCGACGTGATGGGGTCCGGCGGGTTGGCGTGGTACCAGTGGAAAAAGCACGGCCGCTGCAGCGGGCTGTCTGCCGCGGGCTATTACGACGCGACCCGGCAGGCGGCAGAGGGCATCGTCATCCCGCCGGTGCTGGATGATCTGGCCCGCGACGTCGCGGCCCCGCCCGCGGTGATCGAGGAGGCCTTCCTGGAGGCCAATCCCGACCTGGATGCCGACGGCGTCACCATCGCCTGCCGCGACGGCGCCCTGACCGAGGTGCGGATCTGCCTGACCCGCGACCTGGAACCCCGGACCTGTGCGCCCGACGCGCGCCGCGACTGCGACGCGCCCCGCCTGCTGATCGAGGCCGTGCGCTAGCCCGCGACCTTCAGGACGATCTTGCCGATATGGTCGCTGCTTTCCATCCGGCGATGGGCATCGGCCGCGTTGGCCAGCGCGAACTCGCTGTCGATGGTGACGGCGACCGACCCGGCGGCGATCATCGGCCACAGCCGCTTGCGGATCTGGTCGGCGATCTCGGCCTTTGCGACGTCGGATTGCGGGCGCAGGGTGGACCCGGTGATGGTCAGGCGGTTCACCATGATCTGGGCAAAGTTCAACTCGACCTTGGGGCCTTCCAGAAAGGCGATCATCACCAGCCGCCCGTCCTGGGCCAGCGTCTTGATGTTGCGGGGGATGTAGCTGCCCCCGACCATGTCCAGGATCAGGTCCGCACCACCCGCCTCGGCCAGCACCTTGGTGAAATCCTGGCTGCGATAATTGATGGCGGTGGCGCCAAGCGCGGTGATGGCCGCGCATTTGTCGTCGCTGCCCGCGGTGGCAAAGACGCGCGCGCCCAGGGCGTGGGCGATCTGGATGGCCATCATGCCGATGCCGGAGGTTCCGCCATGGACCAGAAAGCGGTCGCCCCCGGTCAGTCCCCCGCGCTGGACGACGTTCGACCAGACGGTGAAGGCGGTTTCGGGCAGGCACGCCCCGTCGCGCAGCGACAGTCCCTTGGGAATGCGCAGCGCGTGATCGGCGTGGCACACCGCGTATTCCGCATATCCGCCGCCGGGCAGCAGCGCGCAGACCTGTTCGCCCTTCCGCCAGCGCGTGACACCCGCGCCAAGGCCCACGATCTCTCCCGAGGCCTCCAGCCCGGGCAGGTCGGACGCGCCCGGCGGCGGGGCATAGCTGCCCGATCGCTGCAGCACGTCAGGACGGTTCACGCCGGCATAGGCGATCCTGATCAGGATCTGGTCATGGCAGGGCACCGGCACGGGCCGGGTCGTGGCGCGCAGCTGATCGGCGGCGCCGGGGCCTGCGATCTCGATGGCGGTCATCTGGTCGGGGAACATGGGGTCGTCCTTATCGGGTCTTGCCGGGCAGCGCCCGGTCGCGGGGCGCACGGATCCAGCCCAGGGCGGCATCGGCCAGCCTGGAGGCGCCGGGCAGGCTGCGCAGGCGCGCCTTGACGGTCTCGACCGACATCACGCCGTCGATGCGGCGGTCGATGAAGGCGCGGGTGTCGGCGCGGCCCTCGGACTCGTCGCCCAGCCAGAACAGCACCGTGGCCGAGATCACGGCCGTCAGCGTCGCGCGTTTCGAATACCAGTTCACGTCCTGCGACCGATCGCCCAGTGCAGTCCAGATCACGTCCGCCGTCTCCCAGACCAGCCGCGCGGCCAGGGCCGCATTCTGCGGCAACGCCAGCGTCGCGGCCCCGGCACGGACCAGTTCGGGGTCCGACAGCTCCAGCCGCTGCCACAGGGCCTGGGCCACGCGGTCGCGGAACCGCCCCTCCAGCGGGGTGGCGGCCAAGGCCTCGCGCAGCGCCCGGTCGGCACGGCGGTGATAGGCGGCGGCCAATCCGGCGCCGCCCTGCGGGAAATGCACCCGGATCAGGGCCGCATCCATGCCGATGTCGCGCGCACCGGCGGCCAGCGCCCGCTCGTTCATCCCCTCGAAGGGGACATGGACCAATGCGGCATCCAGCAGCGCGTCTCGGTCGGTGTTGGTCATGCATACCTCGTCTGGACATTTGCGCCCGCCCCTGTTAGGGGGACGCTTCCTGCAATCTATCAACTCTAACCTAGGAAGGTGGTGACAACCACATGCAGGTCAATGTTCGCGACAACAACGTCGAACAGGCGCTCCGTGCTCTGAAGAAGAAACTTCAGCGCGAAGGTGTCTTCCGCGAAATGAAGCTCAAGCAGCATTTCGAGAAGCCGTCGGTCAAGAAAGCCCGTGAAAAGGCCGAGGCCGTTCGCCGCGCCCGCAAGCTGGCCCGTAAAAAGGCACAGCGCGAAGGCGCGCTGTAAGACGACGCGATCTTGTGTCATTTGAAAACCCCCGCGGCGCCATGCCGCGGGGGTTTTCTTTCGCGCTGCGTCAATCCGGGACGCGATCAGCCGTTGCTGTCCGAACCGCCGTCGGAACCGCTATCCGATCCGCCGTCGGAACCACCGTCCGAACCGCCATCCGAATCACCGCCGTCGGATCCACCGTCAGTGCCGCCATCAGACGTGCCGCCATCAGACGCGCCGCCGTCGGATGCGCCACCGTCGGCGCCATCGTCCGAACCGCCATCCGCGGCACCGTCATCACCGGCCCCGCCCTCCATGCCGTCATCACCGGCACCGTCATCCGTGGCGCCATCTTCGGTCGATCCGCCATCGGTCGCGCCGCCGTCCACGGCGCCTGCCGTGCCGACGGGCGCCGCGCCGGAATCATCGCCTGCCGAGGATGTCTCGGGGTCGGCACGCGTCTCTACCCCGTTCACTGAAACCAGCCGCCCGTTGGCGGTGCTGTAGACCAGTTCGGTCGGCACGCCGGCGCGCTGTGCGGTCACCGTCAGGATGGGTCCCTCGCGCTGGATGTAGATGTCGGAATAGCCCTGGTCGGACAGGGTGTCGGCGATGGCCTCATAATTCTCCAGGCTTTCCAGCCGCGGATAATCGCTTTCCGAGACGAAGCCCCCGGACGGCGATTCCTCCAGCGCGTCATCGGGGACGATGACGGTCGATTCGGGGGTCTCGATCACGGTGGTCTGTGCGATCGCGGTCGTGGCCATCAGGCTGGCCGCGGCGATCTGGCCGCCGACCAGCAGGGCCTTGAACGGAGTCTTCAGCATCGTGCGTCTCCTGTTGTCTGTCTGGCGGCATAACGCGCATCCGGGCCCGCAGGGTTCCCTGACCGCCGATCAGACGGGAATCGCGGTCGTCCGGAACACCGTGCGCAGGGCAAAGCTGGAATGCATCTGGGCAACCCCCGGCAGGCGCGACAGGTGCTGACGGTGGATGCGGGCGAAATCGTCGGTATCCTCGACCACGATCTTCAGCAGATA
The DNA here is from genome assembly GCF_040148865.1 of Paracoccus sp. NFXS7. Lineage (NCBI taxonomy): Bacteria > Pseudomonadati > Pseudomonadota > Alphaproteobacteria > Rhodobacterales > Paracoccaceae > Paracoccus > Paracoccus sp. NFXS7. The sequence goes on from NZ_JAKEKV010000002.1 coordinate 36,673, forward strand.
GTCGGCCGTGCCTGCCATCAGGTGGCATTCCAGCACGTCCGGGATGGTGCGCACGCCGCGTTCGAAGGCGTCCAGGACCTCGTCCGCCTGCCCCGACAGGGTGATCTCGACGAAGACCGTCGTCTGGCGGCGCAGGGCGCGCGCATCCAGAAGCGCGACATAGCCCGAGATGACACCGGCCTCCTCCAGCCGCTGAACGCGCCTGTGGCAGGCCGACGGGGACAGATGCACCCGCAGCGCCAGCTCGGCATTGCTGATGCGTCCCTCGGTCTGAAGCAGGGACAGGATTCGTCGGTCTATTGCGTCAAGATCGGCCATGCCGGCAGAATCTTCGAAGACAGTTCCCGATGCCAGCGGTTTCTTCGCCGATCACCCGCCTATCGGGGGAATGTTCGCAGCACCTTGCGGGCCGGACGGGGCATCATCGGACCACAGCTCTGGGAGGAGAGACCATGAAGATCGGATGCCCCACCGAAATCAAGCCGCAGGAATTCCGCGTCGGCCTGACCCCCGCCGCCGCCGCCGAGGCCGTGCTGCGCGGCCATGACGTGCTGGTCCAGTCCGGCGCGGGCCTGGGCGCGGGGTTCGCGGACCAGGATTACGTCGATGCCGGCGCCACGATCGCCCCCGACGCGGCGACGGTGTTCGCCGATGCCGAACTGATCATCAAGGTCAAGGAGCCGCAGGCCGCCGAACGCAAGATGCTGGCCCGCGGCCAGATCCTGTTCACCTATCTGCACCTGGCGCCCGACCCGGACCAGACCCGCGACCTGCTGGACAGCGGCGTGACCGCCATCGCCTATGAGACGGTGACCGACGCACGCGGCGGCCTGCCCCTGCTGGCCCCGATGTCCGAAGTCGCCGGTCGCCTGGCCCCGCAGGTCGGCGCATGGGCGCTGCAAAAGGCCAATGGCGGCCGCGGCATGCTGATGGGCGGCGTGCCCGGCGTGCGGCCTGCGAATGTCGTGGTGATCGGCGGCGGCGTGGTGGGCACCGCGGCGGCGCGCGTGGCGGTCGGCATGGGGGCCAACGTGACGGTCATGGACCGGTCGGTGCCGCGCCTGTCCTATCTGGACGACATCTTCATGGGCCGCCTGACCACCCAGTTCGCCAGCGCCGCGGCCACGGCCGAGGCGATCCGCACGGCCGACATGGTGATCGGCGCGGTTCTGATCCCCGGCGCCGCCGCGCCCAAGCTGATCAGCCGCGACCAGTTGTCGACCATGCCGCAGGGCGCGGTTCTGGTCGACGTGGCGATCGATCAGGGTGGTTGCTTCGAGACGTCGCGCGCCACCACGCACCAGGACCCCATCTATGACGTCGATGGGATCGTGCATTACTGCGTGGCGAACATGCCGGGCGCGGTGGCCCGCACCAGCACGCAGGCGCTTGGCAACGTGACCATGCCGCATCTGCTGGCCTTGGCCGACAAGGGCTGGCGCCGCGCGCTGACCGATGACGCGCATCTGCGCGCCGGGCTGTCGGTCCACGAGGGCCAGCTGACCTCGCCCCCGGTGGGCGAGGCCCTGGGCCTGGACGCCGTCACCCCGGCATCGGTGCTGGGGCTTTAGGCGTCAGGCGGGGCTGGCGCGGTCGGCCAGCAGGTCGCGGATCTGCGCCAGCAGCTCTTCCTGGGTGGGGCCGGCCGGGGGGGTCTCCTTGGCCTCCTCCTTGCGCATCGCGGCGCGCTGCAGGCGGTTCACGCCCTTGACCAGCAGGAACACCGCCCAGGCCACGATCAGGAAGTTCAGCACCGCCATCGCGAAGGCGCCATACGCAAAGATCGCCGCCCCGGAATCGCGGGCGGCGGCCAGGCTGGCCCCGTCGGCCACGTTGCCGGACAGGACGACGTACTTGTCGGTGAAATCGATCCCGCCGGTCATCAATCCCAGGATCGGGTTGATCAGGTCGACGACCAGCGAATTGACGATGCCCGTGAAGGCCGCGCCGATGATGATGCCCACGGCAAGGTCGATGACGTTGCCGCGGGCGATGAAAGTCTTGAATTCCTGAATCATGACACACTGTCCCCGTGCTGCGCGTCAATTCCGCGCCCGCCGATCCTGCGACCATGCCGGACGAAAATCAATCGCGTGCGTGCAGGGCCCGCGCGGGGCCCTGCGGGGCGATGCGTCACTGGGCCGGGGCGGCCTCGGCCAGCTTGGTGTCGATGATTTCCTTCATGCTGTCCCAGGGCTGGTTCGACACCTTCTCTCCGCCGATGATGAAGGTCGGGGTGGCCTCGACCTCGTCGGCGGTGGCGTTCGTCTGGAACGTGGCGATCAGCTGTTCGACCTTGGCGGTGTCCTCCCAGCAGGCGGTCATCTGTTCCTCGGTCATCCCGGCCTTCAGGCCGATGCGGCGCAGGTTCGTCGCGATCTCGTCGCCCGAACCGCCGGCCAGCCACTGTTCCTGTTCGTCGAACAGCATCCCGGACACGGGGAAGAACTTGTCGTCGCCACCGCAGCGCGCCAGGATTCCGGCCCACAGGCCCGGCTGGTCGAAATAGACGTCGCGCTGAACGAAGCGGACCTTGCCGGTGTCGATGTATTCCGCCTTGAGCTGCGGATAGACGTTGGCGTGGAAATTCGCGCAATGCCCGCAGGTGAAGCTGGCGTATTCGACGATCGTCAGAGGCGCGTCCTCGGCGCCCTGGGCGATGTCGGGCAGGGTTTCGGGGGTCGCGGCGGCGTCCTGCGCAAAGGCGGGGGCGGCCAGGGTCATCGCGACGGCGGTTGCGGCAAATCGCAGAAACATGGAAAGTCCTTTCAGGTCGTGCATGTCATGTCAGGTCCGGCGGCTGGCGACGTTCATCGCCAGTTGCGCCATGGCCTGGGCAAGGGTCGGATCGGAAAACTGCTGCCCCACCCCCCGGGCCTGCGCCACGATCGCGGGATCGGGCGCGCGGTCCGGGCGGGGCGCATGGGAAAAGGCCGCCTGTCCTTCGGCAAAGCCGGTGGCGGCGGTCTGCGTCAGGGTGATGCGGCTGACGGCGTTATAGCCGTAGCAGGCGTTGACGCGGTCGCGCAGCCGGGGCAGCTGCATCTCGACCATGGGCGCCATGGGGCCGGTGGTCAGCAGCGTCAGTGTGGCGCCAAAGCCCGTGCGGGCGTGGCTGATGCGGACCGGACGGGTGACGGGGGCCAGCTGCGGGCCCGCGATCTCGGCCCAGTTGGTCAGCAGGCGGGTGACCGCGAATCCCCGCCCCTCGGCCGCCTTCTGGACGCGGTCGGCCAGCAGGGTGGCCGCCGCCTGAAAGCCGCGGCTGCGACGACGGATCCTGGTCTTTGAGGCGTCGGACGGGTGGGCCATGGGCGCCTTTGCTGCTATCACCCGGCCATTCTTAGCCAGCCATCCCCCCGGATGAAAGCGCGCCCTTTTGCAAAGGCCCACATAATTGCGTGAAAGCAAGGTGATCGCCCCCGACCTGCTGGACTGGTACGACCGCCATGCCCGCAGCCTGCCCTGGCGGGTGCCCCCCGGCGGCGGCCCTGCCGACCCCTATCGCGTCTGGCTGTCCGAGGTGATGCTGCAGCAGACCACCGTCGCGGCGGTCAAGGCGTATTTCCTGCGGTTCACCGCGCTGTGGCCGACGGTCAAGGACCTTGCGGCGGCCGATGACGCGCAGGTGATGGCCGAATGGGCGGGGTTGGGATACTACGCCCGCGCCCGGAACCTGCTGGCCTGCGCCCGTGCGGTGGCGGCGCGGGGCGGCTTTCCCGACACGCGCGACGGGTTGTCCGCGCTGCCGGGGATCGGGGCCTATACATCGGCCGCGATCGCCTCGATCGCGTTCGACCGGGTGGAAACCGTGGTGGACGGCAATGTCGAACGCGTGGTGTCGCGGCTGTTCGCAGTCCAGACACCCCTGCCCCGCGCGAAACCGGAACTGGTGGCACTGGCCGACGGGCTGACACCGCAGTCCCGCCCGGGCGATTACGCGCAGGCGATGATGGACCTGGGCGCGACCATCTGCACGCCCCGCAGCCCCGCCTGCGTCATCTGCCCCGTCCAGGCCCAGTGCGACGCCCGCGTCCAGGGGATCGCGGCCGAACTGCCCCGCAAGACCCCCAAGGCCGCCAAGCCCACGCGTCAGGGCGTGGTCTGGCTGGCGCGCCAGGGCGATGCGCTTGTGCTGGAACACCGCCCGCCCAAGGGGCTGCTGGGCGGCACGCTGGCCTTTCCGTCGGCTCAATGGGACGGGCGCGACATGCCCCCGCCTGGCCCCGCCGACTGGCGCGACCTGGGCGCCGTGCGCCATGTCTTCACGCATTTCACGCTGGATCTGACCGTGCTGCTAGGCGATCTGACCGGCAATCCCACGCGCGGGGAACTGGTCCCCCTGCGGCAGATCGACCGCGACGCCCTGCCGGGGCTGATGCGCAAGGCCTGGGATATGGCGCAGCCGCATCTTCAGAGGTAGCATCGCGGCATGAGCCATGCCCCCCTGCCCGCCGCGGCGCCCTTCTGGCTGTCCGTCGCCCTGATCCCCCTGGTCGCGCTGGCGGCCTGGGGGGGCGGGATGTGGTGGCTGATCGTGCCGGTCTATGCCTGGTATCTGACCACGGTTCTGGACCGCGTGCTGGGCCTGAACGAGGCCAATCCCGACCCGGACACCGCCACCGACCAGCTGTTCTGGCACCGCGCCGTGACGCTGATCTGGTTTCCGCTGCAGGCGGCCACGATCCTGGCCTGCCTGTGGGTTCCGGGGCGCACGGACCACCTGTCGGGGTGGGAATCGCTTGGGCTGTTCTTTGCCATCGGCGTCATGTCGGGCAGCGTCGGCATCGTCTATGCGCATGAACTGCTGCACCAGAAGACGCCGGCCGAACGCTGGCTGGGGGACCTGCTGCTGGCGTCGGTCCTTTATTCGCATTTCCGCACCGAACACCTGCTGGTGCATCACAGCTGGGTGTCGACCCCGCGCGACGCCGTCTCGGCCCGCTACAACGAAGGCTTCCACCGCTTCTTCGCCCGCGTCCTGATCGACGGCCCCCGCAGCGCGTGGCGGGCCGAGACGCGGTTCCTGGCCCGCGCGGGCCGCAGCCCGTGGGACCGCCGCAACCCCTTCTGGCGTTACGGCGTGCTGCAGGGGGCGATGCTGGGGCTGGCCATGGCCGTGGGCGGCTGGACCGGGCTGGGGCTGTTCCTGTTCCAGGCGCTGATCGCCGTCTGGCAGCTGGAGCTGACGAATTACGTCGAACATTACGGGCTGTCGCGCAAGCATCTGGGGGACGGCCGCTATGAACCCGTCCGCCCGCGCCACAGCTGGAACGCCAGCCACACCGCGACCAACTGGCTGCTGATCAACCTGCAGCGCCATTCCGACCATCACACAAAGCCCGACCGCCGCTTTCCGCTGCTGCAGACCTATGGCGCGGACGAGGCGCCGCAGCTGCCGATGGGCTATCCGGCGATGACGCTGCTGGCGATGGTCCCGCCGCTGTGGCGGCGGCGCATGAACCCCCGCGTGCGCGCCTGGCGGCGCCAGTTCTATCCAGAGATCACCGACTGGACCGACTATAACCGCGGCACCCTGCCCCTGCCCCGCAACGCGCTGTAGCGCGCATGCCGCAGGGGCCGGCAAATATCGCTAAAAGGCTGCGCAGCTTGTTCCGGGCGCAACCTTGCATTGTGTGCACAAAATGGAAAAATGTCCCAGGGCGTAACAGGGACCGACCGGAATGAACGACGATTCGATGCTGATGCACAGCGATGCGCAGCCCTATCACTTCGCCGCGGGCGACAGTCTGGGCTATCTTCTGTACCGCAGCGTGGCCCGTCCCGGCATGCAACGCGACGACCTGGAACGCATCCTGCATCATGCGCGCGACCGCAACCGGGCGGCGGGGTTGACCGGATGCCTGCACCACGAGGACGGGCTGTTCTTCCAATGGGTCGAGGGGCCGCGCTTTCGCCTGTTCCGGCTGATCGACGTGCTGCGCGAGGATGACCGCCACCTGAACTTCACGGTGCTGGACCAGGGCCCGCTGCAACAGCGCCTGTTCAGCGACTGGGAGATGCGGTTTTCCGACCGCGAGGCCGCATCGCTGCTGGAATGGCTGGCCGAACGGCGCGACCGTGCCGGGTCCGACCAGGACGACGCCGAAAGCATCGCGGCCTTCATGCGGTCGATGAACGGCTGACGGATGAAAATTCCCCGCCATGCGGACATGGCGGGGCAAGGTGGTTCCGGCCGCGCGCATGGCGCGGGGGGAACGGGCGAAGGGTGAAGCTCAGTTGGGCCGGGGGGCGTCGCCCTCCATCTCGGCACGGATCTGCTGGCGCAGAATGTCCAGCGGGATCATCTTGCCCTCGCGCCGGAAATGCCAATAGGTCCAGCCGTTGCAGCTGGGCGCGCCTTCCAGCGCGGCGCCGACCTGATGGATCGATCCCTTGACGTCGTTGCCGATCAGTGACCCATCGGCACGGACCTTGGCCTTGTGGCGGTTGCCGATCGAGAACAACTCCTCTCCGGGGCGCAGCATGCCGCGTTCGATGACCTGCCCGAAGGGGATGCGCACCTCGGCGCGCTTGGCGCGGGTGGTGGCGATGGCGTCGGCATCCAGCCGGCGGACGCGCGACAGGCGGCGGCCCGCGACCTCGCGATAGGCCTCCTCGCGCTCGATCCCGATATAGTCGCGGCCCAGCATCTTGGCGACCGCACCGGTGGTGCCGGTGCCGAAGAACGGGTCCAGCACCACGTCGCCGGGGTTGGTCGTGCCCAGGATCACCCGGTGCAGCAGCGATTCCGGCTTTTGCGTCGGGTGGGCCTTGTCGCCGGCCGCGTCCTTCAGCCGCTCGCCGCCGTTGCAGATCGGCAGCACCCAGTCGCTGCGCATCTGGACGCCCTCGTTCAGCGACTTCAGCGCCTCGTAGTTGAACGTGTATTTCGAGCTTTCCGACTTTGCCGCCCAGATCAGCGTCTCATGCGCGTTGGTCAGGCGCTTGCCGCGAAAGTTCGGCATCGGGTTCGACTTGCGCCAGATCACGTCGTTCATGATCCAGAACTGCTGGTTCTGCAGTTCGGCGCCGACGCGAAAGATGTTGTGATAGCTGCCGATCACCCAGATCGCGCCGTTCGGCTTCAGCAGGCGGCGGGCGGCGGCCAGCCAGTCGCGGGTGAAGGCGTCATAGGTGGCAAAGCTGGAAAACTGGTCCCAGTGATCGTCCACCGCATCGACCAGGCTGTTGTCGGGGCGATGCAGGTCGCCCTTCAGCTGCAAGTTATAGGGCGGATCGGCAAAGATCAGGTCCACGCTGCCCGCGGGCAGGCTGTTCATGATCTCGATGCAATCCCCGCCCAGAATCTGGTTCAGCGGTAATGGCCGCGCGGAATCCGCGCGCTGGTCCTTGGTTTTCGTCATGCTCTGCCTTCGGGAAATGCCGGCTTTTGCCGGTCTGGTATGTCCCCAAAGATGATTCAGATGCGAATCGCCGTCAATTTCTTTTTCGAATCAGTCACTTACCAAAGGGGCTTTACACAAGATGTTGTGGACTGGCCGGAACGACCGCCTATGATGTGGGGTTATCCCCAGATCTAGCAGGGCGCGTTTGTGGCCTGGCGTGGGGTATCCGGCATTCACGTCCCAGCCATATCCGGGGTGCTGTTGCGCCAAATCCACCATGATGCGGTCGCGCAACACCTTGGCCACGATCGAGGCCGCGGCGATCGACAGGCAGCGCGCATCGCCCTTGACCACCGCCTGCGCAGGCAGGGTCAGATCGCGGGGCAGCATGTTGCCGTCGATCAGCACGTGGCAGGGCGGCTGGCGCAGCCCGGCCAGGGCGCGGCACATCGCGACATGGCTGGCGCGCAGGATGTTCAGGGCGTCGATCTCGACCGGATCGACATGGGCCACGGACCAGTCGCAATGCGCCATGATCCAGGCGGCCAGCGCGTCGCGCCGCGCGGCGGTCAGCTTTTTGCTGTCGTTCAGGCCGTCAGGGATGTTCTGCGGGTCCAGCACCACGGCCGCCGCGGTGACGGGGCCGGCCAGCGGCCCGCGCCCGGCCTCGTCCACGCCCGCCACGCGACGCGCGCCCCCGGCCATGGCCAGGGTCTCGACGCTGTAATCGGGGGTCATGCGGTGATCCGCACCGCGGGGATGGTCACCTCCTCAAGGTTCGTGCCGGGCCCCTCGCGGTCCACGACCAGGAAATCGGCCGGCTGGTCCAAGGGCGTCAGCACGCCGTGCCAGGTTCCCGCATGCAGGTTCACGCCGGTATGCGCCGGGATCAGGAACGCCCGCAGGGCGCCGGGTCGGCCGTCGTCATCGGGCGCGACCACCGACAGCCACGGCCGGTCGCCAAGCGGCATGAACGCCTGCGACCCAAGCGGGTGGCGTTCCAGCAGCGTGCAGTCATAGGGCAGGCTGACAGCCTGGCTGCGAAAAAGGGAAATGATCGCCTCTCCGCCGCCGCGTTCGACGGTGGCCAGGGCATGGTGGCGTTCGCAGCGGCCCGCATTGATCATGCGGTCGGGCGTCGCGCGCGGGGTCAGCACCTCGCCGAAGGGGGCGAAGGCGGCGGCGGTCAGGGGTTCGATGCGGATCGTGCTCATGGCGGTGTTCTAGCGCGCCGCAGCCAGCCCGTCGAGGATCAGACGCATCAGGTCCGCCCGTGCGGCGGGGTCGCGCAGATGCGCGGCCTCGGCGCGCGCGGCACGCGACATGGCGCGGCAGGCGTCGGGATGGGCGCGGGCCCAGGCCAGCTTGTCCTCCAGGTCGGTCAGGTGGCGCGCGACGGGGATGAAATGCTCCCAAGGCCGGAAGCGCCCCGAATAGAACACCTGCCAGCCGTCATCCTCGGCCAGCAGCACGCCGTTCTGGTCCAGCCCCGAGATGAAGTTCGACCCGTGGTCATACCCCGACAGGCACAGCTGATAGCGATAGGCCCGAAAGTCGCGCGACCCCATGCGCGGGCGGCAATAGGGCGCGATCAGCGGGTCGTCGGCGTGCTGGCGGAAACCGTGCGCCATGACGATGCCCACATCGAAATCGGGATGATCGTGGAACCGGCGGACAAAGGCCATTCGGTTCGTGCGGCACAAGCCCTGCCATGCGGCCTCGCGATCCGCGGGGGTGGCGGCCTGGGCCAGACGCTGCAGCCAGACATGGCTGGCGGGACCGGGCTTGACCCCCTCGCGCATTTCCGACCCCGAAATCATGCCGCGCCACACCAGCCGGTCCTGCTTGTCGTCCCAGGAGATGTCGTCGTCGGGCGCGGCGGGATCGAACCCTGGCAGGCCGATCGCGTGCTGGTCCGGCAGGGGCCACAGGACCGCGTTAACCGCCCCCGCCCGCCGGTTGTGGCACAGGACCGGACGATCCAGGGGCGCGCCCTGGGGGCTGCCGAACCAGCGGCTGTCCTCCATGTCGATCCAGACCGGATCGCGGCGGTCCAGCGCCAGGATGTCGTTGATCACCCCCTCGGCCCGGATCAGCTTGAAGGGACGCCCCTCGCGCGCCAGGGCCAGGGGGCGGTGGCCGGGGGGCGTCAGAAGGGTGAACTGCCGCGGCGCACCCGCCGCGTCGGTCACCGCGCCGCTGCCCGACAGGGTGCCGTCCCAACGGCAGGCGAATCCCGACAGCCCCTGCGCGCCGCCTGCCGCACCGGGGTGCAGGCCCGCAAGACAGAAGCGCGCGACATCCTGCGCCCAGCCCGGCGGTGCCTTGGGCGTCGGCGGCGGGTCCTTAACGGGGCCCGGGTCGGGCCAGTGGTCGGGCAGCCCCCGGTCCAGCACCAGCATCGGCCGCAGCCGTGCAGCCAGATCCGCGGGGGTGGTGTCGGTCAGGTCCAGCATGATCAGCCGCGTGTCGTCCGCGAACAGGGCGCGCGTCGCGTCCAGATGCGCCTGCATCCCTTCGGGCCAGCGATGGCGGGGCGGGATGGTCAGCAGGAACAGCGCGTCGGGCAGACGGTCGCGCAGAAAGGCGATGCAGCGCCAGGCCTGCAATGCCGGGCGCCAATGGGGCCGGTCGCGGTACAGACCGGCGATCAGCCGCGCGTTGGGCCAGCCGCGCAAGGGCTGCGTCCCCTGCCCCATCGCATAGACGATGTCCGCAGCCAGGCGCCCGCCGTCGTGGCAGACCGCGCGATGGCCGTTGGCCTGAAACATCCGCGCCAGCGCCGCATCGATGGGGCCGTCGGGGCCGACATGGATGACGACCGGGTGGCCCATCTCAGCCCAGGCTGCGGCGCGGCAGCAGGATCGTCAGCAGCCCCAGCACCGGCAGGACCGAACACAGCAGGAAGACCGACCGGATCCCCTGCGCATCCGCCAGCACCCCCAGTGCCGCGGCCGATATCCCGCCCATGCCGAACGAGAAGCCGAAGAACAGCCCCGCGATCATGCCGGTGCGGCCCGGCACCAGCTCCTGCGCAAAGACCACGATGGCCGGAAAGGCCGATGCCAGCACCAGCCCGATCAGCACCGCCAGCACGCCCGTCGGCACCAGCCCCACATGCGGCAGCGCCAGCGTCAGCGGCAGCGCGCCCAGGATCGAAACCCAGATCACCGTCAGCGGCCCGACCCTGTCGCCGATCACCCCGCCCAGCATGACGCCCGCCGCCATGCCCGCCAGGAACAGGAACAGCATGATCTGCGCGCCTTGGGTCGACAGGCCGAACTTGTCGATCGTGAAGAAGGTGAAATAGCTGCTCATCGAGGCGCTATAGATGTTCTTGGTGAAGACCAGCACCGCCAGCACCGCGATGGCGCGGATCACCGTCGCGCGCGGCAGGCGCAGGGTACGGTCGGGGGTGGCGGTGCTGGCGCGGCGCCGATCCTCGGCCCAGGTGCCGACCTGCCACAGGATCGCGGCGCCCAGGGCGGCGGCGACCGCGAACCAGGCCACGGCCGGACGGCCCAGCGGCACCACGATGAACGCGGCCAGTAGCGGCCCCAGCGCCTGCCCGCCATTGCCGCCCAGCTGGAACAGCGACTGCGCGGTGCCGAACCGCCCCCCCGACGCGATCCGCGCCACGCGCGAGCTTTCGGGATGGAACACGGCCGATCCGATGCCGATCAGCATCGCCCCCGACAAAAGCCAGGCATAGCCCTCGGCCATGCCCAGCATCAGCACGCCGCACAGCGTCGAGACCATGCCGAAAGGCAGCGACCGCGGCTGCGGGTGGCGGTCGGTGGCCATCCCGATCAGCGGCTGCAGCAGCGACGCGGTGACCTGGAAGGCCAGCGTCATCACGCCGATCTGGGCATAGGACAGGTCGAATTCGACCTGCAGCAGCGGATAGATGGCCGCCAGCATCGACTGCATCACGTCGTTGATCATGTGGCAAAGGCTGATCGCCATCAGCACGCCCCAGGATGTCAGCGTCGCGGGTCCGGGTGTCACCGAGGGATGGGTGGTCGAGCGCATCGAAAATCCGCCATCATGCTTGCACGATCTGCATTTATCAGACATCCTGCGAAAGGAAAGCGTCGCGCGCCCGTCCGCCCGGGGTTTTTCCCCGGCCCGCGGCAAGCCGGGATGTCGCATGGCGAATTGGACAGCTTCCATTCTTGTGCGTATCATTTATCAAATCGGGACAGGTATATGTCACGAGTTCTTCAAAATGGCCAAGTTGTCCCAAGGTTCGTCCGTTACGATCCGCTCTTCCGGCGTCGACGCCGAACGGCGGCGACTCAACACATGGCAGGCGATCCGCGCGGATGTGCTGGGCCGGATCAGATCAGGCGAATGGCCGCCGGGCAGCCTGATCCCCACCGAACAGATGCTGTCGATCGAGATGGGCTGCGCGCGCGCCACGGTGAACCGTGCGCTGCGTGAGCTGGCGGACAGCGGCATCATCCAGCGCCGCCGCAAGGTGGGCACCCGCGTGACCGCCACCACGTCCCGCCGCACGACCCTGTCGCTGCCGGTCCTGCGCGACGAGATCGAATCGCTTGGCGCGCGCTATGCCTATCAGATGACCGAATGCCTGCCCTGCAATCCCAGCCCCGCTGCGATGCAGGCGCTGCAGGTCGATGCCGACGACATGATGCTGCTGGTCAAGTCGCGCTATCTGGCCGACGACCGCCCGCATTGCTGCGAGGCGATCTGGCTGAACCCCCGCGCGCTGGCCCTGCCCGATTTCCACCTGTTCGCACATGAACCGCCGCAGGAATGGCTGGCCCGCAGCCTGCCCGTCACGCAAAGTCGCTTTTCGATCCTGGCCGAAGGGGCCAGCGGATCCTGTGCGGTGAACCTGACCATCGATTCGGGCACGCCGGTGATGACGATCGAGCGGGTCAACACGCTGGATTCGCTGCCTGTGTCGTTTGCCCGCCAGTTCTATCCGCCGATGCACCGCCTGGTGCTGGACGACTAAAGACCCAACAGGTCCGCGAAATGCGCGACAAGGCGGTGCTTGAGCACCTTGCCCGTCGCCGCCGCGGGCAGCGCGCCCGTCAGGATGATCCGCGTGGGCCGCTTGTAGGCCGACAGCCGCGCCGCCGCATGGGCCGCCAGCGCATCGGCCGTCACCGCATCCGGCGAAATCAGCTGACAGAAGGCCAGGATATCCTCGTCGCCCCCCTCGCGCGCGCGGCCGATCACGGCGGTCTGCAGGACGGCCGGATGATCGTTCAGAGCGGCCTCGACCTCGGGGGGATAGACGTTGAAGCCGCCGCGGATGATCAGCTCCTTGCAACGGCCCACGATGTGCAGCCGCCCCTGCGCGTCGATCCGGCCCAGATCGCCGGTGCGCATCCAGCCGTCCCGCAGCACCTGCGCCGTCCCCTCCGCATTGCGGAAATAGCCGCGCATGATGTGCGGACCCCGCGTCAGCACCTCTCCCGTGCCGGGTTCGCGGCCGATGGTCTCGTCCAGCGCGATCTGGACCCCTGGCAGCGGGTGGCCCGCCGACGGGTCCGGGTCGCCGATGGCGTTGTTCGTGACGGTCACCCCCGCCGTCGTCTCGGTCATGCCATAGCCGTTCTGCAGCGCGATGCCATAGAACGCCTCGGCCCGCCGCTTCCAGTCGGGGTCCAGGGGCGCCGCGCCGCTGCTAACATAGCGCAGGGGCCGGGCCAGACGCTCCAACCCCTGGGCCCGCGCCTCGGCCATGATGGCCGCGTGCATCTGCGGCACGGCGGGCAGGACGGTAACGTCCGATTGCAGCGCGGCCAGCGTTTGCGCGGCGGAAAAGCGCGGCTCCAGCCGGATATGCGCGCCCGTGGCCAGCCCCGCCGCCAGCATCGAGGTCAGCCCGAACACATGCGTCAGCGGCAGAACGCCCCAGATGACGTCATCCGCCTGCATCCCCCGCAGCCGGGCCGAGCTTTCCCCGCCAAAGATCAGGTTCCCGTGGGTCAGCATCACCCCCTTGGGCGTGCCCGTCGTGCCGGTGGTGTAGAGGATCACCGCCGTCATCGCGTCCTGCGGCTCGACCTGCTCCGGCACGGCGTCGAAGGGTCCCGCGACATGCAGCGCCGCCCCGGCCAGTGTGACGGCGCGCGCATCGCCCGCGTGCAGCCGCGCAGGCTCGCTGACATCGGACAGGAACAGGGTCAGGCGCGGTTCGGTATGGGCCGCTATCTTGGCCAGCTCCGGCGCGGTCATGCGCGCGTTCACAGGCACCAGCACCGCGTCCATGCGGCTGGCGGCCAGCAGCAGGACCGGCACGGGGGCCGCGTTCTCGGCCACCACCAGCAGCCGGTCGCCGGGGCGCAGGCCCATCGCCGCCAGATCCGCCTGCGTCCGCCGGACCAGATCGTCCAGCGCGGCATAGGTCAGGGTGCGTCCCGTTCCGTCGGTCAGGGCCGGGCGGTCAGGATGGGCCGCGCGGGCGGCGTCGAACAGCTGGTGGATACGGGTCATGAATCCTCGCGAAGGCGGCGGAAATCGGGTGGGCGCTTGGCCAGAAAGGCGGTGATGCCCTCGGCGGCCTCGCGCGAGGCAAGGGCCGTGGCCATCGCGTCGCGTTCGGCGGTCAGCTGCGCCTCCAGCAGGGTGGCGCGGGCGCCGGTCAGCAGATGCTTGATCGCGGCCTGCGCCTCGGCCGGACCTGCGGCCAGGCGGTCGGCCAGGGCCATGGCAGCCATGATGGCCTCTCCCGGCTCGGTCAGTTCATGGATGACGCCCAGGGCGTGCAGGCGTTCGGCGCCCACGGGTTGGCCGGTCAGGGCCATGGACGCGGCCATCTGCGGCGGCAGGCAGGCGGTCAGCGCCGCGGTCAGCCCGCCATCGGGCACAAGCCCGGCATTCACATAGGCCGCCGTGTAACGCGCATCGCGGGCCGACACGATCATGTCGCAGGCCAGGGCCAGCGACAGGCCCGCGCCGGCAGCGCCCCCCTCGACCACGGCGATGACCGGGCGGGGGCAGGCCACGACCGCGCGCATCAGGTCGTTCAGCGAGTCGATGCGGGCGCGGCGCTGCTCCTCGGACATCTCCTGCGCCTTGATCAGCATGGTCAGATCGCCGCCCGCGCAGAAGAAGTCGCCCTCGCCCATGATCAGCACGGCGCCGATGCGGGGGTTGTCGGTGGCCAGCTCCAGCGCGCGGTGCAGGCCCTTGTAGAAATCGGGCGTCAGCGCATTGCGGCGGGCGGCGTTGCGGTTCTCGACCACCAGGCGGTCGCCCAGGTCGCTGATTTCGCAATGCGGATTGGTGAGATCGGTCATGGGGCGGCCCTTGTCTTGCGGAAGACGCCGGTCGCGGTGGCGATCAGCGTGCCGTCCTCATGCCGCAAGGCGCCCTCGATGAACAGGGTGGCGCGCCCGCCGCCCGTCACGCGGCCCGTGGCGGTCACGCGTCCCGGATGGCCCGGGGCCAGATAGTTCACCGTCAGCGACAGCGTGGTGAAGGGATGGCGGCCCGTGGCATCGACCGTCAGGCTGCCCGTGGCCCCCATCGCGCTGTCCAGAAGCGTCGCGGCCAGTCCGCCATGCAGGATGCCCTGACGGTTCAGATGGCGGTCGTCCAGATCCAGCCAGCAGACCGCCCCCGCCCTGTCGCCCACGTCCAGGACATAGCCGATCAGGGACTGGGTGCCGGTTTCCCCGTGGATCAGGGTCATGCGAAGGCAGGCTCGCCGCGCGCGAAGCGCTCCAGGTGGAAATCCGCGTCGCCCATGGCTGTGTCGGCGGCCAGCAGGCGGCGGATCATGCCGCCAAGCGCATATTCCTCGGTCATGCCAATGCCGCCATGCAGCTGCACCGATTCCTCGGCCACCAGCCGCGCGACCCGGCCCAGGGTGACCTTGCAGGCCTGCAGATGCCGGTCGCGCAGCGGCGCCGCAGCGTCCAGATGGCCCGCGAAATTCGTGACGGCGGAACGCGCCTGTTCGACCTCGACCGACAGGTCGGCGGCGCGATGCGCCAAGGCTTGGAACGCGATCAGCGGCTGGCCGAACTGCTTGCGGGTGCGCAGATAGTCCAGCGTCAGATCGACCGCCGCGCTCAGCGTGCCCAAGGCATAGGCCGCATGGGCCAGGACGCCCCGCGCCAGCACCGCGTCGAAATCGGCCAAGGCCCCAAGCCGCGTGGCGGGGGTGGCGTCAAAGATCACGTCCGCGCCGCGCTGATCGTCCATTAGCGGATAGGGGCGCACCGTCAGGCCTGCCGCGTCGGGCGCGACCCGCCACAGCGCATCGGCGGTGGTGACGACGATCGCCGCCGCCCCGTCGGCCCCCGCCACCATGGTCTTGCGCCCGGTCAGGCGGTCGCCATCGACGCTGATCGCCACGCCGCGGTCGTAACGCGTGCCGGGCTCGGCATCGGCAAACGCGATCGTGGCCCCGTCATCGGCAGGCTGGCCCGCCTGCGCCAGGGCCGCCGTCCCGATCATCGTGCCGATCAGCGGCAGGGACGCGCCCGCCCGGCCCAGGGCCTCAAAGATCAGCGCCACGGCGGCGCCCGATCCGTCGAAACCGCCCTCGGCCTCGGTCAGCAGGGCCTGGGGGACGCCGGCCTCCAGCAGCGCGGGCATCAGCGCCTCGCCGGAATGGCGGGCCAGGATGCCGCGCAGGCTGTCCTGCAGCATGCGGTGGTCGTCGGAAAGCTGAAAGTCCATGGGCTTATCCTTTCGCCAGCGCGCCGGAAATGATGCTGCGCTGGACCTCGTTCGAGCCGCCATAGATCGACAGCTTGCGGTTGTTCAGCCAGGTGGCGCTGGCGGCCAGGGCCTCGTCGGCGCCCTCGGGGCCTTCGTTGCCCTCCAGCGTCAGGGCCATTGCCTGCCCGCCATAGGCGCGGCGCGTCAGCGCATCCAGCCGCTGCCGGATCTGGGTGCCCTTGATCTTGAGCATGCTGCTCTCGATGCCGGGCGCCTGGCCCTGGGCCGCCGCCGACAGCATGCGCAGGTTGGTGGTGGACATGGCCATCAGCTCGATCTCGACCCCCGCCATCTCGGCGGCGAACAGCGGATCGTCGGACAGCGGCTGGCCGCGATGGCGCTGTGCCTTGGCCACACGTTTCAGATTGTCCAGAGCGGCGGTGGCAAAGCCCACGCCCGCGATGTTCGTGCGCTCATGCGTCAGCAGGTATTTTGCATATGTCCAGCCCTGGTTCTCCTCGCCGACCAGATTGGCGGCGGGCACGCGGACATTGTCGAACCAGACCTCATTCACCTCGGCCGTGCCGTCCAGCAGGACGATGGGGCGCACGGTGACGCCCGGCGTCTCCATGTCGATCAGCAGGAAGCTGATGCCCTCCTGCTTCTTGCCCGTCGCATTGGTGCGCACCAGGCAGAAGATCATGTTGGCGTGCTGGCCAAGCGTGGTCCAGGTCTTCTGCCCGTTGACGACATAGTGGTCGCCGTCGCGCACGGCCTCGCAGCGCAGGCTGGCCAGGTCCGACCCGGCGCCGGGTTCGGAATAGCCCTGGCACCACCAATCGTCGCCGTTCAGGATGCGGGGCAGCCAATAGTCCTGCTGTTCCTTGGACCCAAACTTCTGCAGGACCGGCCCCAGCATGGCGATGCCGAAGGGCACGATGCGCGGCGCGTGCGCGCGGGCCGATTCCTCCTCGAAGATGTGGCGCTGGATCGCGGTCCAGCCCGCGCCGCCGAACTCCTTGGGCCAGTTCCCGGCCAGCCAGCCGCGTGATTGCAGCTTGGCGTGCCAGCCCTCCATCTCGGCCTTAGTCAGGTCGTGATGGAGCCGCACCTTGCGGGCCAGCGCGGGGTCCAGTTCGGCCTTCAGAAAGGCGCGGATGTCGTCGCGGAAGGCGGTTTCCTCGGGGGTGAAGCTCATGTCCATCAGAAGATCTCCAGAAGTCCGGCGGCGCCCTGGCCACCGCCCACGCACATGGTGACGACGCCCCATTTGGCGCCCCGGCGGCGGCCTTCGCGCAGCAGATGGCCCGCGGTGCGCGCGCCGGTCATGCCGAAGGGATGGCCGATGGAAATGGCCCCGCCGTTCACGTTGTATTTCGCCGGATCGATGCCAAGCGTGTCGCGGCTGTACAGGCACTGGCTGGCGAAGGCCTCGTTCAGCTCCCACAGGTCGATGTCGTCCACCGTCAGCCCGTGGCGCTCCAGCAGGCGCGGCACGGCAAAGACCGGGCCGATGCCCATCTCGTCGGGGGCGCAGCCCGCGACGGCAAAGCCGCGGAAGGCACCAAGCGGTTCCAGGTTCAGCGATGCGGCCAGGTCGGCCTCCATCACCAGCAGCGCCGCGGCCCCGTCGGACAGCTGGGACGCGTTGCCCGCGGTGATGAACTGACCCGCGCCGCGCACCGGTTCCAGCTTGGCCAGCGCATCCAGCGTGGTGCCGGGGCGGTTGCCCTCATCGGCGGCGATGGTGACCTCGCGGTCGGCGGTCTCGCCGGTCGCCTTGTCGGTGACGGACATGGTGACCGTCATCGGGATGATCTCGTCGTCGAAGATCCCGGCGGCCTGCGCGGCAGCCGTGCGGCCCTGCGATTCGACGGCATAGGCGTCCTGCGCCTCGCGGCTGACGCCATAGCGGGCCGCCACGATGTCGGCGGTCTCGATCATGGTCATGTAGAGGTCGGGGCGGTTCGCCTCAATCCACGCCTCGCGCGAATGGCGCACGGGCGGCTGGACCATCGAGATGCTCTCGACCCCGCCGACCAGCACGGCGCGCGCACCCTCATGGGCGACCATCTGCGCGCCCTGCGCCAGCGCCTGCAGGCCCGACGCGCAGAAGCGGTTGACCGTGGCGCCCGCGACGCTGTCGGGCAGGCCCGCGCGGATCACCGCCTGACGGGCGATGTTGCCGCCCGTCGCGGCCTCGGGATAGCCGCAACCCCAGATGCTGTCCTCGATCAGCGCGGGGTCGATGCCCGCACGCTCGACCACGGCGCGGGCGGTGGCGCCAGCCAGCACGGCCCCGTGGGTCTGGTTGAAGGCGCCGCGTTTCGCGCGCCCGATGGCGGTGCGGGCGGTCGAGACGATCACGGGCTGTTTCATGCAGAGGTTCCTTGGTTCAGGTCGGCAAAGCCGCGGCCGTCGGCCACCAGTTCGGCCAGAAGCGGCGCGGGCTGCCAGAAATGGTCGTCGTCTTCGGCAAATCGGCGGATGTCGGACAGGATGCGATCCAGCCCGTGGGCGTCGGCCCAATGCATCGGCCCGCCCCGCCAGCGCGGAAAGCCGTATCCGTTCAGCATCACCACATCGACGTCCAGCGGCCGCAGCGCGGTGCCGTCGGCGACCGTGCGGGCAGCCTCGTTCACCATCGCGGCCATGGTGCGGGCGACGATTTCGGCGTCGTCGAAATCGCGGGGCGTGATGCCCAGATCGGACCGCACCGCGTCCAGGATCGCGGGCAGGTCCGGGTTCGGCTGCGGCTTGCCGTCGGCATAGACATAATAGCCGCGCCCCGTCTTGCGGCCCAGATCGCCCTGTTCGTACAGACGGTCGGCAAAGACCGGAACACGGTCGCGCGGATGGCGGTCTGCCGCCTTGCGCTGGCGGGTCATCGCGCCGATGTCCAGGCCCGCCAGGTCGCTGACCGCATAGGGGCCCATGGCGAACCCGAAATCGGTCAGAGCGCGGTCGACCTGCTGGGGCGACGCACCGTCCAGCACCATCGCATCGACCGCCGCGCGGTAATGCGACAGGATGCGGTTGCCGATGAAACCGTCGCAGACGCCCGCGCGCACCGCGATCTTGCCAAGGCGCTTGGCCAGGGCAAAGCCCGTGGCCACGACCTCGGGGGCGGTGCGGTCCGCGACCACGACCTCCAGCAGGCGCATGACATGGGCCGGAGAGAAGAAATGCAGGCCGATCACGTCGCGCGGGCGGCGCGTCGCGTCGGCGATGCGGTCCACGTCCAGATAGGACGTGTTGGTCGCCAGCACCGCATCGGGCTTTGCCACGCGGTCGATGGCGGCAAAGACCTGTTCCTTGACCTCCATCGATTCGAACACGGCCTCGACGATCAGGTCGGCCTGACCCAGGGCCGCGTAATCCGTGTCGGTGCGGAATGCCCCGGACAGGATCGCTTCCCGGCGCGCCGCGGCCAGCTTGCCGCGGCTGACGGCCCCCGCCAGCAGGTCGCCGACCGTCGCCTGCGCGCGGGCGGTCGCCTGGTCGTCGCGTTCGATCAGGGTCACGTCCAGCCCGGCCAGCAGGCAGGACACCGCGATGCCCGCGCCCATCGTGCCGCCACCGATCACGCCGATCCGGTCCAGGGGGCGGGGTGCCACGCCCTTGATCTGCGGCAGATGGGCCACGGCGCGTTCGGAAAAGAAGGCATGGATCAGCGCGGCGCGCTGCGGGCTGTCCATCAGCGCCATAAAGCCCGCGCGCTCAATCGCCATGCCCTGGTCGAAGGGCCGCGCCAGGCCGTCGGTCACCACGTCCACCGCCGTCGCCTGCGCGATCTGGCCGGGCAGCTTGCGCGCCAGGGTGGCCTTCAGCGCCTGCGCGGCATCCGGGTCCGGGGCGGGTGCGGGCAGATCGCGCGTCCGGCGCGGCGGCTGGCCCGCCAGCGTTTCGGCCAGCGCGATCGCGTCCGCGGTCAGATCGCCCTGCGACAGCGCGTCGATCAGCCCCAGGTCCAGCGCCTGCGCGGCAGGAACCTGGCGGGCGCTGGTGATGATGTCCAGGGCGGCGGCGGTGCCGATCAGGCGCGGCAGGCGTTGCGTGCCGCCCGCACCGGGCAGCAGCCCCAGAGTCACCTCGGGCAGGCCCATGCGGGTGCCGGGGGCCGCGATCCGCGCATGGCACCCAAGGGCCAGTTCCAGCCCCCCGCCCAGGGCGGTGCCATGCAGCGCCGCGACGACGGGCTTGTCCAGGGACTCGATGGCGGCGATCACGTCGGGCAGGATCGGCGCCTGCGAAGGCTTGCCGAATTCCGAGATGTCGGCACCTGCGACCCAGGTGCGGCCGCCGCACAGGATCACGGCAGCGTCTGCGCCTGTGTCCGCGGCAAAGTCACGCGCCGCGTCCATCAGGCCCTGCCGCACGGCATGGCCCGTGGCGTTGACGGGCGGATTGTCGATGGAGATCAGGCCGATGCGGCCTTGGCGGGCATAGGATACGGACATCTGGGAAAACCTCTCAGTCATTCGGGCTGCCGGGCCAGGCGGGCACGCCGTCGGCACCGACCAGCCGTTGCAGGCGGGCGACCGTTTCGCGCAGCACGGGGCCGACATGGGCATGGATGCGGTCATCGGGCAGCACGTCGTCCAGCGCCCCGCAGGAGAACATCACCGGGCCGGCCAGCCGCGCCGACCGGAACGGCACCGACACCGCCGAGATGTTGGACGAATAGCGCAGCCCCTGGCGCACCACGGTATAGCCCTTGGCGATCAGTTGGCCGCGCGCCTCCAGCCGCAGATCCTCCAGCGTGCCGCCGTCCAGCGGCGGTTCGGGATGATCGGCCAGCAGGCCCGCGAATTCCTCGCGCGTGGTGGCGCCCAGCAGGGCCAGGCCCGACGACGATCCGGCGATGGGCAGGCGGTGGCCCACCTCCAGCCAGATCGACGCCGCGCGCTGCGGCCGCCAGGTGCGCATCAGGGCGACCTTGTCGCGGTCGCGCACCGCGAACAGGACCAGCGTGCCGGTCTGGTCGGCCAGGGCCTGCATCATGCCCTGCGCCGAATCCAGGAAGGCCAGCGATGCCGCCGCCACATGCCCCATCGCCAGCAGCGTCGGGCCGGGACGATAGCGGTCGTTGCGCTGCGGCTGCGTCAGGTAGCCCAAGCAGCCAAGCGTGTAGGTCAGCCGCGACACGGTCGATTTCGGCAGGCCGGTGCGTTCCGCGATCTGCGCGTTGCTCAGCCCGTCGTCATCGGTCCGGAACGCCCGCAGCACCGACAGCCCGCGTGCCAGCGCGGTGGCAAAATTGCGGTCTTCCTCATAATCGGGGCGCGTGTCCGGGGCCGGGGTCATCACATGGACCCCGGAATCAGCAGCGACAGGATGGGGAACAGGATCAGCAGCAGCAGGACCAGCATGTCCACGGCCAGGAACCGCGTGACGCCGGCAAAGATCTTGTCGATGCCCACCGACTTGGTGACGTTGCTGACGACGAAGACGTTCAGGCCCACGGGCGGCGTGATCAGCCCGATCTCCAGCAGCTTGACGACGATGACGCCGAACCAGATCAGGTTCAGGCCGTAACCCTCGATCAGCGGCACCATGAAGGGCAGCGTCAGGACCATGATCCCGATCGGGTCCAGGAACATGCCCAGC
Source organism: Paracoccus sp. NFXS7 (assembly GCF_040148865.1). NCBI lineage: Bacteria > Pseudomonadati > Pseudomonadota > Alphaproteobacteria > Rhodobacterales > Paracoccaceae > Paracoccus > Paracoccus sp. NFXS7. The sequence goes on from NZ_JAKEKV010000002.1 coordinate 58,284, forward strand.
ACCAGATAGATCACCACGACGACCAGCATCAGCATGGCCAGCGACAGTTCGGCGTCCGACACCATGCCCACGACCGCCCCCGCCATGCCCGTCAGCGCGACGAAGCTGACGAAGATCTTGGCGGCGCCCGCGATCAGGAAGATCGCCGCGGTCTGCACCAGGCTTTCGCGGACCGCGCGCCACATCACGCCCATCGTCAGGCGGCGTTGGGCAAAGCCGATGATCGTGGTCAGCACGACGCTGACGGCCGCGGCCTCGGTCGCGGTGAACATGCCGCCATAGATGCCGCCGACGATGACCACGAACAGCAGCAGCGCGGGCCAGGCCGCGATGGCCGCATCGGTCCGGCTGGCATCGCCGCGTTCGCCGCGGGGGGCCGCGTCCGGGTCGCGGTTCACCCACCAGGCGATGACCAGCAGCATGCCCGCCAGCGACAGGATGCCCGGCAGGATGCCCGCCAGAAACAGTTGCGCGATCGATGTCTCGGTGAAGATGCCATACAGGATGAACAGCACGGATGGCGGGATCAGCGACCCCAGGGTGCCGCCCACCGCCACCGATGCGGTGGCCAGCTTGGGGTCATAGCCCATGCGCAGCATCTCGGGGACGCAGATGCGTCCCATCGTCGAGGCGCAGGCGATCGACGACCCCGAGATGGCCGAGAACCCGCCGCATCCCAGCACCGATGCCATCGCCACGCCGCCCCGCACCGGCCGCAGCCAGACCGCCGCCGCGTCATAGATGCGCGTGGTGATGCCGGCATAGAACGCGATGTTGCCCAGGGCCACGAACAGCGGCACCATCGACAGATCGTAGGAATGGACCAGATCGAAGAAGTTCGAGAAGACCACCGAGCTGGTGGGGTTCAGCGCCCGTTCCGGCATCCACGCGCCGGTGCGCGTGGCATAGACCAGGAACGTGCCCACGCTGGCCACGCCCGCCAGGGCGAACGCGATGGGCACGCGCATCGCCAGCAGCACCAGAACCGCCGCCATCGCGACAAGGCCGATCGTCATCGGGTCCATCAGTTCACCTCGTTTCCGTCGGCATCCAGGATCACGTCGCCGTGGCGCAGCTGCCGCAGGTCACCCACCAGCAGCATCGCCAGCCGCACCCACATTAGCAGCAGCCCGGCCATGAACAGCGCCACGCCCGGCCAACGCGGCAGGTTCAGGTCGCCATAGTAGAACTCGCCCGAGGCGAAGGCCTGACCGGCCACCCGCCAGGACGCATAGATCAGCGGCATCAGCGCCAGAAGGCCAACGACATGGCCCAGCACGATGAGGGTCGCGCGCAGGCGCGGCGGCATGCGGTCCGACAGGAAGGTGACGGCGACGTGGCTGCGCGCCGCCGTCGCCGCCGCCATGGGCAGCAGGATGGCCGCGACCATCAGTTCGCGGACCAGGATGATCGCATCGGGCACGCTGGTTCCCCAGAACGCGCGCATCGCCACGTTGGCAAAGATCACCAGCCCCAGCGCGATCAGCGCCAAGACGGCCAGGTCCAGAAGTGTCCGTTCGATCACGCGCATGGGATCAGCCGCGCTCCCAGGGATAACCCTGCGTTTCCAGTTCCTGCGTGTATTGCGCGATCAGCCCGCGGTATTCGTCCAGCAGCGCCTGTCCGTCCAGGCCCGCGGCGTCCGCCCGTGCGACCCATTCGTCCAGGTAGGGCTGGCCCGCCTCGGTCAGCCGCGCGCGATCCTCGTCCGAGAAGCTGACGATCTCCTTGCCGGCATCCTCCAGGATCTTGATCGATTCGGCGTTCGCCTGTTCGATGATACGGCCGAATTCATCGGCCAGCCCCTCGCCCGCGGTCATGATGACCTGCTGCTGCTCAGGGGACAGCGAATCGAACATCGACTTGTTCATGACAATGCCAAGCGCGCCGACCTGGCCCCAGTCGATGAAGGTGTAGCTGTCGAAGACCTCGTCGAACTTCAGTGCCGCGACCAGGTAGGAATAGGTCTGGGTGCAGTCCAGCAGGCCGTTCTCCATGCCCTGATAGGCCTCGTAGACGCTCATGTCGACCAGGGTCGCGCCCAGGTCGCGGAAGGTCTGGCCATAGGCGCCGACGCCGCGGACCTTCTTGCCCGCCAGCTGGTCGACCGAGGTCACCGCCGGCCCCTTGCAGCCCATCTGCACCGCAGAGGTCGTGTAGGTGCCCACATAGACCAGGTTCTGCGCGGCCAGGTTGGCCTTGATCTGCTCGTTGTTGCGCATCAGCGCATCGGTGGCCTTCATGCCCACCCACGGATCGGGGTTGTCCAGCGGCAGGTCGGCGATGCCGTAGGCCACCATGTCCTGGGGGAAATAGACGCCGATGACGCTGCCCAGGTCGGCCACGCCGTCGCGCAGGGACTGGACGGCGGCCTTCTCCGAAAAGAGCGCCCCGCCCCAGGTGATGTCCAGCGTCAGGTCGCCGCCCGACTGTTCGGCCACCTGATCGGCGAACCACTGCGTCGCCTCGGCGCGCGCGCCGCGGTTGGGACCGGGCTCGCCATAGATCAGCGTGGTCTGCGACATGGCGGGGGCGGCAAGGGCTGCGGTCAAGCCGGCAGCCATCAGCGCCGTGCGATACGACGGTGTGGTCATGATAAAACTCCTCCCAGTTCCACTTAGCAGGCTGCCATTCCGCACTGCGGAACGCAACCTTGAATTGACCTGATTGTGACCACTGCGCTATCTGGCGGTTTTCCGCCTGATGCCGGATGTTGCGCCCTCACCATCGGAGCTTCCCATGACGCCCCACCCCGTCCGACCGCTGCTGCTGGCCCTTGGCCTGTCCCTGGGCTGGGCCTGGCCCGCCGCGGCCCAGACCCCGGACCTGCCCTTCACCGCCGCCGAGATCGAGGCCGCGCAGTATGACGGCAGCGATCTGCCCCGGGGCCGGTCGGCCCTGACCGCCAAGGTGCAGCTGTTGCTGGACCGGTCCGGGACCTCTCCGGGCGTCATCGACGGCTTCAAGGGCGGGATGAGCCAGAGCGCGATCAAGGCGTTCGAACGCCGCACGGGCCTGCCCCAGGACGGCGTGATGGACCCCCATGTCTGGAACCTGCTGCAGTCCTTCGCGACGCGCCCCGTCACCCAGACCTATGTCGTCACCGCCGAGGACGCCGCCGGGCTGGCCGCGTCGATCCCCACGGATTACGCGGAAAAGGCGCTGATGCCCGCCATGGCCCATACCAGCGTCGCCGAACGCCTGGGCGAGCGGTTCCACATGGACGAGAAGTTCATCGAGTTCCTGAACCCCGGCGTGGCCCTGGTACCCGGCGCGACCATCCAGGTGATGGCGCCGAATCCCCGCCTGCGCGGCCAGGTCACGCGGATCATCATCGACAAGGACAACCGCCGCGTCGCCGGATACAACGCCCGCGGCCAGATGGTCGTGGATTACCCTGCGACCATCGGCAGCAGCGCCACCCCCTCGCCGCAGGGGGCGCACAACGTGCGGACCGTGGCGATCAACCCGAACTATACCTACAATCCCAACGTCAATTTCCGCCAGGAAGGCAACGACAGTCCGCTGGTCATCCCGCCGGGGCCGAACGGGCCGGTGGGCACCGTCTGGATCGGGCTGACCAAGCCCACCTACGGCATCCACGGCACGCCCACCCCGTCGCAGCTGTTTGCGAACCAGTCGATGGGCTGCGTGCGCCTGACCAACTGGGATGCCGAGGAGCTGGCCGGCATGGTCACCATCGGCGGCACCGAGGTCCAGTTTCTGGATGCCGGGGTCACCATCGCCGACGTGACCGGCAGCGGCACCGCGGTCAGCCCGCCCGTGGCCGAAATCGCGCTGCCCGAAGGCACGACAGACCAGATCACGACGCCAGATCCCGCGCAGCCGCTGTCGTTGCCCGATCCTCAGGCGCCTGCCACCGTCGCCCCGACGACCCCGACGACCCCGACCCCCACTGCCCCGACGCCGATGGCCCCCGCGGCCACGGATCCAGCGGCCATCCCCGCCGCGCCGGATGCCGCCGCGCCCGTGACCCCCGATCCGCTCAGCGATGCCCTCAGCGGCGCGCTGCCCGAAGGGTTCGTCGTCCCGCCTCTGGAAGAGGCGCAGCCATGATCCGCGCGGCGGGGACGATCATCGCGTTGACGCTGGCGGTGGTCCCCGCCCTGGCGCAGGAGCGCCCCCCTGAGGCAGAGCCTGACACCGCCCAGACCGCCGACCGCCCGCCCGAAAAGCCCGAAGCTGCGGAACCGGCGCCCGTGCCGGACCCGGTCCCTGATGCGATCAGCGAATCGGTACCGGACGAACCTGCGGCGCAGCCCTTCGGCCCGCCGCCCCCGCCGGTCTGGTTCACCTTGGGCGAGACGGACGCGGAATATGACGCCTGCCGACTGGCGCTGTCGGTGATGGGCGCGCAATTCCGCCCCCAGCCCCCAGTGACCGACCCGGACAACCGCGACTGCGGCATCGCCCGTCCGCTGCAGGTCAGCCGCATCCTGCCAGACGTCGCCCTGTCGGGCGAGCCGGTGATGCGCTGTGCGGCCGCGCTGTCGCTGGCCTTGTGGACGCGGGATTTCTTGCAGCCTGCCGCGGGGCTTCTGCCCGAAACGCCGCGCCTGACCGCGCTGGAGACCGGACCGGCCTATTCCTGCCGCGACCGCGTGGGGACCGGAGAGGCCGATCCGAAACCGTCGGAACACGGCTATGGCAACGCGATCGACGTGATGGGCTTTCGCTTCGACGATGGCGATCCCGTGCTGGTGCAGCCGCGCCAAGGCGACGGCGATGCCGCCGAAAGCTTTCAAAAGGCAGCGCAGGGGACCGGATGCCTGCTGTTCACCACCGTTCTGGGACCAGGATCGAACGCCGCGCATGACGACCACCTGCATCTGGACATGGCGGCCCGGAACGGCGGCTGGCGGCTGTGTGAATGACGCCTCAGCGGCTCTGACGCTCCATGTCCAGATAGGTCGGGTCGAACCGGGCCAGCATCGCCAGGCCCTTCCAGTCCAGGATCGACACATCGGCCCCCGACCAGCGTAGCAGGCCGCGATCGCGCAGATCGCGCACGGCCCGGTTCACGTGGATGGGTGAATATCCCAGGATATCCGCCAGTTCCCGTTGCAGCAAAGGCAGAGAGAACTGATGGTCGGCCGCGGCGCCGACGGCGTTCAGGCGGGTATAGACCTCGCACAGCAGGTGGGCCAGATGCGCGCTGGAGCGCAACGAGGCTGCCGCGACCAGCCATTGCCGGTGCACCGCCGCGTCGATCAGCGTCGCCATCCACAACAGGCGCGTCAGGTGCGGAAAATTCTCGGTAATCTCGACCAGTTCGTCGTGATCGACGAACTCGACCTCGGCGGGACCAACAGCGACGACGGAATGTTCCAGCCCGGCCAGAACGAACCCGTGCAGATCGACGAAATCGCCCGGCACGTGCAGGGCGGTGATAACCCGTTCGTCGGGCCGCCCGACCAGGCGGTGCGAACGCGCCGACATGCCGCGCAGCATCATGCAGCTGCGTTTCGCCACCCGGTCGACGGGGACGATCACCTCTCCGGAGGCGAAGCTGACATGCTGGGTGCGCAAGGCGCGAAGACGGGCCAGATCGCGTTCGGGCAAGCTGTCACGTCGTTGAAGGAAGCGGATAAAATACTCGGTAATCGCCATTCCGCCCCTCCTTCTAAGGCAGCCGGACAGTTGCAAATCGGGATTCTGGACGCAATGGTCCCCCCTTGCGTTCTAACATTGATTAAGCCAACGCAACGCGGCGCCGCTTGGTTTCACGCGCGCGCGCGCATGGGCAGGCGCAGCGCGGCCTCCAACGCGGCAAAGCTGTCCGCGATGCCGGGGCAGCGGCGCGTCACGAATTCGTCCAGCTGGGGGTACAATCGCACCGCCTCGTCCAGCTTGGCGTCCGAACCGGGCGCATAGAGGCCCGCGCGGATCATCAGTTCCGATTCGGCATAGGCGCCCAGCGCCGCGCGGGCACGCCCGATGGCCGCGTTCTCGACCGCGCTGGCGGCGTCGGGCAGCGACCGTGACACCGACCGCACCACGTCGACCGCCGGAAAGCGGCCCCGTTCCGCGATGGTGCGGTCCAGCACGACATGGCCGTCCAGCGTCCCCCGCAGGATGTCGGCCACCGGCTCCTCCATGTCCGATCCCGCGACCAGCACGCTGAAGATGCCGGTGATGTCGCCCGACCCTTCCGGGCCGGGGCCTGCGCGTTCCGCCAGCGCCATGATCAGGTTCGACACCGATGGCGGAAAGCCGCGATAGCTGGGCGGCTCGCCCGCGGCCAGGGCGATCTCGCGGTGCGCCTCGGCAAAGCGGGTGATCGAATCGGCCAAGAACAGGACGTGGCGGCCCTGGTCGCGAAAATGCTCGGCCACGGCCATCGCGGCCCAGGCACAGCGCCGCCGGATCAGCGGCGATTGATCCGAGGTCGCCGCGACGATCACCGCACGGGCCATGCCCTCCGGACCCATCGTCTTTTCGACGAATTCGCGCAGCTCGCGACCGCGTTCGCCGATCATGGCGATCACCACGACATCGGCCTGTACCCCGCGCGCCATCTGCGACAGCAGCGTGGATTTTCCCACCCCCGACCCCGCGAACAGGCCGATCCGCTGTCCCGCGACGATGGGCAGCAGCGTGTCGAAGACAGCCATTCCGGTGGCCAGCCGCGCCCCAAGGCGCTTGCGCGTGGCGGCAGGCGGCGCTTCGGTCCGAAAACTGCGGCGCGTCAGGCCCTGGGTCAGCGGGCGGCCGTCCAGGGGCTGTCCCAACGGGTCGATGATCCGGCCGATCCAGGCATCGCAGGGGGCGATTCGCGGCGCGAAGTCCAGCTGCACCTGGGCGCCGACCGACAGCCCCTCGATCGGGCCCTCGGGCAGGATCTGGGCGGCGCGGGGCGACAGGCCCACGATCTCTCCGCCCAGATCGCCCGATTGCAGAGCGATTCGCACCCGGTCGCCGACCGATGCGCGCCCGTTCAGCCCCTCGGCGGCGATCAGGCCCGCGCGGATCGACTGCACGCGACCGTAATGCGTGGCCAGGCGCAGCTGCGACAGCCGGCGCGCGATCGATTCAAGCTTGTCCATCCGGTCTCCTTTCGCCGCGTGTCGAAAATCCGGCGGCTGAAACGGTTTCTAAACCAATTGGGGTTAAGACCGGGTTTATCGAGATTGAGGAGAAGCCTCATGTTTGAGAAGATCGAAATGCTGCGGATGGCCCGCGCGATGGGCCAGCACACGCAGGCCCGCCACATCGAGGTGGCGCGCAACATCGCCAATGCGGACACGCCCGGTTTCCGGGCCCACGACCTGCAGCCCTTTGCCGAGACCTATCGGCAGGCCGAGGAGGGCGGCACGCTGCGCGTGTCGAACGCCCGCCACCTGGATGCGCCGCAATGGTCGCCCGGCGGGGCGCGGGTGATCGAGGTCGCGGGCCCCGTCTCTCCGAACGGCAACTCCGTGTCGCTGGAGGAGGAGATGGTCCGCGCCGCCGAGGTCAAGAGCAGCCATGACCGCTCGCTGACCATCTATCGCTCGGGGCTGGACCTGCTGCGGTCCAGTCTGGGACGCAGGTAAGGAACCACCACCATGACCGATCAGATTTCACCGCTGCGCATGGCAGCGTCGGGGATGCGTGCGCAGACCGAACGCCTGCGCCACACGTCCGAGAACATCGCGAACGCCGACACGCCCGGCTATCGCCGCAAGCTGGTGGCCTTCGAGGAGGCCGTCCGTTTCGGCCGCACGACGGGCGAGGTCCAGGCCGGCCGCATGCAGCTGGACCAGTCGGCGCTGCCGCGCATCCACGACCCCGCGCATCCGATGGCCGACCAGGACGGCTATTACGACGGATCCAACGTCGATCTGGTGATCGAGCTGGCCGACGCCCGCGAGGCGGGCCGCAGCTACGAGGCCAACCTGCGCATGTTCGAACAGACCCGTCAGATGAACGGATCGCTTCTTGATCTTCTTCGCCGCTAGAAAGGCCGACCCATGATTTCCGGATTGAACGCCGCCAACGCCTATTCCGCCGCCCGTACCGCCGTCGCCCCCCAGCAGGGATCGGAGGCCCTGGCCCGCGTGGGCCAGGCCGCCGAGGATTTCGCCGCCCAGATGGCCCAGGTCGACCAGGTCGCCACCGGCGCCATGACCGGCCAGACCAGCACCCAGCAGCTGGTCCAGACCATCGCCGAGGCCGAGCTGACCATGAACACCGTCGTGGCGATCCGCGACAAGGTCGTCGAGGCGTACCAGGAAATCCTGCGGATGCCGGTGTAGGGGAGGAACGTCGTGATGGGAGAGACGGTCCTTTTCGACATGCTGCGCCAGGCGCTGCTGATCTCGGTCCGGATCTCGGCCCCGCTTCTGGGGGTCGCGCTGATCGCGGGGGTGGTGATCGGCCTGTTCCAGGCGCTGACCTCGGTTCAGGAGATGACGCTGACCTTCGTGCCCAAGGTGGGGCTGATGCTGGTCGTCTTCTGGGTCTCGATGAGCTTCATGACGACCGCCCTGGCGGATTTCTACCTGGGCGAAATCATCCCGATGATCGCGGGCAGCTGAGATGGACAACGCAATCTATGCCAGCCTTTCGCGGCAATCCGGCCTGATGGCCGAAATGCGCGTCGTGGCCAACAACATCGCCAACGCCAACACCACCGGTTACCGGCGCGAGGGGGTGATCTTTGCCGAACACCTGTCCGCGCTGGACCGGCAGGGCGACACGCTGTCGATGGCCCACGCCCGCGGCCGCCTGCTGGACCTGCAGCAGGGCGGGCTGACGCAGACCAACAACAGCATGGACCTGGCCATCGAGGGCGAGGGGTTCTTTCTGGTCGAGGCGCCCGACGGGCTGCGCCTGACCCGCGCGGGCGCCTTCATTCCCTCGGCCGAGGGGGAACTGATGACCGCCGACGGCCACCGTCTGCTGGACGAGGGTCAGGCGCCGATCATCCTGCCGGCCGGCGCCAATGCGGTGGCCATCGGTGCCGACGGCACGCTGTCGTCGAACGGCCTGCCCTTTGGGCGCATCGGCCTGTTCACCCCGCCCGAAGGCACCGACCTGACCCGCCAGAGCGGCACCGGCTTCGCCGTCGAGGGCGAGCCGCAGCTGGTCGAGGAAGGCCGCATCCGCCAGGGCTTCCTGGAGGACAGCAACGTCGACCCGATCTTCGAGATCACCCGCATGATCGAGGTCCAGCGCGCCTACGAGCTGGGCCAGACCTTCCTGGATCGCGAGGATCAGCGGATCCGCGGCGCGATCACCGCCATGACCCGATAAGGAGCCACCATGAGAGCCCTGCAGATCGCCGCCTCCGGCATGAGCGCGCAGCAGACCCGCGTCGAGGTCATCTCGAACAACCTCGCGAACATGTCCACGACCGGCTACAACGCCCGCCGTGCCGAGTTCGCGGACCTGCACTACCAGCAGGCCGCTCGTCCGGGCAGCGTCACCGCCGCCGACGGCACGGTGATCCCCGCCGGGGTCCAGCTGGGCCTTGGCGTGCGCCCCACAGCGGTCAGCGTGAACCTGCAGCAGGGCGCGCTGACGCAGACGGGCGGCGACCTGGACCTGGCCATCGAGGGCGACGGCTATCTTGAGGTGACGCTGCCGTCCGGGGTCTCGGGGTATACCCGCGACGGCGGGCTGAAGCGCTCGCCCGAGGGGCAGATCGTGACCTCGGACGGCTATCCGGTCGTCCCCGACATCACCATCCCCGAGGATGCCCGCGCCATCACCATCAATGCCGGCGGAGAGGTCTATGCCTACTTCGCCGACCGGGTCGATGCCGAGCTGCTGGGCCAGCTGACCCTGGCCGGTTTCGCAAACGAGAAGGGCCTCGAGGCGATCGGGTCCAACCTGTTCATCGAGACCGCAGCCTCGGGCGGCCCGCAGGTCGTGAATCCCGGCCAGGACGGCCTGGGCACCCTGCGCCAGGGCTATCTGGAGGAAAGCTCGGTCGATGCGGTTCGCGAGATCACCGACCTGATCAAGGCGCAGCGCGGCTACGAGCTGAACGCCAAGGTCATCACCGCTGCCGACCAGATGCTCGGCGCCACGACGCAGGTGCGGTGATGCGGGCGCTGATCGTGATGCTGGCGCTGCTGCCGGGGGCGGCCTTCGCAGGCGCCCTGGGCGCGGCGCACACCCTGCCGGTCGGGCACGTGATCGCGGCGGGCGACCTGACGGTGATCGACAGCGACCGGCCCGGCCTGACAGACCCGTCCGCCGCGATCGGGATGCAGACCCGCATCACCATCTACGAAGGCCGGCCACTGCACGCCAACATGCTGCAGGCGCCCCGCGTGATCGGCCGCAACCAGATCGTGCGCCTGCGCTTTCAGCGGGGCGCCCTGCAGATCGACACCGAGGGGCGCGCCATGTCGGACGGCGCCGCCGGAGAACTGATCCGCGTCATGAACATAGGCTCGCGCAGCACGGTCACCGCCCAGGTGATGCCGGACGGCACGCTGGCCGTCACCAATTAAGAGGAACGACGATGAAACCCGCCTATCTGCTGTGCCTGGCCCTTGCCGCCGCGGGCTGTTCGCGCGCCGCCAATATCGGCCAGCCGCCCGAACTGACCTCGCCCCGCGAGACCGAGGAATTCCTGGCGATGACCAATCCGCCCCTGAACCTGCCGCTGGATTCGGGCCGCCCCGAGGCCGCGGCCTCGCTGTGGGCCGGCACCCAGTCTTCGTTGATCAGCGACCGTCGCGCGGCCATCCGCGGCGACATCCTGACCGTCGTGATCGAGATCGACGACGAGGCCACGATCAGCAACAGCAGCGGTCGCAACCGCTCCAGCAGCGAGAGCCTGTCGATCCCGCAGATGGTCGGCATTCCGCAGCGTCTTGGCGAGAAGCTGCCCGAAGGTGCCAGCTTCGACAACCTGGCCGACGCGTCGTCGTCGTCATCCTATCGCGGCAACGGCAACATCTCGCGACGCGATCAGCTGACGTTGCGGGTGGCGGCGACGGTCGTGGACACCCTGCCCAACGGCACGCTGCAGATCCAGGGCACGCAAGAGGTCCGCGTGAACTTCGAATTGCGCGAGCTGACCGTCAGCGGCTTCGTACGCCCCGCCGACATCGATCGCAGCAACGAGATCGCCTATGACCGCATCGCCGGTGCGCGCATCAGCTATGGCGGCCGCGGCCAGATCACCGATGTGCAGCAGCCGCGCTATGGCCAGCAGATCGCCGACATCGTCCTGCCCTATTGAAGGTGTTCCCGTGATCAAGAAAATCATTCCCATCGCCCTGCCCGTGCTGGCCCTGGTCGGCGGCGCATTCGGCGGCGACATGCTGCGCGCCCCCGCATCACCGGCCGATCCCGCAACCGAGGCCGCAGCCGCGGACGATCACGGCGCGGCCCCCGCCGATGACGGCCACGGCGGTGGCGAGGATCATGGCGGCGACGATCACGGGGGCGGAGACCACGGGGGCGGCGATCATGGTGGCGGGGGTGACCCCACCGAGGCCGCCTATTTCCAGTTCCCGACCCAGTTCTTCGTGCCCTTGATGCGTCAGGGCGACCTGCGCGACGTGATGATCCTGACGGTGACCCTGCAGACCGACGGGGCCAACCTCCAGGCGCTGTCGAAGAAGGAGCACATCCTGCGCGACGCCCTGCTGCGCCAGCTGATGATCCACGCCAATACCGGCGGTTTCGACGGCAACTTCACCGCGGATCGCAACCTTGTCACCCTGCGCGAGGGTCTGCTGCAGGCCGCCAAGACCGCGACGGATGCCCCCGTCACCGCCGTCCTGATCGAGGATATCGCCCGCCAGCCGGGCTGACCGCTTGCCCTTGCCGCGCCTTCGGGCCAGAACCGCAGACACCCGGAGCGACCGCTTCGGGTGTCTGCTTTTCCGGAGGGGCCGTTGCACGCGCATCACGTGGTGATCCTGATGGCGACCTGGCAGGGCGCGCCGCATCTGGGCACGCAGTTGGACAGCATCGCGGCACAGACGCACGCGGATTGGTCGCTGATCGTGTCCGATGATGGGTCGACCGATGAAACCCGGCAGATCGTCGAACGGTTCGCGGCGGATCGGCCCGCAGGACAGGTGCGCCTGGTCGACGGACCGCGCGCGGGCGCCACGCGGAACTTCCTGTCGCTGCTGGATCACGTGCCCCCCGATGCATCGGCCGCGTTCTGCGATCAGGACGACCAGTGGCTGCCGCACAAGCTGGCCCGCGCGGTGTCCGCCCTGCAGGGGTTGGCCGGACCCGCCCATTACGCCGCCCGGACCATCATCACCGATGCGGACCTGCGCCCCCTGGCACCATCGCGCCGGTTCCTGCGTCCCTTGGGCTTTCGCAACGCGCTGGTCCAGGCCTGCATGGCGGGCAACACCTCGGTGTTCAACCGGCATGCCGTGGCGCTGCTGCAGCACGCCGCGCCGCATGCAATGCGGGCGGGGGTGATCTCTCATGACTGGTGGGCCTATCAGGTCAGCGCGGGCCACGGCGCGACGCTGATCCACGACCCGGAACCTGGGTTGCTGTACCGCCAGCATGCCCGATCCGAAGTCGGGCGCAACGATACCTTGCCTGCGCTGGCTGCGCGGCTGCGCAAGCTGATGGCCGGGCAGTTCGGCGGCTGGCTGCGGGCCAACCGCGCCAGCCTATTGCCCCTGGATCTTCCGTCCGACAGCCGCGCGACGCTGGCGCATCTGGGCCGGATGCTGGACAGCACCGGGCCGCAGGCCGTGATGGCCATGCGGCGTGGCGGATTTTATCGGCAGACGCGGCCCGGGACGGCGGCCCTTGCGCTGTCGGCGCTAACCGGCGCCCTGCGCGCCTGATCGCTATTCGACGATCAGGTCCGCGTGCAGGGCACCTGCCGAATGGATCGACTTCAGGATGTCGATCATGTCGCGAGGCCGCACACCCAAGGCATTCAGACCGTCGACAAGATCCGACAGGTTGGTCTCTCCGGCCACCTCCACAAAGCCGATGCCGGGTTCCTGGTTCACGTCGACGGCGGTGCGGGGCACGGTCACTGTCTCTCCAGCGGCAAAGGGGTTGGGCTGGGATACCAGCGGTGCCTCGGCCACGCGCAGGGTCAGGTTGCCCTGCGACACCGCCACCCGGGAAATGCGCACGCGTTCGCCCACCACGATCGTCCCGGACTTGTGGTCGATCACGACCTTGGCCCGGTCTTCGGGTTCGATCAGCAGGTTCTCGATCCGGCCGACGACGCGAGCGGGGTTCACGTCGCCCAGGCCGCGGAAGTTCACGACGACCGTGCCGCTGTCCAGCGTGACTGCCAGCTGGCGGTTGAAGTCGCGGTTGATCGCGTCCTCGACCCGCGTGGCGGTGGTGAAGTCGGCATTGCGCAGCGCGATGCGGATGTCGTCGATGCCGGCGAAATCGAACTCTACCTCGCGCTCGACCCGGGCGCCCACCGGGATGCTTCCGGTGGTGGGCACACCTTCGACCACGCGGGCCGCGTCGCCCTGCGCCGCGACCCCGCCCGCGATGATCGATCCCTGGGCCACGGCATAGATGTTGCCATCCGCGGCCTTCAGCGGGGTCATCACCAGCGTACCGCCCAGCAGGCTTTTCGCGTCGCCGATCGCAGAGACGCTCACGTCGATCCTGCTGCCCGACCGCGCAAAGGGCGGCAGGGTGGCCGTCACGATCACCGCCGCCACGTTCTTGGACCTCAGGGCGTCATCGGTGACGTTCACCCCAAGCCGTTCCAGCAGGCCGGCCAGCATCTCTTCGGTGAAGGGGGCATTGCGCATGCCGTCGCCCGACCCGTCCAAGCCGACGACAAGCCCATAGCCGACCAGGTCGTTGCCCCGTACGCCGTCGAAATCGGCCAGATCCTTGATGCGCACGGGCACAGCCAGGGCCGAGGTCGCCACGGCCATCCACAGGATCAGTGCTTGCAGAACTGTCTTCATCGCAGGAAATCCACCAGCTTGAGGTTCGCCAGCCGCGCCTGGACCGCATAGAGAGATTCCAGCTGGCTTTGCACTTCGGTCAGGGCTGCTGCCGTCTCGAACGGGTCGGCGCTGCGGATGTCGCCGCGGGCCCGTTCCAGCGTGTTCAGGGTCGAGGTCCCGGTGACCTGCGCGCGCTCGACGGTCTGCTGGGCAAGGCCCACACGCCCCATCTCTCCCAGAACGGCGCTGTCCGCGGCGACCATCAGGGTGCCGCCCGTGGACAACAGCTCCCTCCGCTCGGCCACGTTGCCCGCCAGGATACCGCGGTCCAGGATGGCTGCGGTCGCCAGGCCCTTCAGCAGGTCGCGCACCGGGCCGGACGCACCGGTCGTCTGCATCTCGACCGAGACTCCCTCTCCGACGGTGATCCGCTGCGGCTGGCCAAGGGTCCCGTGATAGGCCGTGTCCAGAAACCCGCCGCCCCCGGCCGGAGCGTCGAACCAGTCGGACACCGCTTGCGCGACGTCTGCGGCCGTGGTCAGCGGCGCGACGATGGCCTGCAGGCTGTCCAGGATGCTGGTCGCGTCCGACAGGGGGGCCACGTCTGATGCCTCTCCGGACAAAAGGTACCGGTTGCTGTTCGTGCCGTTCAGCCTCTGGATCACCGAATCGAACGCATTGGCCACTTCTGTCGACCGTGTCCCCAGCAGGGCCTGGTCGTTGAACGGGTCGGTGGCCAGGGCCAGGCCCAGCTCCGTCGTGCTGAGCCGGACGGCGTCGAACATGTCCTGCACCGCCTGCAGCCGGATGCCCGCATCCTGACCGTTCTGGCGCAACTGCCCGGCCAGCTGGATGCGGCCTTCGATCTCGTTCAGGGCGCGGGTGTTGCCGCCAACGCGCTGGCCTACATCCGCGACCTGCCCGGACGCGACCTCCTGGGTCAGGGTGGACAGGGTCGTCTTGATCCGGTTCGAGGCGACCTGCAGCGCATAGGCGCGGGCTTGGTCACCGATACTGTTCAGGGTCACGGCTACATCCTCAGGATCTGGTTGATCATCTCGTCCACGGCGACCAGCACGCGGGCATTGGCGGCATAGGACTGTTCGTATTGCAGCAGGCGTTGCATCTCGGCGTCGCTGTCCACGCCCTCGGCCATCAGGCTGGAGGCGATGGTCGACTGGCGGCTGCTGCGGATGGTCAGGTCGGCCTCGGCCTCGACGCGCCGCGTCGACACCCGCGACTCGACCGATCCGAACCGGACGGTCAGCGTGCCGTTCCCCTCGAAGCCGCTGCCCGCCTGCGCCGGGCGCGGCGCGTCCAGTGCCTGGACCAGCGCCGAAAGAATCGCGGATTGGCCCGTCGGTTCGCCGTTCGCCGCCTGCAGGCCCGACCTCAGGCGCCACAGCTGGCCCCCCTGTCCCGGATCGACCGTCGCATTCAGCGCGATCCGACCGGACAGGCCAACGACCGTCGCCGCGGTCGCGCGCGCACCGCCGTCGGTGAACAGCCCGGCATCGGCAGCCCCGAGGGACGGATCAACGGCGGGATCGACCAAACGCTGGTGCAGGTCAAAGGCCATGTCGTCCAGTTCCGACTGCATCTGCGGGGCCAGCTGATCGCGAATCTGGAAGTTGGCGGCCAAGGACCCGCCGCCGAACAGGCGCATCTGCGCCGCGGTGACCGGCGTCCCGTTCAGGGTCAGCAGTTCCAGGGGTGCGCCAACGACCTGGCCCGCGGTCACCTGATCCGCGCCTGAAAATCCCAGCCGGGCCGGCACGCTGCCATCCAGCAGCACCGCCCCCTCGGCGCTGAACAGGGCGACCTTGCCCGAGTCGCGCGCGACCTCCTGGATGGGAATGATGCTTGCGATGCGGTCGATCACCTGCTGGCGTTCGTCCATCAACGGGGTGGCATCCTTGCCGTCGGAATCCAGGATGGAGATGCGCGCATTCAGATAGGCCACCCGCTCCAGCGAGGCATTCACCGTCGCCACGTCGGACGTGATGCCCTGCTGCGCGGCGCTGCGCGCACCCTGCACCGCGGTCGACGCCGCATTCAGCCGGTCCGCCAGCGCCGAGGCGGTGCTGACGACCTGCGACAGGCGGATCTCGTCATCGGGCCGCGTCGCCGCACTGCTGAGCGCGGCCTGGAAATCGGTCAGCGCACCCGACAAGGAATGCGCCTCTCCGGGAAGGCCGATGACCTTTTCCATAGACCGGTGAAACGACGCGCGTGCGGTGCCGTCACCGACGGACGAGGCCGCCAGGCGCGATTCGGAGAGCAGGCTGGAATTGACGATCCGGGTGATGCCGTCGATGCGCACGCCCCCGCCGTGCAGTTGGGCGGACACTACCATGTCGCGCCGGGCATAACCGGGCGTCATGACGTTGGCAATGTTCGACGCCACCGTTTCGGTGCCGCGCGCGGTGGCAGTCAGCCCCGACATCGCGTTCGATATCGCCTTGGCAATGCTCATGTCCGGCCTCCTTCACCCGATCCCCTGCGGGGCGGATCAGCGCTTGATGTTCGTGGTTTCCTGCAGCATCTCGTCGACCGTCTGGATGATCTTGGCGTTCGACGAATAGGCGCGTTGCGTGGTGATCAGATGCGTCAGTTCCTGCGCGATGTCGGTGGTCGACGCCTCGCGGGCATAGCCGGCGATGGCGCCCGTCGGCCCGTCGCCCGCATCCCACAGGAAGAAACCGCCAGAATCGGGCGATGTCTTGAAGGCCTGCCCCTCGACCGCCACCAGGCCGTTGGGATTCGGGACGTCGATGACGGGGATCTTGTACAGCGCCTTGACGAAACCGGTGTCGTAGGTCGCCTTGACATAGCCCTGCGGGTCAACCTCGACCGCGACCAGCTGCCCCACCGGAGAGCCGTTCTTGACCACGTTCGACGGAGAGAAGCTGGCCGCCAGCTGCTTCAGGCCCGAGGCCCCGCCCGGCACGCCGATGGAAAGCTCTATGTTGCCGCCCCCGACGGTCAGCGGGATCGCCCCGGTTGCCGGATCATAGCCGCCGCCGACGACGTTCAGCAGCGCGCCGCCCGCCCCCTGGCTGTCGTCGAACGTCACCTGGAAGGTTGAGATCGGGTTGGCTGCGGGATCACTGGCACTGTCGCTGATGCTGACCGTCCAGGTGTTCGACATGCCGGTTGGATCGCTGGTGTCGGGCGTGAAGGTGATGTCCAGCGATTCCGAGGTTCCCAGGTTGCCGAAATACTCGACGCGCAGCGGCAGCGGGTCGCCCGAGCCGGTGGGCAGGGTCTCTGTTGCGGGTAGGTTGGCGCCAAGCGACACCTGCGTCGTCGGATCCCCGACAGGGCGGTTCGATTCGATGCGGATGGGCTGCAGTGCGGCCGACGTGTCGCGCGCGACAAGCGGCATGCTACCGTCCGCGGCCGTGGGCCAGCCCATCAGCACCAGCCCGCTTTCGGTGCGCAGCAAGCCGCCCGCATCGGGACGGAACGCACCGGTCCGCGTCATCATCAGCGACGGCGTCCCCCCACCGGTTGCATCGTTCAGGGTCGTCACGGGCAGCATGCCCCGCCCGGTCATCGCAAGATCCAGCGCATTCGAGGTGGTCACGATCGCACCGTCCTGCGACACCGATCGCGTCGTGGACGCGCGAACGCCACCTGCGGTGTAAAGGCCCGCCCCCTGCCCCACGACCAGCGCATTGAAGTCGGTCTCGACGCGCTTGTACCCGAAGGTCGATGCGTTCGCGATATTGTCCGAGATGGTTCCCAGCCGCGACGAGTTCGCGGCAAGGCCGGACACGCCGGCATTCATCGCAGAGGAGATGGACATGGACAGACACCCTTCTGATTTCGGTCTTGTCCGTCACCCTGCCCGTGAACGCTTAAGATAAGGCTAACCGCGACGGCTACCTGAGTAAAATCAACTCTATCCGGTTGTTCAGCGGGTCCATCGGGTTGCCCTGCCGGTTCTTGCGGTCCGCATAGCCGCTGACCCGCTGCACGCGCTTGCCGTCGAAACCCTGCTGTTCCAGCAGGTTGCGCACCGTATGCGCCCGGGCATCCGACAGCGGCCAGACCGGCGACGCGACCAGTGTTTCGGGATAGGCGCGCACATGGCCCGAGATCGCCACATCGTTCCTGACATGCCGGATGACCCGCGCGATGATTCCCATCAGTTCGGACAGGGCGGGCTGGGGCTGGGCGGTGTCCTCGACGAACAGGGGGGCGTCGGTCAGATCGCCCAGCTCGATCACGAGCCCTTCGTCGGTCATGCGGGTCACGACATGCTGCAGCAGGTTGGTCAGCTGGGACGATTCGGCGCCCGTGCCGGTCAGGCTGTCCTGGACGGCGCGGGCGACCTCCTCGAAGTCGCCTGCACTGTCGCTGTCGGGCAGCGGCGCCTCGACCGCGTGACGGATGCCGTCCTCGGTCCCGTCGCCGCCGCCGCTGGTGGTGGCGTTCGGCGTCTGGATCACCGTCGGCGCGAAGTAGTCGGCCAGACCGGTCTTCTGCTCCTCGGTGGTGGCGTTCAGCAGCCACATCAGCAGGAAGAACGCCATCATCGCGGTCACGAAATCCGCATAGGCGACCTTCCACGCGCCGCCGTGATGGCCGCCGTCGGACGACGCCTCGACGCGCTTGATGATGATGGACGGCCCGTTCAGCCCCTTGCCCGCAGCCATGATGTCTACCCTTCGTTCCGGTCAGGCATCCTTGTCGCCGGGGCAAAGGTTTCGATCAAGTTAACGGATCAAATGCGTCCTATTCATAGCTGCGGCGATCCTCGATGACCTTGCCGTCATTGGGCAGGCTGCCCGGTGCCACCAGTTCGATGTCGCCGCGCAGCTTCAGCGTGTCCATGACCGATGCGGCATAGTCGCCCCCCTGACCCGCGGTTTCCAGTTGCACGGTCATCACGTCCATCTCTCCGCGACGATCGGCGATCACGCGGGCGCGGCACACGTCCGCATGGCGCGCGACCAGGGCCGCCACCTGTTCGGGGCGCACGAACATGCCCTTGATCTTGGTCGTCTGATCGGCGCGCCCCATCCACCCCTTGATGCGCATGTTGGTACGACCACAAGGACTGGTGCCTGCAAGGACCGCAGACAGGTCACCCGTCGCGAAACGAACCAGCGGATAATCCGGGTTCAGCGTGGTCACCAGCACTTCGCCGACCTCGCCGTCGGGAACCGGATCGCCGGTGCCGGGGCGCACGATCTCGACGATCACGCCCTCGTCCACGATCATTCCCTCCATCGCCTCGCTCTCATAGGCGATGTTGCCCAGATCGGCGGTGGCATAGCATTGCCGCGTGACGATCCCCCGGTCGGCGTACATCTGGCGCAGCGACGGAAACAGCGCGCCGCCGCCCACCACGGCCTTGGTGAAGGACAGCACCTCGCCCATCTCGTCGGCACGGTCCAGGATCACCTTGAGGAAATCGGGCGTGCCGGCATAGCAGGTCGTGCCGATGTCGACGGCCGCGCGCACCTGCAGCTCGGTCTGCCCGGTGCCGGCGGGCAGGACCGCAGCATCGACGGCCCGCGCGCCCGATTCGAACATCATCCCGGCAGGCGTCAGGTGATAGCCGAAGCAGTTCTGGACGATGTCTCCCTGCCCCACGCCCGCGGCATGCAGGAAGCGGCCAAGCCGCCACCAGTCGCCGTCGCGCCGACCGGGTTCATAGATCGGGCCGGGGCTTTGAAAGATATGGTCGAATTGCGCGGCGGGGCGGGTGGTGTAGCCGCCGAAGGGGGGCTGCTTGCGCTGCGCCTCGGACAGCTCGGCCTTGCGGATCACCGGCAGGCGGGCCAGCGCGGCGCGGTCGGTCATCGCCTCCGGCTCCACGTCGCGCAGAAGGCGCGCCATCGCGGGGGCCAGCTTGGCGCGGCTCAGCGCCAGCGGCAGGGCCTGGGCCAGCGCCTCGGCGCGCTGACCCTCGTCGCGCGTTTCCAGATCGTCGTAATATCCCATGATGACCCCCTCAGGCCAGCCAGCGCTTGCGCCGGCGATAGCTGCGCACCTCGCGGAAGGACTTGCGCCCCTCGTCCGACATGCCCAGGTAGAATTCCTTGACGTCCGGGTTCTCGCGCAGCTGCGCGGCCGGACCCTCCATCACGACGCGCCCGTTCTCCAGGATATAGCCCTGATGCGCATAGCGCAGCGCGACGTTGGTGTTCTGCTCGGCCAGAAGGAAGGTGACGCCCTCGCCCTCGTTCACGGCCTTGACGATCTGGAAGATCTGCTCGACCAGCTGCGGGGCCAGGCCCATCGACGGCTCGTCCAGCAAGATCATCTGCGGGCGCGACATCAGCGCGCGACCCATCGCGGTCATCTGCTGTTCGCCGCCCGAGGTGTATCCCGCCTGGCTCTTCCGCCGCTCGCGCAGGCGCGGGAAATAGTCATAGACCATCTCGAGGTCGCGCTTGATGGCGGCCGATCCGTCGCGGCGGGTATAGGCGCCGGTCAGCAGGTTCTCCTCGACCGTCAGGTGCTCGAAGCAGTGGCGGCCCTCCATCACCTGGATGACGCCGCGCCGCACCAGGGCGGCCGGGTCCAGCGCGGTGATGTCGTCGCCCTGATAGGTGATCGACCCCTTGGTCACCTCTCCGCGTTCACTGGCCAGCAGGTTCGAGATCGCCTTGAGCGTCGTCGTCTTGCCCGCCCCGTTGCCCCCCAGCAGCGCGGTGATGCCGCCCTTGGGGACCGTCAGGCTGACACCCTTCAGGACCAGGATGACGTGGTTGTAGATCACCTCGATGTTGTTGACGTCCAGCAGCGTCTCTTGGGTCCGGGTATCGAACATGGGCAGCCCCCTTGGATGCGGAACCGGCGGCGGGATGACCGCCGCCGGTCGTGGATCAGTTGCAGCGCGCGGTCAGGCCCGCCTCGGCGGCATAGGCGGCGCTGTCTTCCTTGATCAGCGGGTCCAGGATCTCGGCATCCGGCTCGATGAAGTCGGTGATCAGCGACCACGTCCCCTCGGCGGCGTTCCACTGCTGCACGCGGGCCAGGCCGTCGCCGCCGTGGTTCTGACAGGACAGCGCGATGGGCGCGCCGAAATCGGGCAGGCCCAGCTCAGCCATGCGCTCGGCGGTGATGTCCAGCGCCTCGAAGCCGTCGCGCATCTGTGCGGGCGTGATCTCGGGGGTGCCGGCCAGCTCCTGCGCCTTGGCGATGGCCTCGGCGATCACCAGCGCCGCATAGGCGCCGCGCGAATAGAGCACGCTGCCCGCCTGATCGCCCGCACCGGCCGCCAGACCCTTGTCATAGACATGCGTCTGCAGGTCCTCGTACAGCGGATAGTCGCGGCCCACGCCGTGGAAGGTCAGCGCCTTGTAGCCCTCGGCCCCGGCTCCCGCCGCGCGCACGTCGTTCTCCGATCCCGACCACCAGATGCCGATGAACTTGTCCATCGGGAAGCGGATATTCACGGCCTCCTGGATGGCGACCTGGTTCATCACGCCCCAGGCATACATGATCACGTAATCGGGCCGGTCGCGGCGGATCTGCAGCCATTGCGACTTCTGCTCCTGGCCGGGTGCGTCCACGGGCAGCAGGCTCAGTTCGAACCCGTGCTTTTCGGACAGCTCCTCCAGCGTACGGATCGGCTCCTTGCCATAGGCCGAGTTGTGATAGACCAGCGCGATCTTCTTGCCGGACAGGTCGCCCCCCTCCTGGTCCAGGATATGCTTGACCGCGACCGAGGCGCCGTCCCAATAGTTCGCCGGCGCGTTGAACACCCATTCGAAGACAGAGCCGTCCTTGGCCGAGGTGCGGCCATAGCCCGGCGTGTAGAGCGGGATGCCGTCCTGGGTGATCCGCGGGATCAGCTGATAGGTGATGCCGGTCGACAGCGGATTCAGGACCAGCGGGTTCTGGGTGCGCAGCGATTCATAGCACTCGACCCCCTTCTCGGTGTTGTAGGCGGTCTCGCATTCCGGGACCTGGATGCGCTGGCCGCCGATGCCGCCGTCGCGTTCGTTGAGCAGCGTGAAGTAATCGGCAAAGCCGTCGGCATAGGGGATGCCGTTCGCGGCATAGGGGCCGGTCCGATAGGACATGTTCGGCACGATCAGGTCCGCCAGTGCGGGGCTTGCGACCATCATCGTGGTGGCCAGGGCGGCAAGGGTCAGTTTCATTGCGGGTCTCCTCCCAGAGATGCGATGCCGGTTGCCCGGTCTTGACGTTAATGCGGGAACGGCCACAGGCGCAGCTTGTCCTTGGCCAGGCGCCACAGGCGCGCCAGGCCGTGCGGCTCGACGATGAGGAAGGTCACGATCAGCGCGCCCACGATCATCAGCTCGATATGGGCGGCCAGGTCGGTGGGCCAGCCCATGTTGCCGACCAGGAAGTTCTTGAGTAGCACCGGCAGCAGCACCAGGAAGGCCGCGCCGGCAAAGCTGCCGAAGATGCTGCCCAGGCCGCCGATGATGATCATGAACAGCACCAGGAAGCTCTTGTTGATGCCGAAGGCCTCGCCGACCTCGGCAGCCCCCAGATAGACCGCGAACAGAAGCGCCCCGGCGATGCCGATGAAGAAGCTGCTGACGGCGAAGGCCGACAGTTTCGCGCGCAGGGGGTTCACGCCGATGATCTCGGCCGCGATGTCCATGTCGCGGATCGCCATCCACTTGCGCCCCAGGCTGCCGCGCGTCAGGTTGCGCGCGACCCAGGCCAGCACGAAGGCGAAGACCAGGCAGATGAGGTATTTCGCGGGCGCGGTCGCGGCCGGGCCGGTCACCGCCTGGTCGAACACCGTGCGCGTCGGCGCGGTGATCTGGCCCGAGGCCGAATAGTTGTAGAACCACGGCACCTTGTTGAACAGCCAGACCAGAAAGAACTGCGCGGCCAGCGTGGCGACGGCCAGATAGAAGCCCTTGATCCGCAGGCTGGGCAGACCGAACAGGACGCCCACCCCGGCGGTGATGCCGCCCGCCAGCAGGATGTGGATGACGATGCTGACATCCGGGAATGCCGTCATCAGCTTGTAGACCGCATAGGCCCCCACCGCCATGAAGCCGCCGGTTCCCAGGCTGACCTGGCCGGCATAACCGGTCAGCACGTTCAGCCCCAGGGCGGCGATCGCATAGATCAGGAAGGGCACCAGGACCGCATTGGCCCAATAGTCGTTGATGACGAAGGGGATGATCCCGAAGGCCACGGCCAGGATCGCGTAATAGCCCCAGCGGTCCAGACGGATCGGAAAGGTCTGGCTGTCGTCGCGGTAGCTGGTCTTGAAGTCGCCGGCCTCACGATAGATCATCGGGTGTTCCTTTCAGCGCGGTCGGCGGGGGCCAGCCCCCGCACCCCCGGGGTATTTCTGCAATGAAGAAGCGCCATGGTCACACCCGTTCGATGATGCGTTCGCCGAACAGGCCCTGGGGCCGGAACACCAGGAAGATCAGCGCCAGGACATAGGCGAACCAGTTCTCGGTCGCGCCGCCGACCATCGGGCCGATTGTGAATTCGAACAGTTTCTCGCCCACGCCGATGATCAGCCCGCCCACGATGGCACCGGGGATCGAAGTGAAGCCCCCCAGCATCAGCACCGGCAGCGCCTTGAGCGCGATCAGCGACAGGCTGAACTGCACCCCCGATTTCGTGCCCCACATGATGCCCGCGACCAGCGCCACGAAGCCTGCGATCGACCAGACCATCACCCAGATGAAGCGCAGCGAGATGCCCACGGACATCGCCGCCTGGTGGTCGTCGGCCACGGCGCGCATGGCGCGGCCCTGCTTGGTGTATTGCGCGAAGGCCACCAGTGCGGCCACCAGGATCGCCGCGATCAGCGTGGCCCACAGGTCCAGCCGGTCGATGAAGAAGCCATAGCCGAACCATTGCGCGGTGACGGCCTCGATCCCGTCCGAGATGCCCTGCGGCAGTCCCACGTCCAGCGTCTTGATGTCGGCGCCCCACATCACGTCGCCCAGGCCTTCAAGGAAATAGGCAAGGCCGATGGTCGCCATGAAGAGGATGATCGGTTCCTGCCCCACCAGGTGCTGCAGAACCAGCTTCTCGATCAGGAAGGCCAGGCCGACCATCACCAGCGCGGTCAGGGCCACGGCCAGGACCGCGGGCACCGTCCAGCCGAAATGGTGCAGCGAGGTGCCGAAGGCCGCGTTGATCAGATGCGCGAAGGGCACCTGGCCGTTCTGGATGCCCACCAGCGTCAGTGCCGCGAACAGCGCCAGCACCCCCTGGGCATAGTTAAAGACGCCGGACGCCTTGAAGATCAGCACGAAGCCCAGCGCCACAAGCGCGTACATGACCCCGGTCATCAGGCCGTTCAGCACGACCTCGGCGGCGAAGATCAGCTGGTCCATGGGGCGCGTCCTTTCACTTCTGCACGGATCGGATCAGTCATGGGCCACCCCCAGATAGGCGTCGATCACCGCCTGATTGCTGCGCACCTCGGCGGGCGTGCCGTCGCCGATCTTCTTGCCATAATCCATCACGACGACGCGGTCGGACAGGTCCATGACCACGCCCATGTCGTGTTCGATCAGGCAGATCGTGGTGCCGAACTCGTCGTTCACCGACAGGATGAAGCGGGACATGTCCTCCTTCTCCTCGACGTTCATGCCGGCCATCGGCTCGTCCAGCAGCAGCAGGTTCGGTTCCGCCGCCAGCGCGCGGGCCAGCTCGACCCGCTTCTTCAAGCCGTAGGGCAAACGGCCGACGGGCGTCTTGCGGATGTTCTGGATCTCCAGGAAGTCGATGATGCGTTCGACCACGGCGCGGTTCTCGATCTCCTCGCGCTCGGCCGGGCCCCACCACAGGGCCTGGGACAGGAAGCCCGCCTTCATCTTGTTCAGGCGCCCGGTCATGATGTTGTCCAGGACCGACATGCCGTCGAACAGCGCGATGTTCTGGAAGGTACGGGCGATGCCCAGGCGCGCGACCTGATAGGGCTTCATCGCCGGGCGCGGCTGGCCCTTGAAGATGACCTGCCCCTCCTGCGGGTTGTAGAACCCCGAGATGATGTTCAGCATCGACGACTTGCCCGCGCCGTTCGGGCCGATGATCGCGCGGATCTCTCCCTGGCGGATGTCGAAGCTGATGTCCTTGATGGCTGTCACGCCGCCGAACCGCAGGGTGATGTTTCGCAGCTCCATCACCACGGGGCCGATCTGGCGGCCGTCGGCGGTCACATAGCCGTCCTGGGTCATCGCGTTCATTGGGCTGCTACCTTCTGACGGGCCGCGTCGCCGAAGACGCGGGCATCCTCGATGCGCAGGGTCGCGCTGATGGCGCCCTTGCGGCCGTCCTCGTAGGTGACCTCGGTCCGGGTATGGACGCTGGACGATCCGTCATAGAGCGCGGTGACCAGGTCGTGGAACTTCTCGGTGATGACGGCGCGGCGGACCTTGCGGGTGCGGGTCATCTCTCCGTCGTCGGGGTCCAGCTCCTTGTGCAGCACCAGGAAGCGGTGGACCTGACAGCCCGACAGCATCGGGTCCTGCGCGACGGATTCGTTCACCGCCTCGACATGGCCGCGGATGGTCTCATAGACCTGCGGGTGGCCGGCCAGTTCCTGATAGCTGCCATAGGCGATGTTGTTGCGTTCGGCCCAGTTGCCGACCGCGGTCAGGTCGATGTTGATCATCGCGGTGCAGAAGTCGCGGCCGTTGCCGATGACCACGGCCTCCAGGATGTTGGGATAGAACTTCAGCTTGTTCTCGACATATTTGGGGGCGAACATCGCGCCACTGGCCATGCGGCCCACATCCTTGGCGCGGTCGATGATGCGCAGATGGCCGCTGCCCTCCTCGAAGAAGCCCGCATCGCCCGTGGCGACCCAGCCCTCGGCATCCTTGGTCGATGCGGTGCTGTCGGCGTTCTTGTAATATTCGACGAAGGTGCCGGGGCTGCGGTAATAGACCTCGCCGTTCTCTCCGATGCGGACCTCGACCCCGGGGCTGGGAACGCCCACCGTGTCAGAGCGCACCTGCCCGTCGGGCTGCTGGGTGATAAAAACGCTTGCCTCGGTCTGGCCGTAAAGCTGCTTCAGGTTGATGCCCAGGCTGCGGTAGAAATCAAAGATCTCGGGGCCGATCGCCTCTCCGGCGGTATAGCCCACGCGCACGCGGCTGAGGCCCAGGGTGTTCTTCAGCGGGCCGAAGACGAAGATCTTGCCCAGCGCATAGGCCAGCTTGTCGCCCAAGCCGACCGTCTTGCCGTCCAGCAACGCGGGGCCCGCGCGATGCGCCACCGCCATGCCGCGCTTGAACAGCCAGCGTTTCAGGCGGCTGGCATCTTCCATGCGGATCATCACGGATGTCAGCTGCCCTTCGAAGACGCGGGGTGGGGCAAAGAAGTATGTCGGGCCGATCTCGCGCATGTCGGTCATCATCGTGTGTGCGCCCTCGGGGCAGTTCACGGTGAAGCCCGACCACATCGCCTGGCCCATCGAAAAGATGAAGTCGCCCACCCAGGCCATCGGAAGATAGGCCACGATCTCCTCGACCTCGGTCAGATGGTCGAAATCGGCGGTGTTGCGGGCGGTCTCGATGATGTTGCGGTTGGACAGGACCACGCCCTTGGGCTTGCCCGTCGTGCCGCTGGTGTACAGCATCACGCAGGTGCTGTCGTAATCCAGCCCGGCGATGATCGCGTCCAGCCGCGGACCCAAGGTCGCGGCACCCGCCCGGCCCTGCGCCTGCACGTCGGCCAGCGACGCCATGTTGGCATGGTCGTACTTCCTCAGGCCCCGCCCGTCGGTATAGATGATGCGGGCCCGCGCGCCGGTGGTCTGCTCGACCTCCAGCACCTTGTCGACCTGCTCCTGATCGCCGCACAGCACGAAGCGCGCGCCGCAATGATCCAGGACATAGGCCATCTCCTCGGCCACGGCGTCCTGGTACAGGGGCACCGGGATCGCGCCGCACATCTGCGCCGCGATCATGCCCCAGTAATGCGCCGGACGGTTGCGCCCGATGATCGCCATGTGATCGCCCGGCGCCAGCCCCTGCGCCATCAGCCCCATCGCCAGGGCGCGGATCTCGTCCGCGGCCTGGGTCCAGGTCCAGCTTTGCCAGATCCCGTATTCCTTCTCGCGATAGGCGGGGCGGTCGCCAAAGCGGGCGACGTTGCGCGCCAGCAGCGCGGGCACGGATTGCAGATCGCCCGGGGGCGTGTGCTGAACGGTCATGTATCCTCCCTCAAGGCGCGGACGCCCTGTCGCACGGCACCTCCCCGTGCCCCGCGACACACATACCATTGGCGCCAAACCTTGCGCCAGTTTTACGCGATTCCTACGAAATGTTACGACGCTTTCGCACGCTGCACACCGGTGCTAGGCCAACGGGCGGAGGAGACCGCCATGCACCACCCCGACCCCGTCACGCGGGCCGAGATTCGCGCCGACCTGACCCGGTCGGGGCTGAACCTGATCGGTCAGGCGCTGTCCATCTTCGACGCGGACCTGCGGCTGGCGGTGGCCAACCGGCAGTACCAGACGATGTTCGACCTGCCCGACGACCTGACCCTGCCGGGCAGCCATTTCGAGGACACGATCCGCTTTCTGGCCCGGCGCGGCGAATACGGCCCGACCGAGGACCCCGAACAGGCCGTCGCCCTGCGCGTGGCCCAGGCCCGCACGTTCCAGCCGCACTACTTCGAACGCGAACGCGCCGACGGCCGGTGGGTCGCGGTCGAGGGCGCACCGCTGTCGCAAGGGGGCTGGGTCACCGTCTATACCGACATCACCGACATCAAGCGCCAGGAAGCGCTCCTTCGGGCGCGGTCGGACGCGCTGTCCGAACAGGTGCTGCTGAATGCCGAACGGCTGGCGGCGGCGAACCGCAAGTTGGCCGCGACGAATGCCGCCCTGTCCGAAGCGCAGCGCATCCTGACCCGGACCGAGGCCCGCACCCGCCAGGTGACCGAGATGGTCCCGGCCCATATCGCGCATATGGACGCGCAGTTCCGCTATACCTTCTCCAACCGGCGGCTGCCGGTGATCTTTCCGGGGGCCGAGGGCGACATCGTCGGGCTGACGCTGGAACAGGCCCTGGGGGCGGCCACCGCGCGAACCCTGCACCCGTTCATGGAGCGCGCGCTGGCGGGCGATCCCCAGGTGTTCGAGATCACCCACCCCACCTCGGGCCGACGCATCCGCATCGCGCTGACGCCGGACCGCGATGGTCAGGGGGTCTATATCCTCTCCACCGATGTCAGCGCCGAGGTCCAGTCGCGAGAGGCGCTGGCCCATGCCGCGCGGCGCAACCTGGCCGCCCAGCTTACCAGCGGCATGGCGCATGATTTCGGCAACCTGCTGACGATCATCCTGGGCCTGCAGGCCCGACTGGCCGCCCGCGACCTGCCACCGGACGCGGCCGAGGATGTCCAGGCGACGCTGGCGGCAGCCCGCCGCGGGGCCTCGCTTCTGGACCGGCTGGCGCAGATCACCGGCGCGCGCGAACCCGCGCTGGAGCCGACGGACCTGCCGACATTGCTGTCCGATCTGGCGGTGCTGGCCCGCCCGTCGTTGTCCGAGGGGACGCGGCTGGACCTGGCCGTGGCCCTGCCGCCCGGACAACTGCTGCTGGACCCCGGCGCGCTGCAGGATTCGGCGCTGAACCTGATCCTGAACGCCAATGCCGCGATCACCCCGCCCGGCGTCATCACGCTGAAGGCGCGGCGCAGCGGCGACTGGCTGGAACTGACGGTGGGCGATACCGGACCCGGCTTCACCCCCGAAGCCCTATCCCGCGCGACCGAGCCGTTCTTCACCACCAAGAAGGGCCAGGGATCGGGTCTGGGCCTGTCGATGGTCTATGACCAGACCAAGATGGTCGGGGGCACCATGCGCCTGTCGAACGGGCCACGGGGCGCGCAGGTGATGCTGCGCCTGCCCTGGCGGCCCGTGGCGCGGCGGATGGTGCTGCTGGTCGAGGATGACGACCAGATCCGCGCTCAGGTCCGCGACCAGCTGACCGGGCTGGGCCATGCGGTGATCGAGGCCGCGTCCCTGTCGGAGGCCCGCGCCCTGACGGACCTGCCGGGGTTGGAGGTGATCCTGTCGGACATCCAGCTGGGCGACGGGCTGGGACTGGATCTGGCGGGGACGGTACCCCTGGTGATGATGACATCGCTGCCACCGGGCGATCCGCTGCGCGCCCGCGCGCCGGGGCCGGTGCTGACCAAGCCCGTAACGGCCCCGCGCCTGGCCGCCGCACTGGCAGCCCCCGTAAAGGAGATGCCATGACCGACGCCCCCCTGATCGCGATCCTGGACGACGAGCCGCAGATCCGCCGCATCCTGTCCGCCGCGCTGGAGCAGGCAGGCTTTCGCACGCAAAGCTTCGGCCGTGCGACCGAGTTCGAGGCCGCGCTGCGCCGCATCACGCCGGATGCCTGCCTGATCGATTTGGGCCTGCCGGACCGGGACGGGTTGGCGCTGGTCCATCGGCTGGCATCCGATTCGGGGGCGGTGATCATCATCGTGTCGGGACGGGCGCAGGTCCAGGACCGGGTGACGGGATTGGAGCTGGGGGCCGACGACTACATCACCAAGCCCTTCGAGCCGGCCGAGGTCGTGGCCCGCATCCGCGCCCGCCTGCGACGGCCGTCCCAGAACGCGACCCAACGCCCCCAGACGCTGCGCTTTGCGGGCTGGACGGCGGATTTCGACCGTTACCTGCTGACCGCGCCCGACGGCATCGAGACACCGCTGAGCCACGCCGAGGCAGAGGTGCTGCGCCTGTTCACCGACAATCCCCGCCGCCTGATCACCCGCGCACAGATGCTGGAAACCCTGGGCGGCACGGCCGGCGACAGCTTTGATCGGGCGATGGACGTCCGCATCTCGCGCCTGCGGACCAAGCTGGGCGAGGATCCCAAGAACCCGCGGCTGATCAAGACGATCTATGGCGCGGGCTACATCTTTCTGGCCGAGATCGGCTGAGTTCCGCAGCGGATCGCCGATTGCCCTGCCGGGCGGTAGCGGCGCAAGCCGGCCCCCATCGAGGGGGGCCGGCTTGCGCGCGGGGGCCCTGCCCCCGCAGGCCCTACACCGTCGACGTCGTCGCAATCCTGCACCGCTGTCGCATCTTGACCCGGCCCTTGGGGTATCCCCGCAGGGGGGTCCGGGGGGACGGGAAGTCCCCCCGGCACGTCGCGGGACGCAGATGGCCCGACGGTCAGGCGTCGCGGTCCCATCCGCTGATGGCCTTGCTGTCCATGAACTCCTCCAGCCCCATCACGCCGCCTTCGCGCGCCCGGCCGGATTTCTTGACCCCGCCAAAGGCCGATCCGGCCCCGCGCGATTCGCCGTTCATCTCGACCATGCCCGCCCGCAGCTGCCGCGCCACGCGGTTACGGCGCGCGCCATCCTGGCTCTGGACATAGTTCGTCAGCCCGTAGGGGGTGTCATTGGCGATGGCTACGGCCTCCTCCTCGCTGTCGAAGGGGATGATCGACAGAACCGGGCCAAAGATCTCCTGCTGCGCGACGGTCATGACGTTCGACACATCCGCAAAGACCGTCGGCCGCACGAAATAGCCGCGGTTGACCCCCTCCGGCAGGCCCGGCCCGCCGGCGACCAGCCGCGCGCCCTCGTCGATGCCGGCCTGGATCAGGCCCTGGATCTTGTCCCATTGCTGGCGGCTGACCACCGGGCCAATATGCTTGCCCGGCTGATGGGCCGTCGCCACGGCGATCTCCTCGGCCACCTTGGCCGCAACCTCGACCGCGCGGTCATAGACCGAGCGTTCGACCAGCATCCGCGTCGGGGCGTTGCAGGACTGCCCGCTGTTGTAGAAGCAGTGCCGTGCGCCGCGCACCACGGCCTTGTCGTCGGCATCGGCAAAGACGATGTTGGCGCCCTTGCCACCCAACTCCAGCACGACCTTCTTCAGGCTGTCGGCCGCGGCCTTGCTGATCGCGATGCCGGCGCGGGTCGAGCCGGTGAAGCTGATCATCTCGACATCCGGATGCACCGACAGCTGGCTGCCGACCCCCGCCCCGTCGCCGTTCACCAGGTTGAAGACGCCCGCTGGCACGCCCGCCTCGTCCAGCACCTCGGCAAAGACCATCGACGACAAAGGCGCGATCTCGGAGGGCTTCAGCACGCAGGTATCCCCCGCCAGCAGCGCCGGGATCACCTTCAGCGTCACCTGGTTCATCGGCCAGTTCCAGGGCGTGATCAGGCCCACCACGCCCACCGGCTCCCACGCGACCATGCTGGTCGGCGCATGCGCCCCCAAGGGCCGAACGAACTGGAACTCCCTGAAGGCGGTGATGAAATTTCGGGTGTGCCATGCCCCGGCCTCGGCCTGGTCGGCCAAGGACATGTCCTCGGGCGCGCCCATCTCCAGGCTGATCGCACGGGCGATGTCGGGCATGCGCCGCTCATAGATCGCCAGGATGCGCTCGACCACGGCCAGGCGTTCGGCGGGCGGCGTCGCGGCCCAGGCCGGAAAGGCACGCTTGGCCGCGGCCACCGCGGCATCGGTATCCGCCTGATCGCCGATCGAGATCACCGCGACCGCATCCTCGGTCGACGGGTCGATCACCTCCAGGTCGCGTGCCTGCACGGGGTCGACCCAGGCTCCGTCGATATAGAATTCTCGCTGGTCCAGCATCTGGTCCTCCTGACTGGCATTCGGGCAAAGCCTGTCACCCCGCAGGCCGCGCCGCAACCCCGGCCGCATGGCGCCCCCACTGGCATTCCGCGCCGCGGCGCTTATCTATGGGGCGACGCAACCAACCGGAAAAGGAGCGCCCATGTCCCTGCGCATCAATGACACGGCCCCCGACTTCACCGCCAATTCGACCGAAGGGCAGATCCGCTTCCACGACTGGATCGGCGACAGCTATGCCATCGTCTTCAGCCATCCGCGCGACTTCACCCCGGTCTGCACCACCGAATTCGGCGCCGTGGCGCAACTGGCCCCCGAATTCGAAAAGCGCAACACCAAGGTGCTGGGCGTGTCTGTGGACAGCGTGGATGACCACCAGAAATGGAAGGCCGATATCGGCAAGGTCGCGGGCGTTCCTGCGAACTTCGCCATCATCGACGACAGCGACCTGGGCGTCGCCAAGGCCTATGACATGCTGCCGGCCGAATACTACCTGCCGACCGAAGGCCGCACGCCCGCCCATTCCGCGACCGTGCGCACCGTCTTCATCATCGGGCCGGACAAGAAGGTCCGCCTGACCATGACCTATCCCATGTCCGTGGGCCGCAACTTTGCCGAGATCCTGCGCGCGCTGGACGCGGTGCAGAAGACCGACGGCGTGCCGATCGCCACGCCTGCCAATTGGATGCCGGGCCAGGACGTGATCGTGGCACTGTCCCTGGACGATGCCGCGGCCGAGGCGAAATACGGCCCCCTGGACATCAAGCTGCCCTATCTGCGCTATGCCAAGGACCCGGCCTGATCACGGCCAACCGTAATGATCCAGCAGGGCGGCGATGGCACGGTCATTGCCGCCCTGCCCTGCGGCGGGGCGGTTCACCGAACGCAGGCTGACCGCCTGGCTGCCTTCCCATTCAAAGATGCGGGCACGTTCGCCGATCTTGACGGGCTGAGATCCGGCCATGCGATGCATCCAGTACAGCCAGATGTCGTCCGCGCCCGGTGACAGTCGCATGAACAGGTCGTCGCGCGTGACGTCGGCATGGAACACGCCGGGGGCATAGATCACCCCCGACACGCCGGTCGGAAAGACCAGCGGCCCGGTCTGTGGCGTCCGCAGATTGTGATCCCAGCCCTCGTAAGGGGCGGGACGGCTGCCTTCCATCACCACGCCGTGTGCCCGCAGGCAGGCGACGCCCGCGCCCCGATGCGCGGCTTCGACCAGACGCTCCAGCCAGTCGGCAGGGTAGTACAGGTCGTCATCCGCCGTGGCGACATAGGCGTCGGGGTGCTCCAGCAGGGTCGGCACGATCTTCTTGTAGGACCGCCACAGCGGGCAGACGCGGATCTCCAACCGGGACATCGCCCGGACTTCGGCGGGCAGGTGCTGCTGATCGCCCTCGTCCAGCCACAGGATCACGCGATCGGGCTGCACCGTCTGGCGCAGAAGCGCGCGCAGCGTCGGCGCCAGCGTCGCGAACCGCGCGCGGTGGCTGGTCAGCGACACGATCAGCGGCGCAGGCAGGCCGTGCGGCCTGCCGGGACGGTCCGGGCGGCTGGCGGTTTCCGTCAGCGCGCTGGCCAGCCTGCGGCGGTGCTTGAACCGGCGGAACGCGTCGCGGATCACGGGTTTTCCCACGCGCGGCGCAGCCAGCCAATGTCGCCGATGCGGCGATACCACTTGTGCCCACGCCCGGCAAAGACGTCCTCCATCTTGGGCGCGCCCGCGAACAGCACGATCCTTGCCCCCTGGGGCAGCGACGGGTCGCGCAGATAGCTGGCCAGATTGCGCGGCACGCAGTCGTTCTTGAAGCTGACGCACCAGCCCTTTGGCCAGTAATGCAGGTTCCCATGCGCGGCCAGCTGCGCCGACTGGAACTGCTGGCTGATCTCATAGTCCCGGGTCGCGGCCGCCGGATCGGCCAGATAGGCGTCCAGCACATAGCCATGATCGCCCACCCGATAGCGGAACACGCTGGAATTGCCGACGCTGTGCAGGAACCGGTCGCGGTTCGGATTCACCTTGCGCAGGGGTTTTGCCCGGAACAGGTCGTCGTCACGGATGATGAGGAAGTCGCCCGGCAGATCGAAGAACGGGCCCAGGTCATCCACCACCACCAGGTCGATGTCCAAGAACAGCGCCGTCCCCGACAGGGCCGCATCGGCGCCGCCCAAGTCGCGCCGGAACAGGGCCAGCTTGCGCCAGCGGGTGTCCGAATGGCCCTCGGGCAGCCCCAGCTCCGGCAGCGGCAACGCCTCGACTTGCGGATCGAGGCCCGCCGCATCGTCCGTGAAGCAGATGAACCGGTGCGGCCGGTCCAGATGCCGCCGGACCTGTGCCGCAAGCCGGTTCACATCGGCACTGCTGTAGAGCGTGCCCCATTTCATCGTCAGGATCAGCAGGGGTTCGGTCATCGCTTGTCCCACATTTCGACTTCGCGCCGGATCGGTTCGGGATAGGCGGCGTGCAGGCCCAGCTCGATCATCTTGGCACGCTTGCCGACCATCATCTCGACGCGCTGCTTCTTGAGGAACGGAAACCCGAGCGAGGTCATGACCGCCGGATGCAGCGCGGTCGAAAAGACCAGCAGTTCGGTGTTGTCGATACGCTCGCGCAGCATGTCGCGGATCTGCAGCGCGCTGAGCGTCGGGTCCGCCAGCAGCGGATCCAGCAGGCGCGAATCCTTGCGGTTCACCTGCGCCTGGTGGTGCAGGATGTCGCGCATCATCTGTTCGTCATCCAGCGTCAGCAGGAATTGCACCACCTCGCGCCAGCTGTGCAATCCGCCGACGGAATAACCCAGCTTGCGGAAATGGCGGGTCAGACCCAGCTCGCGCAGCTGGATCACGATGCGCTTCTCGTTGACCAACGACATCTTGCGCCAATAGCGGTCGAAATCCGGGTCGCGCACCATCCGGCCCGAAAAGCGGAAGAAATATGACTGCACATGCTGGGCGTTCATGTCGCCCGTCTCTCGATGCTGCTGGTCCAGGTCGATGAACAGGCCCCACAGATCCTCGGGCGCGGCACGGCTGCGCTTCAGCACGTCGGAATTCTCGGACAGGGGGAACCACATGCTGTCGTTCATGATGTACAGCGCCTTGGGGCGAATGCCGCGGTCAAGAACCTGCAGCACGCCCTCGCGGTATCCGCCGAAATCATAGCCCAGGTTGGGCCGTTCGACGACAAGATGGGACAGCTCTGCCAGACGCGCGCGGTCATCCGCCGCCAGCGGTGCATTGGTCACCACGACCACCGACACGCCCTGCGACGCCATCCAGCGCAGCTGCCACAGCGTCGAATCCAGCAACCCGCGCGGCTGATAGATCAGAAGGACCGCGACCTCGTCCATCAGGGGCTGGGTGCCTTCTGTCACGTGAACCGTCTTGTGGCGCCGCAGATCGTGCGCCGCCCGCGCGACGTGGCCCCAGGACGGCAGCACCAAGGCCGCGATCTGACGACCGACGCGCCGCGTCTCTCGGACCAGCTTTTCGGAAAGCGTCTTCTCGGGCGGCATGAAGGGTTTTTCGGTCACGACACTGGCCTTGTGCAGCGTGCACGCCACGGCGTGCGGAACGTCGAAAGGGGGCAGATGCCCTGCCCCCTTCTGTCTTTCGGTGCGGATATCAGCCTTCGGCCGACTGGTCCTGCTTTTCCTCGATCTCGGCACCGGTCTCTTGGTCGACCATCTTCATGCCCAGACGAACCTTGCCGCGATCGTCGAAGCCCAGCAGCTTGACCTTGACCTCCTGGCCCTCCTTCAGGATCTCATTCGGATGACCCAGGCGGCGGTTGGCGATCTGGCTGACATGGACCAGCCCGTCACGCTTGCCGAAGAAGTTCACGAAGGCGCCAAAGTCGACCAGCTTGACGACCTTGCCGGTATAGACCTTGCCCTCTTCCGGCTCGGCCACGATCGAATAGATCATGTCATAGGCCTTCTTGATCGAATCGGCGTTGGCCGACGCGATCTTGATGATGCCGTCGTCGTTGATGTCGACCTTGGCACCCGAAACCTCGACGATCTCGCGGATGACCTTGCCGCCCGAACCGATCACTTCGCGGATCTTGTCGGTCGGGATCTGCATCGTCTCGATGCGCGGTGCATGGGCGCTGAACTCGGTCCGGCCTGCGGTCAGGGCATTGGCCATTTCCGACAGGATGTGCAGACGACCGTCCTTGGCCTGGGCCAGGGCCTGCTCCATGATCTCGGGCGTGATGCCCGCGACCTTGATGTCCATCTGCAGCGACGTGATCCCGTTCTCGGTCCCCGCCACCTTGAAGTCCATGTCGCCCAGGTGGTCTTCGTCACCCAGGATGTCGGTCAGCACGGCAAAGCGGCCGTCCTCTTCCAGGATCAGGCCCATCGCCACGCCCGCGACCGGCGCCTTGAGCGGCACGCCCGCATCCATCATCGACAGCGAACCGCCGCAGACCGACGCCATCGAGGACGACCCGTTCGATTCGGTGATCTCGGACACGACGCGGATGGTGTAGGGAAAGTCCGTCGCCGCGGGCAGAACCGCCTGCAGCGCGCGCCATGCCAGCTTGCCATGGCCGATTTCGCGACGGCCGGGGCTGCCCACGCGACCAACCTCGCCGACCGAATAGGGCGGGAAGTTGTAGTGCAGCAGGAAGTTCGAGCGCGAGTTTCCGTGCAGCGCGTCGATGATCTGTTCGTCATCGCCGGTGCCCAGGGTCGTCACGACCAGCGCCTGCGTCTCGCCACGGGTGAACAGCGACGAACCGTGGGTGCGCGGCAGGATGCCGACCTGGCTGACGATCGGACGAACGGTCTTGGTGTCGCGGCCGTCGATGCGGGCGCCCCCGCTGATGATGTCGCCGCGCAGGATGCCCGATTCCAGCTTCTTCAGCGCCGAACCCAGGTTGGCATCGGCCAGTTCTTCCTCGGTCAGGGCGTCCTTGACCTTTGTCTTGGCGGCGGCGATGGCGTCCTGACGTTCGGACTTGTCGCGGATCGCGTAAGCCGCGCGCATGTCGGCCTCGCCCAGCGACTTCACGCGGTTGTAGAGCGCGCTGTAGTCGGGCGACTGGAAGTCGAACGGCTCCTTGGCGGCATCCTCGGCCAGGTCGATGATCAGGTCGATCACCGGCTTGATCGCGTCATGGCCGAACTTGACCGCGCCCAGCATCTCCTGCTCGGTCAGCTCATAGGCCTCGGATTCGACCATCATCACGGCGTCGGCGGTGCCGGCAATGACCAAGTCCAGGCGCTGTTCGGGGTTGTTGCGAAGGCCGTCCATGTCCTGAACCTCGGGGTTCAGCACGTATTCGCCGTTCGAGAAGCCGACGCGGGCGCCTGCGATCGGGCCCATGAAGGGCACGCCCGAGATGGTCAGCGCGGCGCTGGCCGCGATCATCGCGACGATGTCGGGATCGTTGACCAGGTCGTGGCTCAGCACGGTGCACATCACCAGCACTTCATGCTTGAAGCCGGGGGCGAACAGCGGGCGGATCGGACGGTCGATCAGGCGCGCGGTCAGCGTCTCCTTTTCGGACGGACGCGCCTCGCGCTTGAAGAAGCCGCCCGGGACCTTGCCGGCGGCATAGTATTTTTCCTGGTAATGCACCGTCAGCGGAAAGAAGTCCTGTCCGGGCTTCGGCGCCTTCGCGAAGGTGACGTTGGCCATGACGCTGGTCTCGCCCAAAGTGGCGATGACACTGCCGTCGGCCTGACGGGCAACCTTGCCCGTTTCCAGCGTCAGGGTTTCCTGGCCCCACTGGATCGATTTCTTCACTTCATCAAACATCTGATTTCCTCAAAGGGTGCTCCGGCCCTCCGGCCACCCATGTCATGTATCGCGGCCCCATTGCCGCCGCCCCTATCCTTTGCATGTGCCCCGGGGCAGGACCTCACGTCACAGATGACAGGGGCCATACAGGAAAACGCCGGATTTGGGAAGGGCGGCGACGGATGCGCCAAAGGCGGCCGGACCACGGTGCGGCCGCCCGTTTCCGGCCCGCCGACCGGGCGGTCGCGTCAGGCGGCGACCGGAACACGGCGATCGGCCACCGGGGCGGCGGTGGCCGAAATCGGGGCCGCGGCCTCTGGCGCGCGGAACAGGTCGCGCAGTTCGGCATAGCCCGTCCTGGCAAGGTTCAGCAGGCGGTCGCGCTGGAGCTGGCTTTCGGCAAAGCTGCGCGCCTGCGCCTCCTCACCCAGACGCGGCTCCTCGGATTTGACGGCAGCGGGTACGGCATCCGCGACAGGGGCGGCCTCGCCCAGCGGCGCGGGGCGCGGGGCGGCGGGGGCTGCCGCGGGCGTCGCATCGGGGGCAGGCTCCGTCCGGGCCACCTGGCTGCCTTCGGCGGCGCGTGCCATCGCGTCGGGATCATAACCGGCCTCGACGTCCGGCGTCGGTTCCGGTTGCACCGCCACGGCCTGCTCCTCGGCCGGGACGGGCTGGGTCTGCTGCGCCAGGGCGGTTTCCTGCGGTTGCTGCGGCGGGGGGCTGCTGGGTGCCGGTGCGGTGTTCGTACGCCAGCCACTGGTCAGGCCACTGATCAACATGTCAACTCTCCTACGATGATGGCGGGCTGTTAACGTTTCAGTCACCACACGATCCAGAAGACGGTCCTGAAAGTTTTAGCGATTGCCGGGACGCGGCAAAGCCCCGCGATTGCCGGGCATGCAGGCTGTTTTCGACAGCATATTGATTTGATTTTGATTCTTTCCGGGTGACTGCCCAGGCGGCACCACCGGGCCGTTCGGGGATCGCCAGGCGACCTGCCCTTAAGGACAGCCGCTGCCCGCAATGCAAAACGCCCGCGACAGGGTCGCGGGCGCCAGGGAAATGCGGGGTGCCGGTCTTAGCGACGCAGGCCCAGCTTGCCGATCAGGGCGGTGTAACGCGCCTCTTCCTTCTTCTTCAGATAGTCCAGCAGCTTGCGGCGCTGTGCGACCATCATCAGCAGACCACGACGCGAGTGGTTGTCTTTCTTGTGCGACTTGAAGTGCTCGGTCAGGGTGGCGATGCGCGAGGACAGGATCGCGATCTGCACTTCCGGCGAACCGGTATCGCCTTCCTTGGTGCCGAACTCTGCGATGACGCGGGCTTTTTCTTCGACGGTGATCGACATCGGGATCTCCTTTCGGATGAAGGGTGAGGGCACAGGCCGGGATGTCGTCCAGCAAGGTCCATGAAACACCGCACGGACCGGATGTCCGGCGGATGCGCGCGTCTAGCCTATCAGGGGCGAAAAGGAAAGCCCGTTCAGCCGCCGATGGCCACGATGCGAATGTCGCCCAGGCGCAGGGCCTCGGGGTTCAGCAGGCGCCCCACGGCCTGGCCGTTCACCTCCAGCAGCGTGCTGCCATCCGCGTCCTCGCGCAGCGACAGCTGCACGTCGCGCGCGACCTGCGCATCCAGATGCAGGACCAACTGGTCGTGATCGCCGTGGAAATCGGCCAGCGTCGGAAAGCCCTCCTGGACCTGGCGCAGCAAGAAGGTGTCGTCGCCCGCGTTGCCCGACGCAAAGTCATGCGCGCCGGGCATCAGCGTGTCGTTGCCGTCCCCGCCGTTCATCCAGACCGTTTCGGGGCCGTCATGGCCGATCAGCACGTCGTCGCCCGCGCCCCCGTCCAGATCATCCGTGCCGCCGGTCGAGACCAGCAGGTCGTTTCCCTCGTGCCCGGCCAGGATGTCGTCGCCCTCACCTCCGAACAGCGAATCATCGCCCTCGCCGCCCATCAGGGTGTCGTCGCCATCCTCTCCGAACAGCATGTCATTGCCGCCCTGACCGGCCAGCAGGTCGTCACCCTCGCCGCCATAGATCAGGTCGTCGCCGCCAGGCCCATAGACCGCGTCGCCCTGGACCCAGTCATCGCCGGCCCCCGCCTCGATCGTGTCGGCGCCCAGGCCGCCCCGCAGGTCGTCCGCGCCGCCCTGACCGCGAATCAGATCGTCGCCGGGCGTCCCCATCAGGAAATCCAACCCGTCCGATCCGTCGATCACCGATTCGTCCGGCGCGGCCGGCACCTCGGGCTCCGGTTCGGGCTCGGGCTCCGGCTGGGGTTCGGGCATGGTGGGGGGCAGGCTCTCGCCCTCCTCCTCATCGGGGACGGGGGTGTCGTCGTCGTCATCCTCTGCATGCCGACTGGTCAGCGCGCTGACATCGACCATCATCCCGGCCATCAGCACGCCCAGAATCCCGCCCAGAATGATCATCGACCCAGACCCCGTTCGCGACCGGCCCCATGCCGATGCCCCGATACTAACGCGCCATGGCCCGGCATCGTACGGAAAAGTTAATAAAACCTTAATGCGGGTTGGCGGCCCGGCATGAAAAAACCCGCCCTGTGAGGGGCGGGTGGTACTGTCGTTTCCGCGTGACCTGCCGGATGATCCGGCCAGGACCCGACCGATCAGCCCTGGCGGGCCTTGAAGCGGCGGTTGGTCTTGTTGATCACGTAGATGCGGCCCTTGCGGCGCACGACCTGGCAGTCGCGGTGCCGGCTCTTGAGCGAGCGGAGCGAGTTGCGAACCTTCATCGGTTTTCTCCATCGTCGCGGCGCGTCGCAGCCGCATTGGAAAACGAAATGCCCCCGGTTTTGGCCGGGGGCGGCGAAATAATGGTGGGCGGTACTGGGATCGAACCAGTGGCCACTACGATGTCAACGTAGTGCTCTACCGCTGAGCTAACCGCCCGTTCCTTGGTGATTCCATCACGCTTCCTTGCGAAAACCCGGTGCAATCCCCTCGGTCCGCAGGTCTTTAACCGAGGTGTCTGGGGTATTCAAGGCCTATCGGTGGGCAATTTTTCAGGTTTATATGCGATGACGCGCCGGATGCCGAGGTCTGCCTTGTCCCAGCCTGATCTGCCCTATGTCGTGACCCGCCCCCGCCACTGGCTTTCGGGGGTGATCTTTGCATCCCCGCATTCGGGCCACGACTATCCCGACTGGTTCCTGCAGGGCACCCGCCTGCCCATCCAGACCCTGCGATCGTCCGAGGACGCCTTCATCGATCGCCTGATCGCGCCCGCCACGGCCTTCGGCGCGGTCACGCTGGCCGCGCGCATCCCGCGCTGCATCGTGGACCTCAACCGCGGCGCGGACGAGATCGACCCCCTGGTCGTGCGCGGCGTGCCGCGCCACCCGCTGAACCAGCGCACCCTGGCCGGGCTGGGGGTGATTCCCCGCGTGGTCAGCCAGGGCCGGGTGATTCACGACCGCCAGATCGACCGGGCCGAGGCCGACCGCCGGATCGACGCCTGCTGGCGCCCCTATCACGCGGCGCTGGCCGGGCTGATCGCGCAGGCCCGCGCCCGATTCGGGCAGGCGATCCTGATCGACATGCACTCCATGCCCCATGATGCGCTGTCGCATCTGCAGGGGACGCGGCCCGACATGGTGCTGGGCAACCGTCACGGCCTGTCGGCGGCGGCGCGCATCTCGGACGCGGTCAGCGCCGCGGTCGAGGCCGAGGGCTGGACCCTGCGCCGCAATGCTCCCTTCTCGGGGGCCTACATCTGCTCGGCCTATGGCCGCCCCGCCCAGAACGTCCATGTCGTGCAGCTGGAGATCGACCGCTCGCTCTACATGGACGAGGCGACGATCACCCCCCGCCCCGACTTCGACGACTTCGCGGCGCGAATCGCCCGGGTGATCGGCCGCCTGTCCGGCCTGGGCCAGGATCAGTCGGGCGGGCGCGTCGCCGCGGAATGACCGCTGCGGCCTTCAACGGTGCCAAGCTGCTGCTGACCCATGGCGACCGGTTGCTGACCTGCCTGCGCGACGATCGCCCCGACATTCCCTTTCCGGCGCATTGGGACCTGCCCGGCGGCGGCCGCGAAGGACAGGAGACGCCCGTCCAATGCGCCCTGCGCGAGCTGGACGAGGAGTTCGGGCTGCACCTGTCACCGCAGGCGCTGACCGGTCGGGCGTTTCCGTCGCATTCCGCGCCCGGACTGATGTCCTGGCTGTTCGCGGGGCAGATCAGCGCGGCCCAGATCGCCGCGATCCGGTTCGGGGACGAAGGTCAGGGGTGGTGCATGATGCCGGTGGCCGACTATCTGACCCATCCGCGCGCTATCCCGCATTTCTGCCGCTGGATCACCGCGATGCGGCAATGACGGCGCGGGTCAGCGGGCGCAGGCTGTCGCCCTTGACCGCCCAACTGGTCGCAAAGGCGAAGGTGGCCGCCGTCTCCAGCCAGAAGACAGGACGCAGGCGCGCCAGCGTATCGTCCAGGCCCGTCGCGAACAGCAGCCCGATCAGGCCGATGCTGACGATGATCGTCCAGCCGCAGATGCGATAGATGCGGTTCGACGCGGCCTTTTCCGGGCCGTCCACGGTACCCCTGACGAACAGCACCAGGCAGAACACCGCCAGCGCGGCAAAGAACAGCCCCGCCGCGACGACATGGATCAGCGCCGACAGGCCCGGACCCGCGATGCATTCCAGCGCGGTGCAGGGTCCGTCCGGCCCGTCGGTGGGCACCAGGGCCACCAGCGCGATGGAGACCGCCGCCAGCCGCGCCATGGCCTTGTCGGTGATCCATTCGCCCGCATCGGGGCGGAACCCCTCATAGCTCCACAGAAACACGGCCTGCGCGATCAGCGTGCCGACGAAGACCTCGCGCATCGGAGAGTAATAGTAGGCCGAGATGCTGGTCCGCAGCGGCTCGGGCCACAGCACCGCATAGTCGATCAGCGCCAGCGGCAGGAAGAACCCCAGGGCGCCGATGGCGCGGCGCACCGCCAGGAAGGACAGGACCAACTCGTTGCGGACCTTCTGCACGCCGCCGTCATCGTCCATCGCCACCCCCGCGTTTCGCGCCATGCTGGGACGCGGGGGCGCCGGGCGTCAAGCCAGTTCGGCCAGGATCGCCTGCGCCGCCGCGCGCGGATCGGCGGCCTGCCAGACCGGGCGGCCTACCACGATGTGGTCGACCCCGGCGGCGATGGCCAATGCGGGCGTCTCGACCCGCTTCTGGTCGCCCAGGGCGCTGCCCGCGGGGCGCACGCCCGGCGTCACGATCAGGCGCGATCCCGGCAGGGCGCGGATGTCGGCCGCCTCGCGCGGGGAGCAGATGATGCCGTCGGCCCCCGCCTCGAAGGCGCGGGCGGCGCGTTCCACGGTGATGTCGTGCAAATCGCCCGCCTGCATCAGCCCCGCGTCCAGGTCGGCACGGTCCAGCGAGGTCAGGATAGTCACGCCCAGGATCTTCAGGTTCGACCCCGCAGCCCCCTGCTTTGCCGCCGCCACCACATGCGGGTCGCCATGCACGGTCAGGAAGTCCAGGTCGAACTGCGCCAGGCCGCGCACCGCGGCCTCGACGGTCGCGCCGATGTCGAACAGCTTCATGTCCAGGAAGATGCGCTTGCCGTGCTCCTGCTTCAGCTCGTTGGCCAGGGCCAGGCCGCCGCCGGTCAGCATGCCCAGCCCGATCTTGTAGAAGCCCACGGCGTCGCCCAGGCGTCCCGCCAGGTCCAGCCCCGCCACGGCATTCGGCACGTCCAGCGCCACGATCAGCCGGTCATCCATCACCCATCCCCTTCTTTGTTCCGCGGGCCTTATGACATGCTTGAAACCACCCCGCGACCCCCCCAAATCTGATCCATCAGACCCGGACCGGGGCGTGCCGCAACAGGGCGCCACCAGCACGGGGGCTTTGCAAAAGGAGTACTGCCGATGAACATGGAAAAGTTCACGGAACGGTCGCGCGGCTTCCTGCAATCCGCCCAGACCATCGCGATCCGCGAGAATCAGCAGCGCGTGATGCCCGAGCATCTGCTGAAGGCGCTGATGGATGACGACCAGGGACTGGCCTCGAACCTGATCACCCGTGCGGGCGGCGACGCCAAGCGCGTGCGCGAGGCGGTGGATGCCGCCGTGGCGAAACAGCCCAAGGTCAGCGGGTCGGGCAGCGGTCAGGTCTATGTCGACCCCACGCTGGTCCGCGTGCTGGACGAGGCGGAGTCCGTGGCCAAGAAGGCCGGCGACAGCTTCGTGCCCGCCGAACGGGTGCTGATGGCGCTGGCCATGGTCAACACGAACGCCCGCGATGCGCTGGCCGCGGGTTCGGTCAACGCGCAGGCGCTGAACGCCGCGATCAACGACATCCGCAAGGGACGCACCGCTGACACGGCATCCGCCGAGGACAGCTATGAGGCGTTGGAGAAATATGCCCGCGACCTGACGGCGGCCGCGCGCGACGGCAAGATCGACCCGATCATCGGCCGCGACGAGGAGATCCGCCGCGCCATGCAGGTCCTGTCGCGGCGCACCAAGAACAACCCCGTCCTGATCGGCGAACCCGGCGTCGGCAAGACCGCCATTGCCGAGGGCCTCGCGCTGCGCATCATCGACGGCGACGTGCCGGAATCGCTGCGCAACAAGCGGCTGATGGCACTGGACATGGGCGCGCTGATTGCGGGCGCCAAATATCGCGGCGATTTCGAGGAGCGGCTGAAGTCGATCCTGAAGGAGATCGAGACCGCCGCCGGCGAGATCATCCTGTTCATCGACGAGCTGCACACGTTGGTCGGCGCAGGCAAGGGCGACGGCGCGATGGATGCCGCCAACCTGATCAAGCCGGCCCTGGCGCGGGGCGAGCTGCATTGCGTCGGCGCGACCACGCTGGACGAATACCGCAAGTATATCGAGAAGGACGCGGCCCTGGCCCGGCGCTTCCAGCCCGTGCTGGTCGAGGAGCCGACGGTCGAGGACACGATCAGCATCCTGCGCGGCATCAAGGAGAAGTACGAGCTGCACCACGGCGTGCGGATCAGCGACGCGGCCCTGGTCGCGGCTGCGACGCTGTCGCATCGCTACATCACCGACCGTTTCCTGCCCGACAAGGCCATCGACCTGATGGATGAGGCGGCCTCGCGCCTGCGCATGGAGGTCGACAGCAAGCCCGAGGAGCTGGACCAGCTGGATCGCCAGATCCTGCAGCTGCAGATCGAGGCCGAGGCGCTGAAGAAGGAGGACGACGCGGCATCGAAGGACCGGCTGGAACGGCTGGAGAAGGACCTGTCCGGCCTGCAGGAGCGCAGCGCCGAGATGACCGCCCGCTGGCAGGCGGAACGCGACAAGCTGCAGGGATCGCGCGACCTCAAGGAGCAGCTTGACCGCGCCCGCGCCGACCTGGATCAGGCCAAACGCG
Organism: Paracoccus sp. NFXS7; assembly: GCF_040148865.1. NCBI lineage: Bacteria > Pseudomonadati > Pseudomonadota > Alphaproteobacteria > Rhodobacterales > Paracoccaceae > Paracoccus > Paracoccus sp. NFXS7. The sequence continues at coordinate 102,870 of NZ_JAKEKV010000002.1, forward strand.
AGGGGAACCTGGCCCGCGCCGGAGAGCTGTCCTATGGCATCATCCCCGGGCTGGAGAAGCAATTGGCCGAAGCCGAGCAGGGCGACGGTCTGATGGTCGAGGAGGCCGTCCGCCCCGAGCAGATCGCCGAGGTCGTCGAACGCTGGACCGGCATCCCCACCGCCAAGATGCTGGAGGGCGAGCGCGACAAGCTGTTGAAGATGGAAGAGCAGATCGGCAAGCGCGTGATCGGCCAGCAGGAGGCCGTCACCGCGGTCAGCAATGCCGTCCGCCGCGCCCGCGCGGGTCTGAACGACGAGAACCGGCCGCTTGGCAGCTTCCTGTTCCTGGGGCCCACCGGCGTCGGCAAGACGGAACTGACCAAGGCGCTGGCCGAATACATGTTCGACGATGACAGCGCGATGGTCCGCATCGACATGTCCGAGTTCATGGAAAAGCATTCCGTGGCCCGGCTGATCGGCGCGCCTCCGGGCTATGTGGGTTACGACGAGGGCGGCGTGCTGACCGAGGCCGTGCGGCGGCGTCCCTATCAGGTGATCCTGTTTGACGAGGTCGAAAAGGCGCATCCGGACGTCTTCAACGTGCTGTTGCAGGTGCTGGATGACGGGGTGCTGACGGACGGCCAGGGCCGGACGGTGGACTTCAAGCAGACGCTGATCATCCTGACGTCGAACCTGGGCTCTCAGGCGCTGTCGCATCTGCCCGAGGAGGCGGATGCGTCGGACGCCCGCCATCAGGTGATGGAGGCGGTGCGCGGCCATTTCCGCCCCGAATTCCTGAACCGCCTGGACGAGATCATCATCTTCCGCAGGCTCTCGCGGACGAACATGGACGGGATCGTCAAGGTGCAGATGGCGCGGCTGGAAAAGCGCCTGGCGGGTCGCAAGATCACGCTGAACATGGACGACGCGACGCGGATGTGGCTGGCCGATCAGGGTTACGACCCGGTCTTCGGCGCGCGCCCGCTGAAGCGTGTGATCCAGCGCGCCCTGCAGGATCCGCTGGCGGAACTGCTGCTGTCCGGAGAGGTCATGGACGGGGCGACCGTCCATGTCAGCGCCGGGCCGGACGGCCTGCTGGTCGGCAACCGTGTGGGCCAGGCGGGACCGCGGCTTGGCGCGATCGGCGAAGGCCCACGTCCGCCGATCCACTAAGGAAGACGGCCCCCGGAGCGATCCGGGGGCCGTTTCCGTCAGGGCATCTCGGCCAGGAAGGCCTTGACCAGCGCCGCCGAATTGTCGGAGGCCAGCGACATGAAGACGCCCATCTCGTTCTCGCCCTCGCCGCCGCCGGCCAAGTCCGACAGCGAGCGGAAGGCGATGAACGGCACCTGGTTCGCCCAGGCCACCTGCGCCACGGCGGCCGATTCCATGTCGACCACCTGCGCCTCGAAGGTCGTGGACAGCCAGTCGCGCACCCCCGCATTGTCCATGAAGGACGACCCCGACACGCCGTTCCCGCCCACGCGGATCTGCGGCGCGGTGGTCAGGCAGTCGTTCTGGGCATTGCAGTCGGCCAGATCGGTCGCCTCGGCCACGCGGGCGGCGACCTCCAGCAGGGCCGGGTCGGCGGGAAACCAGAACCGCGTCTCGGGCTCGCCCCGGTCCGAGGCCACGGTCGTCTCGCGCGTGTAGATCATGTCATAATTCGGAAAGGGCGATTCCAGGAACCCCGGCAGGGCGAAGCCGTCCTCGGTCCGGCGCGCCATGACCGTCTCCAGCCACTGGCCCCACTGGTCGGCCACGACCACGTCGCCGATGTTCAGCGCCGGATCGACCCCGCCCGCGATGCCCGAGAACACGATCGCCTCGATGTCGAACCGCTCCAGCGCCATCTGGGTGGTCATGGCCGCGTTGACCATCGACACGCCCGACAGGAACAGCACGACCTCCTGCCCTGACAGGGTGCCGGTGATGAAGTCGGTACCGTTGATGGTCTGGGTTTCCGCGCCCTCCAGGTCAGCCTGCAGGCTGATCCATTCCGGCTCGAAGGCCGACATGACGGCGATGCGGGGCGTGTCGTCGACGCCATGCGCGGCCAGGGGCGCGGCAGACAGCATCAGGGCAAGGACGGGACGGATCATGGGGCGGGCCTTTCACGATATGCAATTCCGCCCCCGGCTTACGCTGCGGCACCCGCGATGGCCAGAGCCGCCACCCTGTCGCCGCGTCACGGCTTGCCCGTTGCCCAAGGCGCGGGCATCGTGACGCAAATCCAAGGGAGATCATCCATGCTGCCACCGATCCTGCAGGGCCTGCGCATTCCGGTCGTCGCCTCGCCCATGTTCATCGTCTCGGGGCCCGATCTGGTCATCGCGCAGTGCAAGGCGGGCATCGTCGGCAGCTTTCCGGCGCTGAACGCCCGCGAGAAGGACGGCGAGCCCTCCATGCTGGACGCCTGGCTGACCCGGATCGAAGAGGAGCTGGACCGTCACAACCAGGCGAACCCCGACCACCCCGCCGCCCCCTTCGCGGTCAACCAGATCGTCCATCGCAGCAATGCCCGGCTGGAGCGCGACATCGAGATCTGTCACCGCCACAAGGTGCCGATCTGGATCACCTCGCTTGGTGCGCGGATCGAGGTGAACCAGGCCGCCCATGACTGCGGCGGGATCGCGCTGCATGACGTGATCAACAACATGTTCGCGAAGAAGGCCATCGAGAAGGGCGCCGACGGGCTGATTGCGGTGGCGGCGGGTGCGGGAGGCCATGCCGGGCCGCAATCGCCTTTCGCCCTGATCCAGGAGATCCGCGAATGGTTCGACGGGCCGCTGCTTCTGTCGGGCTCGATCGCCACGGGGCGCGCGGTGCTGGCGGCGCAGGTGATGGGGGCGGATCTGGCCTATATCGGCAGCCCGTTCATCGCGACCGAGGAGGCGAACGCCCAGCCCGACTACAAGCAGATGATCGTGGACAGCACGGCGGCCGACATCGTGACATCGTCGCTGTTCACGGGCGTGTCGGGCAACTATCTGGCGCCGTCGATCCGCAAGGCGGGGCTGGACCCGGACAATCTGGCGGGGGCGGATGCCAGCGCGATGAATTTCAGCGACGGATCGTCGAAGCCCAAGGCCTGGTCCACCATCTGGGGCGCGGGCCAGGGGATCGGCGCGGTGCGGGCGGTGGAACCGGCGGGCGCGCGCATCGACCGGCTGGCTGCGGAATATCAAGCCGCGAAAGAGGCCGTTTCGCGGCTGTGACCTTTGCGGATGGGCGGGACGCTTCCCATATAGGGGATCGAACCGTCCCATCCGTGGAGGACCAGATGGCCTATGAGAAAACCCCCGACGCGATCGCCCGGCTGACCCCGGAGCAGTATCGCGTCACCCAGGAGAACGGCACCGAGCGGGCCTTCACCGGCGAATACGACCACCATTTCGATGCGGGCATCTATGTCGATGTCGTCTCTGGAGAGCCGCTGTTCGTCAGCAGCACGAAATACAATTCCGGCTGCGGCTGGCCCGCCTTCACCAAGCCCATCGACGGCAACGTGACCGAGCATCGCGACACCACCCACGGCATGGTCCGGGTCGAGGTGCGCTCGAAGCACGGCGACAGCCATCTGGGCCACGTCTTCCCGGACGGTCCGCGCGATCAGGGCGGGCTGCGCTATTGCATCAATTCGGCGTCGCTGCGCTTTGTCCCCAAGGACCGGATGGAGGCCGAGGGTTACGGCGACTATCTGGCCCAGATCGAGGAGGCGCATCATGGTTGAACGTGCGGTTCTGGCCGGTGGCTGCTTCTGGGGCATGCAGGACCTGATCCGGCGCATGCCGGGCGTGATCGCGACGCGCGTCGGTTATTCCGGCGGCGACGTGCCCAACGCGACCTATCGCAACCACGGCACCCATGCCGAGGCGATCGAGATCATGTTCGACCCCGACCTGATCAGCTATCGCCGGCTGCTGGAGTTCTTCTTCCAGATCCACGACCCGTCCACGCCGAACCGGCAGGGCAACGACATCGGGCCGGGCTATCGTTCCGCGATCTATTACGCGGACGAGGCACAGAAGCAGGTGGCGCTGGATACGATCGCGGATGTGGACGCATCCGGCATCTGGCCGGGACGCGTCGTGACCGAGGTCGAGCCGGTGGGCGATTTTTGGGAGGCCGAGCCCGAGCACCAGGATTACCTGGAGCGGTTCCCCAACGGCTATACCTGCCATTTCCCGCGCCCCGATTGGGTGCTGCCCAAACGCGACGCGGCCGAGTGAGGCGCGGGCGCCCCGGAACGCGGTTCCGGGGCGTTCTCTTGCGTCCCGCGACGGCCGAGGGGCTGCCGCCCCCCGGACCCCCAGCCCGGACGGTTCAGGTCAAAACGGTTCAGGCCCGATTGGTTCCGGGACGGACGTTTCAGGAGCGGGGCGGCCTGACCCGGAACACCGCGCAGTAGAGCGCGGGCACGAAGACCAGCGTGACCAGCGTGCCGGCGATGATGCCGCCCATCATCGCATAAGCCATCGGCCCCCAGAACACCTGCCGCGAGATCGGGATCAGCGCCAGCGACGCCGCAGCCGCGGTTAGCAGAATGGGGCGGGCGCGGCTGTCAGAGGCCTCGAACACGGCGTCCCACTGGCTGCGGCCCTTGTGCAGCAGCTCCTGGATCTCGTGGACCAGGATGACCGAGTTACGGATCAGGATGCCGATCAGCGCCAGGATCCCCAGGATCGCCACGAAGCCCATCGGCACGCCGAAGGGCACCAGCACCGCCACCACGCCGATCAGGCCCAGGGGGGCCGCGGCGATCACCACCAGCGACATCCGAAAGCTTTGCATCTGCGCCATCACCAGGACGGCCATGATCAGCAGCATCACTGGCACCACCGCGGCGATGGGCGCCTGGCTGTCGGCCGAGGTCTCGACGCTGCCGCCGACCTCGATGCGGACGTCGGGGGGCAGGGTTTCCTGGTATTCGGCCACTTGCGCAGCCAGCGCCGTGACCAGGGTCGCGGGCTGGTCGGCGGTGCCGATGGCGGCCTTGACCGTGACGGTGGGCAGGCCGTTTCTCTGCATGATCAGCGGCTGTTCGGATCCGTATTCCAGAGTCACCAGCGCGGCCAGCGGCACGACCCGCCCGTCCGCCAGGTTCAGCTGCATGTTGCGGATCGAGGCCAGCGACTGGCGATCGTCGGCCACGCCGCGGGCGACCACGTCGATCAGGAAGATGTCGTCGCGCAGCTGCGTCACGCTGGTGCCGCTGAACAGGGCCGACAGGGCCTGGGCGATGTCCTGGCTGGTCACGCTGAGCCGGCGGGCCTGGTCCTGGTCGACGACCAGACGAACCATGCGCGCGGGCTCGTTCCAGTCCAGCGCGATGTCGCGCAGGCGCGGCTCGGAGGCGATCAGCGTGGCAAGGCCCTGGGCCGCGTCGCGGGCGGCGTCGGTGTCGGGGCTGGTCACGCGGTACTGGACGGGCTTGCCCACGGGCGGGCCGATTTCCAGGTTCTTTACATAGATGTCGACGCCCGGAAATTCGGCGGCCGCCAGCGCGCTCAGCCGCGCCTTGACGCGGTCGCGCGCGGCCAGGTCGGGGGTCTGGATCACGATCTGGCCCATATGCGGCCCTGCCGTGGGCACGTCCATCGACAGCACGAAGCGCGGCGCCCCCTGCCCCACATAGGAGGTCCAGAACAGCACGTCGTCATCATCCGCCAGGCTCGCCTCCAGCCGGTCCATGTCGGCGCGGGTCCGCGCGATCGAGGCGTTCTGGCGTTCCGTGATGTCGACCAGCACCTCGGTCCGGTCGGAGGTGGGGAAGAACTGCTGTTCCACGAAGCGCATCCCCCAGACCGATGTCGCAAAGATCGCCAGCGTCACCGCGATGGTCAGCCACTTGAACCGCATCGCCGCCCGCAGCAGGCCGTGGAAGGCGCGCCGCAACCGGCCCGGCCCCTTGTGGCCATGCCCCATGTCGGCCCGCAGGAAGGTGACCCCCAGCAGCGGCGCGAACAGCACCGCCACGATCCAGGACACGATCAGCGAAACCGCGATGACCACGAACAGCGAGAACGTGAACTCTCCCGCGGCAGAGCTGTTCAGACCGATGGGGATGAAGCCTGCGACCGTCACCAGCGTGCCGGTCAGCATCGGAAAGGCGATCGAGGTCCAGGCATAGCTGGCCGCGTCGGTCAGCGATTCCCCGATCTCCAGCCTTGAGATCATCGTCTCGATGGCGATCATCGCATCGTCGACCAGCAGGCCAAGAGCGATGATCAGCGCGCCCAGAGAGATCCGCTGCAGCGTGATGCCGTAAAGGTCTAGGATCACGAAGGTGATCGCCAGGCACAGCGGGATGGTCAGCGTCACCACCAGCCCCGCGCGCAGGCCCAGGCTGATGAAGCTGACGACCAGGACGATGGCCACGGCCTCGGCCAGGGCCTTGACGAAATGGCCCACGGCGTCTTCGACCACATGCGGCTGGTCGGCGAATTTCGCCATTTCGATGCCGATGGGCAGGTCGGCGGCGATGCGGTCCATCAGCGCCTCCAGTTCGGCGCCGAATTCCAGGATGTTGCCGCCCTGGCGCATGCCGATCTGCAGCCCGATCGCGGGCTGGCCGTTGTGGCGGAACAGCGATGTCGGCGGGTCCTGATAGCCGCGTGTGACGGTAGCCACGTCGCCCAGATTGAAGAACCGCTCTCCGACGCGCAGGTTCACGGCCTCGATCGATTCCGCCCCGTCGAACTGGCCGCCGACGCGCACCAGGATGCGTTCGGGCCCGGCCTGGATCACGCCGGACGGCGCGATGGCATTCTGTTGGGCCAGGGTCTGGATCACCTGCGCCTGGTTCAGGCCCAGGGCCGCCAGTCGCGCGGCGGAGAACTCCAGGAACACCTGTTCGTCCTGCACGCCCAGCAGCTCGGTCTTGCCGGCGGCGTCCAGGGCCGCGACCTGGCGACGGATCGCCTCGACCCGGTCGCGCAGCTCGCGCGGCGTGAATCCGTCGGCGGTGAAGGCATAGATGTTGCCGAACACGTCGCCGAAATTGTCGTTGAACTGAAATCCCGCGAATTCCTGGGGGAATTCGGGGCGGATGTCGCCCATCATCTGGCGGACCCGCTTCCACACCTCGGGAACGGCGGGGCCGCGGATGGTGGGGTCCAGCTCGACATAGACGACCGCCTGGCCGGGCGTCGTGACCGACCGGGTAAAGTCCAGCTCGTCCAGCTCCTCCAACTTGGTCTCGATCCGGGTGGTGACCTGCTTCAGCGTCTCGTCGATGGTGGCGCCGGGAAGGGCCGCGCCGATGATCATCGTCTTGATCGTGAAGTCCGGGTCCTCCTCGCGGCCCAGGTTCAGATAGCTGATGGTGCCCGCGATCATCGACACGATCAGCAGGAACCACACGAAACTGCGATGCTTCAGTGCCCAGTCGGACAGGTTGAAGCGGGTCTTGGGGGTGCTCACGGCTCCAGCCTCCGGCCGACGGGCTGGCCGGGGGCCAGGGATTTCACGCCGCGGATCACGACCTCGTCGCCCGCGTCAAGGCCGTGGGTGATGGAGACGCGCCCGCGAAAGGGGGCGGCCGCCTGCACGGGGGCCTGTTCGACCCGCGCCCCCGCATCGTCGCGGATCACCCGCCAGACGAAGGGCATGCCCTCGGTCGCGACCAGCGCCTCGGCCGGCAGCGACAGGGATGGCGCATCGACCGTTCCGAACCGCGCCCGCACCAGCGCGCCAAGGCGGAACGGCGCGCCGGGCGGCAGCGTCAGGTACAGCCGCCGCGTCCGGGTGGCGCTGTCGGCGATGGGGTCGACCCGGTCCAGCGTGGCGGCGATCTCGACCTGGGGGTCGCTGCGATGCCAGACGGTAAAGTCGGCGCCCGGTGCCAGCCCGACCAGCGCCTGTTCGGGCAGGTCGATCACCACCTCGGGGGTGTCCTGGGCCGACAGCTGGATCACGGGCGCGCCCGCATCCACGACCGCGCCCGGCGCCTCATAGACGGCGCTGACCACACCGGCAAAAGGCGCGGTCATCTTGGCGAACCCTTCGGCATCCTCGGCCTGCAGCAGCTGCGAGCGGGCCTGCTCGACCGCGGCGGCGGCGGCGCTGGCCTCCTGCTGGGCCTGTTCCAGCTGGGCGTTCGAGGCGACGTTGCGCGCCGCCAGCGCCTGCGTGCGCTCCAGCGTCGCGCGCGCGGTGCGGTCCTGCACGTCCGCGGCATCGACGGCGGCGCGCGCGGCGCGGGTTGTCGCGGCCAGATCGTCCGTGGACAGCTGCGCCAGCAGATCGCCGGCCGCCACCTGATCGCCCAGATCGACGGGCCGCGCGATCATCCGGCCCAGGGTCTGAAAGCCCAGCTGGACCTGAGTTCGCGCCTCGACCACGCCGGGGATCCAGCGCGCGTCCAGGCCGCGATCGTCCACGATCACGCTGACCACCGGGCGCGGCGGGGCCGCGGGCTCCTCGGCCTGACCGCCAAGGCCCAGCCAGTCGGGCAGCGACAGTGCCGCGGCCGGCCCGCAGGCCAGCGCAAGCACGCCGGCCAGGATCAGTGCCCTCATTGCACGCCCTCCGCGACCGGTTGGACCCGGCGGCCGGGATACAGCAGCTGCGCCCCGTCGCCCACGACCCGCTGTCCGTCGGACAGGCCCTCGGAGACGAAGATCGTGCTGTCCGCGAAATGGTTGATGACCACCTTGGTCAGCGCCACGCGCCCGTCATCGTCGACCACCCAGACGGCCGGATCGTCGCCCGACCGCATCAGGGCGGTCCAAGGCACGACCACGCCCTTTTCCATCGCCATGCTCAGATGCCCGCGCACCGACGCGCCCAGAAGGACGATCCCGGCATTGGGCGTCAGCAGCCGCGCGCGCACGGTCACCGTGCCGGTCTGCGGATCGACCAGGGGCGCGATCTCGGTCACGGTGCCGACCATGTCGGGACGGTCGACGTCCAGCGTCTCCATCCGCACGTCACGGCCCAGGATGTCGTGCAGCAGCGGGTCGTCGGGCGCGTGAAAGACGGCCTCCAACCCCGACAGCGCAGCCAGCGTCAGCACCGGCTGCGCGGCGGCGACCACTTGGCCGGGGGCCACCGACTTGTCGGTCACGACGGCATCTTCGGGCGCCCGCAGCACGGCATCGTCGACGGCGCGCCGCGCCTGTTCGACCGCGGTTTCCGCGCGCTCCAGCGCCCCCTGGGTCTGGGACAGCGCCTGTTCGGCCTGATCGGCCGCCGCCCGCGTGCCGACCCCCCGCGCCAGCAGCGCATCGGCGCGGTCGCGGGCCTGACGGGCCTGGTCGCTGCCCGCGCGCGCGGCGGCCAAGCCCGCCAGCGCGACGTTCAGCGCTTGATCCTGCTGGACCGCGTTCAGCCGGGCCAAGGGCTGGCCCGCGACGACGCGGTCGCCCTCGGCCACCAGCACCTCGGTCACGCGGCCGCCCTGGCGAAAGCCCAGCTCCAACGTGTCGACGGCCTCGATCTCTCCGGACAGCTGCATGTCCAGGTCCAGAGGCTGGGTGCGGGCGGTCACGATGCGCACGCGGATATCGTCGGGGGCGGCCTGGGCCGCCGCAAGCGCGGGAATCATCATGGCAAGGGCAAGGGGCAGCAGCTTGAACATCGGAACCGATCCACGACATCTGTGGCTCAATCTGTCGACGGTTTTGGCCGCCTTGGAAAGCCCCCTTACCCTAGGTCACCGCGGCCTTGCGACGGAATTCCGCACTGTCCCAGCTGCCGTCGCGCAGGATTCGCGCCAAGGTCGCGACCGCCTGCGACACGTCGTCCAGATCGTTGTAAAGCGGCGCGAACCCAAAGCGCAGCACGTCGGGCGCGCGAAAGTCGCCGACCACCCCCGCCGCGATCAGTGCCTGCATCACCGCATAGCCCTGCGGATGGCGGAACCCGACCTGAGAGCCGCGCCGCGCCGGGTCGCGTGGGCTGTTCAGGACCAGGTCGGGGCACTGCGCCTCGACCCCCGCAATGAACGCCTCGGTCAGTTCGATCGATCGCGCGCGCAGCGCGGCCATGTCGACCGTGTCCCAGATGTCCAGCGACGCTTCCAACGCGCTCAGCGCGATGACGGGGGGCGTGCCCACGCGCATCCGCTCGATCCCCGGCGCGGGGCGGTATTCCTGGTCGAAGGCAAAGGGCGCGGCATGGCCCATCCAGCCCTGCAGGATCGGCTCGGCCTGTTCGGCGTGGCGCGGATGGGTCCAGATGAAGGCCGGCGCCCCCGGACCGCCGTTCAGGTATTTATAGGTGCAGCCCACCGCGAAATCGGCATCCGACCCCAGCAGGTCCACGTCCACCGCCCCCGCCGAATGGGCCAGATCCCAGATGGCCAGCGCGCTGGCGTCATGCGCGCGGGCGGTCAGGGCGGGCATGTCGTGACGGCGGCCGGTGCGGTAATCGACCTCGGTCAGCATCAGCACGGCCAGATCGGGACCGATGGCCGCCTCGACCTCTTCGGGGGCCACGACGCGCAGGGTCGCGCCCAGGGCGCGAGCGATCCCCTCGGCCACGTACAGGTCCGACGGAAAATTGCCGCTGTCCGACAGGATCACCCGGCGGTCGGGCCGCAGGGCCAGGGCCGCGCTTAGCGCCTGGAACACCTTGATGGACAGCGTATCGCCCATGACCACCTGGCCATCCCCCGCGCCGATCAGCCGGGCAATGCGATCGCCGACCTTGCGCGGCTGGACATACCAGCCCGCCCTGTTCCAGCCGGTGATCAGCATCTCCGACCATTCGTCGGCCATCATGGTCGCGACCCGGTCGGCGGCGGCGCGGGGCATCGGCCCCAGGGAATTGCCGTCCAGATAGGTCATGCCGTCCGGCAGGTGGAACGCGGCGCGGGTCTTGGTGAAATCGGTCATCATGGGCTCCCTCTTGACGCGACGATAGCGCCGCGATTGGCTGCCCGAAAGAGGGGGAACCATGCTGTATCAGATCACCGACTGGGACGACGCCTATGCCAACGGCGCGCATATCCCGCATGCCGACACCTATGTCCCCCGCTGGACCGAGGCGGCGGCGGCCTTCCGCGCCGCCAATCCGCCGCAGGATCTGGGCCGGGGGCATCTGTTCCTGCCGGAGGGAGACCCGCGCGGGCTGATGGTGTTCATCCATGGCGGCTACTGGATGCGGTTCGACCCGACGCTGTGGTCGCATCTGGCGGGCGGTGCACTGGCGGCGGGATGGGCCTGCGCCATGCCGGGCTATCCCTTGGCGCCGGACGCGCGCATCGCCGACATGACCTGCATCGTCGCGGAGCAGATCGCAGAGGCGGCGGGTCGCATCGCAGGGCCCATCGCGCTGACCGGTCATTCGGCGGGCGGGCATCTGGCGGCGCGGATGATCTGTCCGGGGGTGCTGTCCGAGACGGTTGCCGCGCGGGTCACCGCCTGCGTGCCCATCTCTCCGCTGACCGACCTGCGCCCGCTGATGCGCACGGCGATGAACGACACCCTACGCCTGGACGCGGCCGAGGCCGCATCCGAAAGCCCCGCCCTGCTGGAACCTTGCACGGGCATCCCGGTCACGACTTGGGTCGGAGGGGCCGAAAGGCCTGAATTCATCCGCCATGCTCGGCTGCTGGCGAATGCCTGGGCGGGGCTGGGCGCGGCGACCGAATGCGTTATCGACCCCGGCCGCCACCATTTCGACGTGATCGAGGGACTTGCGGACCCCGCCAGCCCCCTGATGCGTCGCCTGCTGGGTTACAGCGGCTGACGATAGTCGAACGTGTCCGGGTCCGGCCCGGTGCGATGGCCGCGGTCCAGTGCGTCGATGGCCGACATCTCCTTGGGCGTCAGGGTAAAGTCCAGCACGTCGAAATTCTCGGCCAGCCGTTCGGGCTTTTCCGATTTCGGAATGACCGACAGCCCATGCTGGATGTGCCAGCGCAGGATCACCTGCGCCACCGTCCGCCCCGTGCGCGCCGCCGCGTCGCGGATCGCGGGGGCGTCAAAGCTGTCGCCGCGGCCCAGGGGGGTCCAGCTTTGCGTGACGATGCCAAGCTGCTTGTTCACCGCCCGCATGCGCTCCTGCGTCAGCGACGGGTGCAGCTCGATCTGGTTCAGCGCGGGCGCGACGCCCGTCTCGTCGATCAGGCGACGCAGATGCGGCTCGTGGAAATTCGCGACGCCGATGGACCGCACGCGCCCTTCGTCGCGCAGACGGATCAGCGCCTTCCAGCTGTCGACATAGGCGTCCATCGCCGGCAACGGCCAGTGGATCAGGTACAGGTCCAGATAATCCAGTCCCGACCGCTCCATCGTCGCGTCAAAGGCCCGCAGCGCGGCGTCATGCCCCTGCGCATCGTTCCACAGCTTGGACGTGACGAAGATCTGGTCGCGGACCACGTCGCTGTCGCGGATGCCCCGGCCCATCCCGGCTTCGTTCTTGTAGGCCGCCGCGCCGTCGATCAGCCGGTATCCGATGCGCAGCGCCTCGGCCACGACCTCGGGGGTCTTAGCATCCTCGATCTGCCAGATGCCGGTGCCCAGCTGGGGCATGGTCCGGCCGTCGTTCAGGGTCATCATGGGTTGGGTCATCGGGGCTTCCTTTCAGATGTCGCGTCCCAACGCCCCGGACCCGCCGTGGGGTTCATGCGACAAAATCACCGGTCCGTGCGGCGGTCACGGCCTGCAGCCGGTCGGGCGCGATGGCAAAGACGTGCCGCGGGGTGCCCGCCGCCGCCCAGACCTGCGCGAATTCGGCCAGGCGCGGGTCCAGGAAGGCCCTGACCGGCGACAGATGCCCCACCGGCGCGACGCCGCCGATGGCGAACCCCGTGCGCGCCCGCACCAGCGCCGCATCGGCCCGGCTCAACGGCTCTCCGGCCAGCGTCGCGGCCTTGTCGGGATCGACCCTGTTGCCGCCCGCGGTCAGGAACAGCAGCACCGCTCCGCTGTCCTGGCCGTGAAAGATGATCGACTTGGCGATCTGGTCCAGCGCACAGCCGACCGCGTCCGCGGCCTCGGCGGCGGTGCGGGTGCTGCCCGGCATCTCGCGGATGTCGACCGCGACGCCGGCCGCGTCCAGGGCCGCGCGGACCCGCTCCAGACTGTCGCTCATGGCATGCCCCCCTGCTGCTGCGCGGACCCTAGCGGGCGGGACTGGGCGGCGGAACCCCTCGGTTCGGGCACGGTTATAGGCTGTGCAGCATTCACTGCCGCGAAAGGCCTTTCATGGACCAACCGGTCATCCCCTTCGATCTTGCCCGGATGTTCCTGGGCGAGCATCCACCCCTGTTCTATGCCGAGATCCTGGTCCGCACCGTGCTGGTCTATGTCTATGCGCTGCTGATGATCCGCTGGATCGGCGGGCGCGGCGTGGCGCAGCTGTCGATGGTCGAGTTCCTGCTGGTCATCGCCCTGGGGTCCGCCGTGGGCGACGCGATGTTCTATCCCGACGTGCCGCTGCTGGCGGCGATGGCGGTCATCACCGTGGTCGTCGGGCTGAACAAGGTCTTGGACCGGCTGATCGTGCGGTTTGACAGGGCCAAGCGCATCATCGACGGCCGCCCCGTGGCGCTGGTCCTGGACGGGCGCATCCTGCCCGAGGCGGCATCGCAGCGCGACCTGGGCCTGGCCGAGATCAAGGCGATGCTGCGCCTGGCCGGCGTCGGCAACCTTGGAGAGCTGCGCGCCGCCTATCTGGAGGCGGGCGGCGGACTGTCCGTCTTTCGCCGGTCGCAGCTGCAGCCCGGCCTATCGCTACTGCCGCCCGAACATCTGGTGAACGGCCCGCCCCCGCCCGCAAAGGCGCTTGCGATGGACGGGCAGACATGTTGTGCCATGTGCGGCGCGTCCGCGGGCGCGCAGATCATCGCCACCCGTGCTCCCTGCCCCGAATGCGGCAACCGCATGTGGCAGGCCCCCGAATGGCCCGAAGGGGCCGAAAGCGCCCAGGGCGGCGCAAAACCGATGGAGTAAGCCATGAAGGTCTTCACGCTGGTCATCGAGCTGGGCAGGCGGAAGGGCGACGGTCTGCCCAAGGGCGCCACCGGGGCGGGGCTGGTCTGCTATGCCCCGGCCAACGACGAACCCGAGGCCGTGAGAGAAACCGTGGCGATCCTGAAGCAGGCCGACATGGCCCCTCTGGACGTCACCGGCTACGGCACGCTGGACGAGCGTCTGGCCGACGGCCACGAGATCGACGAGGCGGAACGCACGCTGATGGACCGGGCGCTGGCCGAAAACTCGGTCATCATCGCGCAGATGACGCCCTGGTTCGGGACCACGCCGGACCCGGAATCACTGCTGCACTAAGCGCGCCCGCGCCCTACCCAAGCGGGAGTGGTTCGTCTAGACTGCACGCAGAAGACCAAATCCGGGCCATCAAGATCCGGGCCAAGAAACCTCGGCAGTCCAAAACAGGCGATCCATAATGAGCTTTTCCCGCATTCTTCTGTCCACCACCCTGATCGGCGCGCTGGCCGCCTGTGCATCGCCGATGTCGCGCATGCCCGCCGCAGGCGGCCCCCGCGCGCCCGCCGATGTGACCGTGACCCCGATCCCCCCCGCCAATCCCGGCGACGAGGCCGGCCTGCAGCGGTTCGTCCAGCAGTTCCGCGCCCGCGCCCTGTCGTCGGGCGTGTCGGGCCCGACCTATGACCGCGCCATGGCGCTGGCCCGCTACAACCCCGAGGTGATCCGCCTGGACCGCCGCCAGGCCGAATTCTCGCGCCCCGTCTGGCTGTACCTGGACAGCGCCGTGTCGGACGTGCGCATCACCACCGGCCGCCAGAAGCTGGCGCAGCTGTCGCCCGTCCTGGCCCGGATCGAGGCGCAGTACGGCGTCCCGCGCGAGATCGTGCTGGCGGTCTGGGGGATGGAATCGAACTTCGGCGCCAACCGCGGCCGGATGCAGATCATCCCGTCGCTGGCGACGCTGGCCTATGACGGCCGCCGCGGAGAGATGTTCCAGAACCAGCTGATCGCCGCCCTGCAGATCCTTCAGGCGGGCGACACCGATCCCCAGCACATGCTGGGCAGCTGGGCGGGCGCGATGGGGCATACCCAGTTCATGCCGACCTCCTATCTGGAATACGCGGTCGACTTCAACGGCGACGGCCGCCGCGACATCTGGTCCGAGGACCCGACCGATTCGCTGGCTTCGACCGCAGCCTATCTGGCGCGCAGCGGCTGGCAGCGCGGCGCGACCTGGGGCGCCGAGGTCCGCCTGCCCGCGAACTTCAACATGGGCCTGATCGGCAAGGGCACCCGGCGGTCGGCCGGCGACTGGTCGGCACAGGGCGTGCGCACAATGTCGGGCGGCGGGCTGCCGGCGGGCAACGGCTCGATCATCATGCCGGCGGGGGCGCGGGGGCCCGCGTTCTTCATCACCGACAACTTCCGGTCGATCCTGCGCTACAACAACTCGGACAACTACGCCCTGGGCGTGTCCTATCTGGCGGAACGCATCGCGGGCCGTCCGGGTATCCAGGGCGCCTGGCCGCGCCAGGACCGCACCCTGTCCACCGCCGAACGTCAGGAGATCCAGCAGCGCCTGGCACAGCGCGGCTTTTATCAGGGAGAGATCGACGGCCTGTTCGGATCGGCGACGATGGAATCGGTCTCTGCCTTCCAGCGGTCCATCGGCGTGACGCCGGACGGCTATCCGACCTCGATCCTGCTGGACCAGCTGCGCCGGTGACCGATGCCAGCGGCCTTGCCCCGGCGGGGCCGTTTTCGAACGCGGAGCGCGCGGCGGTCTATCGCGCGATCCGCGAACGCCGCGACGTGCGGGGCCAGTTCCGCCCCGACCCGGTCGATCCCGCGACGCTGCGCCGCCTGCTGCAGGCGGCGCATGACGCGCCGTCCGTCGGGCTGTCGCAGCCCTGGAACTTCATCCTGATCCGCGACGCGGCGCTGCGCGGGCGCATCCACGATGCCTTCGCATCCGCCAATGCCGATGCCGCGACCCGCTTTCCCGACCGCAAGGCGCTCTATTCGTCGCTGAAGCTGGAGGGCATCCTGCAGGCCCCGGTCAACCTGTGCATCACCTGCGACCGCACGCGCGGCGGCGACCATGTGCTGGGCCGCACCCACGATCCGGCGACCGACCTTTATTCGACGGCCTGCGCGGTGCAGAACCTGTGGCTGGCCGCGCGGGCCGAAGGCATCGGGGTGGGCTGGGTCAGCATCTTCCGGCCTGACGACCTTCGCGGTCTGTTGCACCTGCCCGACCATGTCGTGCCGGTGGCCTATCTGTGCATCGGTCATGTGACCGAACTGTACCGCCAGCCCGAACTGCAAAGCCGGGGCTGGGCGGCGCGCCTGCCGCTGGACGACCTGATCCTGGAGGATCGCTGGCCCGCGCCCTAGGCCAGATGAGGGCGGAACGCGCCCAGCACCTCGGCATAGACCGCGCGCTTGAAGGGCACGATGCTGTCCAGCACGTCCTCGGCCCGCATCCACCGCCATTGGTCGAACTCGGGATGGGCGGTATCGATGCGGATGTCGGTGTCCTGGCCCAGGAACCGCAGCGCTAGCCATTTCTGGCACTGCCCGCCATAACGGCCCTTCCAGATCCGGCCGACCATCTCGGGCGGCAGGTCGTAGAAGACCCAGTCGGGCGTCTCGTCCAGCACCTCGACCAGCGACGGGTCGATGCCCGTCTCCTCGGTCAGCTCGCGCAGCGCGGCCTCGCGCGGGGTTTCCCCCTCGTCGATGCCGCCCTGGGGCATCTGCCACGCAGGCGGCTGGTCGGGGCTGCGGTCGATCCGGCGCCCGGCAAAGACCAGGCCCCGGTCGTCGATCAGCACCACGCCGGCGCAGGGCCGGTACGGCAGGCCGCCCGGCCCCATGCGTCCGTCCATCGGATCAGCCCTGGTCCGGGGCGGCCTCGGCCCCCTCGCCCGCACCTTCGCCGGTCACCGCGGGCGTCTCCGCGGCAGGCACCTGGTCGGCGCGGAAGTTCACCGCGGCCAGACCCTTCAGCACGTCGACCGCATAGGCCAGCTGATAGTCCTCCTCGCGCAGCGCGGCGGTGGCCTCGACCTCGGCGGCCTCCTCCTCCATCTGCTTGCGCATCTCGTCGCTGACATCATTGCCCAGCGCACCGCGCAGGTCGGCCTCGGACCGGCTGAAGTCGCTGTTGCTGCGGGCTTCCTCCTCCTCGACCTCTGGGGCCGGGGCGGGCTGGGCGACCAGGATGTCGGGCTGCACGCCCAGGGCCTGGATCGACCGGCCCGACGGGGTGAAGTACCGCGCCGTGGTCAGGCGGATGGCGCTGTCAGCGGTCACCGGCATGACCGTCTGGACCGAACCCTTGCCAAAGGACTTCTCGCCTACGACGATGGCGCGGCGGTGGTCCTGCAAGGCGCCCGCGACGATTTCCGACGCGCTGGCCGAACCGCCGTTGATCAGCACGACCATCGGCTTGCCCTCGGCCAGATCGCCCGCCTCGGCGTTCCAGCGTTCGCTTTCGTCCGGGTTGCGGCCGCGGGTGCTGACGATCTCTCCGGCGTCCAGAAAGGCGTCGCTGACGCTGATCGCCTGGTTCAGCAGGCCGCCGGGGTTGTTGCGCAGGTCCAGCACGAAACCGGTGACCCGGTCGATGCCGCCGGCTTCCTCGACGGCCTTCTTCAGTTCCGCCTGCAGCGTGTCATAGGTCTCGTCGTTGAAGGTGGACACCCGCAGCACGACCGCATGGCCCTCGACGCGGCTGCGCACCACGGTCAGCTTGATCGTGTCGCGCGACATGGTCAGGTCGAACGGCTCGCTCTCGCCCTCGCGCAGGACGGTGATGGTGATCTCGGACCCGATCGGGCCGCGCATCATCTCGACCGCGTCGTCCAAAGGCAGGCCCAGCAGCGATTCGCCGTTCACATGGGTGATGAAGTCGCCCGGCTGGATGCCCGCATTCGCGGCGGGCGTGTCGTCGATGGGGGCCACGACCTTGACCAGGCCCTCCTCTTGGCTGACCTCGATCCCCAGGCCGCCAAAGCTGCCGCGGGTCTGGGTCTGCATGTCGGAATAATCGTCGGCCGACAGGAAGCTGGAATGCGGGTCAAGCGAGGTCAGCATGCCGTTGATGGCGGCCTCGATCAGCTCCTTGTCCTCGGGTGCCTCGACATAGTCGGTGCGGATGCGCTCGAAGATGTTCCCGAACAGCTCCAGCTGCTGATAGACTGAGGCATTCCCCTCGGCCGTCTCCTGCGCCAGCAGCGGACCGGCGATCTGGGTGGTGGCCAGGGCTCCGGCCAGAACGCCCCCCAGGCCTGCGATCAGATAATGTCTCATGGCGGTCTTTCCTGCCTCAGTCCTGTTGCGGGTCGACGACGGGATTCAGCACGAACCAGTCGGCGGGGTCCAGCGTTTCATTGCCCTGGCGCAGTTCCAGATACAGCGTCTCGCTGCGTCCGGCCTCGGCGCCCTGGGCGGCATCGGCGACGAATTGCGATCCGAATTCCTGGGCGGGGGCTTCCGCGCCCCCCATCAAGCCCACCGGATCGCCCGCCTTCAAAACGTCGCCCACTTCTCCGAAGACCTGGGACAGGCCTGCGAAGATCATTAGATAGCCGCGCGCGGGCTCGACGATCATCACATTGCCGTAATCCAGGAACGGCCCGCGATAGCGGATCGTCGCAGGCCAGGGCGTCTGCACCAGCGCCGCGGGGGCGGTGGCGATCACCCAGCCCGGTCGGCTGACCCCCGCCGCGTCCGGCTCCCGATAGGGGCGCAGCACGGTCCCCACCACGGGCAGGGCCAGGCTGCCACGCGCGCCCTCGAAATCGTCCATGGGCGCGCCCACGTCCTTCTCCATCCGCGCGATGCCGGTCGCGAAATCGTCCAGGCTCTGCGCGGCGGCGCGCAAGGCCTGCAGCTCCTCGGGGTCCTCGGCATATCGCGCGGGCATCGAGCTGCGGTCGGTCACGGCGCTGGCCAGCAGGCGGCGGGCCTCCTGGACGCTGTCCAGGCCGCTGCCCAGCATGCCGGCGGCGTTCGACTGCAGCTGGCGGACGGTGGCGATCTCGTCCAGATCGGCCTGCAGGGCCTCGGCCTCGGCCCGCAGGCCGGGGGTGACGCCCGACAGGATCATCCCCGACCGCGCATTGGCCAGCGCCCCCGCCGGATGCAGCAGCATCGTCGATTCGGGGCTTTGTTGCAGCGCGGTCATCGCGCCCAGGACGCGCGCCAGCTGGTCGCGCTGCGCCTCGAACCGATCGCGCAGCTCGGCCTCGCGGCCGCTGGCCTGGCGCAGGCCGCCACGCAGGGCGGCCAGGCCCAGTTCGTATCCGCGAATGACCTCGGTCAGGGCCACCACCTGGTCGTCGGCGCTGACCGCCTCGGCCAGCTGGCCGATGGCCGCGCGCAGCAGGGCCGCGGCGGCCTCGGCATCCGCGACCGCCTGGTTGGCGGGGGTGGTCTGCGCAAAGGCCGGACCGGTAAGGGCGGCGCAGAGCGCCAGGGCAAGGCGGGTTCTCATCGGACGATCAGGCTTTCCCCGGTCATGTCGGAGGGCTGATCCAGCCCCATCAGCGCCAGGACCGTCGGCGCCAGATCGGCCAGGCGTCCGTCGCGCAGACCCGTGACGCCCGGCGCGCCATAGACGATGACCGGGACCGGGTTCAGCGTGTGCGCGGTATGCGGCCCGCCCGTCACCGGGTCGATCATCTGTTCGCAATTGCCGTGATCGGCGCAGATCACCGCCGCCCCCCCGACCGCGTCCAGCGCGGCCAGCATCCGGCCCAGGCCGCGATCCACCGCCTCGCAGGCGCGGGCGGCCGCGTCCAGATCGCCGGTATGGCCGACCATATCGGGGTTGGCATAGTTCACCACGATCAGATCGTAGCCCTGACCGATCACTTGGACCAGCCTGTCGGTGACCTCGACGGACGCCATCTCGGGCGCCAGGTCATAGGTCGCGACCTTGGGGCTTTGCGGCATGTGGCGATCCTCGCCCGGTTCGGGCGTTTCCTTGCCGCCGTTCAGGAAGAAGGTCACGTGGGGGTATTTCTCGGTCTCGGCCAGGCGGAACTGGCGTAGGCCCTTGGCCGCGACCCAGGCCCCAAGGGTGTTCTGCACCTGCCGCTTGGGAAAGGCCGCCTGCATGAAGCTGTCATGGCGGGTCGAGTAATCGACCATGCCCAGCATCGCGGCCCAGGCCGGGCGTGCGGCGGCGTCAAAGCCGTCGAAGACGGGATCGCCCAGGGCAGACAGGATTTCACGCGCGCGGTCGGCGCGGAAGTTCAGGCAAAAGACCCCGTCACCATCCCGCGCACCCGCATAGCCACCGATGACGAAGGGCGGCACGAACTCGTCCATCTCACCGCGCGCATGGGCCGTGGCGATGGCGGACGCGGCGTCCGGCGCGGCCTCTCCCTGTCCGGCGACGACGGCGTCGAACGCGCGCTGCACCCGGTCCCAGCGGCTGTCGCGATCCAGTGCGTAATAGCGACCGATCACCGTGCCGATCTGCGCCCCTGCGGGCAGCCCGTCCTGCAGCGTGGCCAGGAAGCCCGGTGCCGAATCGGGGGCCACGTCGCGACCGTCGGTGATCGCGTGGATCACCACCGGCACGCCTGCCTGCGCCACCGCGCGGGCCGCGGCCAGCACATGGACGATATGACCGTGAACACCGCCATCCGAGACGACACCAAGAAGATGCGCGGTCCCGCCGGTGGCCTTCAGCCGGTCGATGAACGCCAGCAGCGGCGCGTTGCGGCCAAAGCTGCCATCCTCGATCGCCAGATCGATCGCGCCCAGGTCCATCGCGACCACGCGTCCGGCGCCGATATTCGTGTGACCCACCTCGGAATTGCCCATCTGGCCGCGCGGCAGGCCCACGTCGGGACCGTGCGTCACCAGCGTCGCATGGGGACAGTCGCGCATCAGACGGTCGAAATTCGGGGTCGCCGCCCGGTCCGGGGCGCTTTGTTCGGGTCGGGTGGACTGGCCCCAGCCGTCCAGAATGCACAGGATCACGGGTTTGGTCATCGGAGCCTCGCGGTTTTGCCCTTACTTACGCCTCGCGGGCGGCGGCGGCAACCAAGCCCGCCCAAGCCCGGTGCCCCCCTATGCCCGGTGCCCCCTATGCCCGGTGATAGGGCGACCCGGCGAGGATCGTGGCGGCGCGGTACAGCTGTTCGGCCAGCATCACGCGGACCAGCAGATGCGGCCAGACCATCCGGCCCAGGCTGATCTGCCAGTCGGCCCGCGCCCGCAACGACGGGTCCAGCCCGTCCGCGCCGCCGATCACGAAGCACACGTCGCGCGCCTGGTCGCGCCAGTCCGCCAGCCGCGCGGCGAATTCGGGAGAGGTCGGCTGATCGCCGCGCTCGTCCATCATCACCACCGCTGCGCCGGGCGGGATGGCGCGGGACAGCAGCTCCGCCTCGGCGGCCATGGTGCCGGCGCGGCGATCCTCGACCTCGACGACGGACACGGCCGGCAGCCCCAGGCTGCGGCCGGTCTTGGCAAATCGCTGCAGGTAATCGGCGACCAGCGCCGCCTCGGGGCCGGTCTTCAGCCGCCCCACGGCGGCGATGTCGATCCGCATCGCGGCGGATCAGTCCTGCGGCTGATAGCTGGACGGTTGGGCGGGTTCGCGCACGCGGGCCAGCGCATCGGCGGGAAGCCACATCTTTTCCAGCTGATAGAAGTCGCGGACCTCGGGGCGGAACACGTGGACGATCACGTCGTCCGTGTCGATCAGCACCCAGTCGCCGGCATCCTTGCCCTCGATCCGCGGGCTGCGGCCGGTGACCTGCTTTACGCGCTCGGCCAGCTTCTCCGCGATAGCGCCCACCTGACGCGAGCTGCGCCCCGAGGCGATGACCATGTGGTCGGCAATGGCCGTGCGACCGCGCAGGTCGATGCTGACGACCTCCTCGGCCTTGTCGTCATCAAGGGAATTCAGCACCAAGGCCAGCATGTCGTCACTGGTATGCTGGCTGGTCTGCTGGGTCGAGGTCGGCCGACCGGCCGACGGGGCGTCTTGTGACAGGGTGTAGTCCTCCGGTCCGCGCGCCGATAGCCCCCGGCGCAGGGGTTCCCCCAACATAGCATCTTTTCGGCCCGTCTCAATCTCTCGCGGCATTTTCCTTGACATGCGCGCGCTTGCCAGCAGGCGGATGCTGGCCTAATCTGGCCCGATGATGCGTTATTTCGACATTCATGACCGCGCGCGCCTGCCGGGCCGCTTCTACGGCGAGATGCTGGGCGTGACCGCGCAGGGCTGACGGCTGCCCGCCCGTCACCCTTCCCGCATCACAGCCGAAAGACCTCAGCCATGACCCCTGCACGCACGCTTTACGACAAGATCTGGGACGCCCATGTGGTGGACCGCCAGGAAGACGGCACCTGCCTTCTGTATATCGACCGCCACCTGGTCCACGAGGTGACCAGCCCGCAGGCCTTCGAGGGGCTGCGCATGACCGGCCGCCCGGTCCGCGCGCCCGAACGCACCATCGCCGTGCCCGACCACAACGTGCCCACCACGCTGGACCGTCAGACCGGCATCGACAACGAGGAAAGCCGCATCCAGGTCGATGCGCTGGACCGCAACGCCCGCGAATTCGGGGTAGTCTATTACCCGGTGAACGACATCCGCCAAGGCATCGTGCACATCGTCGGCCCCGAACAGGGCTGGACCCTGCCCGGCATGACCGTCGTCTGCGGCGACAGCCATACCGCAACCCACGGCGCCTTCGGCGCGCTGGCCCACGGCATCGGCACGTCCGAGGTCGAGCATGTGCTGGCCACCCAGACCCTGATCCAGGGCAAGTCCAAGAACATGAAGGTCGAGATCACCGGACGCCTGGCGCCCGGCGTGACCGCCAAGGACATCGTCCTGCGCATCATCGCCGAGACCGGCACCGCAGGCGGCACAGGCCATGTCATCGAATATTGCGGAGAGGCGATCCGCAACCTGTCGATGGAAGGCCGCATGACCATCTGCAACATGGCGATCGAGGGCGGCGCCCGCGCCGGCCTGATCGCCCCGGACGAGGTCACGTTCAATTACGTCAAGGGCCGTCCCCATGCGCCCAAGGGCGCCCAATGGGAGGCCGCCGTCGCCTGGTGGAAGACGCTGTTCTCGGACGACGGCGCGCATTTCGACAAGGTCCTGACCATCCGCGCCGAGGACATCGCGCCGACCGTCACCTGGGGCACCAGCCCCGAAGACGCGCTGCCGATCACGGCATCCGTGCCCGACCCGGAAAGCTTTGCGGGCGGCAAGGTCGATGCCGCGCGCCGGTCGCTGGACTACATGGGCCTGACCGCCGGCACGCCGCTGACCGACATCGCCATCGACGCGGTCTTCATCGGATCCTGCACCAACGGCCGGATCGAGGACCTGCGCGCGGCCGCCGACGTGCTGCGCGGGCGCAAGCTGGCGCCGGGCGTGCGCGGCATGGTCGTTCCGGGATCGGGCCTGGTCCGCGCCATGGCCGAGGAGGAAGGGCTGGACCGCATCTTCATCGACGCGGGCTTTGAATGGCGGCTGGCCGGCTGCTCGATGTGCCTGGGGATGAACCCCGACCAGCTGAAGCCCGGCGAACGCTGCGCCGCGACCAGCAACCGCAACTTCGAGGGGCGCCAGGGCTACAAGGGCCGCACCCACCTGATGAGCCCCGCGATGGCGGCCGCCGCCGGCGTCACCGGACGCCTGACCGACATCCGCGAATTCGCGCACGAACCGGCCTGAGGACATCATGGACAAGTTCACCACCCTGACTGGCATCGCGGCCCCCATGCCGCTGGTCAACATCGACACCGACATGATCATCCCCAAGCAGTTCCTGAAGACCATCAAGCGGTCCGGCCTGGGCGTGAACCTGTTCGACGAGATGCGCTATGACCGCGACGGGAACGAGATCCCCGATTTCGTCCTGAACCGGCCCGCCTATCGCGACGCCCAGATCCTGATCGCGGGCGACAATTTCGGCTGCGGCTCCTCGCGCGAGCATGCCCCCTGGGCGCTGCTGGATTTCGGCATCCGCTGCGTCGTCTCGACCAGCTTTGCCGACATCTTCTTCAACAACTGCTTCAAGAACGGCATCCTGCCGGTGGTCCTGCCCCAGGATGCGGTCGACGCGCTGATGCGCGATGCCGAAAAGGGCGCGAACGCCCGCATCACCGTCGATCTGGACGCGCAGACCGTGACCGGCGCGGACGGCACCGAATACGGCTTCGACATCGACCCGTTCCGCAAGCATTGCCTGATGAACGGCCTGGACGACATCGGACTGACGATGGAAAAGGCCCCCGCCATCGACACGTTCGAGACGCAGATGGCCCAGGCCCGCCCTTGGGTCTAAGGGCCCTTGCCCTGGCCATGCTGCTGGCGGGCCCGGCGGCGGCCGATCCGCTGCGCATCGCCACCTGGGACCCCGGCCTGTCGCGCGACGGGCCGGGTCTTTTGTTGCGCGACATCATGGCCCACGATCCGCAGGTTGTGGCCGCGGCGCAGGTGATCGCCCATGCCGCGCCCGATGCGATCCTGCTGACCGGGCTGGACTGGGACCTCGACAACCGCGCGCTGACCGCATTCGCGGGCCTGCTGGCCGAACAGGGTCATGCGATGCCGCATCATCATGCGACGCAGTCCAACCGCGGCATGGCCACGGGGGTTGACCTGGATGGCGACGGGCGCGCGGGCCAGCCCCGCGATGCGCAAGGCTATGGCGCCTTCACCGGACAGGCAGGGCTGGCGGTGCTGTCGCGCCTGCCCATCGCGGGCGTCACCGATCACAGCGCGACGCTGTGGCGCGACCTGCCGGGCAACCGGATGCCCGAAAGCCCCCATGCCGACATCCAGCGCCTGTCCAGCACGGCGCATTGGGACGTGGCGCTGGACACGCCTGCGGGGCCGCTGCACCTGCTGGCACTGGCCGCGACGCCGCCCGCCTTCGAGGACCGCAATCCCGCCCGCAACCATGACGAGGTCACCTTCTGGCTGACCCACCTTCCCGACGCGCCCTTTGCGATCCTGGGCAACCTGAACGTCGATCCGCAGGACGGCGACGGCGATCCGGCCACGCTGGCGGCGCTGGCCGCCGTTACCCAGGACTCCCGGCCCCGCGGCGCATGGCAACCACCGCAGACCGGCCCGAATGCCGGCCAGCGGGGCGACCCGGCGCTGGATACGGCGGAATACGACCGCGCGCCGGGCAACCTTCGACTGGACTACGTCCTGCCTGCGCAGGGGCTGTCGGTGCTGGCGTCGGGTGTCGTCTGGCCCGCGCCCGACGATCCGCTGGCAGAGGCCGTGGCGCTGGCCTCGCATCGCAGGCTGGTCTGGGTCGACCTAGACCTCAAATGAGGTGACGGCCTCCCAGGCCGCATCCAGGTCGCCCCCCGTCACGCAATAGGGCGGCAGCACATAGACCGTGTTCCCCAAGGGACGCAGCAGCACGCCGCGATCCATGCAATGCGCCCGCATCCGCGGCCCGACTTCGGACAGATAGCCGCCCTGTGGCACGACCAGGTCGGCGGCGGCGATGGTGCCGCATTGGCGGATGTTGGTGAACCGCCCGTCCAGCCGCGCCAGCCGGTCGGCCTGCATGGCGGTCAGCGCGTCCAGCCGCGCCTGCATCGGGCTGGCCTGCCACAGCCGCACCTGCGCCAGCGCCGCCGCGCAGGCGATCGGGTTCGCGGTATAGCTGCTGGAGTGATAGAAGGTCCGCCGCCGGTCGATCGAGCGATGCGCGTCGAAGATCCGCCCGCTTGCCAGCGTCGCCGCCAGCGGCACCACGCCCCCGGTCAACCCCTTGGACGTGCACAGAATATCGGGCGCGACGCCCGCATGATCGCAGGCCCACAACCGCCCGGTGCGGCCCCATCCGGTCATCACCTCGTCGGCGATCATCAGCACGTCGTGGCGGTCGCAGATCGCCCGCAGCCCGGCCAGAACCGCGGGGGCGTACATCCGCATCCCCCCCGCGCCCAGCACCAGCGGCTCCAGAATGATCGCCGCCATCCGCCCGCTGGCAGCCAGCGCCTCGAACGCCGCCAGCGTCGCGGCACCGTCGCCCTCGGGAAAGGGCAATCGGTCCACCCCGAACATCAGCGGGTCATAGGCGGCGTTGAAGACCCCCCGCTCTCCGACGCTCATCGTGCCGATGGTGTCGCCGTGATAGCTGTCCTCGATCACCGCGATGCGGTGGCGGCCGTCGCCCTCGTGGCGCCAATAGCCCAGGGCCATCTTCAACGCGACCTCGACCGCGGTCGATCCGCTGTCGCTGTAGAACACGTGGTCCAGCCCCGCGGGCGTCATTGTCACCAGCGCCTCGGCCAGCTCCTCCGCCGGATCATGGGTCAGCCCTGCAAAGATCACCTGGTCCAGCCGTCCGGCGGTCTCGCGGATGGCCTCCACGATCTGGGGCTGATTGTGGCCATGCGTGACCACCCACCAGCTGCTGATCCCGTCCAGCAGCGGGCCGCGATCGGTCAGGATATGCGCGCCTTGGGTGCCGACCGCCCGGGGCGGGGCCGGTTCGGTGCCATGCTGAAAGAACGGATGCCAGACGGCGCTCATGCGAAGTCCCCTGCGCTAAACGCGGCCCGCATCGCGGCGGTCAGGCTGTCCCTGTCCAGCCGGTCCAGCAAAGGCAGGCGTCCCAGCACCCTGACCCGACCCAGATCGCCGATGGTCGCCATGTTGTCGTCATTCGCAGGCCCGACGAAGGCCACGCCATGCACCGGCACGCCACGCGCGTGCAGGCTCTCCAGCGCGGTCAGGCTGTGGCTGATCGTGCCCAGCCCCGTGGCACAGACGACGATCACCGGCACCTGCCAGCGCGCAAACAGGTCCGCGAACAGCACCTGCCGCGTGACGGGCACCAGTGCGCCGCCCGCCCCCTCGATCACCAGCCTCGCGGCATCGGGTGGCGTCCAGCCCGCCGGGTCCAGCCTGACGCCCGCCAGTTCCGCCGCCCGGTGCGGCGATAGGGGCTGGGGCAGCAGCACGGCCTCGGGGTGGGTCCGGGCGCCGGACAGCCGCTCGACCTCGGCGCGGTCGGTGCCGGGTTGGGCGGAATCCCCACGGGCAGCGGAAATAGCGTCGTTTTCGACGTTCCCGGCCAGCCCCGACTGCACCGGCTTCCAGTACTCTGCCTCGATCAGCCCGCACAGCCCGGCCGCGAAGACCGTCTTGCCGACATCGGTGCCGGTGCTTGTGATCACAAATCGGGCCACAGGTCCTCCAGCGTCTCGGCCAGCCGCAGCACATCCGCGCGCGTGGCGTTCAGCGTCAGCGACACCCGCAGCCGCGACGTGCCCTCGGGCACCGTCGGAGGGCGGATGCCGCGCACGTCGAACCCGCGCGCCTGCACCTGTGCGGCCAGCGCCATGGTTTCGGCATTGGGTCCGACGATCAGCGGCACGATCTGGCTGCCGCTCAGCGGAACCTGCGGCAGGCGGCGCGCCATCTGGTCGTGGAACGCCACGACATGGCCGGCCAAGGTCGCCTGACGCCACGGTTCGTCCTGCAGCATCGCCAGCGCCTCCAGCCCCGCGGCCGCCATCAGCGGCGACGGCGCGGTGGCAAAGATGAAGGGCCGGCAGCGGTTCACCAGGAAATCGATCAGCACCCGCGCCCCGCAGATCAGCGCACCGGACCCGCCCAGGGCCTTGCCAAGCGTATGCAGCGTCACGACGTTGTCGCGCCCTTCCAGGTGGTGGGCCAGTCCCCGCCCCCGGGGACCGAAGACACCCGTCGCATGCGCCTCGTCGATCAGCAGAAAGCCGTGCGCGTCCGCCAGCCGCATCAGGTCGTCCAGCGGCGCCCGGTCCCCGTCCATGCTGTAAAGGCTCTCGACCGCGATCCAGACCGCACCCGTGTTGCCCGCGCGGCGCCATGCGGTGATCACATCCTCGGCGTGGCTGACATCGCCGTGGCGAAAGCTGGCGACCTCGGCGCGCCCGGCCCGCGCCCCCTCATGCGTGCTGGTATGGGCCAGCGCATCCATCAGCAGCAGGTCGCCCCGCTGCGGCAGGGTGGTGATGACCGCAAAGTTCGCGACATAGCCCCCACCAAAGCCCAAGGCCGCCTCGGCGCCGAAGAACCGCGCGGCGGCATCCTCGAACCCGGCCTGCCGATCGGTGTTGCCCCGCAGCAGGCGCGACCCCGCCGCGCCCACCGGAACGCCCGCATCCAGCGCCCGCACGACCGCGGCCCGCATCCGGTCGCTTTGCGCAAGGCCCAGATAGTCGTTCGACGAAAAGTCGATCCCCCGGCGCTCAGCCAGGCTGCGCAGCCGCGCATCGCCCGCCAGACCCTGCAGGTCGCGTCGATAGGTCGCCAGCCGGTCCAAGCCGCGGCCCCGGCCCTAGCGCAGGATCGGAATGGCGGGGTCGGCGGCCAGCAATTCGGCCCGGCGCGCTGCGTCGGGATGATGTTCGTGCGCCTGCATGGGCTGAAGGCCCAGCTTGGCGAACAGGCGCATGTCGCTTTCCTCCTCGGGGTTGTCCTTGGTCAGCAGCGTGTCGCCCACGAAGATCGAATTGGCCCCGGCAAAGAAGCACATCGCCTGCATCTCGTCCGACATGGCGGTGCGGCCGGCGGACAGGCGGACATGGCTGCGCGGCATCATGATGCGCGCGGTGGCGATCATGCGCACGAAATCGATGGGGTCCACCGGGGCGGCGTCGGCCAGCGGGGTGCCCTCGACCGGGATCAGCATGTTGATCGGCACGCTTTCCGGCGCGACCGGCAGGTTGGCCAGCGTCACCAGCATGTCGACGCGGTCCTGCGGCCCCTCGCCCAGACCCAGGATGCCGCCCGAGCAGACCTTGATCCCGGCCTGCCGGACGGTATCCAGCGTATCCAGCCGGTCGGCAAAGCTGCGGGTCGTGATGACGTTGCCGTAATGCGCCTCGGACGTGTCGATGTTGTGGTTGTAGTAGTCCAGCCCGGCATCGGCCAACTGGCGCGACTGGTCCGCATCCAGCATGCCCAAGGTCATGCAGGTCTCCATTCCCAGGGCCTTGACGCCCTCGACCATGGCGATGATCTGCGGCATGTCGCGTGCCTTGGGGCTGCGCCAGGCGGCGCCCATGCAATAGCGCGTGGCACCGGCGTCGCGTGCGCGGCGCGCCTCGGCCAGCACGCGCTCGACCTCCATCAGCTTGGATGCCGACAGGCCCGACGCATGGCGGGCCGACTGGCTGCAATAGCTGCAATCCTCTGGGCAGCCGCCGGTCTTGATCGACAGAAGGCGGCTCAGCTGCACGCGGTTCGGGTCGAAATGCTGGCGGTGCACGGTCTGCGCCTGAAACAGCAGATCCATCAGCGGCAGGTCAAAGACGGCGCGCGCGCCCTCGGCGGTCCAGATCTTGCGGTGGCTGTCGGTGTTCGGATCGCTGTGCAGCATGGCTCTTCCCCGTGGCTTGGCACCGTGCCTAGCATTCCGGTCGCAGCCTGTCCAATGCCGCCGACGGCTCAGTATTTCTCCTTGCGGCGGCGTTCCGCCTCGTCCTGTCCCAGGCCCAGCAGCGCCTCGGCCCGGCCGAATTCGCGCGCCGCCTGCTGGCGGGCGATCTGGAACCGGGGCAGCATCCGCTGCAGCTCCTGGTCGGCATGGCGCAGCTCTCGTGCGGCACGCCCGGCCTGGGCGTTGGCGATGCGCGCCTCGGGCAGGGTCAGGGGGGCGGTGCTGTCATAGCTTTGCGCCAGCGTGGCCTGCAGCGAATCGATGCGCTGGCGTGCGACGGTCATGTGCGCATTGAACGCCGCAAAGGTCTTGAGCTGACGCTCGGCCTTCAGCCGCGCGATGCGTTCCAGCTGCTGCAGCTGCTTGATCTTGTCTACCATCCGGAACGGGCCTTCTGTCGCATTTTCTCGGCAAAGCGGATCGCGGCGGCGACGGCGGCGAAATGGGCGCGGTCGATCTCCTCGCCCACCTTGACCTGGGCGTGGATGGCGCGGGCGCAGGGCGGGTCGGACCAGATGGGCACGCCCGCCTCGGTCGCCTTCGCGCGAATGCGGGCGGCGACCTCGTCGGTGCCCTTTGCCACGCAGACCGGGGCACGGCCGGACCCCCGCGACCATTTCAGGGCGACGGCATAATGGGTCGGGTTGACGATGATGACGTCGGCGGTGGGCACGTCGGCCAGCATCTGCTTCATCGCGATGTCGACCGCGCGCTGGCGGCGGGCGCCCTTCATGTGCGGGTCGCCTTCGGAATCCTTGAACTCGTCCTGCATCTCCTGGCGGCTCATGCGGTTCTTGCGTCGGTGGTCGAACCACTTCCACAGCATGTCCGGCACGGTGAAGACGATCGAGACGACCAGCCCCAGCATCAGCACCTGCCCAAGGATCGAGCCCAGCGCCGCAACCCATTGCCCGTCCGCCATCGCCGCGGCGGCGATCCGGTCCAGCAGCGATGCGAACAGGAACCACCCCCCCGCACAGACCAGCCCGGCCTTGCCCAGGGAAAAGGCAAAGGTTACCAGGCCGTCCTTGCCGAACTTCTGCGCGGCGTTCTTGACCGGGTTGATGCGCTTGATGTCGAAGGCCAGCTTCTGGGGCGAGAAGATCAGCGCCCGCGTGGCGATCAGCCCCAGAAGGATCGCCCCCATCACCAGCGCGGCCAAGCCGATCGTGGCGGTCGCGGCATAGGCGGCCAGGCCGCGCGCGATCGGTGCCGGCCCGCTGTCCGACCAGCCCTCGGCGCCAAGCGCCCGCGTGGCCATGGCCATCCATTGGCGCACCGCAAAGCCCGCCATGACTGAAAAGGCCAGGAATGCCCCCAGATACATCATCGTGACGTTCAATTCCGTCGATCGCGGAATGTCGCCCTTTTCGCGCGCACGCTGCAGCTTCTGGTCGGTGGCCTCGAACTGCTTGTCGTCGGTATCCTCGCTCATCCGCGGTCCCTCATGGCAGTGCCGGCAGCATGAAGCCCATGACCGCGTTGGCCCAGATGCTGACCAGCAGCGGCGCCAGGATCACCAACCCCATCAGCGCCAGCAGGATGGAGGCGGGCGCGCCGATGAACACGACCGGCAGGGCGGGCATCACCCGGTTGATGACCCCCGACAGCGCCTGGTACAGGAACCCGCCCAAGGTGAAGGGCGCGGCCAGCATCATCGCCAGCCAGAAGCTGTCGGTCACCATGCGGACGACGGCCATTACCAGTCCCTCGACCTGGGGCAGGTCCGCAGGCGGCCAGAGACGCAGGCTGTCGGCGATCAGCTCGACGATCATGACCGGCAGTCCCATGGCCATCAGGACCGCCATGCCGGCCAGGTGCAGCATGTTGCCGATGGGATGGGGCGACATCTCGTTCTGGATGCCCATGATCTGGGACAGTGACGCGGTCGCGGCAATGGCCGTGGTGGCGATGTCGATGGCGATGGTCAGCAGCCGCAGCATGATGCCCGTGGCAAAGCCCAGAACCATCTCGACCCCGACCTGCGCGATCATGCCCAGGGGTTGTTCGGGCATCTGCGGGCCGGGCGCGATGCCCGACAGCAGCGGCGCCAGCGCCAGCGCGATCGCCACCTTGACGCGGGCCGAGATCACGCGTTCGCCCAGGCCTGGCAGGGCCACCACGCAGGCCTGCACGCGGACATAGACCAGCACCAGCGCCCAGTCCAACCCCGGAACGATGGCCTGCAGCTGGTCCCACATCATGCGGCCTCGACGGTGCCCAGCAGGCGCAGTTCGGCGGCGGGATCGATCTCCTCCAGACCCAGGACCGGGACCGCCATGCCGTTGGCCCCCAGCACCGCGCGGACCATGCGGCGCCGGTGGTCGGGCGCGACCAGCACAGTGCGGGCGACGGGTTCAGCAAGGGACAGCGCGCGGCGGGTGGCCTCGACCAGCTTCTTGGACATGGCGGGGGTCATCGCCCCGCCTCCCGCACGTCCGGTTTCGGCATCGGCGCGCACGAACTCCGCCTCCCAGGCGGGATGCAGCTGCAGGGCTGCGACGCGACCGGCCTCGTCCGAATATTGCTGGGTGATCTGGCCGCGCAGGCGCTTGCGCACCAGCTCATAGATCGTCTCGGCCGATTCCACGTTGCGGAACTCGCAGATGGCATCCACGATCAGCGGCAGGTTGCGGATCGAGATCCGCTCCTCCAGCAGGGCGCGCAGGATCGCCAGCAGCGTCTCGGGCGTCACCTTTTCCGGCATCATCGCGTCGAAATACTTGCGATAGCGTTCGGCGCGGCCCGTGTCGGACAGGGTCTTCAGTTCCTCGATCTGGCGCTGCATCGCGCCAAGGGTCAGCAGTGCGGGCAGGTTGGCCTTGACCACCTCCATCAGATGCGTGGACAGCACTTCCATCGGGGTCACGACGGTGGCGCCCATGGTCGCCGCGTCCTCTTGGTCGGTCGGATGGATCCAGCGGGCCGGGCTGGAATAGACCGGCTCGCGGACCGCCACGCCGCGCAGATCGGCCAGCACGGCATCCGGGCCAAGCGCCAGGATCTCGGCCGGGCGCAGGGTGCCGCGACCGCGGATGACGCCGTGGATGCGGATCTGATAATCGCCGGGCGGCAGATCGTCGGTGTCGGTGATGCGCACATCCGGCAGGATCAGGCCGAAGCTGCGGGCGATGTGGATGCGCAGGTTGCTGATGCGGCTGCCCAGGCCCCGCGCCTGGTCCAGCGCGGTCACGATCAGGTCCGACCCGATCTCGACGCTGATGTCGTCGGTGTCCAGGACATCCCCTATGCGAGCGGCGGGCTTGATCGCGCTGTCGCCCAAGGGCAGGTCGGGCAGCGCCTCGTCCGCGATGCGGCGTTTCTGCGCGATGCGCCAGGCCATAAAGCCCATCCCCGCCGCGATCCCCAGAAACAGCGGCTTCGGCATCCCCGGCACGAGAGAGATCACCACCATCGCCGCAGCGACCATCGCCGCCGGCTGCCAGCTGCGCACGAACTCGGTCGACATCAGGCCCGCGGTGGTTTCCGTGGCCCCGCCCCGCGACAGCAACAGCGCCGCCGCCATCGAGGTGATCAGCGCCGGGATCTGGCTGACCAGCCCGTCCCCAACCGTCAGGTGGGAATAGGTCGCCGCCGCCTCTCCCAGAGGCATTCCGTGGATCGTGATGCCCACGACCAGACCGATGCACAGGTTGATCAGCGTGATGACGATCCCCGCCACCGCGTCGCCCTTGACGAACTTCGACGCGCCGTCCAGCGACCCGAAAAAGCTGATCTCGCGCTGTTCCTGGATGCGGCGGCGCTTCGCCTCCTGGTGGTCGATGGCACCGGCGTTCAGATCGCCGTCGATGGCCAGCTGCTTGCCGGGCAGCGAATCCAGCGCAAAGCGGGCGGCGACCTCGGCCATACGGCCCGAGCCCTTGGTGATGACCATGAAGTTCACCACAGAGATCACCGCAAAGATCGTGATCCCGACCAGGATCGACCCCCCCGCCACGAACTCGGCAAAGCCGTTGATGACCGAACCCGCCGCCTCCTTGCCGTTCTGCCCTTCGGTCAGGATCAGTCGGGTCGACGATACGTTCAGCGACAGCCGGATCACCAGGCTGACCAGCAGCAGGACCGGGAACGCCTGAAAGTCGGTGGGCTTCTCGACCAGCGAGGCCATGACCAGCACCATCACGGCGGTGGCGATAGAGATGGCGATGCCGAAATCCAGCACGCCGGCCGGCAGCGGGATCACCATCGATATGACGACCAGCACAAGGCCGCCCGTGACAAGCAGGGGCGCGTCCAGGATCTTGGTGGACTTGCCCGAGAGGGCGGCGATGGGGGTCATTCGCGGGGCTCCGTTCTGGTGGCCGCGGGGCGCAGGAGGTCGTCAAGCGACCAGGGACGTTCCGTCAACAATCCGATGCGGCGCAGATAGGCGATCGCCTGCAGCCGGTCGGCACTGTCCATCTGCAGCAGCGTCACGCGATAATCGCGCGGCAGCCCCTGTCCGGTCAGCAGCCATTCGTCGGCGGTGCGGCGAAAGCCGTCCAGCCCAGCGGCGGCGACCGGACCAGCAGCCAGGCAGGCGATCAGAAGCGGCAGGCCGATCCGGGTCATCACGCCGCCTTCTTCAGCTCTCTCAGGGCGCCTTCCAGCGTGTCGAAGCTGGGGCGCACATGTTCGGGCACGGTCTGGCGGCCGACCTCGACGCACAGGGTGGTGGCGTGCTGGTGCAGGCCTGCGACCAGTACCGACTTGACGACCTCGTAAAAGCCCAGGTCCTGCTTGACGACCGCGCCAAGCCGGTTGGCCAGCGGCGCCACGAAGCCATAGGACAGGAACACCCCCAGGAAAGTACCGACCAGCGCCCCGCCGATCATCTTGCCCAGAACCGCAGGCGGCTGATCGATCGAGGACATGGTCTTGATCACGCCCAGAACCGCCGCGACGATCCCCAGGGCGGGCAGCGCGTCGGCCATGTTCTGCAGCGCGTGGGGGACGTGCATCTCCTCCTCCTTGAGGACGGCGATGCGGCGGGACAGCATGTCCTCGACCTGGTAGGGATCGTCATAGTTCAGGCTGGCCGAACGCAGCGTATCGGCAATCAGCGAGACGACATGATGATCCGCCGCCAGCTTGGGATAGGCGGTGAAGATCGGTGATTCGCCCGGATTCTCAATGTGCTGTTCCAGCGCGACGGGGTTCTCCTTGGCAATCTTGAGTAGCTGGAACATCAGGCACAGCACGTCCTGATGATCCTGGGCGTTCCATTTCGGGCCCTTGAAGGCGCGGATCAGCCCGCCCAAGGTGGCCTTCAGCGTATGGCTGTCGTTGCCCAGCAGATAGGCGCCGACGGCGGCGCCCATGATCATCATCATCTCGAAGGGCAGCGAATGCAGGATGACGCCCATCTTGCCGCCGGCCAGCAGGTAGCCGCCGAACACCATGGCGATCGTAAGGAATATTCCGACGAAACCGAACATTGCGGGGTTCCTTATGGGTTGCGGACGCTGCGCGCGCCCATCTGGGCGGTCAGCAGGGCGGCCTGGCGCGGCTCGACCGCGGCGATGATGCGAGCGCCGGCCTCGGGCTGGACGCGCATCAGGATCTCGGCCGCGAAATCGGCGGGCAGGTTGGTCAGGATGGCGGCTGCCTCGGCAGGTTTCATCTGGTCATAAAGTGCGATCAGCCGGTCGATGTCGGTGCGCACGGCCTGGGTCGCGCCGTCCTGGCGGGCCGTGATGCTGCCCTTCTGGGCGCGCAGCTCGGCCAGCCGTTCGCGCAGGGTGCTTTCCGCCTGCGCCAGCTCGGCCTTCCGTGCGTCGATGGATTCCATGTAGCGTTCTATGCGCAGCGCACGGTCGCGCAGCTCCTCGGCCAGGGCCACGGCCTCGGGGACATCGCCGCAGCCGTCCAGCAGGTCGGTGGGCGCGGCCACGGCGGCAAACACCCCCGACAGGTTCTGGCCCTGCCAGATCATCGCACCGGCCGGCAGGGCGAACAGCAATGTCAGCGCGGGCAGCAGATGCCTAGCCATGGGACACCTCGCGCTTGCGCAGGCGGCGACCCGAAGGCATCGGCTGCGGCGCCTCGGAGGCGGCGGCGCCGATGCGCTGCCGCAGATCCCAGATGGCGCGTTCGCGGCGTGCGGTCTCGATTTCCTCGGCCAGGCGCTCGCTGGCGGCGGTGGCCTCGTCGCGGGCCGACCGGATGGCGCGTTCCAGGCGGTCGACCTCGGCGGCCATGACGGCGATCGCGCCCCCCAGACCGCTTTCCAGGTTGTTCATCCGCCGCAGGCGCCGCGCCAGGGTGGCGCAGAAGACGCCAAGCCCCAGGCAGGCCGCCAGCAGCAGGATCTGCATCAGTTGTTCCAGCGTCATTTGAATCGAAACTCCGTGATCAGAAGGTCCTTGACCGGCTCCTCGCCCAGGACGAAGCGGGTGCGGGTGACCAGTTCGGCGCGGATCACCTCGAGGACGCCGCGCTTGTCATAGGCCGCCGGATCGACGCCCGAGAGGAAGGTCGTGAACGCGTCCGACACGCGCGGCATCAGGTGGCTCACCTCGGCCTTGTGGGTGGTGTCGGTCTCGATCGTCGCGGACAGGACCAGGCTGCGGGCCCGCCCGCCCGGGATGACGATCTCGATGGTGGGGATGTCGATGAACTCGACGCTCATGTGCTCGGTCGACTGGACCGGCTCCTCGGGGCCCGACAGCATGCCGGAGGGCGACCAGAAACCCAGATAGCTGGATGCGAATCCCGCCCCGCCCAGGACCAGCGTCGCCACCAGCGGGATCAGCAACCCCTTCTTTCCGCGCGGCTTTTCGGGTGCCGCCGCAACAATGTCGGTCATCGTGATTCTCCGTCCTGACCAGACCGAAATATCAGGTTGCGACTAACCAATTCTTAACGTGGCCCATGTCATTTCAGGGTCAGACGACCATGACGCGATGATTCGAAAGGAACGGTTTTGCAAAAACTGCAGGACTACTGGAACGAGCGAAGCTCTCGACAGCGGATGATCCTGGGGGCGGCCTTTCTGGGGACGTTCCTGGTGATCGCGGGGTTCGGCTGGATGGCCAGCCGCCCCAGCATGGCCCTGATCTATGGCGGGCTGGACAGCGCCCAGGCCGGCGAGGTCATCGCCGGCATCGAACGCGCCGGCGTTCCCTACGAGGTGCGGGGCGACTCGATCTATGTCGCCGCCGATCAGCGCGACCGCCTGCGCATGGATCTGGCCGCCGAAGGCCTGCCCGCCGCCGGCAGCACCGGCTACGAGTTGCTGGACGGCATGTCGGGCTTTGGCACCACGTCGCAGATGTTCGACGCCGCCTATTGGCGCGCGAAGGAGGGAGAGCTGGCGCGCACCATCCTGGCCCTGCCCAACGTCCAGACCGCCCGCGTCCACCTGGCGATCGAGACCGGACGCGGATACCGCCGCGACCAGAACGGCAGCGCCTCGGTCACCCTGACCACCAATGGGGGCACGATCACGCGCGAACAGGCCGCAGCCTTGAAATACCTGGTGTCGTCGGGCGTACCGGGCATGCAGCCCGACCGCGTCACTGTCATCGATTCGCAGCGCGGGATCATCGCCGCGACCGAGGATCAGACAGGAGCCGACCGCGCGGCCGAGATGAAGCGCAACGTCGAACGCATCCTGGAGCCCCATGTCGGTATCGGAAACGCCATCGTCGAACTGAACCTGGACCTGCTGACCGAAACCGAACTGCTGACCGAACAGCGTTATGACCCCGAGGCCCGCGCCCTGATCTCGACCGTGACCGAGGAGACGACGGACGAGAGCAACTCGACCGGAAAGGGCGCAGTCACCGCGGCCTCGAACCTGCCCGATGCCACGGAACAGCCGGGCGACACCAGCCAGAGCAGCCGCGCCGAGAACCGGACCCAGTCCAATTTCGAGGTCAGCCGCACCACGCGTGAGGTTCAGCGCCAGCCCGGATCGACCCGCCGCCTGACCGTCGCCGTCCTGGTGAACGGCGTCCCGCAGGCCGGTGCCGACGGAGAGACCACCCTGACCCCCCGGTCCGAGGCCGAACTGCAGACGCTGCGCGAGCTGGTCGCCTCTGCCGTGGGCTATGACGAGGCGCGCGGTGACCAGATCACCGTCAAGTCGCTGCCCTTCGCCACGCTGGGCGAGAATGGCACCTTGGCCACGCCGGGCTTCCTTGATCGGCTGGCGCTGAACGATCTGGCGCGCATCGCGCTGATCGGCGTCTTTGCGCTGGCCGTGATCGTGATGGTCCTGCGCCCGATGATGCGCAATCGCGCGCCCGCCCCTGCACCGATGCTGGACAACAGCCTGCCGCCGATGCCCCCGATGATGGGCGGGCTGACGGGCATGATCGACGACGAGCCCTCTCCGGACAACCCGCGGATCGTGCCGATCGAGTTTCCGGGGCTGGACCAGCTGGCCCTGCCCCCTGCCGACCCGGTCGCCCGCCTGAAGGCGATGATGAAGGACCGTCATGACGAGAGCGTCAAGATCCTGTCGGGATGGATCGACAACAAGGAGAAGGTGAATTGAGCCTGGCCCTCTTCAAGCTTGAGTCCTTCTCGAACGCGGTCGCGGCGCGTGTCGAGGTGACCTACACGCAGGCCGACCTGGACCAGGCCTTTGCCGACGGCGTGGCGCAGGCCAGCGCGCAGGCCCAGGACGACCAGCTGCGCGCCCTGAGCGCCAGCCTGGAACAGGTCGCCGCCGGTCTGGCCGCGGACGAGACCCGCCGCCGCCAGATGCGCCAGGAGGCGGTCGATGCGCTGGCGCCGATCCTGCATCAGGTCCTGGACCTGATGGCCCCGCCCCTGGCGTCGCGCCGGCTGGAGGAGGCCCTGCAGGCAGAGCTGACCCATCTGGCGCAGCGCGCGACCCCCGTGGGCCTGTGCATCGCCTGCAGCGACCGGCTGGCCGACATGGTCCGCCGCTGCCTGGCCCAGGCCGGCCTTGAGGGCATCGAGATCGCCCCGGTCCCGCAGGACCTGATCACCGTGTCGCTGCAGGGCGGCCACATCGACTTTACCCCCGACAGCATCGCGGGCGACATCCGCGCCCTGATCGCGGAAATCACCCAGGAGGACAGCACATGGACGCACTGAAGCATCTGATCGACACCGACACCATCCAGGTCGAGGTGACTATCCGCCTTGGCCGCACGCGCCAGACCGTCTCGCAGCTGTCCTCAATGCGCGCCGACGACATCCTGGTCCTGGACCAGGCGATCGAGGACGGGGTCGAGATCTGCGTGGGTGACAAGGTCATCGCGCGGGGCGAGCTGACCGGCGACGGATCGACCGAAGACCGGCTGTGCGTGCGCGTCCTGGGCGCGACGGGGGCGGCGTGATCCGCGCCGCGGCCCTTGTCGCGGTCGCGGCCCTGCTGCCCTCGCCCCTGTGGGCGCAGGACTTGGGCGGCGCCCTGGGCGCCGGGCTGGGCGACAATGCGGTGATGCTGGTCCTGGTGCTGACGGCGCTGTCGCTGGCGCCGGGCATCGCGATCATGGTGACCGCGTTTCCGTTCATCGTGACGGTCCTGTCGATTTTGCGCCAGTCGATCGGCCTGCAGCAATCGCCGCCGAACATGCTGATCGTCAGCCTGGCGATCTTTCTGACCTGGTTCATCATGGACCCGGTCCTGCGTGAGGCCTGGACCGTCGCGGGCCTGCCCCTGCAGCAGGGTCAGATCGGCATCGCCGAGGCCTTCCAGCGCGGCATCGTGCCGTTCGAGGGGTTCATGGCGGCCCGCACCGACCCCGACACCCTTGCCAACCTGGCCGAGATCGCGCCCGGCACCGGCCCCGCAGACCGCCTGTCGGTGCTGATCCCGTCCTTCATGCTGTCCGAAATCCAGCGCGCCTTCGAGATCGGGTTCCTGATCGCCCTGCCCTTCCTGATCATCGACCTGGTCGTGGCGGCCGTGCTGATGTCGATGGGCATGATGATGCTGCCCCCGGTGGTGGTGTCGCTGCCCTTCAAGCTGGCGTTCTTCGTGGTCGTGGACGGATGGGGAATGATCGCGGGCGCGCTGGTGCGCAGCTATGCGCCCGGCTGACCCCCTTAGGGGATCAGCCGAAAGGTATCAGGCGCGGTCGGTGCGCCGCGCGGCCAACGACTGGACGCCCATCACGGAGAGGACCTTGTCCTCGATATGCTGGGCGTTCAGGCAGCTGCTGTCATACATCGCCCGCGGCGCGTCGTGGTCGACGAACGCATCCGGCAGGACCATCGACCGGAAGCGCAGCCCCTTGTCGAAGGCGCCCTCCTCGGCCAGCAGATGGGCGACATGGCTGCCGAAACCGCCGACGGCGCCCTCCTCGATGGTGATCAGCGCCTCGTGATCGCGGGCTAGGGCCAGGATCAGGTCACGATCCAGCGGCTTGGCAAAGCGCGCGTCGGCGACCGTGGGCGTGATGCCCCGCGCCATCAGCGCCTCGCGCGCGGTCATCACCTCGGACAGGCGCGTGCCGAAGGACAGGATGGCGACGCCCTTGCCCTCCGCGATCACGCGGCCCTTGCCGATGGGCAGGACCTGCCCGCGCTCGGGCATCTCGACCCCGGTGCCCTCTCCGCGCGGAAAGCGGAAGGCGATGGGGCCGCTGTCATGTGCGGCGGCCGTGGCTACCATGTGGACCAGTTCGGCCTCGTCCGCGGCGGCCATGACGACAAATCCAGGCAGATTGGCCAGGAAGGCGGTGTCATAGGCGCCGGAATGGGTCGGACCATCCTGGCCCACCAGCCCGGCACGGTCGACGGCGAACCGGACGGGCAGGTTCTGGACCGCGACGTCATGCACGATCTGGTCATAGCCGCGCTGCAGAAAAGTCGAATAGATCGCAACGAAAGGCTTCATGCCTCCCGCGGCCAGACCGGCGGCAAAGGTCACGGCGTGCTGTTCAGCGATGCCCACGTCAAAGCAGTGGCGCGGAAAGCGCTGCGCGAACTGCTTGAGGCCGGTCCCGTCCGGCATCGCGGCGGTCACCCCCAGGATACGATCGTCGCGGCCCGCCTGATCGATCAGCGCCTGCGCGAAGACGGCGGTATAGCTGGGCGCGTTCGATTTCGCCTTGGCCTGCACGCCGGTGATCACGTCGAACTTGGCGGTGGCATGGCCCTTGTCCGCGGCCGCCTCGGCCGGGGCATAACCCTTGCCCTTCTTGGTCACGACGTGGATCAGGACCGGACCGTCGGCCCGCGCCCGCACGGTGCGCAGCAGGGGCAGCAGCTGTTCCATGTCGTGACCGTCGACCGGCCCGATATAGGAAAAGCCCAGTTCCTCGAACAGGGTTCCGCCCACGGCCATGCCCTTGAGCATCTCCTTGGCGCGGCGCGCGCCCTCCTGCAGGGCGTCCGGCAGCATGCCGACGGCGCCCTTGGCCACTGCCTTCAGCTCCTGGAACGGCCCGCCCGCATAAAGGCGCGTCAGATAGGAGGACATGGCGCCGACCGGGGGCGCAATGGACATCTCGTTGTCGTTCAGGACCACGAACAGGCGCTTGCCCTCATGGCCCGCATTGTTCAGCGCCTCGTAAGCCATGCCGGCGCTCATGGCGCCGTCGCCGATGACCGCGATCGCATCGCCCGGGTCGCCGCCCAGTTCCCGCGCCATCGCGAAACCCAGGGCCGCGCTGATCGAGGTCGACGAATGCCCCGCCCCGAACGGGTCATAGGGGCTTTCCGCCCGCTTGGTGAACCCCGCAAGGCCCCCGCCCATGCGCAGCGTGCGGATGCGGTCGCGCCGCCCTGTCAGGATCTTGTGCGGATAGCACTGATGCCCCACGTCCCAGATCAGCTTGTCGCGCGGCGTGTCAAAGACCGCGTGCAGGGCCACGGTCAGTTCGACCACGCCCAGGCCCGCGCCCAGATGGCCGCCGGTCACGCTGACGGCGCTGATGGTCTCGGCCCGCAGCTCGTCGGCAAGCTGGCGCAGTTGCGCGTCGGTCAGGGTCTTCAGATCCGACGGCAGGCTAACGCGGTCCAGAATCGGCGTCTTGGGTCGATCGGTCATGGCTGGCCCTCCTCCGGGGCGGGCGTTCAAGTGTCGCGCTCGATAACGAAACGCGCGAGATCGTGCAAGTTCCCGGCGGCATCACCATAGTGCGACAGCGCATCGGTTCCCATGGCGACACGACGCCGCGCCTCGGCCTGTGCGCCGTCCAGGCCCAGCAGCGACACGAAGGTCGCCTTGCCGGCCCCGGCATCCTTGCCGACGCGCTTGCCGGTCACGGCCTCATCGCCGGTCACGTCCAGGATGTCGTCGGCGATCTGGAAGGCCAGGCCCAGGGCCATCGCATAGCGGTCCAGCGCCGCGGGATCGTCGCCCGCGATCAGCGGCCCTGCGGTCGCGGCAAAGCGGATCAGCGCGCCGGTCTTGCCACCCTGCAATTCGGTGATCGCGTCCAGGTCCAGCGGCGTGCCCGCGGTTTCGGCGGCGATGTCCAACGCCTGCCCCCAGACCATGCCCGCCGCCCCCGACGCCTGCGCCAGCGCGGACACCAGCCGCACCTGCGCTTCGGGCGCGCCGATGCGCGGATCGGTCAACAGCTGAAACGCCAGCGTCTGCAGCGCGTCGCCCGCCAGAATCGCGGTCGCATCGGTCCATTTGACATGGACGGTCGGCTGACCGCGCCGCAGGTCGTCGTCGTCCATCGCCGGCAGGTCGTCATGGACCAGGCTATAGGCGTGCAGCGCCTCGACCGCCGCGGCGACCGGCAGGGCGGCATCGTCGGACACCCCATGCAGGCGTGCCGATTCCATCACCAGAAAGGCACGCAGGCGCTTGCCGCCGTTGACCGCATAGGCCATCGCATCGCGCAGATCGCCGGGCGGCAGCGCCGTGATGGCGCGATCCAGCTCGGCCTGAACCTCGATGCGGACACGCGCAAGGCGGTCCTGCATCACAGGCCCTCGACGGGGGTGGTGCCGGCAGGCTGGCCGTTGGCGGCCAAGGTGATCTTCTCGACCCGCTCCTCGGCCTCGCGCAGGCGGGCCTCGCAATGCGCGCGCAGGGCGGCGCCGCGTTCGTACAGCGCGATCGATTCCTCCAGCGTCGCCTCTCCGGTCTCCAGCTTGCCGACCGTGGCCTCCAGCTCGCGCATGGCCTCCTCGAACGAGAGGGTGGTGATATCGCTCATCAGTCGGCCTCCATCAGCACATCGACATGGGCCCGCACGCTGCGACCCAAGGCCCGAAGGTCATAACCACCTTCCAGGCAGGATACCACCGGGGCCTTTCCCGCCGCGTCCAGGATCGCGCGTGTCAGGGCGGCATAATCGTCGTCGTCCCATTCCAGCTGCGCCAGCGGATCGTCGCGATGGGCATCAAAGCCGGCGGAAATCAGCACCAGCTGCGGCGAAAACTCCCGCATCCGGTCCAGCGCGCCCTGCCATTCCGACAAAGCCAGCGCCCCGTCCGATCCGGGCGGCAGCGGCAGGTTCACCACCTGCCCATGCGCGCCACGCTCGGACGCGGCCCCGGTGCCCGGCCACAGGGGAAACTGCTGGCTGCTGACGAACAGCACCCGCGCCTCGTCCCACAGCAGGGCCTGCGTGCCGTTGCCGTGATGCACGTCGAAATCCAGAACCGCCACCCGCTCCAGCCCGTGATGATCCAGCGCGCGTTTCGCCGCGATCGCCACAGTGCCGAACAGGCAGAACCCCATCGAGACCTCGGCCTCGGCATGGTGCCCCGGCGGGCGCAGGGCGACGAAGGCCCGCCGCGCCTCTTC
The DNA here is from genome assembly GCF_040148865.1 of Paracoccus sp. NFXS7. NCBI lineage: Bacteria > Pseudomonadati > Pseudomonadota > Alphaproteobacteria > Rhodobacterales > Paracoccaceae > Paracoccus > Paracoccus sp. NFXS7. The sequence continues at coordinate 145,903 of NZ_JAKEKV010000002.1, forward strand.
GGCAAGAACAGCGTCCACCGCCGCACAGGCCCCACCCACGGCACGCAGCGCAGGCTCCAGGCTGCCGGGCGACAGATGCGTGTCCGCGTCGATCTGGCGGGTCCCCGTCTGCGGCATTGCATCGCGCAGGCCCTGCAGATAGCGGACGGGATGACAGCGCAGCACCTCGGCATCCTCGGCCACGGGCGCCTCGCGCCGGTCCAGCGCCAGCCCCTCCAGCGCGGCCATCACGGCATCATGTCGGGCCACCTGCTCGGGGTGGCCATCGGGCGTCACGTGGCGGCGGGCGCTGTCATGGGAATACAGGATCACGGTCATTCATCTCCTCCGAAGGGGCAGGCTAGAAGCCCCCGCGCATCCCGGCAACCCGCCATTTCTCCGTTGCGAAAATACCCCGGGGGAGCCCGCAGGGCGGGGGCAGCGCCCCCATGCCCCCCCTGTCAGACTGTCAGCCGTTGCCCGTCATGCCCCGCAACGGTCAGGGTCATCAGCGCCCCTTCGGGCTGGTCGCTGTCAAAGGCAACCTCGGTGAACTGTTCGGTCCGGCCAAGGCGCGGCCCTTCGGTCAGCACCCGGTGCGCAACCCCGACCTGCGCCTCCAGATGTGTGCGCAAGGCCGCATCGCCCGCCGCCCGCAGCCGCGCGGCCCGGTCGCGGATCGCGGGACCGGGCACGGCGGGCATGCGCGCCGCGGGCGTGCCCTTGCGCGCCGAATAGGGGAAGACATGCAGAAAGGTCAGGCCGCAATCCTGGACCAGCTTCAGTGAATTGTCGAACATCGCATCGGTCTCGGTCGGAAAGCCGGCGATGATGTCGGCGCCGAAGACCATGTCGGAACGCAGCCGCCGCGCCTCTTCGCAGAAGGCGATGGCATCGTCGCGCAGATGGCGGCGCTTCATCCGCTTCAGAATCATGTCGTCGCCCGCCTGCAGCGACAGGTGCAGATGCGGCATCAGGCGCGGTTCAGTCGCGATGGCCAGCATCAAGTTCTCGTCCGCCTCGATCGAATCGATCGAGCTGATCCGCAGGCGCGGCAGGTCCGGCACCAGCCGCAGGATGCGCATGACCAGATCGCCAAGCCGCGGCGTGCCCGGCAGGTCCGCGCCCCAACTGGTCAGGTCCACCCCGGTCAGCACGACTTCGTTAAAGCCGCGCCCGACCAGACGCTTGATCTGCTCGACCACCACACCTGCTGGCACCGACCGCGAATTGCCGCGGCCATAGGGGATGATGCAGAAGGTGCAGCGGTGATCGCAGCCGTTCTGGACCTGCACATAGGCCCGGTGCCGCCCGAACCCGTCGATCAGGTGGCCCGCGGTTTCCCGCACCGACATGATGTCGTCCACGACCACCTTCTCGGTCTCGCCGATCAGGTCGGGGGCGCGCAGGGACGCCCAGGTGGCGGGCTGCATCTTCTCATGGTTGCCGATGACCTTGGTGACCTCTGGCATGGCGGCAAAGGTTTCGGGTTCGGTCTGGGCGGCACAGCCGGTGACGATGACCGGCACGCCGGGATTCTCGCGCGACAGGCGGCGGATCTCTTGGCGGGCCTTGCGGACGGCTTCGGCGGTCACGGCGCAGGTGTTGACCACGACCGCGCCGGACAGGCCCGCGGCCTCGGCCATCTCGCGCATGGCCTCGGTCTCATAGGCGTTCAGGCGACAGCCCAGGGTGGAAAAGACCGGCGCGCTCATGCCAGCCACGCAGGCGTCAGGCGCCCCTCGAAGACGATGGCGGTCGGCCCCTCCATCCAGACGCCATCCTCGCGCCAGTCGATCAACAGCTGCCCGCCGGGCACATGCACCCTCACGCGCCGCTCGGTCAGCCCGCGCCGCGCCGCCGCCACCACTGCCGCACAGGAACACGACCCGGATGCCAGCGTCGGCCCGGTTCCGCGTTCCCAGATGCGCAGCCGGATCGCGTCGCGCGACAGGACCTGCACGACCTCCACATTGGTGCGTTCGGGATAAAGCGGGTGATGCTCATGGTCAGGGCCGAAACGGTCCAGATCGACCGCGTCGGCGTCCTCGACGAAGAAGGTCACATGCGGATTGCCCATGCCGGTCGCGACCGGATCACCCGCGATGGGCAGATGATCGATGTCCACGTCCCGCGCCAAGGGGATCGCGCGCCAGTCCAGGACCGGCGGCCCCATGTTCACACGGGTCAGCCCGCCGCCCGCGTCCTCGGCCAGCAGCATGCCGTGATCGGTCCGCAGGCGCAGCGACGCCGCCCCGGTCTGGTCCATCAGCCAGCGCGCGATGCAGCGCGTCGCATTGCCGCAGGCCGACGACAGCGACCCGTCCGCGTTCCAGAACACCAGTCGCGCATCCGCATCACCGCAATCCTCGACCCCGGCCAGCTGGTCGAAACCCACGCCGCGATGGCGGTCCGCGATGCGCGCGACAAGGCCCGCGTCCGGCCGGGCCAACCCGCCGCGCAGATCCAGTACCACGAAGTCGTTGCCCAGCCCGTGCATCTTGAGGAAGGGCAGCCCGGTCGAATGAGAATGCGTCATGGCCGCGATATAGGCCGCACGGACGGATTCCGCCAGATGGGTTGATTTTTCTGCTTGACGCCACCGGCCACCCCCCCTAGGAACCGCCTCGTGATGGGCCCATAGCTCAGTTGGTAGAGCAACTGACTTTTAATCAGTGGGTCACAGGTTCGAATCCTGTTGGGCTCACCACTGTATCCTCCGATCTGCAGATCACCGGCCGCCCGCGGCGATCGCCGTGGCGGATGCAGGGGATTTCACCCGCGCGCGACATCCGGGGCACTGGTCCTCGCGGCGCGCAGCGACTACATCTTGGGCATGCGCAAGATCACCCTTCCCGAACGCCCCGACCTGGCCGCCAAGGCCGCCGATGTCGGCTTCACCTTCGCCCATATGCATGGCGAGCCCTATTGGGACGAAACCACCGCCTATCAGTTCACGCTGGCCCAGATCGAAGACGACCTGGAAGGCCCCGCGACCGAACTGCACGCGATGGTGCGTCAGGCGGTCGACCGCATCGTGGCCGACCCCGCGCTGATGACGCGTCTGGGCATCCCGCAGGCGCATCACGCGCTGATCGCCGACAGCTGGGCGCGGTCCGAGCCCGCGATCTATGGGCGGATGGATCTGGTCTATGACGGCACCGGTCCGGCCAAGCTGCTGGAATACAACGCCGACACGCCGACCTCGCTGTATGAATCGGCGGCATTCCAGTGGCAGTGGCTGGAGGATCAGTTGGCGGCGGGACACCTGCCCACGGGGGCCGACCAGTTCAACGGCATCCACGAGGCGCTGGTCGAGCGGTTCCGCGAGTTGTTCGCGCCGAACACCGACATCCACTTCACCGCCGTCGCGAACAACGCCGAGGATTACGCCACGGTCGAATCGATGGCCTGGGCCGCGCGCGAGGCCGGGATGGGTGCGCACTACACCGACCTGGACAAGCTGGCCGTCAGCAAGAAGGGCCAGTTCCTGGACGCCGAGGATCGGGTGATCGGCACGCTGTTCAAGCTGTATCCGTGGGAGGACCTGCTGGCCGACGACTATGCCCGCCATATCGCGGGGTCGGGCTGCATGTTCCTTGAGCCTGCGTGGAAGGCCGTCGTGTCGAACAAGGGCCTGCTGCCCGTCCTGTGGGAGATGTTCGAGGGTCACCCGAACCTGCTGCCCGCCTTCTTCGCCGACGACGTGGCCCCCGCCCTGGTCGAGGACGGCCAGCCCGACCCGTCCGTGGCCCAGGCCTTCGGGCGCGTGGCCGACCAGTTCCGCGCCGCCCATGTGGTCAAGCCGATCTTCTCGCGCGAAGGCGCGGGCGTCGTCATCGTCGAGAACGGCGCGGTCACCGAGGCGTCGGACAACCACGATTACGACGGGCATGCGCGGATCGTGCAGGCCTATCACCCCCTGCCCGAATTCGAGGGTTTCCGCCCGGTCATCGGTGCCTGGATCGTGGGCGATGCCTGCGCCGGCATCGGCATCCGAGAGGATCGCGCCCGCATCACCCAGGACCTGTCGCGCTTCAAGCCGCATTTCATCGCGGGCTGACCCGCCAAGGAGGATTTCCATGAGGACACGTTCACGGACCGTCGCCCTGACCATTCTGGGGGCGGCCGCCTTCACCGTCGCGGGCTGCCGGGACGAACAGGTCGAGGCGCAGGCCTTTCCGGACCTTGCCAGCTGCCAGGCGGCGGCGGTGAACGGCGGCCTGGTGACTGCCGATCAGTGCAGCCAGGCCTTTGCCGAGGCCGAGGCCCTGCATGTCGAGGCCGCGCCCCGCTATGACAGCCTGGCCGTCTGCGAGGAGCAGCACGGTGCCGGCAATTGCGGGTCCGAGGATCAGCAGGTGTCGCAGGGCGGGTCGGGCAGCATCTTCATGCCGCTGCTGGCGGGCTATCTGATCGGCAGCATGCTGGGTCGCGCGGGCGGCGGGATGGCGGCCTCGCAGCCGATGTACCGCAATGCGCAGGGCGGCTTCACCAACGCCGCCGGCACCACCAATTTCGGCAGCAATGCCGGGCGTGCGTCGATGTCGTCGCAGAACTTCACGCGGCCCGCGCCGACCGCGGGACAGGCGCCGATGACGCGGGCCACGGCCGCGTCGCGCGGCGGGTTCGGCGGGTCCAGCGCGGGGCGCAGCATCGGCGGCTGAGGCCGGGCCGGCGCGTCCGTGACCGACGGACGACCGGCATCCGGTGCGGCACGGGTCAGCCCCGGTCGGTCGGATCGCCATGGGCGGGACGACAGGATCCTACCCATCCATGCCGGAACCAAATCGCCGCGCGGGCATTTGCATTGTCGAGCCCAACAATGCCGTCCGCGCGACAGGAGATCCGCATGAAAGCCCTTACCCCCCTTGCCGCGCTGCTGATCGGCCTCGGCGGCGCCGCCGGTGCCCAGGACATCACCGTGTCCTCCAAGATCGATACCGAGGGTGGCCTTCTGGGCAACATGATCCTGCTGGCGCTGCAGGATGCGGGCCTGCCGGTGCAGGATCGCCTGCAGCTGGGCGGCACCCCGATCATGCGCGACGCGATCACCTCGGGGCAGATCGACATCTATCCGGAATACACCGCCAACGGCGCGTTCTTCTTCAACGAGGCCGACAGCGATGTCTGGAAGGATGTCGAAGCCGGCTACAAGCGCGTGGCCGAGCTGGATCTGGAACAGAACGATATCGTCTGGCTGCAACCCTCGCCCGCGAACAACACCTGGGCCATCGCGCTGCGCCAGGACGTCGCGACCGAAAACGACCTACAGACCATGACCCAGATGGGCGAATGGATCGCGGGGGGCGGCGACGTCAAGCTGGCGGCATCGACCGAATTCGTGACTTCGGCCGCGGCGCTTCCGGCGTTCCAGGAAACCTATGGCTTCACCATGAGCCCCGACCAGCTGGTGCAGCTGTCGGGCGGTGACACGGCCGCGACCATCGCGGCGGCGGCGCAGCAGACCTCGAGCGTGAACGCGGCGATGGTCTATGGCACCGATGGCGGCATTGCGCCCGCCGGTTTGGTCGTGATGGAGGACGACAAGGGCGTGCAGCCCGTCTATCAGCCCGCTCCTATTATCCGCGCCGAGGTTCTTGAGGCGCATCCGGAGATCCCCGACATCCTGGCGCCGATCTTCTCGTCGTTGGACCTTGAGACCCTGCAGGAGCTGAACGGCCGCATCCAGATCGGCGGTGAACCCGCCGCCACCGTCGCGCGCGACCACCTGACCCAAGCGGGCTTTCTGGACTGATGCGCGCGCGGCTGGACCGGCCCGGCCTGCTGTTTGCGGTGATCGGTCTGGCCGGGCTGGCCCTGCCGCTGGTGCAGTTCAAGCCGAACCGCATCGTGCTGGGCGAGGGGTTGTCCCTGACCGCCGCCCTGCCCCAGGGACTGATCCTGACCGTGGCCTTGGCCGCGGTGCTGGTTGCGGGCTGCCTGCGCTGGCCGCCCGCGCTGCGCCTTGGGGCTGGTGCGGCGGCGTTGCTGGCGGTGCTGCTGGCCTTGGGCGCGGCGGCGACGCATCTGACCCCGCCCGACAACACCTTGGCCCGCGTCGCGCCATCGGTCGGGTTCTGGCTGATGGCACTGGCGTTCGCCCTGATGCTGGCCGATGCGCTGGCGCGGATGAACCCGGCGCTGTGGCTGCGCTGGCTGATCCTGGTAGGGGCGGTCGTCGCCATCGGCGCGATCCTGGGATCGGGCGCGCTGGACGGGGTGTCCGTCATGCGCGAATACGCCGCGCGTCAGGACATCTTCCTGCGCGAGGCGCGGGCGCATCTGACGCTGGCCTTTGGGTCACTGGCGCTGGCGCTGCTGATCGGGCTGCCGCTTGGGGTGGCGCTCTATCAGGCGCGGCAGCTGAGGGGGCCGGTTCTGTCAGTGCTGAATATCCTGCAGACGATCCCGTCGCTGGCGCTGTTCGGGGTGATGATCCCCGTCTTTGGATGGATCGCGGCCAATGTGCCCGGCGCCGCGCAGGCGGGGGTGGCGGGCATCGGCCTGTTCCCGGCGCTGGTCGCGCTGTTTCTCTATTCGCTGCTGCCGGTCGTGTCGAACACGCTGACCGGGCTGACCGGCGTGAACCCTGCCACGCGCGAGGCCGCGATCGGCCTGGGCCTGACGCGGACGCAGCTGCTGGCGCAGGTGCTGATCCCGCTGGCGCTGCCGGTGCTGCTGGCGGCGGTGCGGATCGTGCTGGTCCAGAATATCGGGCTGGCGGTCATTGCGGGGCTGATCGGCGGCGGCGGCTTCGGTACCTTCGTCTTTCAGGGCCTGAACCAGACCGCGATGGATCTGGTCCTGCTGGGCGCCCTGCCCACCATCGCGCTGGCGCTGACCGCCGGCATCGCTCTTGATCTGCTGGTGCGTTCCAGCCGGAGGTCCGCATGATCGACATCCAGAACCTGACCCGCATCTATGACGGCCGCGCCGCGGTCGACGATGTCAGCCTGACGGTCGAACCGGGCCAGATCGCGGCGCTCGTCGGCACATCGGGGTCGGGCAAGACGACGCTGTTGCGCATGATCAATCGCCTTGTCGAACCCAGCAGCGGTCGCGTGCTGATCGACGGGCAGGACACGCGCGAGGTCGCGCCCCATCTGCTGCGCCGCCGCATCGGCTATGCGATCCAGGGCCACGGGCTATTCCCGCATCGCACCGTGGGCCAGAACATCGCCACCGTCCCGCGCCTGCTGGGCTGGGACCAGGCCGCGATACGCGACCGGGTGGACGAACTGCTGACGCTGTTCCAGATGGCGCCCGACCAGTTCCGCGACCGCATGCCCCATGAGCTGTCCGGCGGCCAGCAGCAGCGCGTGGGCGTGGCCCGTGCGCTGGCGGCGAAGCCCGACCTGCTGCTGATGGACGAGCCCTTTGGCGCGTTGGACCCGGTGATCCGCGCCAAGGCGCAGGCCGACCTGCGCGACATCCAGCGCCGGCTTGGCACCACGCTGATCCTGGTCACCCATGACATGGAGGAGGCGGTGACCCTGGGCGACCGCATCGCCGTCATGGACAAGGGCCGCCTGGTCCAATACGCCCCCCCGTCCGAGATTCTGACCGCCCCCGCCACGCCCTTCGTGCGCGATCTGATCGGGCTGGATCAGCGACCCTTCCACCTGCTGTCGCTGACCCCGGCCCATGCCCTGGCGCGCGAGGGCCAGGCCGACGGCCCCGCCCTGCCGCGCGAGGCGACCCTGCGCGACGCGCTGGCCGAATGCCTGTGGAGCGGGCGCGACGCCCTGCCGGTCGAGGGCGGCGGCGTCATCACCCTGGCTGCCCTGCGCGCCCAGGCCGCCCCGCAGGCGCGGGCGGCGGAATGATCGGACGCATCCTGCTGGCCATGGCCGCGGTTCTGCTGCTGGCCTTCCTGATCGCGCCGGGCTGGTTCGCGCCGGTCTTTCAACCCTTCACCCGCAACAATGCGCCCGCGATCTATACCCAGACCCCGCTCTGGTCGCTGACCCTGTCGCATCTGGCGCTGGTCGGGCTGGCGGTCATCGCCTCGACCGTGGTGGCGCTGGTGCTGGCGGTGCTGGTGACGCGGCCCGCGGGGCGCGAGTTCCTGCCACTGGCGCGCACGATCACCAGCGTAGGCCAGACCTTTCCGCCCGTGGCGGTGCTGGCACTGGCCGTGCCGATCATGGGGTTCGGCGCCGGGCCAACCCTGGTGGCGCTGTTCCTCTATGGCCTGCTGCCGGTGTTCGAGAACACCCTGGCAGGCCTGACCACCCAGCCCGCCAATGTGGCCGAGGCCGCGCGCGGCATGGGCCTGACCCATCGCCAGCGGCTGTGGCAGGTCGACCTGCCGTTGGCCCTGCCGGTGATCCTGGGGGGGATGCGGCTGACGGCGGTGATCTCGCTTGGCACGGCCACGATCGGCTCGACCGTCGCGGCCCGCACCCTGGGCGAGGTGATCATCGCGGGGCTGCTGTCGTCGAACACGGCCTTCGTCCTGCAGGGCGGGCTGGTCGTCGGCATCATCGCGGTGCTGATCCACGAAGGCTTTCAGGCGCTGGAACGGATCGCCGCCCGCCGCACCGGCCTGGACCGCTAGCGCCCCCGCAGCGCCGCCGACAGCGCGCCCGTCACAGGCAACGCGTCGTCGAACCGGATCCCCGCCTCGATATGGCGCAGGTGCGTGTCCAGCAGGGACAGGGCCCGCCCCTCGTCCCGCGCGGCAATGGCCGCGACGATGTTCGCATGCTCATCCTCGGCGCACAGCGTGGCGTGGCCCTGGGCGTACAGGCCGATGATCAGCGACGACCGCATCGTCAGTTCGTCCAGATAGCGGGTCAGCACCGGGTTGCGCCCGATCCGCGCCAGCAGGATGTGAAACCCGCGCGACAGGCGGATGGCGGCGGGGCGGTTGTCCTGCCCGCGGGCCGCATCCTCGGCTGCCAGATGCGCCTGCAGGTCGGCCAGGTCCTGCGCGTCGGCCAGCCGGACGGCATTGCGGCAGATCGTCGTCTCGATCGCACGGCGCGCCTGGAAGACGTCGCGCGCATCCTGTGGGGTGGGCGTCGCGACATAGGCGCCGCGATTGGGCAGGTGATCCACGACCTGCCAGCCGGTCAGCATCGACAGCGCACGCCGCACATGGGCGCGGTTGCAGGCAAAGATATCCGACAGCGCCTGTTCGCCCAGCTTGGTCCCCGCGCGCAGCCGCTGATCGGCGATGGCGTCCAGGATGCTGTCCACGATCAGTGTTTCCAAGGGCTTGTCCATGGTCTCCAATTTGCACCTTCCTTGGGCCTTCGCAACATTGTTCCGCCTGGAAAGACGGCAGAAAAATATGATTATAGATTGTTAACAATTCGTGATAACAATAGGGCGACTCAGGAACACGGAGACGCCAATGAAGCTGGTCGTGATCAACCCCAACTCCACCGCATCGATGACCGACAAGATCCTGGCATCGGCCCGCGCGGTGGCCGCCCCCGGCACCGATGTCGAGGGCCGCACCGCCCATGGCGCCCCCGCCAGCATCGAGGGCCATTTCGACGAGGTGATGTCCGCCGCCCACCTGCTGCGCGAGGTGCAGCAGGCCCAGGCCGAGGGTGCCGACGCCATCGTGGTCGCCTGTTTCGACGATCCCGCCATCGGTGCCTGCCGCGAGGTCGCGACCGGCCCCGTGCTGGGCATCTGCGAGGCGGGCATCAAGGCCGCCAGCATGATCGCCACGTCGTTCTCCATCGTCACCACCCTGCCCCGCTCCGTCCCGGTGATCGAGGAATTGGTGCGCAAGTACGGCCTTGACCACCAGTGCCGTCGCGTCCGGTCGGCGGAAATTCCGGTGCTGGCCCTGGAAGAGCCCGGATCGAATGCACGGCAGCTGGTTCGTGCCGAAATCCTGCGCGCCATCGAGGAGGACCGCTGCGAAGCCGTCGTTCTGGGATGCGCCGGCATGTCCGACCTGACCGAATGGCTGAGCCACGAGACGGGGATTCCCGTCATCGACGGCGTGACCGTCGCCACCAAGTTCGCCGAGGCGCTGGTCGCCGCCGGGCTGCTGACCTCCAAGATCGGGGCCTATGCGCACCCGATCCAAAAATAAGAAATCCGCCATCTCCATACAGGGAGTATCCCCATGACCCATACCGGAACGATCGCCGATCACGCCCCACATGCCCTGGACGACAAGAGACCGGGCGAGGAGAGCCTTGCCCCGCAGACCACCCGCATCATGGACCCCTGGTCCTACCTGTTCGCCTGGCTGGGCGGCTGCGTCAGCATCGGCACCTTCACCGTCGGATCGGGGCTGGTGGGCACGCTGAACCTGATCCAGACCGTCGTGGCCATCGCCATCGGCTGCACGGTCATCGGCCTTGCGCTGATGATCAACGGGCGCGCGGGCCACAAGTACGGTATCCCCTTCATGGTGCAGGCCCGGTCGTCCTTCGGCTTTGCCGGGACGCGGCTGCCCGCGCTGGTGCGATCGGTCCCGGCGATCGTCTGGTACGGCTTTCAAAGCTGGATCGGCGCCGGCGCCCTGAACCTGGTCTCCGAGACGATGTTCGGCTACTCCAACATCTGGGTGTTCTTCATAGGCTTCCAGTTCCTGCAGATCGCCCTGTCTGTGCTGGGTTTCCACGGCATCAAGTGGCTGGAGAACATCGGCGCCGTGTTCATCATCGGCGCGCTGATCTACATGTTCTTCAGCGTGATCGGGCAGTATGGCGACCAGATCAGCACCAACCTGATCCAGGCCGAAGGCACCTGGGGCGCGCCGTTCTGGGGGGCCACGATGCTGTTCCTGGGCGTCTATTCCACGATGATGCTGAACGTGTCGGACTATTCGCGCGAATTGCAGCACCGCGTGGGATCAGTGCGGCAGGTGGTGATCTATGCCAACTCGATCCTGCCCGCGACGCTGTTCATGGGAATGATCGGCCTGATGGTGTCCTCGGCCACCGGAGAGGTCGACCCGATCAAGGTCTTCTCCAGCGCGGTGGACAACCCGATCCTGCTGGTGGTGACGCTGCTGTTCATCGCCTTCGCGCAGGTGACGACCAACATCCTGAACAACGTGGTGCCGCCCGCCTATGCGATGATGGACGTGTTCAAGCTGTCGTTCAAATCGGCCGCCGTCATCGTGGGCCTTCTGGCCTTCGCGACCTTCCCCTGGCTGCTGGTGCGCGACGAATCCGCGGCGGGGCTGGGCCTGTTCATCCAGACCTACAGCGCCTTCCTGGGGCCGATCTTCGCGATCCTGGTGGTCGACTATTACGTGATCCGCCGCCAGACCCTGAACCTTGACCACCATTACGATGCCGACGGCCCCTATCGCGGCTGGAACCCGGCGGCGGTCATCGCGACCGTGGTGGGCGTGATCGTCGCGCTGATCTTTTCGGGCATCAGCTGGTATGCCAGCCTGATCCCGGCGGGGGTCACATATTGGCTGCTGATGCAGTACCTGCCATCGGCACAGCGCTTCCGCGCCTGACAGGAAAAAAGGCCCCCGGTGACGGGGGCCTTTCGCATCATGCGGGCACGACCGGCACCGCGTGCCAGATGTCGCGCATGTATCCCCGGATCGTTCGGTCGGACGAGAAGAACCCAGACCGCGCGATGTTCAGGGCCGCCATCCGGTCCCAGGCCGCATGGTCGGCATAGGCCCGGTCCACCGCCCGCTGCGTCGCGAAATAGCTGTCGAAATCGGACGCCACCAGGAACGGGTCGTCGTTCCAAGTCCGGTCCAGCAGCGTGTAATAGCTGTCGGCCCGGCCGAACTGACCTTCGGCGATCAGCTGCAGGGCGATCTTCATGTCCTCGGACGCTTCGATCGCGGCGCGGGCATGGCCGGGGCGGGCCTTTTCCGCCGCGGCCTCCTCGGCGGTCAGGCCGAACAGGAAGAAGTTCTCGGGGCCCACATGCTCGCGGATCTCGACGTTGGCGCCGTCCAGCGTGCCGATGGTCAGCGCGCCGTTCATGGTGAACTTCATGTTGCCGGTGCCGGACGCCTCCTTGCCCGCTGTGCTGATCTGTTCGGACAGATCGGCGGCGGGGATCAGGTCCTCGGCCATCGAGACATTGTAGTTCGGCGGATAGGCGATCTGCAGGTATTTTGCCGTGACCGGGTCGTTGTTGATCTTGGCGGCCACGTCGTTGATCAGGTGGATCACCGACTTCGCCAGCCAGTATCCCGGCGCCGCCTTTCCGCCGAAGATCTTCACGCGGGGCGTCCAGTCGCCGTTCGGGCTGTCATGGATGCGCTTCCACAGGGCGATCGCCTCCAGCACGTTCAGCAGCTGGCGCTTGTATTCATGGATGCGCTTGATCTGGACGTCGAAGATCGCGTCCGGGTCGGCCTTGACGCCCAGCCCTGCCAGCAACCCGTCGGACAGGGCGACCTTGTTGGCGCGCTTGGCGCCCCGCAGATGCTCCAGGAAGGTCGCGTCGCCGGCATGGGTCTCAAGTCCCGCCAGCTGGTCCAGGTCCTTGGTCCAGCCGGTGCCGATGGTGTCGTCCAGAAGCCGCGTCAGCGCCGGGTTCGACATGCGCAGCCAACGGCGCGGCGTCACGCCGTTGGTCTGGTTCACGATCCGGTCGGGATGCAGCTTGTGCAGGTCGGCAAAGACCGTGTCCTTGACCAGATCGGTGTGCAGCGCGGACACGCCGTTCACGCGGCCCGCCATGATGAAGGCCAGCTCTCCCATGTGGACCTGGTCGCCATGCACGATGCCGATATGGGCGGGGCGGTTGGTGGTCTTGCGGTGATCCTCGTCGATCATCTGGATGATCTGCATGTGCCGAGGCAGCACGCGGCCCATCAGCCAGGTGGACCACCGCTCCAGCGCCTCGGGCAGCAGGGTGTGGTTGGTATAGTTCAGCGTCCGCCGCGCCAGGTCCTGCGCGCGGTCGAAGGCCAGGCCATGCACGTCCATCAGCAGGCGGATCAGCTCGGGCCCCGCGATGGCGGGGTGGGTGTCGTTCAGCTGGATCGCGACCTTGTCTGGCAGGATCTCAAGGTCGCCATGTTCGGCCAGGAACCGCGCCAGGATGTCCTGCAACGCGGCCGAGGTCAGGAAATATTCCTGCTTCAGGCGCAATTCCTTGCCCGATTCCGTGGTGTCGTCGGGATAAAGAACGCGCGACAGCGTGCGGGCCAGCGCCTCGGGTTCGGCCGCGGCCGTGTGATCGCCCGCGTTGAAGCGCTTGAGGTCCAGCAGCGTCGTCGGATGCGCCCCCCACAGCCGCAGCGTGTTGGCCCAGTCCCCGCCCCAGCCGATGACCGGCGTGTCATAGGCACGCGCCACGACGCTTTCGCCCGGATGCCAGACGGCATGGCCGTCGACCGTGTCGACATGACCCTTGAACCCGATCTCGTAGCTGTAGTTGATGCGCACGAATTCCCACGGATGCGGCTGGTTCAGCCAATCCTCGGGGGTCTCGACCTGCTGGCCGCCCTCGAATCGCTGGCGGAACAGGCCGTGCTCATAGCGGATGCCATAGCCGAAGGCCGGGCAGGACAGCGACGACAGCGATTCCATGAAACACGCCGCCAGACGCCCCAACCCGCCGTTGCCCAGGGCCGCGTCGGGCTCGTCGTCCAGGATCACCTGCTCGTCCAGACCCAGCAGGGTCAGCGCCTCGCCCATGGCGGGCTCCAGGTTCAGGTTGATGATCGCATCGCCCAGGATGCGGCCGATCAGGAACTCCATCGACAGGTAATAGACCCGCTTGGCGCCCTGATCGCGGGCGGCACGGATGGCGCCGACCCAGGGGCCGACCATCAGGTCGCGCACCGTATAGCTGACGGCAAGGCGCCAATCGAAAACGGTTGCGAATTCCGGGCCGCGGCCCTGGGTGTGGGTCAGGTGATGCAGGATCTGATCGCGCAGATCCTGTGCCGACAGGGATTGGGTCACATTCCGCCTCTTGCGCAGGGAAAAATCAGGACAACCAGACGCGGCCATAGGGTGGCAATGCCAGCATGTCGTCATGCAGCGTCACCGTCGCGTCCGACAGAATGTCGCGCATGTCCGTCACGCCTTGAAAGCGCAACCAGTCGCCGCTGACCTGTTGCCAGCTTTCCGTGAAGTTGAAAAGACACAGAATGCCGCCCTGGGGCGCGCGGCGTGCGAATGCCAGCAGCGCGGCGTTGCCGCAGTCCAGAATTTCGGTCGGATGCCCGCCATGCAGGCGGTCGCAGGACCGGCGCGCGGCGAGGATGGCGCGGGTGCCGTGCAGGACGCGGCCCTCGGGCGTGGCGGGGTCGGCGCTTGCGCGGGCGGCGCGGTCCCAGTCCATGGCGGGGCGGTTGATCCAGCGGCTGTCATGGGCATGCTCGGGCACGTCCAGATAGCCGTGATCGTTCACCATCGCCAGTTCGTCCCCCATGTAGATCAGGGGGATGCCGCCGAAGGACGCGATCAGCGCATGGCCCAGCAGGATGCGGTCCACGGCCCGGTCGACCGCCAGCGGATCACCCGCGGCCAGACCGGCCTCCAGCCCCGCCAGTGCGGCAAAGCTGCCGGCGATGCGCTTGTCGCCCGTCTCGGGGTTCTCCTGGAACAGCACGCCGCGGGCGAAGCTGCCCGGATAGCTGCCGTCATAGAAATCTGACAGGAAGGCGCGATGCGCCGCCCCCGACAGGCCCAGGGCCCCGGCATCCTCATCCGTGATCGCCCATCCGATGTCGTCGTGACAGCGGATGTACGTTGCATAGGTCGCGTTCGTCAGCACGCGCGGGAAATGCGTGCGCAGCACATGTGTCATCAGCCGCGTGTCGCGCGTGGCCAAGGCTGACCAGTACTGGACCATCAGGCTGTTGTGATAGCAGAGGTTCCCCTCGCGCCCGTCATGCTCGCCGCGCCCGAAATAGGTCAGCATCTCGGCCGGGCCGACGATGGCCTCCTCCAGGTGGATCACCGCGCTGGCCGCGATCCGGGTGCAGGCGCGCAAAGCGCGCAGGATCAGATGGACTTCAGGCTGGGACTGGCAGGTGGTGCCCATGCGCTTCCACATGAAGGCCACCGCGTCCAGGCGCAGCACATCGATGCCCTTGTTGGCCAGGTTCAGCATGATCCGCACGATCTCCAGGAACACCCGCGGATTGGCCCAGTTCAGGTCCCATTGATGGGCGTTGAACGTGGTCCAGACCCATTTGCCGAATTCCGGGTGATGGGTGAAGCTGCCTGGCGCGGTTTCGGGAAAGATCTCGATCAGCGACGCTTCATAGGCGCGGGGCAGCGTGTCGTCGTCGAACATCAGGTACATGTCCTGGTATTCCGGATCGCCCGCCGCCGCGCGCCGCGCCCATTCGTGTTCCTGCGCGGTGTGGTTCAGCACCAGATCGACACACAGCGACATGCCCCGTTCGCGGAGACTGCCCGCCAGCCGCGTCAGGTCGGCCATGCGCCCGAAGGCCGGGTTGATCTGGCGATAGTCCATCACCGAATAGCCGCCGTCGCTGTCGCCCGGCCGCGGCATCAGGCAGGGCATCAGGTGGACATAGCTGATGCCCAGATCGCGCAGGTAATCCAGCCGGCCATGCACCCCGGACAGCGTCCCCGCAAAGCGGTCGATGTAGAAGACATAGCCCGCCATGCCAGACCGCTGGAACCAGTCGGGCTCCAGGTCGCGCATCAGGTCCAGGCGCTTCAGGTCGGCGGGACGCGCGGCCCAGCCCTCGCGCAGCGCGGCCTCCAGCTCGGCGCAGAAGGCGTCGTAATCGGGGCGGTCGCCGTACAGGCGTTCCAGCATGGGCCACAGGTCGGGCGCGCTGCGCGCGAGGCGCATGTCGAAGATCGAGGGGGCTTGGGTCATGATACGCTCGGGGTGGTCAGCACGAAGGCCGCGACGCTGTCGGCGGCGATGGGTTCAAGGTCCTGGGCAGGCAGGTCCGGGTCGTCGTCCCGCGCGCTGTCCAGGCGGCGGCGCCAGCGGCCGTCGGGCGCGTCGGGCAGGCGGACCTGCGCCTCGGGGCCGTTGTTGAAGACCAGGAAGACCGCTCCCGGCAGGGCCGCATAGGCGGGCGTGCCGGATGCCATGCGCATCTCGGCCGCCAGCAGGCGGCGGTCGGGGTCGTTCCAGTCGTCGGGCGTCATCGGCGCGCCATCGGCCCGGCGCCAGAACAGGTCGGGCAGCCCGTCCTGTTCGCGCGGCTGGCTGTGCAGGAAACGCTTTTGCCGCAGGATCGGATGCGCGCGCCGGAACGCGATGACGCGGCGCACGAAGTAAAGGAAGGCCGGGTCCGCGCCGTCCCAGTCGACCCAGCCCGTCGGGTTGTCCTGGGCATAGGCGTTGTTGTTGCCGCCCTGGCTGTTTCCCAGCTCGTCGCCGGCCAGCAGCATGGGCGTGCCTTGGGACAGCATCAGCGTGGCGATCAGGTTGCGGCGGCGGCGGTCGCGCGCGGCGGTGATCGCGGGATCGTCGGTCGGGCCTTCGGCGCCCATGTTGTCGGACAGGTTGTGGTTGTGGCCGTCGCGGTTCTCCTCGCCGTTGGCCTCGTTGTGCTTGTCGTTGAAGCTGACCGTGTCCATCAGCGTGAAGCCGTCATGGGCGGCCACGAAATTCACCGAACTGGTCGCGGGACGGCCGTCATGGTCGAACCGCGCGGCCGATCCCGCGACCCGCTTGGCCAGCTTGCCGATCAGGCCCGGATCGCCCCGCCAGAACCCGCGGATCTGGTCGCGATAGCGGTCGTTCCATTCCGCGAAGGGCGCCGGATAGGCGCCCAGCTGGTATCCGCCCGGCCCGATGTCCCAAGGTTCCGCGATCAGCTTGACGCGGTTCAGGACCGGGTCCTGGCGGATGGCGCGGAACAGCGGCGCGTCGCGGTCGAACACGCCGCGCGTGCGCCCCAGCACGGATGCCAGGTCAAAGCGGAACCCGTCCACATGCATCACCTCGACCCAGTATCGCAGCGAATCCATGACCAGCCGCAGCGTGAAGGGGCTGTCCAGGTTCAGCACGTTGCCGGTGCCCGCATCGTTGACATAGAACCGCCGATCCTCGGCCAGACGGTAATAGGACGCGTTGTCCAGCCCGCGGAACGACAGGGTCGGGCCCAGTTCGTTCCCTTCGGCAGTGTGGTTGTAGACGACGTCCAGGATCACCTCGATCCCGGCCTTGTGGAACCGTGCGACCATCTGCTGGAATTCGGCGATGTCGCCCGTCTGCATGTACCGCGGTTCCGGCGCGAAGAACCCATAGGACATGTAGCCCCAGAAATTCGTCAGCTTCCTGTCGGTCAGAAAGCGGTCGTCGGCAAAGGCATGGACGGGCAGCAGCTCGATCGCGGTGACGCCAAGCCGCGTCAGGTGATCCAGGACGGGCTCGGACGCCATCGCCAGATAGCTGCCGCGATGCCCGATATCGGTGCGCCCCGCGGTCAGTCCTTTGACATGCGCCTCATAGATTACCGTCTCCGACAGGGGCCGGTGCAGGGCACGGTCGTCGCCCCAAGCGAAGCTGGGGTCCACGACCACCGACTTCGGCATGTGCTGCGCGCTGTCGCGGCGGTCGAAGGACAGGTCGGCATCGTGATGCCCGACCCGGTATCCCATCAACGCGTCATGCGCGGCGGGCCGTCCTGTCAGCCGCTTGGCATAGGGATCGATCAACAGCTTGCGCGCGTTGAAGCGATGCCCTTCGTGGGGGCGATAGGGGCCGTGCATCCGAAAGCCGTATTTCTGGCCGGGGCGCAGCCCCTCGACATGGCCGTGCCAGACATGGCCCTCGCGTTCGGGCAGATCGACCCGCGTCTCTCGGTTGCGTTCGTCGAACAGGCACAGCACGGCGCGTTCGGCATGCTGAGAGAACACCGCAAAGTTCACCCCCGCGCCGTCGAAGGTCGCACCCAGGGGCGTGGGGCGCCCTGCGGTCATCGCGATGGTCTGGGTCATGACGGATGGGTCAGCCTTGCATAGAGATCGGCATAGGCACGGGCCGACTGCCCCCACCCGACGGGATGGGCCATGGCGTTGGCCTGCATCCGGAACCAGGTGTCCCGGTCCGCGTAAAGGGTCGCCAGCCGCATCAGCGCCCCGCGCAGCGCCACCGCCGTGACGGGCGCGAACTGGATGCCCGTGGCCACGCCGCGCGCCAGCCCCGCGGGCGAGGCGTTGATGACCGTGTCGGCCAGCCCGCCGGTCAGCGCGACGACCGGGATGGTGCCATAGCGCAGTCCGTACATCTGCGTCAGCCCGCAGGGTTCGAACCGCGACGGCACCAGGATCGCGTCCCCCCCGGCGATCAGCCGATGAGAGAACGCCTCGTCATAGCCGATGCGCACGGCCACGTTGGGGTTCGCCGCCGCCTGCCGGAACGCCTGTTCCAGGCCCGGATCGCCCGACCCCAGGACCGCCAGCTGACCGCCCGCCGCCATCAGCGCGGGCAGCGTCTCCAGCACCAGGTCCAGTCCTTTCTGATGGGTCATCCGCGACACGATCACGCAAAGCGGCCCCTCCGCCTGCGGCAGGCCCAGCTCCGCCTGCAACGCGGCCTTGGCGGCGGCCTTGCCCGCCGGGTCGGCGAAAGGAACGATGGCCGGGTCGGTCGCCGGGTCCCAGGCCTGTTCGTCGATGCCGTTCAGGATGCCGGTCAGGGCGGCCTGCCGGTGGCGCATGACCCCGTCCAGGCCCATGCCGAATTCGGGCGTCATCAATTCGTCAGCATAGCTGGGCGACACGGTGGTCAGCGCGTCCGCGCCCATCAGCCCGGCCTTCAGCGCCGAGATGCCGCCCCAGAACTCGTATCCCTCGCTGTAGAACCGCGCGGGGTCCAGGCGCAGCGAATGCAGCCGCCCCGGATCGGTCGACCCGGTGAAGGCGATGTTGTGGATGGTCAGCACCGTCCGCACATCGACCCCGCCCATGCGCGGCAGGTATTCGGTCATGAAGCCCGCCTGCCAGTCGTGACCGTGCAGCACCTGGGGGCGCCATCCGGTCGCGCCATGGGCCGCGACATGCGCGCCCACCCAGGACAGCGCGGCAAAGCGTTCCGGGTTGTCCGGCCAGTCGCGCCCGTCGGGGCCCAGATAGGGGTTGCCGGGGCGGCCATACAGATGGGGTGCGTCGATCACCAGCAGGTCCAGCCCCGCGCCCCGCCCCTGCAGCAGGACCGCGGGCCCGCCGAACAGGTCGTCGAAGGCATGAACGGCCTCGGCTTCCTGCAGTGCGGCCATCACCGCGGGATAGCCGGGGACCAGGCTGCGCATGTGGACGCCCACGCCCGCCAGGGCGGCGGGCAGCGCGCCCGTGACGTCGGCAAGCCCCCCGGTCTTGACCAGAGGGGCGATCTCGGAGGCGACCGACAGCACCCGCATCACAGGGATGCCGCCCTTCGGTCCAGCATGTCCTGGGTGATCAGGGTCACGCCGCCCTCGCTGACGCGGAACCAGCGGGCATCGGCCTCGGGGTCCTCTCCGACGATCAGGCCCTCGGGGATGACCACGCGGCTGTCGATGACGACGTTGCGCAGCCGGGCATGGCGGTTCACCGTCACGTAGGGCAGCACCACCGCGTGATCCAGGACCGCATAGCTGTTCGTGTGCACCTCGGTGAACAGCAGCGAATTGCGCACCTCGGTCCCCGAGATGATGCATCCCCCGGACACCATCGATGACACGGCAAGGCCGCGGCGGTCCGTTTCGTCATGGATGAACTTGGCGGGCGGCACGCTTTCGGAATAGGTCCAGATCGGCCAGTCGCGGTCCCACAGGTTCAGGTCCGGGGTAAAGTCGGTCAGCGCGATGTTGGCCTGCCAGAAGGCGTCGACCGTGCCCACGTCCTTCCAATAGGCCGGCGCATGCGCCTCGCGCACGCAGGACGTGTCGAACCGATGCGCCATCGCCTTGCCGTTCTTGACGATGTCGGGGATCAGGTCGGTGCCGAAATCATGGCTGGAATTGGGGTCCTGCGCATCGCGCAGCAGCAGGTCGCGCAGGAAGGCCCAGTTGAAGACATAGATGCCCATCGACGCCAGCGCCTTGTCCGGCTCGCCCGGCATGGCGGGCGGATCGGCGGGCTTCTCCAGGAAGGACACGATCCGGCCCGTGGCGTCCACGTCCATCACGCCAAAGGCCGTGGCCTCCATCCGGGGCACGGTCAGGCAGCCCACGGTGACGTCCGCGCCGCTTTCGACATGCTCGCGCAGCATGATCTCGTAGTCCATCTTGTAGATGTGGTCGCCCGCAAGGATGACGATGTAGTCGACGTCGTAATCGTCCACGATGTCGATGTTCTGGGTGACCGCATCGGCCGTGCCGCGGTACCAATGGTCCTCGGACGTGCGCTGGCTGGCGGGCAGGATGTCCAGGAACTCGTTGCGTTCGGCCCGGAAGAAGTTCCAGCCGCGCTGGCAATGCCGGATCAGGCTGTGGGCCTTGTACTGCGTGGCGATGGCGATCTTGCGGATGCCGGAATTCATCGCGTTCGACAGGGCAAAGTCGATGATGCGGGTCTTGCCGCCGAAATAGACGGCGGGCTTGACGCGCCGGTCGGTCAGCTCCTTCAGGCGACTGCCCCGGCCCCCCGCCAGCACGAATGCCATCGCCCGGCGCGTCAGCCGTTGCGTTTCCACCATGGTCCTCTCCTCCCTCATGATTTCAGCCTGCCGCCACGAAGATCACCACGGACAGGGGCGGCAGGGTCACAGCCATCGAAGCCGGCTGACCGTCCTGCGGTTCCCCGTCCGCCACGACGCCGCCCAGATTGCCCATGCCGCTGCCGCCATAGGCGGTGGCATCGGTGTTCACCGCCTCGCGCCAGCGCCCCGCCTGCGGCACGCCGATGCGGAAACCGGGGCGCGGCACGGGGGTGAAGTTGCAGACCACCACCACCGGCGGATCGCCCGCATCGCCACGCCGGATCCAGGAATAGGTCGACTGCGCGGGATCGGTCGCGATCCACTGGAACCCCTCGGGCTCGGCATCCTTGACGTGCAGGGCGGGGGTGTCGCGGTAAAGGCCGTTCAGGTCGCGCACCAGCGCCTGCACGCCCTGGTGCATCGGCTGGCCGGCGGCGTGCCAGTTCAGCTCTCCGTTATGGTTCCACTCCTCGGGCTGGCCGAACTCGCAGCCCATGAACAGCAGCTTTTTCCCCGGATGCCCCCACATGAAGCCGTAATAGGCGCGCAGGTTCGCGAACTGCTGCCATTCGTCGCCGGGCATCTTGTGCAGCAGGCTGCCCTTGCCGTGAACGACCTCGTCATGGCTGATCGGCAGGATGAAGTTCTCGGTGAACGCATACATCAGCCCGAAACTCATCAGGTCGTGGTGATAGCGGCGATGCACCGGATCGCGGCTCATGTAGCGGAGGGTGTCGTTCATCCACCCCATGTTCCACTTGAACCCGAACCCCAGGCCCCCAGCATGGACAGGGGCCGAGACCTTGGGAAACGAGGTGCTCTCCTCGGCCACGGTCATGATGCCTGGCTGTTCGCCATAGGCCTCGATGTTCATCTGCTGCAGGAACGCGATCGCCTCGTAGTTCTCGCGCCCGCCATCCTTGTTGGGCACCCATTCGCCAGCCTTGCGGGAATAGTCGCGGTACAGCATCGACGCCACCGCATCCACGCGCAGCCCGTCGATATGGTATTCGTCCAGCCAATAGACGGCGTTCGCGGTCAGGAAATTCTGCACCTCGATCCGGCCATAGTTATAGATCAGGGTGTTCCAGTCCTGATGAAACCCCTCGCGCGGGTCGGCATGTTCGTAAAGCTCGGTCCCGTCGAAGCGGGCTAGGCCATGCGCGTCGGTCGGGAAATGCCCCGGCACCCAGTCCAGCAGCACCCCCAGCCCCGCCTGGTGCGCCGCATCGACCAGGTCGCGGAACTCATGCGGCGGGCCGAACCGGATCGTCGGCGCATAAAGGCCCACCGGCTGATAGCCCCATGACCCGTCAAACGGAAATTCGCTGACCGGCATCAGCTCCAGATGGGTGAAGCCCATGTCCTTGGCATAGGCGACCAGATCCCGCGCCATCTCCTGATAGGAGAGCGGCCGCCCGCCATCGTCGTACTTGCGCCGCCAGCTGCCCGGATGGACCTCATAGATGCTGATGGGGGCGCGGCGATCCTGCGCCCGCGCGCGCCGCGCCATCCATTCGGCGTCCTTCCAGCCATAGCCGGTGATGTCGCGCACCACGCTGGCCTTCTCGGGCGGATGCTGGCTGCCGAAACCCACCGGGTCGGCCTTCAGCATGACCCCGCCATGGGCGTCCAGAACCTCGTACTTGTAGAGGGTGCCCTCGCCCAGGCCGGGCAGGAAGATCTCCCAGAACCCCTGGCCCACGCGGCGCATCGGATGACGTCGGCCGTCCCACCCGTTGAACTGGCCCACGACCGACACCCGCCGCGCATTGGGCGCCCAGACCGCAAAGCGGGTCCCTGCGACGCCCTGATGGGTGGTCACATGCGCGCCCAGCACCTGCCACAGCCGCTTGTGCGTGCCTTCGGCCAGCAGGTGCAGGTCCATCTCGCCCAGCACGGGCGCGAACCGATAGGGGTCGTCAAAGGTCCATTCGACGCCGCCGCCCGACCGGGCCTTCAGCCGATAGGGACCGGCCGGGATCGGGCCGGCGAACAGATCGCCCGCCACGCGCGGCAGATCCGTCTCTCCATCGGGCCCCACGGCCGACAGTGCGGCCAGGTCAGGGTGATAGACGGTCAGCCACTGACCGTCGCCGAACGGGCGCGGTCCCAGAATTGAAAACGGTTGCGAACATCGCCCCTGGGCCAGCAGGGCCTGATCTTCGGGGCTAACATGCGGAGGATTCTTGCTTTTGTCCATGCGGCCCACCTTAGCCCGATCACAGATTCGGGCAATCGTCTGGTTAACGCTAACACCTCCTTTTTGATCCCGCTATAGTCATCCGCGACGACAGGATTTTCTGGAAAGGTATCGATGATGGCGGAATGGTGGCGCGACGCGGTGATCTATCAGATCTATCCCCGCAGTTTTCAGGACAGTGACGGCGACGGCATCGGCGACCTGCCGGGCATCACGCGCCGGCTGGACCATGTGGCGGGCCTTGGTGTGGATGCGATCTGGCTGTCGCCCTACTTCACCTCGCCGCAGAAGGACATGGGCTATGACGTGTCCGACTATACCGGCGTCGACCCGCTGTTCGGCAGCATGGCCGATTTCGACGCCATGGTCGCCCGCGCGCACGCGCTGGGCCTGAAGGTCATCATCGACCAGGTCATCAGCCATTCCAGCGACAAGCATCCCTGGTTCGAGGAGAGCCGCCGCGACCGCACCAACCCCAAGGCCGACTGGTATGTCTGGGCCGACCCCAAGCCCGACGGCACGCCGCCCACGAACTGGCCCTCCGTCTTCGGCGGCCCGGCCTGGGAATGGGAGCCGCGCCGGCGCCAGTACTACCTGCACAACTTCCTGATCGAGCAGCCCGACCTGAACATGTGGAACCCCGCGGTCCAGGACGCCCTGCTGGACACGATGCGTTTCTGGCTGGATCGCGGCGTCGACGGGTTCCGGCTGGACACGGTCAACTACTACTTCCACGACGCCAAGCTGCGCGACAACCCGCCCAATCCCGACCACAAGGGCCCCGAGACCTACGGCTTTCAGCGCCACGTCCATTCCAAGAACCAGCCCGAGAACATCGCCTTCTTGGAACGCATGCGCGCGCTGACCGACGAATACGACGCTCGCATGATGGTCGGAGAGGTCGGCGACGGCGGCCAGACCGCCATCGACATCATGGGCGACTATACCCAGGGCGATGACCGCCTGCACATGTGCTACAGCTTCGAGATGCTCAGCCCCGACTTCACCGCGCGCCATTTCCGGCACACGATCGAGGGCGTGCACGATCATGCCCCGGACAGCCATTCCTGCTGGTCCTTCTCGAACCACGACGTGATCCGGCACGTGTCCCGTTGGGCCGACCATGCGCAATCCCCCGAGGCGCTGGCACGGCAGGCGGCGGCGATGCTGCTGTCCTTCCCCGGCACGATCTGCCTCTATCAGGGAGAGGAGCTGGGCCAGACCGAGACGACCCTGGTCTATGAGGAACTGACCGACCCACCTGCCCTGCGCTTCTGGCCCGAGGTCAAGGGCCGCGACGGCTGCCGCACGCCGATGGTCTGGGATCAGGGCGAACCGCATGCGGGGTTCTCGGACGCGGCGCCTTGGCTGCCGGTCAAGGACGACCAGGCGGTCCGCGCCGTGGCGCATCAGCAGAACAGCAACGACAGCGTGCTGGCCGCCTATCGCGGCACGATCGCCTTCCGCAAGGCGTCCGATGCGCTGCGCTTCGGCAAGACCGCCTTCCTGGACATGCCCGAACCGATCCTGGCCTTCCGCCGCGACCATGACGGGCAGGCGCTGACGGCGGTGTTCAACCTGTCGCGCACGCCCCTGTCGGTGGCGGTCGCGGGCGATACCGACCTCAGCGGCCCGGTCAACGCCACGCTGGAGGGCGGCACGCTGCACCTGCCGGCGAACGGCTTCGCCTGGCTGACGGGTGTGCCGGCGCTGACCGCCTAAGATACGGGTGGCTGGGGCCTCAGGGCTCCGGCCGCCGCCACACGAACAGGGCCAGCCCCAGATAGATCCCCGCGGCCCCGAACAGCATGGCCCAGGCAGGACTGCCCGACCACAGCTCCACCCCCGCCCAGATCAGTGGCAGCATCACGCAGATCACCCGCACCCACAGCGGGCGAAAGAACGGCGCATCGGGATCTACCAGCTTCATGGCACACCTTCCAGGGGCTTGGGGGGGCGGGGGGTCCGGGGGGCTGGCCCCCCGGCCGTCGCGGGACGCACCAGGCCGCGCTGCCATGGCGGGTCCTCGGCAAAGGCCGCCGCGATGTGATCGACAAAGGCGCGTGTCTTGCGGGGCAGCGGCCGGATCGGCGGCCAGACCACGCTGATCGGCAGCGGGTCCTGCGCCAGGTCCGGCAGCACCTGCACCAGCCGCCCGTCGCGCAGCGCGTCATGAACGATAAACAGCGGAAGCAGCGCTAGGCCCAACCCGCCGATGGCCAGATCGCGCATCGCCTCGCCGTTGTTGGCCGACACCCGGCTTTGCCGGGGCGGCGCGACCTGGGCGCCAAAGGGCCAGATCTCGGCCAGCCGCGCGTTCAGGTATCCGATGACCTCGTGCCCCGCCAGATCGCCGGGCGCCCCGACCGCGCCGTGCTGCGCCAGGTAATCGGGACTGGCCACCAGGGCGCGCGGATCCTCGCACAGGCGGCGCGCCATCAGGCTGCTGTCCTTCAGATGCCCGATGCGCAGCCCCAGATCGAACCCCGCCCGCCCCAGGTCCATATGCCGGTCATCGTAATCCAGCACGATCTCCAGCCCCGGATGGGCGCGCGCGAAACCCGCGATCACCGGGCCCAGGTGGCGGATGCCGAAACTCATCGGCGCCGCGATGGCCAGCCGCCCGCGCAGCGCGGCCTCGGGCGCGGCGGCGCTTTCGGTGGCGGCGACCAGTTCGGCCAGCGCCGGGCGCAACCGTTCGGCCAGGGACAGCGCGCTGTCGGTGGGCGCGATGCGCCCGGCATGCCGGGTGAACAGCGCGACGCCCAACGCGGCCTCGAAATCGGTGATCCGCTTGCTGACCACGGATTTCGACAGGTCCGACCGCGCCGCGGCACCCGAGATGCTGCCCGCATCCAGCACCGACAGAAAGGTCCGGATATCCGTGATCGTCCAGGTCATGGCGCACCCTAGCACGCCGCCGGTCGTTCGCAAGAACCGAACGCGGCGTTGCCGCGCGCGTGGGTGCCGCGAACGCCCCGCCTGCGCCATATTCCCTTCAAGCAAGGAAAGGAGCCTGCCATGCAGCTGACCGGAATCCATCACCTGACGGCGATCACCGCCAATGCGCGGGGCAACAACCAGTTCTATACCCAGACCCTTGGCCTGCGCCGGGTCAAGAAGACCGTGAACCAGGACGACACCTCGGCCTATCATCTGTTCTTCGCGGACGGGGCGGGCAGCCCCGGCACCGACATCACCTTCTTCGACTGGCCCGCCGCGCCCGAACGTCGCGGCACGAATGCGATCACCCGGACGGGGCTACGCGTGGGCGCGGACAGCCTGGATTACTGGGCCGACCGCCTGTCGGGCTTGGCCGGCAAGATCACCACGCTGGACGGCCGCCCGACCCTGGATGTCGAGGACCCCGAGGGTCAGCGCCTGCGCCTGATCGCCGCCCCCACCCCGGCGGGCCAGCCCTGGGATCGCAGCGACGTGCCCGCCGAACACCAGATTCGCGGGCTGGGGCCGATCACCATCTCGGTTCCCGAACTGGCCCCGACCCAGGCCGTGCTGACCCAGGTCATGAACATGCGCCTGGTGCGCGACTATGCCAGCCCCGATGGCCAGGGCCAGGTCCATGTCTTCGAGATGGGCGAGGGTGGTGCCGCGGCCGAACTGCATGTCGCGGTCCAGCCCGGCCTACCGCAGGCGCGCCAGGGCGCGGGCGGGGTGCATCACGTGGCCTTCCGCGTGCCCGATACCGCCGCCCTGACCGCCTGGACCGACCGCGTGGCCCGGTTCCGCGTACCCAGCAGCGGCGAGGTCGAGCGGTTCTATTTCCGGTCGTTGTATTTCCGCGAGCCCGGCGGCAATCTGTTCGAACTGGCGACCGACGGGCCGGGCTTCGACGTGGACGAACCCTTCGAGACGATGGGCGAGGGCCTGTCCCTGCCCCCCTTCCTGGAGGGCAAGCGCCAGCAGATCGAGGCCGGGCTGAAACCCCTGGCCTGAACGCAAGGAGAGACGCGATGACCACGATCCTGGGACTTTCCGGCAGCCTGCGTCGGGCATCGCTGAATTCCGGCCTGCTTCGGGCGGCGGCCGAGGCCGCCCCCGAGGGTGTGACGATCACCATCGGCGACATCGCGCAGGTGCCGCTCTATGACGGCGACCTGGAGGCCGCGTCGGGCATTCCCGCCGCGGTCACGACCCTGACCGACCAGCTGGCGGCCGCGGACGGGCTGCTGCTGGTCAGCCCTGAATACAACAACGGCGTGCCGGGCGTGCTGAAGAACGTCATCGACTGGATGTCGCGCGGCCAGGGCATGGCCGTCTTCAAGGGCAAGCCCGTGGCCGTCATCGGCGCCTCTCCAGGCAATTTCGGAACCGCGCATGCGCAGTCGCACTGGCTGCCGGTGCTGCGGATGCTGGCCACCCGCCCGTGGTGGGAAGGACGGCTGATGGTGTCGCGCGCGGGCGATCTGTTCGACGACCAGGGCAACCTGACGGACGACAAGACCCGCGAAAGGCTGGCCGAATTTGTGGCGGGCTTTGCCGGCTCGATCGGCAGCGGCCGGTCATGACCGGCATCGCCCATGTCGCGCTGACCGTGCGCGACCTGCCCGGCATGGCGCGGTTCTATCAGACCGCGCTTGGGCTGGAGCCGATGGGCGGGGACGGGGCACAGCGCGATCTGGGCGCGGGCGGGCAGGTGCTGATCCGCCTGTCGGGCGATCCCGCCGCCATCCCGCGCGATCCGCGTGACGCGGGCCTGTTCCACACCGCCTTCCTGCTGCCCGACCGCGCGGCCCTGGGCCGCTGGCTGCGCCATGCCGCCGATACGGGCGTGCGGCTGACCGGCGCATCGGATCACGATGTCAGCGAGGCGCTGTATCTGGACGACCCCGAAGGCAACGGCATCGAGATTTATCGCGACCGGCCTGCCTCGGACTGGACCCGCGACGGCGACCGCGTGCGGATGGTCACCGAACGGCTGGACCTGAACGATCTTGCGGCCGCCGCGGACGGGCCCTGGCAGGGCGCGCCCGCCGGGACCCAAATCGGCCATGTCCACCTGCAGGTCGGGGCGATGGACGCGGCCGATGACTTCATGCAGGGCACGCTTGGCCTGACGCGCACCCATGATGCGCCGGGCGGGGGCTGGTACGGCTGGAACGGCTATCACCACCATCTGGCCGCGAATGTCTGGAACAGCCGGGGGGCCGGTCCCCGCCCCAACGGCCGGACCGGGCTGGATCACGTCGCCTTGACCGGATTTCCGGAGAAATCGGCGGCCGTGGCGGACCCGTTCGGGAACCGGTTCGAATTTGTCTGAGTTATAGCGCCGTACACAGTCTGACCAGTGCGCCCCGCCTCCGGCCAAGACCGGAGGCGGGGCTTTTTCATGCCCCGGGGCTGGCCATCCAGGCGCTGGCCGCGGCCAGGTCCTCGGGGGCGATCTCGTGTCCCGCCGCGATCGTGCGGGCGTCCAGATCGGCCCCGCTTGCGGCCAGCCAGTCGTTCAGCGCCGGGGCGTAATGCCCATAGGGGTCGCGCGCCCCCTGCAGCGTCAGAACCCGGACCCCCGACAGGTCGGCCCGTGGCACCGGGTCCAGCACCAGCATCGGCCGGATCAGGATCGCCCGCGCGATCAGCCCCGGATGCAGCGCCATCACCGCCCCCGCAAAGTTTGCGCCGTTCGAATAGCCCAGCACCATCAGCCGCGCGGGGTCGAGGCCATAGGCCGCCATCGCACCCTCCCAGAAGCCGGCAAAGGCCGCGGCTTCGGACCGGATGTCGTCCTGGTCAAAGCTGGCCATCGACAGGCGCCGGAAGAACCGGGCGACGCCCTCCTCGGTCGACCGGCCGCGCAGGCCCAGCAGGGTGGCGCGCGGCGCGATGCGATGCGCCAGCGGCATCAGGTCGGATTCCGATCCGCCGGTGCCGTGCAGCAGCAGGATCACCGACCCGTCTGCATCGTCGGGGGTGTGGATCCGGTGGATGAAGGGCAGATCGCGCATGGGGGTCCTTTCCTCGCCCGGGCGGGCGAATTGCGGCAGGCGCAGCCGCAGGTCGGTGTCGTCGGTCATGTGCGGCGGGACCTTCAGGGTCCGGCCAAGGTCGTCCTCGTCCACGGCCATGCCTGGACCGTCGGTCGCCAGTTCGATCAGGATGCCCGCAGGATCGCGGACATAGAGAGAGGTGAAGTACAGCCGATCATGGACCGTCACATCCCTCAGGGCGGCCCGGTGCGCGTCGATCGCCGCGACATCGGGCACGCGCAGGGCGACATGGTCGATCACACCGGTTCCCGGAATGCCCGGCACGAACCCTGCCGTGTCGCGGATGTCGATCGCGTCGCGGCTTGATGCCAGGCGCGTCACGCCGCCTTCGATGCCCTGGGGGGCATAGCCGAAGCGCGCCAGGAACGCCGCCGTGGCCGGGGCGTCCTGCGACCACAGGGTCACGCCCTGCAGGCGGGCGGGGGCCGCGGGCCAGCCGGTATCGGGGATGTCCCCGCCCACCAGCTTGACGATGATCCCGTCCGGGTCGCGCAGGCGCAGGACCGGCGCACCGAATTCGCGGACCGGCCCCTCGACGCGCAAGCCGCGCTGCATGGCGCGGGTCAGCCAGTCGCCGATCCGCGCGCGGGGGATGGCCAAGGCGATCTCGGCCACCTGTCCGTGTCCCACGCGACCGGGCCCGCCGTCCTGCCAGACCAGGAAGCTGACCAGCGACCCGGGCTCGCCCGTGGCATCGCCATAGAACAGATGCAGCTGTTCGGCATCCTCGAACCCCGCGGTCTGCTTGACCAGCGACAGGCCCAGAAAGCCCATCCAGAAATCGACATTGGCCTGCACGTCGCGCGTGATGGCCGTCACGTGATGAAGTCCCGTCATGGCGACCTCCTTTCAGGATCCAACATGCCCGTGGCGGTCGTTCGGCGCCACGGGGGTCGTGCGCAACCCGGCGTTCGCACGAACCGAACGCCTGCACGCTTGCCCGATGGCCCGCAAACCCCCACCCTTGGGAACAGCACAGGAGAGAACGCCATGAGCTGGAACCCCGCCCTGACCCCCGGATGCCCCGACGCCGTCGGCGCCGATGCCATCGAGACACTGATCATCCCCCGCGCCCGCGACCTGGGCGGGTTCGAGGTGCGCCGCGCCCTGCCCGCCCCCAAACGCCAGATGGTGGGGCCGTTCATCTTCTTCGACCAGATGGGCCCGGCGGAATTCCTGACCGACCAGGGCATCGACGTGCGCCCGCACCCCCATATCGGGCTGGGCACGGTCACCTATCTGTATCGCGGCAGCTTTCAGCATCGGGACAGCACCGGCGCGGATCAGATCATCACGCCCGGCGCGCTGAACTGGATGGTCGCAGGCCGTGGCGTGACCCATTCCGAACGCAGCCCCGAGGCCGTGCGCGCCGGGCCCAGCAGCCTGCTGGGGATCCAGACCTGGATCGCCCTGCCGGAGACGCATGAGGACATCGCCCCCAGCTTCGAGCATCACGCGGCGGACGCCCTGCCCGAGATCCGCGACCAGGGGATCGAGGCGCGGCTGATCCTGGGCCGCGCCTATGGCGAGACAGCGCCCGCGACGATGCATTCCGACACGTTCTATCTGGACGTGACGCTTGCCGCCCGCGCCCGCTTTCCCCTGCCCGTCGATCACGAGGATCGGGGGATCTACATCACCGAGGGCAGCGTCAGCATCGCCGGGCAGGAATTCCAGGCCGGCCAGATGATGGTGTTCCGCCCCGGCGACGCGATCACGGTGGCGGCGGGCGACCGGGGCGCACGGCTGATGGCGCTTGGCGGTGCCACGCTGAACGGGCCGCGCCACATCTGGTGGAACTTCGTCGCGTCGTCGCGCGAACGGATCGAGGCCGCGAAACAGGAATGGCGCGAGGCGCGTTGGGGGCAAGGACGGTTCGACCTGCCGCCGGGCGACCGCGACGAACACATCCCCTTGCCGTGACGGAGAGACACATGCCCAAGACCCCCCACGAGGTGCTGGAGTTCTGGTTTTCGGACCAGATGCGCCCCTATTGGTTCGCCAAGTCGGACGACATCGACCGCGACATCGCCGCCCGTTTCAGCGACACCTACGAGGCCGCGCATGCGGGGCGGCTGGACGACTGGATGGACGCGCCCGACAGCGCGCTGGCTCTGGTGATCGTGCTGGACCAGTTCCCGCGCAACATCTATCGCGGCGGGCCGCGCAGCTTCGAATCGAACGACCTGGCGCTGCGCCACGCGCGGACCGCGCTGGACATGGGCCATGACGTGGGCCAGGCCCCCGACCGGCGGCAGTTCTTCTACCTGCCGTTCATGCACAGCGAGGATCTGGCCGACCAGACCCGGTCGGTGGCGCTGTACGAAGACCTGGGCAACGACCATTCGCTGCATTTCGCGCGCGAGCATCGCGACATCGTCGAACGCTTCGGCCGCTTTCCGCATCGCAACGCGATCCTGGGCCGCGACAGCACCCCCGAGGAGGCGGAGTTCCTGAAGACGCATAGCGGCTTCTGATCTTGCCGATGCGGCGCGGGCGTCCTAGCCTGCGCCGCATGGACAGCCTGCCCTGCTTTTACGCACCCGACACCGCCGCCCACGATCCCCGGTTCTGGATGCTGCGCGGGGTGCCGATGGCGAACAAGGAAACCGCCGAACGTGCGGACCGCCTGCTGGCGGGCATCGCCGCCGCGGGGTTGACCGCGACCGATCCGCCGGTGGCCGACCGCACCCCCATGCACGCGGTTCACACGGCGCGCTATCTGCACTTTCTGGAAACCGCATGGGACGAATGGCAGACGGCCCCCGGAGCGGGGGCCGAGGTCGTGGCCAACCTGCATCCGCAGAAGGCCGACCAGACCTATCCGTCGGGGATCACCGGGCGGGCAGGCTGGCACATGGCCGATACCGGCTGTCCGCTGGGGCAGCACACCTATGCGGCGGCGCTGCGCGGGGTGGACACCGCGCTGGCGGCCACCCACGCGGTGCTGGACGGGGCGGGCGCGGCCTATGCGCTGTGCCGCCCGCCGGGGCACCATGCCGATGCAGACACCGCGGCGGGGCACTGTTTCCTGAACAATTCCGCCATCGCCGCGCAGGCCCTGCGCGCGGTGCATGACCGCGTCGCCATCCTGGACATCGATGTCCATCACGGCAACGGCACGCAGCAGGTCTTCTTTGACCGTGCCGACGTGCTGACCGTGTCCGTTCATGTCGATCCGGACGCGTTCTATCCCTTCTATCTGGGCCATGCGCATGAAGTGGGGCCGGCCGGCACAAACCTGAACCTGCCGCTGCCCCTGGGATCAGACGATGCCGTCTGGCTGGACGCCATCGACCGCGCGCTGGACCGCATCGCGGGTTTCGCGCCGGGCGCGCTTGTCCTGGCCCTGGGGCTGGACGCGCACGAGAACGACCCGTTTCGCGGGCTGCGCGTCACCACCCCGGGTTTCGCCCGCGCCGCCGCCCGCATCCGCGCCGCGGGCCTGCCCACCGTCATCGTCCAGGAGGGCGGCTATCTGTCCGAGGATCTGACACACAACCTTGCCAGCTTTCTGCGGGGCTGGATCGGCACCGCCTGAGCGTTCTATAGCGGTCCGGGAACGGGGGACCCTCATGCGCATCTGCATCATCAACACGGGCGGCACGATCAGCAGCACGGGCCAGCCGCTGGCCCCCATGGCGGCGGCCCGCTTTGCCCGCGCCGCGCAGGATCTTCTGGGGCCGGCGCTGGCGGCGGCCCTGCCGGGGGACGTGCTGCATTTCGACACGGGACTGCGGTTTTCGGATGACGGGCCCGGAACGCTGGACAGCACCGACCTCCGCCCGTCCGACTGGTGCCGGATCGCGCGGCGGGTGCTGGCGCTCTATGCCGACCACGATGCCTTCGTGATCCTGCACGGCACCGACACGATGGATTACACCGGCGCGGCGCTGCCCCTGCTGCTGAACGTCTTCGACGATCTGGGGCTGGCCCGCGCGGCGCTGTCCAAGCCGGTGATCCTGACGGGCGCACAGCTGCCGCTGTTCACCGACACCCCCGCCGGGCTGGTCCTGAACGCGGGCAGCGATGCCCTGGCCAACCTGACCGGCGCACTGTCCTGCGCCCGCCTGCGCCTGCCCGAGGTCGCGATCTTCTTCGACGGACGCCTGCTGCGCGGGTGCCGCGCACTGAAGGTGTCGACGACACGCTTCAAGGCCTTTGACAGCCCGCATCTGGCGCCCCTGGCGGAACGCGGCATCGGCATCCGCCGGGGCACGGTCGCGCCCCTGCCCGGCCCCGCCGCGCCCGACCTTGCGCTGGACGCGCCCGCGGCCCATGCGCGGGCGATGGCCCAGCTGGACGCGGTGCAGGCCTGCATCGACGATCAGCGCGTGGTGCAGATCACGGCCGTGCCCGCCGATCACCGCGCCGCCGCCCCGATGCTGGCGCAGCAGGTGCGCGCGGCGCTGGACCAGGACGCGACCGGCCTGCTGCTGGAGGGGTTCGGCCCCGGCAATGTCCCCGCAGGAGATGGCGCGATGGCCCAGGTGCTGGCGGATGCGGACGTGCCCGTGCTGATCGCCAGCCGCGTGATCGGCGGGCAGGTTGGCGCGTTCGATTATGCCGCCGGGGCCTGGATCGCGGCGACAGGCGCCGTCGCGGGGGGCGACATGACGCCCGTCGCGGCGCTGGCCAAGATGGTGGTCCTGACCGCAGCGGCGCCCCATCACGGGTGGGACCGCGCCACGCTGGCCGCCCTGCTGGCGCGCGGGCTGACCGGGGAATGTGCGCCCACCGACCGGATGGACGGCCCGCTGTGGCCCGGACAGGTGCTGACCTGCGGCCCCGTGCGGCTGGAGAACGACCCCGATGCCGGGCCGCTGCTGATGCGGGGCGGCGCGGTCCTGTGGCAAGCGCCGGGGCCTGGCGTGCTGCGGATGCAGGGCGACCGGCTGGCGCTGATCGGTCACGACGGGGCGGTGCTGTGGTCCGGCCCCCCCGCCCCCGGCGCGGTGGCGATCCTGTCGGACGATCCTCCGGCGCTGCGCATGATCGACTCCGCCCATCGCGCCGCCCCCGTCACCGCGCTTGCGGGCTGACACCCGCCCGCGCTAGCAAGCCCCAGCAAGGAGACCCCGATGCCGCTGATCCATGTCCTGAACGGTCCGAACCTGAACCTGCTGGGCCAGCGCCAGCCCGAGGTCTATGGCCACGAGACGCTGGCCGATCTCGAGGCGCTGTGCCGCAAGGCCGCCGCCCCGCATGACATCCGCTTCCTGCAGTCGAACTGGGAAGGCCAGATCGTCGACTGGATCCACGAAGCCCGGCTGGAAGCCGCGGCCATCGTCATCAACCCGGCGGCACTGACCCATACCTCGGTCGCGGTGCTGGATGCGCTGAACGCCTTCGACGGCCCGGTGATCGAGGTCCATATCAGCCAGGTCCACAAGCGAGAGGCGTTCCGCCACCATTCGTTCGTGTCAAAGCGCGCCGACGGGGTGATCGCGGGGCTGGGGCTGAACGGCTATGCCGCGGCCCTGCGCCACGTGGCGGGCCTGATCGGCTGAGACGAAAAGACCGCCGGACCTGGCCGCAGGGAGGAGGGGGGCGGCAGGACCGGCGGCTTTCCGAAGTGTCCGTGGCCGGACCGGGAGGAGGACGCCACGAAGCATCTGCTTCATAGGTCCACCATGCGCCGGACCCGCGCCCCTGTCACCGCAGGCCGCGCCGCTTGGTCAACCGGGACGTGCGCTGCCACGGGACCGGGCGCAATTTGAGGGTATTGCCCGATCCTTGGGCACACCCCGCGCGAATCACCGCGCCGTCAGCGCCTCCAGATAGGTGCGCGACCACCAGGCGACATCGTGGTCCACCACGCCTTCCAGCAGGGCGGCATGGCGGTCGCGGCGTTCGGCTTGCGACATCCGCATCGCCTGGGCCATCGCGACGGCCAGATCGTGCGGGTCGTGGGGGTTGATGATCAGCGCCTCGGCCATGGTCTCTGCGGCCCCGGCAAAGCGCGACAGGATCAGCACGCCCGGATCGTCGGGATTCTGGGCGGCGACGTATTCCTTGGCGACCAGGTTCATCCCGTCGGCCAGCGGCGTGACCAACCCGATGCGCGCCTGCCGGTACAGCCCCGCCAGCACGGGACGCGGAAACGGCCGATGGATGAACCGGATCGGCGTCCAGTTCAACGTCGCGAACTGGCCGTTGATGCGTCCGGCTAGGTGTTCGGTCTCCTCCCGGATGTCCTGATAGGCTTCGACCTCGCCCCGCGTCGGGGGCGCGATCTGCAGGAACGAGATTTTCTCGTGCAGGTCGGGGATCTTTTCCAGCAGCAGTTGATAGGCCCGGAACCGCTGCGGGATGCCCTTGGAATAATCCAGCCGGTCGACACCGATCATCATCTTGGCCCCGGTCAGCAGGCGCATGCGGTCGCTGTCGGGGGCGTCTGCTGCCTCGGTGATGAAGGCCGCGGCGTCGATGCCGATCGGAAAGACCTGCGTGCGAACCATGCGTCCCGACAGCCGGAAGCGGTCCGGCGCGACCTGATCGCCGTCTGCCAGCTGGCGCGCGCTTTCGGCAAAGGCACCAAGGTCGCGTTCGGCCTGGAACCCCAGCAGATCGTAATGGGACAGCCAGTCGAACAGCTGCGCGGGGTTGGGCAGGGCCGCGCAATCGGCCGGACCCGGAAAGGGGATGTGCAGGAAATGGCCGATCGGGTTTTCCACCCCCAGGGCGCGTAGTTCGGCGGCCAGCGGGAACAGGTGATAATCCTGCACCCAGATCCGGTCGTCGGGGCGCAGGACCGGCAGCAGCATCCGCGCGATGCGCTGGTTCACCCGTGCATATCCATCCAGGTATTCGGGCCGGATGCGCATCAGGTTGGGGCGCCCATGGCACAGCGGCCACAGGATGGAGTTGGAATAGCCCAGATAGTATTCGTCATGCTCTTGCGGGGTCAGGTCAAAGGACAGCCGTTGGAATGCCGCGCCCGGATGGTCCTGCAGGTCGGGCGCGGGATCGTCCGTCACCTCGCCCGAGAAACCCACCCACACCCCGCCGGAACTGCGCAGCGCATCCTCCAGCGCCACCACCAGCCCGCCCGAAGGGTCGTCCCCCAGCGGCAGGCGGTTCGAGACGACGATCAGGCGCGGTTCGGTGGACATGGGCATTCCTCAGTTCAGCGATGCGTCAAGCCAGGCGGCCAGCGCGGCAGGGTCGGACAATCGGTGATGCGCGGCGGTGGGACCGTCGCCGATCTTGATGGCAAAGCCGCCGCGGGCCTGCGCCTCGGCCATGGCGGGTTCGTCGGTGGTATCGTCGCCCGCAAAGACCGGCACGCGCCCGGCAAAGGGCTCAAGCGTCATCAGATGGGCCAGCGCGCTGTCCTTGCCGACGCCGCCGGGGCGCAGTTCGACCGCCATCTTGGCGGGCTGCAGCACCAGGTGCGGGTTCCGGTCGGCCAGATCCTGCATCACCTCCTCGACAAAGGCGCGCAGATCGGGGGCGTCCCGATAATGCAGTGCGACGCCATGGGGCTTTTCCTCGACCAACAGGGCGGGATGGGGCGCGGCGGCGGCATAGGCCGCGGCATGAAGGGGGCCCGCGTCGAAATCGACCCGGTGCAGGGTCTGGATGCGGCCGGGGCGCAGCGACAGTTCGGCGCCGTGGCTGCCCGCCACGATGCCCTCGAACCCATCCATATGTCCGCGCAGGTCGGCCACGTCGCGCCCCGAGATCAGCGCCACCGCACCCCCCTGCCGCCGGTACAGCGCCGCCAGCCGGTCGCGCAGCGCCTGCGTGACAACGACCGCATCGGGCCGGGGGGCGATGTCGACCAGGCAACCATCGAAATCGAGAAACAGCGCGGCGTCGGGGGCAAGCGGGGGTGGGGTCACGTCAGGCGGGCTCCGGCGATTGGGATATACCAAAGGGAACCCGTGACTCCCCCCGAGGGTTCACCGCCGCGTGAGGTTTTTTGACCGCCGACCGGCGCGCGTCAGTATTCGACCCCGGCCTGCGCCTTGATCCCAGACCGGAACGGATGCTTGATCTGGGTCATCTCGGTCACCAGATCAGCGGCCTCGATCAGCGCGTCGGGGGCGCCGCGCCCGGTCAGCACCACATGGGTCATGGCGGGCTTTTCCGCCTGCAGAAAGGCCACCACATCGGCCGCGTCCAGATAACCATAGCGCAGCGCGATGTTGATCTCGTCCAGCAGGACCATGCGGATGGCCGGGTCACGGATCAGGTCCTGCGCGCGCGCCCATCCGGCCTGCGCCATGGCGATGTCGCGGGACTTGTCCTGCGTCTCCCAGGTAAAGCCCTCGCCCATGGCGTGGAACTGGCAGATGTCGGTGAAATGCGTGGTCAGCAGCGTGCGTTCGCCCGTGTCCCACGCGCCCTTGATGAACTGCACAACGGCGCAGGGCATCCCGTGCGCGATGGAGCGCATG
This sequence comes from Paracoccus sp. NFXS7, assembly GCF_040148865.1. Taxonomy (NCBI): domain Bacteria; kingdom Pseudomonadati; phylum Pseudomonadota; class Alphaproteobacteria; order Rhodobacterales; family Paracoccaceae; genus Paracoccus; species Paracoccus sp. NFXS7. The sequence continues at coordinate 183,036 of NZ_JAKEKV010000002.1, forward strand.
ATCATGCCGAACCCCGATGACGACTTGCCCTTGCCCGGCCCGGTATGGACGATGATCAGGCCCTTTTCGCCGGTCTTGGTCTCCATCATGCGGTCGCGGGCGGCCTTTTTCTTGGCCATCTTGGCGGCGTGGCGGTCCTGATCCTCGGCGGAAATCGGGTCGGTCTGCGTCATCGGGTCGCTCCTTGCGGTTGACAAACGGCGGGTGCGGGGGTTTGGGTGAGGGCGTGTTGGTTCCTGTCTATGACAGGCGAAGAGGGAATGCGACAAGGCCCCGGGTCATCAGACCCGCGACCCCAAGCGCAGCCGCCCCCGCGACCGTGACCGGAGAGGTCGCCCGATCCACTGGCCCCGATTGGGGCTGGGAAGGTGGGACGACCGTCGGGGCATCCGCCCCTGGATCCGCAAGCCGGGAGACCTGCCAGCACCTGACGATGACGGGCGAACGGGGTGTTTCGCGACCGGCAGGTGATGGCCGGATGCCCCGTGCCGCCTCCTCTCGGACGCCCCTTGCCGCAACAAGGAAGGGGCCGCGATGCGCGCCGTTCTGCATGTCTGCACCACCTGTCGCGGCACCGTGCCCGACCCGGTTCCCAATGCCGCAGGGACCGATGCCGCAAGGACGGATGCCCTTGGCCTGGACACGCCGCGCCTTGGCGCTCGGCTGCACGACCTGCTGTCCCGCACCGCCCCCGACGGCGTCGAGATCCGCCCCGTCGAATGCCTTTCCGCCTGTTCGCAGGGCTGTTCCGTCGCGCTGTCCGCGCCGGGCAAGTGGTCCTATGTCTATGGCCGCCTGACGCTGGACGACGCCGCCGACATCCTGTCGGGCGCGCGCGCCTATGCCGGAACCGCCGACGGCATCGTGCCGTGGCGCGAACGCCCCGCCGTCTTCCGCAAACAGAGCCTTGCCCGCATCCCCCCGCATACCCTGTCGCAGGAGTGACCATGATCGACCTTATCAAGACCCCCGTCACCGTGATCACCGGCTTTCTGGGGTCGGGCAAGACGACCCTGGTGCGCCATCTGATGGCCAACCCCCAGGGGCTGCGCCTTGCGGTGATCGTGAACGAATTCGGCACGATGGGCGTGGATGGAGAGATCCTGAAGGGTTGCGCCGACGCCTCCTGCCCGGCCGAGAATATCGTCGAGCTGTCGAACGGCTGCATCTGCTGCACCGTCGCCGACGACTTCATCCCCACGCTGGAGGCGCTGATGGCGCTTCCCGCCCGCCCGGACCACATCCTGATCGAGACGTCCGGGCTGGCGCTGCCGAAACCGTTGCTCAAGGCCTTCGACTGGCCCGCCATCCGCTCGCGCATCACCGTGGACGGCGTGATCGCCTTGGCCGATGCCGAGGCCGTGGCAGCAGGTCGCTTCGCCCCCGACGTGGCGGCGGTGGACGCGCAGCGCGCCGCCGACCCCGGCCTGGACCACGAGACGCCCCTGTCCGAGGTCTTCGAGGATCAGATCGCCTGCGCCGACGTGATCCTGCTGACCAAGGCCGATCTGGCCGGACCGGAGGGCGTCGCCGCCGCCCGCGCCGCGATCGAGGCCGAGCTGCCCCGCCCCCTGCCCATTCTGACCGTGACCGAGGGCGCGGTCGATCCGCGCCTGATCCTGGGCCTGGGCAAGGCCGCCGAGGACGACCTGGACGCCCGCCCCAGCCATCACGACGGCGCCGAAGACCACGAGCATGAGGATTTCGACACCGTCGTCATCGACCTGCCCGAGATTACCGACCCGGCCGATCTGGCCGCCCGCATCGCCCGTCTGGCCGCCGAGCAGAACGTGCTGCGCGTCAAGGGCCATGTCGCCGTCGCGGGCAAGCCCATGCGCCTTCTGGTGCAGGCCGTGGGCTCGCGGGTGCGCCATCAGTACGACCGCCCGTGGGGCCAGACCCCGCGCCGGTCGCGCCTTGTGGTGATCGCGGAGCATGACGACGTGAACCCCGACGCGATCCGCGCCGTGCTGGAGGGTGTCCCCGCCTGATGCATGTCATCTTCCGCGAACAGGTCGGGCTTGAAAAGTCTGACGCCCCCTATGATCCCGGTCAGACCCCCGGCGATCTGGTGGTCCTGTCCTTTTCGGACAGCGACCTGGGGGCCTTTGCGGAAGGCTGGCGGCGCGCGGCGGGGGGGCTTCCGCCCACGCGGCTGTGCAACCTGGTGGCACTGCGGCACCCGGTCTCGGTCGACACCTATGTCGAGAACACCCTGTCGGGCGCGCGCGGCATCCTGATCCGGTTGATCGGTGGCGAGGCTTACTGGCCCTATGGCCTGGCGTCGGTGCAGGACCTGGCGCGCAGGCGCGGCATCGCGCTGGCCGTGCTGCCAGCGGACGGCCGCGACGATCTACGGCTGGAGGAGATCTCGACCGTTCCCCCCTCGGTCCTGCGCGTGCTGCGGCGGCATTGCGACCAAGGCGGCGCGGTCGCGGCGCAGGCGGCGCTGGCGCAGATGGCCATCGCATCGGGCCTGCAGGCCGCGCCCGTGCCGGGGGTCAAGACCCTGCCCGCGATGGGGTTCTACGATCCCAACCGGGGGGTGGTCGCCGATCCGGGCCCTATTGCGGCGCTGGTCACCTTCTATCGCAGCTGGCTGGCGGCGGCGGATGTGGCGCCCATCGACGCACTGATCCGGGCGTTGCGGGCGCGGGGCATCGCGGCGATGGGCGTCTTTGCCCCGTCGCTCAAGGCGCCGGGCCTGGGCGACTGGCTGGCCGGTGCCCTGCCGGGCGGGCTCGCGCTGGTCGTGAACGCGACCGGGTTTTCCGGGGGGAATGCGGGTCCGTTCGACAGCTGGTCCTGCCCGGTGTTCCAGGTGGCCCTGTCCACCAACCGCCGCCGCGACTGGCTGGCGGCCGAACGCGGGCTGTCGCCGTCGGACCTGGCGATGAACGTCGTTCTGCCCGAGGTCGACGGCCGCATCTTCGCGGGCCTCATCAGCTTCAAGGCGGTCAGCCCGCGCGACCCGGACCTGCAATATTCGCGCTTCGTGCATCGGCCCGATGGGCCGATGCTGGCCCGGGCCGTCGACCGCATCGCCGCCTGGCAGGCGCTGGCGCAGGGGGCGGGGCGCGTGGCGATGGTGCTGTCGACCTATCCGGGGCGCGATTGGCAACAGGCCCATGCCGTGGGGCTGGACGCGCCGGCATCCGCGCAGGCGGTGGGGGCGATGCTGGGCACGGACCTGCCCGCGCTGCCGGACGGCACCCTGGCTTGGCCGCTGGACGATTACCGCGCGGCGCTGGCCCGCCTGCCGCAGGCGCTGCAGGACGATCTGCACGCGGCCTGGGGGCCACCCGAGACCGATCCCGATTGCCGGGGCGGGGCGTTCCACATGCGCGCCAGCCGGCACGGGCCAGTGATCCTGGCGCTGCAGCCCGAACGCAGCCACCGCGCGGGGCGGGCGGACAGCTATCACGACCTGACCCGCGTGCCGCGCCATGCCTATGTGGCCTTCTATCTGTGGCTGGCGCAGCAGGGCGCGCAGGCGCTGATCCATATGGGCGCGCATGGCACGCTGGAATGGCTGCCGGGCAAGGCGGTGGCGCTGTCGGGCGACTGCTGGCCGCAGGCGCTGCTGGGAGCGATGCCGGTGATCTATCCCTTCATCGTCAACGATCCGGGCGAGGCCGCGCAGGCGAAACGCCGCATCGGGGCGGTGACCCTGGGCCATATGCCGCCCCCCATGCGGGACGCGGCCCTGCCTCCCGGCATGGCGGGGCTGGAGCGGTCCCTGGACGAATATTCCACCGCCGACGGGCTGGACCCCGCGCGCCGCGACCGCCTGATCGCCGCGATCCGGGACGAGGCGCGCGCCCTGGGGGTCGAGGCCGATCTGGGCATCCCCTCTGACGCCAGCGCGGCGGAGGCGATCACCCGCATCGACCGATTCGTCTGCGATATCAAGGAAAGCCAGTACGGAGAGGGGCTGCATGTCTGGGGCAGCGGCGCCTGTGGCCAGGCCGAACGCGACGGGCTGATGGCCGCGCTGGCCGGGCGGTTCGTGCCGCCGGGTCCGTCTGGATCGCCCAATCGGGGGCGGTCGGACGTGATGCCCACGGGGCGCAACCTCTTCAGCGTGGACCCGCGCGCGGTGCCCACGCCCTCGGCCCATGCGCAGGGGGTGAAGCTGGCCGAGGAGCTGCTGCGCCGCCACCTGCAGGATCACGGCGACTGGCCGCGCGGGCTGGTCGTGGACCTCTGGGGCAGCGCGACGATGCGCACCGCCGGAGAGGAATTCGCCATGGCCCTGCATCTGGCCGGGCTGAAGCCGGTCTGGGATGCCGGGTCGGGCCGCGTCTCGGGGGTCGAGGTCGTGCCGCTGGCCCTGCTGGGCCGTCCGCGGATCGACGTGACGCTGCGGGTCTCGGGCCTCTTCCGCGACGTGTTCCCGGTGCTGGCGCAGCTGTTTCAGACCGGGGCCGCCACGCTGGCCGCGCGGGATGAGGCGCCCGACCAGAACCCCTATGCCGGGGGCGCGCGGGTCTTTGGCCCGCAGCCGGGGCAATACGGGCTGGGAATGGGCACCGCGCCCACGGAATTCACCGATGCCGCGCGGCAGGCGGCGGGCGAGGCTTGGATCGCCGCCTCCAGCTGGGCGATCGGCGCGGATGGCGCCAGCCAGGAGGACCGCGCCGCGCTGGAGGCGCGGCTGACCCGCGCCGACAGTTTCGTCCACGCGCAGGACCTGCCCGAGACCGACCTGCTGCTGGCCGCCGATTACGCCGCGCATGAGGGCGGGTTCGCCGCCGCCATGGCACGGATCGGGGCGGATGCGCCCGCGCTTTACCATCTGGACGCCACGCAACCCGACCGCCCCCGCGCCCGGACCCTGACCGAGGAGATCGCCCGCACCACCCGCGCCCGCGCCGCCGATCCGGCCTGGGCCGACGCCATGACGCGCCACGGCTATCGCGGCGCGGCCGAGATCGCGGCGACGCTGGATCACATGGCGGCCTTCGCGCATCTGGCGGGGGCGGTGCCCGCGCATCTGTTCGACCTCTATCACGATGCGACCCTGGGCCGCCGCGAGATCGTGGCCTTCATGCAGGACGCGAACCCCGCCGCCCTGGCCGCGATGCGCGATCTGTTCCAGCGGCTGCACGATGCGGGCCTGTGGGTCACGCGGCGCAACTCGATCATGGCGGGGCTGTCATGATCCGCGGCTGGTGCCCCGGTGCGCTGCAGCCGATGGAGTCGGGCGACGGCTGGGTGGTGCGCATCCGCCCCCCCGGCGGACGTCTGGACGCGGCCCAGGCCCAGGCCATCGCCGATGCCGCCCAGACCCATGGCAACGGCGTGATCGAGCTGACGGGCCGCGCCAACCTGCAGCTGCGCGGGGTGACGCCCGCAACCCATGCGCCCCTGATCGCGGCGCTGCGCCCGCACGGGCTGATCGACCCTGACATCGCCACCGAGACGCGCCGCAACATCCTGGTCACGCCCTTTGCAGATGCCGTGGCCGATGCGTTGGCCGCCGATCTGGCGGCGGCGCTGGCCGCAAGCGACCTGACCCTGCCCGCCAAGTTCGGCTTTGCGGTCGATACCGGCCCGGCACCCGTGTTGACCCGCGACCCGGCAGACATCCGCATCGAGGCCGGCCCGACGCTCCGCGCCGACGGCATGGACCGCGCCGCGCCCTATCGCGGGCCGCAGGATGCGCTGGCGCTGGCGCGCTGGTTTCTGGATCAGGGCGGCGCGCCCGAAGGGCGGGGCCGCATGGCTGCGCTGACCGCGCGGGTGCAGCCCCCCGGCGCCACCCTGCCCGCCCCCCGACCCGCAGCGCCGCCGCAGCCGGGGCCGCATCCGCAAGGCCTGCTGGTCGCGCTGGAATTCGGCCAGATCACCCCCGACACGCTGCGTCGCCTTGGGCGCCTGGCACCGCTGCGCCTGACGCCGTGGCGGATGCTGCTGGTCGAGGGGGTCCGCCACCTGCCCGCGCTGGAGGGTCTGATCCTGGACCCCCGCGATCCGCGCAATCGTCTGCGCGCCTGTCCCGGCGCGCCCGCCTGCCCGCAGGGGCGTGCCGCGACGCGCCCCCTGGCGCGGGCGCTGGCGCCGCTGATCCCGGCGGATGCGGTGCTGCATGTCAGCGGCTGCGCCAAGGGCTGCGGCTGGCCGCGTGCCGCCGACCTTACGCTGACCGCGACGCCCGAGGGGTTCGACCTGATCCGCCATGGCCGCGCCCATGACCCCGCCGCCCTGCGCGGCCTGCACCCCGATCAACTGCCGAAGGTTCTGTGATGCCCCATGACTACGAAAGGGACGGCGCCGCGATCTATCGCCAGTCCTTCGCCACCATCCGGGCCGAGGCCGATCTGGCGCGTTTCGACGCGGACGAGGAACCCGTCGTCGTCCGCATGATCCATGCCGCGGGCCTGGTGGGGCTGGAACGCGACGTGGCCTTCACCCCTGGCATGGCGACCGCCGCCCGCGCGGCGCTGGCCGCCGGTGCGCCGATCCTCTGCGACGCGCATATGGTCAGCGAGGGCGTCACCCGCGCCCGCCTGCCCGCCGACAACGCGGTGATCTGCACCCTGCGCGACCCGCGTGTGCCGGACATGGCGCGCGACCTGGGCAACACCCGCAGCGCCGCCGCGCTGGAGCTGTGGCGGCCGCATCTGGCGGGGGCGGTCGTGGCCATCGGCAATGCGCCCACCGCGCTGTTTCACCTGCTGAACATGCTGGAGGACCCCGCCTGCCCCCGCCCCGCCGCGATCATCGGCTGTCCCGTGGGCTTCGTCGGCGCAGCGGAGTCCAAGGACGCGCTGATGGCGGCGCCGCCCGCGCCGTCGGTCGTCGTCCGCGGCAGGCTGGGCGGGTCGGCCATCACCGTCGCCGCGATCAACGCGCTGGCCAGCCGGAGGGAATGATGGGACGCATCATCTGCGCAGGTCTGGGGCCGGGCGATCCGGACCTGATCTCGGTCCGGGCCGACCGGGCGGTGCGCGCCGCGCGCCACATCGCCTATTTCAGGAAGCCCGGCAGGCCCGGTCAGGCGCGGCGCATCGTCCAGGGGATGCTGACCGCCGATGCGGTCGAATATCCGATGGAGTATCCGGTCACGACCGAGATCCCCTTCGATCATCCCGACTACAACGACGCGCTGGCGGGGTTCTATGACCTCTGGGCCGCGCGCCTGGCGCAGCTGGCCCAGACCGACGACGTGGTGGTCCTGTGCGAGGGCGATCCGTTCCTCTATGGCAGCTTCATGCATCTGCAGGTGCGCCTGCAGGGACTGGCCGAGGTCGAGGTGATCCCCGGCATTCCCGGCATGGTCGGCTGCTGGAACGCGGTGGGCCAGCCGATGACGTGGGGCGATGACGTGCTGACCGTGCTGATGGGCACCCTGCCCGAGGCGGACCTGATCCGCCACATGCAGGGCAGCGACGCGCTGGTGGTGATGAAGACCGGCCGCAACCTGCCAAAGCTGCGCCGCGCGCTGGCGGCATCTGGGCGTCTGGCGGACGCCTGGCTGATCGAACGCGGCACCATGCCCGGCCAGCGCATCCAGCCGCTGCGCGAGGTGGCCGATGACGACTGCCCCTACTTCGCGATCCTGCTGGTCCATGGTCACGGGCGGCGCCCCATGGCGCGGGTGGCGGAATGAGCGGCTGGATCGCCGTCGCGGGGCTGGGGCCGGGGTCGGACGCCATGGTGACGCCCGAAGTCGCCGCCGCGCTGGACCAGGCAACCGACGTGATCGGCTACATCCCCTATGTCGCGCGGGTGGCGACGCGACCCGGCCTGACGCTGCACGCCAGCGACAATCGAGTGGAGCTGGACCGCGCCCGCCATGCCCTGTCGCTGGCGGCGCAGGGCGGGCGGGTGGTCATCGTCTCCTCGGGTGATCCGGGCGTCTTCGCCATGGCCTCCGCCCTGTTCGAGGCGTTGGAGGCCGACGGTGGCGATCCGGACATCCGCATCCTGCCCGGCATCACCGCGATGCTGGCGGCGGCGGCGCGGGCGGGCGCGCCTTTGGGCCATGATTTCTGCGCGATCAACCTGTCGGACAACCTCAAGCCCATGGCGCTGATCGAACACCGCCTGCGCCATGCGGCGCGGGGCGATTTCGCGATGGCCTTCTACAACCCGCGCTCGGCCAGTCGACCCGCAGGCTTTGCCCGCGTGCTGGAGGTGCTGCGCGAGGAATGCGAACCCGAGCGCCTGATGATCTTTGCCCGCGCCGTCACCACGCCGGACGAGGCGCTGCGCGTGGTCACGCTGGCCGAGGCCACGCCCGAGATGGCCGACATGCGCACCGTCGTCTTGGTCGGCAACCGCGCCACGCGGCACGTGGGGCGGTGGGTCTATACCCCGCGGGGGGCGGTCTGATGCAGCCAGTCCAGCGCCTGTTCCGGCGTGGCGACCTGCGGCCGGTCCGGCGCGGCCGGTCGGTCGATCAACACGACCCGCACGCCCAGATCACGCGCCGCGTCCAACTTTGCGCTGGCCCCCGCACCGCCGCTGTTCTTGGCGACCAGATGGGTGATGCCATGCGCCTGCATCAGCGCCCGGTCGCCCTTGGCCGTGAAGGGGCCACGCGCCAGCACGACCCGCGCGCCGGGCAAGGGGGGCGCATCGGGCGCATCGACCAGCCGCAAGAGCCAGCGATGCGGCAGGGCGGCAAAGGGCGCCAGGGTCTGCCTGCCGATGGCGAGGAACACGCCGGTGGGCGCGCAGGGCAGCGCCGCGACCGCGCCCGCAATGTCCGGGACGCGGCTCCAACCGGGATCGACCGGCCAGGCGGGGCGGCGCAGCATCAGCATCGGCACCCCCGCCGCGCGGCAGGCGGCATCCGCATTGCGGCTGATCTGGGCGGCAAAGGGATGGGTCGCATCAATGACCGCGCCGATGTCCTGGTCCCGCAGATAGCGCGCCATCCCCTCGGCCCCGCCGAAGCCGCCGATCCGGGTGGGCAGGGGCTGGACGATGGGCGCCTCGGTCCGTCCGGCATAGGAGAAGACCGCCGCGACACCGGCGCGGGCCAGCAGGGCGGCCAGGCGGCTGGCCTCACTCGTGCCGCCCAGCAGCAGGATGCGTCGCATGTCTGACCCTTGGCTGACGATCATCGGGATCACCGAAGATGGACCGGACGGCCTGCCCGGCGCAAGCCTGCGCGCGCTGGCGGCGGCCGAGATCGTCTTTGGCGGCCCGCGCCACCTGGCGCTGGCGGGGGTGGGCGCGCGGGGGCGGGCCTGGCCGGTGCCCTTCGACCTGGCGCCGCTGCTGGCGCTGCGGGGGCGGCGGGTGGCGGCGCTGGTTTCGGGCGATCCGTTCTGGTGCGGCGCGGGGGGCAGCATCGCGGCGGCGCTGGAGCACCACGAATGGCACGCCCTGCCCGCGCCGGGGGTGCTGTCGCTGGCCGCAGCGCGCCTTGGCTGGCGGCTGGAGGAGGTGGTGACCCTGGGCCTGCATGCCGCGCCCTTCGCGCGGCTGCGCCCGCATCTGGCGCGCGGCTGCCGGATCATCGCGACGCTGCGCGATGGCGACGCGCCCGCCGCGCTGGCCCGATGGCTGGTCGAACAGGGCACGGGGGCCGCGTGGCTGACGGTGCTGGAGCGTCTTGGCGGGCCGTCCGAACGGGTCCGCATTACCCAGGCCGACGGCTTTGCGCTGACCTGCGCGGCGCCGGTGGCTGTGGCCATCGACGGGGCGGATCTGCCGCGCGGCTTCGGCCTGCCTGCGGTGCCGGGGCGGGCGGACGCGCTCTTCACCCATGACGGGCAGATCACCAAATCGCCCATCCGCGCGCTGACCCTGGCGGCCCTGGCCCCGCGCGCGGGAGAGGTGCTGTGGGACATCGGCGGCGGTTCGGGATCGGTCGCGGTGGAATGGGCTCTGGCCGGGGGCCGCGCCGTGACGGTCGAGCCGCGCGCCGACCGGATCGCCACCATCCGCGCCAATATCGATGCCTTCGGCCTGGGCGGGCGGATCACGGTGATCGAAGGGTCGGCGCCCGAGGCGCTGCCCTCCGACACCCCCGATGCGATCTTTGTCGGCGGCGGCGCGTCGCAGGCGCTGCTGGAGGCGCTGTGGGCACGCCTGCCCCCCGGCGCGCGGCTGGTCGCCAATGCCGTGACGCTGGAGACGGAATCGCTGCTGACCCGCTGGCACGCGGATCACGGCGGCCGGCTGCTGCGCATCGACATCGCCGAGGCCGCCCCCCTGGGCCGGATGCGCGGCTGGACCCCCGCCCGCCCGATCGTGCAATGGAGCGTCACATGCGCATCGCCGGAATAGGCTGCCGCCCCGGCACCCCCCTGCCCGCGCTGCTGGCCGCGCTGGAGGCCGCAGGCGGTGCTGACGCGCTGGCCACCATTCCCGAATGCGCGCCCGAACTGCGTCCGCTGGCCGATGCACACAGCCTGCCGCTGCATCTGGTCGCCGTGGCGGGCATCGCCACGCCCACGCAATCGCCCCGAATCCTGGCCGCCTTCGGCACCGGATCGGTGGCCGAGGCCGCCGCCATTGGGGCGGGCGGCCGCCTGACCCATCCGCGTCGGACCTTCGGTCCCGTCACCATCGCCATCGCAGAGGTTCCATGACCGTCCATTTCATCGGCGCAGGCCCCGGCGCGCCCGACCTGATCACGCTCCGCGGCCGCGACCTGATCGCGGCCTGCCCGGTCTGCCTCTATGCCGGGTCGCTGGTGCCCGCCGCCCTGCTGGCCCATTGCCCGCCCGGCGCACGCATCGTGAACACCGCGCCGCTGTCGCTTGATGAGATCATGACCGAGATGCAGGCGGCGCACGTCGCGGGCCAGGATGTCGCGCGGCTGCATTCGGGCGATCTGTCGGTCTGGTCCGCGATGGGCGAACAGATCCGCCGGTTGCGGGCGCTAGACATCCCCTTCGACGTGACGCCGGGCGTGCCCAGCTTTGCCGCCGCCGCCGCCGCACTGCAGGCGGAGCTGACCCTGCCCGGTCTGGCGCAGTCGGTGGTGCTGACCCGCACGCCGGGGCGCGCCTCGACCATGCCCGAGGGCGAGACGCTGGCGGCCTTCGCCGCGACCGGGGCGACGCTGGCGATCCACCTGTCGATCCACGCGCTGGATCGGGTGGTGGCCGATCTGACCCCGCATTACGGCCCTAATTGCCCGGTGGCGGTGGTCTGGCGGGCCAGCTGGCCGGACCAGCGGGTGATCCGCGCGACGCTGGCCACCGTGCACGCGCAGGGCATCGACCGGACCGCGCTGATCCTGGTCGGGCCCGCGCTGGCGGGCGAGGGGTTCGAAGACAGCCGTCTTTACGCCGCCGATTACGACCGCCGCTATCGCCCCGTGGGCAACGCGCCGAGGTTTCCTGAATGACGCGCCCCCTGACGCCGGGCCTGATGATCTCGGCCCCCGCATCGGGGACCGGCAAGACGATGCTGATGCTGGGCCTGCTGACCGCGCTGCGCAGGCGCGGGCTGGTGGTGCAGCCCTTCAAGTCGGGGCCCGACTACATCGATCCGGGGTTCCACTTCGCGGCCTCGGGGCGGGCCAGCTTCAACCTGGATGCCTGGGCGATGGAGCCGGGGCGCCTGATCGCTCATGCGACCGGCCAGGCGAACGCCGATCTGGTCTTGGCCGAGGGGTCGATGGGCCTGTTCGACGGGGTCGCGACGAAGGGGGAAACCGGCATCGGCTCCAGCGCCGAGATCGCCCACATGATGGGCTGGCCGGTGGTGCTGATCCTGGATGTCAGCGGGCAGGCACAGTCGGCGGCGGCCACGGCGCGGGGCTTTGCCACGCTGCGCCCCGACCTGCCCTTCGCGGGGGTGGTGCTGAACCGCGTGGCCTCGCCGCGCCATGACCGGCTGATCCGCGAGGGGATGGATGAGGCGGGCATCCGCGTGCTGGGCAGCCTGCCGCGTCAGGGCACCATCACCCTTCCCGAACGCCATCTGGGCCTGATCCAGGCCGAGGAGACGGCGGGCCTGCAGGCCATCCTGGACCATGCGGGCGATTTCATCGCGGCGCATTGCGATCTGGAGGCGATCATCGCAGCCGCCGCGCATCGCGCCCTGCCCGAGGCGCCTGCGCCCCGACCGCTGACGCCCCCCGGCGGGCGGATCGCGCTGGCCCGCGACGCGGCCTTCAGCTTCGTCTATCCGCATGTGCTGGAGGCGTGGCGGCGGGCGGGGGCCACGATCCTGCCCTTCTCTCCGCTGGCGGATGAGGGGCCAGATGACAGCGCCGACTGCTGCTGGCTGCCAGGCGGATACCCGGAGTTGCACGCGCCCCGGCTGGCCGCCTGCGACGGGTTCCGCACGGCCATGCACCGCTTTGCGGGAACGCGGCCGGTGCATGGGGAATGCGGGGGATACATGGCGCTTGGGGCAGGTCTGGTGGACGCTGCTGGAAAGCGACACCAGATGTTGGGGCTTCTGGGGTTGGAGACCAGCTATGCCAAACGCCGGATGCATCTGGGGTACCGCCGCGCCGATCCGCTGACCGCCCTGCCGGGACTGGGTCGCACGGCGCTGCGGGGGCATGAATTCCACTATGCCTCGATCCTGTCCCAGCCCGATGCACCCCTGGCGCGCGTGACCGACGCGACCGGCGCCGCGGTGGAGGAAACCGGCAGCCACCGGACGATGTCCGGGGGCGGGCATGTGACCGGCACGTTCTTTCACCTGATCGCCCCGGCCGCGACTTGACGCAGGCCCTGCGATCCCGTCTATCTGACCGTCTGAATGGTGCCCGTCAGGCGTGAAACGCCGGGCTTCATCGGGAACGGGGAAGGGTGGACCCAATCGCGGCACCCGAAGCCCCGGCCGCCCCCGCGACTGTATGCGGAGAGCGCGCGTCACCCATGCCACTGGAGCGATCCGGGAAGGCCGACGCCGCGCCCGGACCCGCAAGCCAGGAAACCGGCCATGTCAGGCAACCCCATGCCGTCGGGTGGACGGCCACAGGAGGATGACATGCACATCGAAGAGGGCGTCGTCACCGGCGCCAAGCTGATACTGGGCTATGCCACGGCCGCCACGGCCGGGCTTTACGCGCTGAGGCTGGCGGCCCAGGCCCTGCGCGCGCAGGGCGGGGCGTCGCTGGCGGCGCGCGGGGCGCTGGCGACGGCCGCGACCTTCGTGTTCTTCCAGGTCCTGCCCACCGCGCCCGTGGGCGTGTCCGAGGTGCACCTGATCCTGGGATCGACGCTGTTCCTGATCCTGGGCGCGGCGCCGGCGGCGATCGGGCTGGCCCTGGGCCTGCTGATCCAGGGACTGTTCTTCGCGCCGTTCGATCTGCCGCAATACGGGATGAACGTGACCACACTGCTGGTGCCGCTATTCGCGCTGCAGGCGGTGGCGCGGCGGGTGATTGCGCCGGACACCGCCTATGTGGACCTGCGCTATGGTCAGGCGCTGGCGTTGTCGGCGGCCTATCAGGGGGGCATCGTGGCCTGGGTCGCGTTCTGGGCGTTCTATGGTCAGGGCGCCGGTGCGACGGCGGGGGTCCTGTCCTTCGGCGCGGCCTATCTGCTGGTCATCGTGGTCGAGCCGCTGGTCGATCTGGCCGCGCTGGCGGGCGCCAAGGCGGCGCGCGGCCTGCGCGGCAGCGGGCTGGTGACGCCCCGGCTCTACGCATGATCGATCTGGTGCTGATCGGGGCCGGCACGGGCCATCCCGACCACCTGACCCTGCAGGGCGTCCGCGCCCTGCAGGAGGCCGATCTGGTCCTGATCCCCCGCAAGGGCGCCGGGAAGGAGGATCTGGCCCATCTGCGCCGCGCGATGCTGGACCGCCACCGCCCCGGCGGCGCCGTGGCCCAGATCGACCTGCCGGTGCGCGATGCAAACCTGCCCTATCTGGAGGCCGTCGACCAATGGCATGATGCCATCGCGCAAGCTTGGGCGGCGGCCGTCGCGGCGGCGCTGCCGCAGGGCGGGACGGTGGCGATGCTGGTCTGGGGCGACCCGTCGCTCTATGACAGCAGCCTGCGCATTGCCGCGCGTCTGGACTGGCGCGCACGGGTGATCCCGGGAATCACCGCGATCCAGGCCCTGTGCGCTGCCCATGCCATTCCGCTGAACGCCCTGGGATCCGAGGTGCGGATCACCACCGGGCGGCGGCTGCGCGACGCGGGCTTTCCCGGCGACGCCGACCGGGTCGTGGTGATGCTGGACGGCACCTGCGCCTTTGCGACGCTGCCCCCGAAGGGCCTGCAGATCTGGTGGGGCGCCTATCTGGGCATGCCCGAACAACTGCTGGAGGCGGGCCCCTTGACCGAGGCCGGACCGCGGATCGAGGCGGCACGCGCCGCCGCCCGGGCCGCGCATGGCTGGATCATGGATTGCTATCTGCTGGCCCGCGACGATGCAGCGTGACCGGCGCGCGGGACGTCAGGATGTCAGGCGGGTCGCGTCGTTGATCGTGCAGTCCCATGTCAGCCCGCCGTTCCGACCGGATGCGGGAAGCCCATGCCCCTCCAGCCACTTGACCTGACCGTCAGGCAGACGGATGCGCCAGCGATGGTGCCACGGGATCATTCCAGCGGCAGAGTTTCCGAACGATGCGCGGGCCAGCGGATAATCCTCGACCATGCAGAAGGCGAAGACATCGCCGAACCGCGCCATGTATTCGGCGGCCGGGATGCCCCAGATCTGCTGCGTCTCCGCGGTCGCCGCGTCGATCGTCTCGGTCCCGTCGGGGGCATGGTGATAGGTCAGGACCGCGCTGGTCGGCTGTGGCAGGGCCGAGGCGCCGCCCGGTTCCTGACCGATGGCGGTCCGCATCCGTTCGGACAGGACCATCGTCTTGATCTGGGTCGAGACACCTTCCGCAAAGGCCTGCAGCACCTCGACATTGGCCGACGTCCAGTCCCGCGGCCTGCTTTCGGCGACGCAGAGGGCGGCGATGGCCCTGCCCGTCTCATCCTTGACCGGCACGCCCAGATAGGCGACCACGCCGAACCTGCCGATTGCCAGATGCCCGCTGAACCGCGGGTCGATCCGGGCATCCGCGATGACCAGCGGCGCGGAATTCGCGACGACGATCCGACAGAAGGAATAGGCAAGCGACGTGACGCGATCCTCGTCCGCGGTCAGCATCAGGCCCGCCTCGGCCTTGAAGAACTGGCGGTCGTTCGCCTCGTCGATGATCGTCAGCAGGCTGGCTTGGCATGAGAATATCCGCCGCGCCTGCTCGACGACGCGGTCGAAGACCGGCGTCCGCGTCGGACGCAGCACGCCGTTTTCGTAGAGACGGATCAGGCCCGAATCGGTCGGCGGAACGTCCATGCCGGACAAGTCCCGTCGCGGGGTGCCATCTGTGGCGGCGGATCCGGCGCCAGGGTCACCCGCACGTTTCCAGTTCAAGGTCATGACCGAATTCTTTCGATACCCGGACTGCGACGGCAATGACCGCCGCGGCCAGGGATAAGGCATGGGTCCGCGGGGCGATCCGCGGATATGGGGAATTTGAGCAAAATCAAGGTTACACACTGGAAGGTTTAGTTTGACGCGAAATCACTGTGCCCGATACTTCTTAATACACCTTTAAGATGTGCTTTTTGCTTAGTCTGCAAAACTTCGGATCGGCGTTCTCGAATTTTGGAGCATATGAACCATCATGACACAGGAAATTTTTCCGACGATCTTAGGCGTGATCGCCCTTTCGGCGACGGCGCCCCTGGCGCAGACGGTGACGACGGACAGCTTCGACGTCCGGATCACCATCGTCGCCGAATGCGAGATCACCTCGACCGAGACGCTGGATTTCGGGACCCAGGGCGTGCTTGGCACGGATGTCGATGCCGCGGCCACGATGGAGGTCACCTGCACCGACACCACCCCCTATGACATCGGCCTGAACGAAGGGCTGGGCGCAGGGGCCACGACCAGCGTGCGCCAGATGACGTCGGGCGGAGAGACGATCGCCTATGCCCTGTTCCAGGACGCCGGGCGGGTGACGAACTGGGGCAATGCCGTGGGCGCGGACACCCAGCCCGCGACGGGGACGGGCGACGCGCAATCCTTCACGGTCTTCGGCCGGGTCCTGGCACAGGCGACGCCTGCGCCAGGAACCTATACCGATACCGTCACGGTGACCGTCACCTACTGAAAGGCCAGACCATGCGTGGATTCCTTGCAGGCGGCCTTCTGGCCGTATCGATGTCGCTTGGCCTGGCGGTGGGGGCCGCGGCGCAGGGGTTGAGGGTCTCTCCGGTGCTGCTGGAGGTTCCGGCGCCCGGGGCGGCGACCACCCTGACCCTGCGCAACGAAGGCAGCCAGCCGATCACCGTCCAGTCGCGCGTCTTCCGCTGGCTGCAGCCCGGTGCCCAGGACAGCCTGGAACGCAGCGCGGATGTCGTGGTCAGCCCGCCCGCGATCCAGCTTGCACCCGGCGCGACGCAGACGATCCGCGTCGTCCGCGTCGCGCGCACCCCGGTCAGCGGAGAGGAGGCCTATCGCGTCATCCTGAACGAGATCCCGGACCAGTCGCGCAGACAGGCGGGCGCCGTGGCCTTTGCCCCCGAACTGCGCATCCCGGTGTTCTTTGCCGATGCCGGGGTACGGTCCGCCGATGTCCGCTGGTCGCTGCGCCGATCGGGGGGCGCGACACATCTGGTGGCCCAGAACACCGGGGACAGCCGCCTGCGCATCGCCGACGTCACGCTGAGCGCGCCGAACGGCGCCACGGTGCGCCATCCCGGCCTGCTGGGATACGTGCTGGGCGGATCGTCGATGGAATGGCCGATCGCGCCGGCAGGGCAGCTGGGCGGTTCGGCGCGGCTGTCGACCGCGACCAACCTGGGGGCGCTGGACGTCGATGTCCCCATGCGCTGAGCGCATCGGCCGAGGGTGGCTGGTCATGACCGTCCTTGCGTCGCTGTGCTGCGGACCGGCGGGGGCCCAGAACATCCCGCCACCCGAGGCGGGGCAGGACCTGTACCTGGAGGTGTTCGTGAACGGCCAGCCCAGGAACCTGATCGCCCGCTTCACCGACGTGGGCGACGGCGTCCTCAGCGCGGATGCCGAGGACCTGCGCACCAGCGGCATCCTGGCCGGTGATGCCGTGACCGGAGAGGTCAGGCTGGACCAGATCCCCGGCCTTGGCTGGCGTCTGGTCGCGCCCGACCAGACGATCCGCTTCATCGTCCCGCCCGACATCGCAGCGCCCCACGAACTTGACGCCGGTACCCCGGCAGAGGACACCCCGCCCGGCGACGATGCCGGACCCGCGGTCGATCAGGGCTATGGCGTGGTGCTGAACTATGGGCTGAACGTCGAGACCTGGCGCGGCGATGCGGGGGCCGGCGGCCAGCTGGTCTCGGGCAGCGTCGACGGGCGGCTGTTCATGCCCCTGGGGGTGCTGAACCACGCATTCGTCGTCGCGCCGGACGGGGACGGATCGCACCGGTACCGGCGGCTGGAGACGAGCTGGCGCAGTTCGTTCCCCGGGCGCGCGATGCAGGTCCAGGTCGGGGACATCGCGTCACGCGGTCCCTCCTGGGCCAGGCCGGTCCGCATGGGCGGCGCCATGGTCGAGCGCAATTTCGGCCTGCAGCCCGATCTGGTCACGATCCCGCTGGCCGGGTTCGAGGGCAGCGCGGCCCTGCCCTCGACGGTCGAGGTCTTCTCGGATTCGATCCGGGCCTATTCCGCCGAGGTGCCCGCCGGCCCGTTCAGCATCCGCGACCTGCCCTTGAGCGGGGGGTCGGGGGTGGCGCGCGTCGTCGTGCGCGACGTGACGGGCCGCGAGACGCAGGTCGATCTGCCCTTCCTGATGTCGGACCTGCTGCTGAAACCGGGGCTTGCCGATTTCGCGCTGTCCGTGGGGCGGCCCAGGCTGGGCATCGGCACGCCAGGCGATCGCTATGGCGACGACATCTTCGGCGTGGGCACGCTGCGCTATGGCGTGACCGACGCGCTGACCCTGTCGGCCCATGCCGAAGGCGGGCGCGGCCTGCAGATGGCGGGGGCGGGGGCGGTGGTCCGGATCGGCCATCTGGGCACGGCCAGCCTTGGCCTGGCCGGCAGCCGGTCCGACAGGGGCAGCGGCGCGCTGCTGGATCTGTCGACCAGCCTGTCGATCGGCCCCGCCGCCCTGTCAGGCCGGCTGATGCGGACCCAGGGGCGGTTCGATGACGTCGCCGCCGTGTCGGCCACCCCACGGGGCGCGCGCACCGACCGATACGGCTTTCCCCGCCAGATCGCCCAGGTAAGCCTGTCGATGCCGCTGGACAGCCGGATCGGCAGCGGCGCCAGCCTGTTTCTTTCCGACATCCGTGCGCCCGGCCCGGTCTCCCGCGAAACCGCCCTGGGCCTGTCCTTCAGCCGGAGGCTGTGGGGCGACAGCAGCGTGACGCTGAGCGCGACATCGCTGCGCGGATCGCGGCGCGACACGACCGCGGGGGTCCAGCTGCAGATCCCCCTGGGAACCCGGCACTATGCCGGGATGCAGTCCGAACGCCGCCAGGGCGGATGGCGTCACTATGCGCAGATCAGCGGCCAACGCGCGGGCGACATCCCGCGCTGGAACTGGCGGGTGCAGGCGGACCAGGGGGACGGGCGCTCGATCCGGGCCGATGCGGGATACGAGAACCAGCTGGGTCGGGTCGAGGTCGCGGCGCGCAGCCAGTCGGGCGCCCAGGCCGTGGGCCTGCGGGTCGACGGAGCGATCGTCGCGTCGGGCGGTGGCGTCTTTCTGTCGCGCCCGGTCCAGGACGCCTTTGCCGTCGTCGATGCCGGCGCACCCGGGGTCGAGGTCAGCGCCGAGAACCGCACCGTCGGCCGCACCGGGCGGTCGGGCCGCATTCTGGTCCCCGACCTGCGCGCCTACGAGGGCAACGCGATCTCCATCGACCCGCTTGGGCTGCCGCTGGATGCGGCCGCCGATGCCACGCAGCGGGTCGTCCGCCCGGCCCACCGGTCGGGGGCGACGGTCACCTTTGGCGTGCAGACCAGCACGCGCGAGGCGCTGATCGGGCTGGTCGACGGCCAGGGCCAGCCGCTGGAGGTCGGAGGACGGGTGGTGCTGAACGATGACGGCGGCGACAACCTGGTCGGATTTGACGGAGAGACGTTCCTGTCCGGCATGCAGGAGACCAATGTGATCGCGGTGTCCTATCCCGACGGGCGGCGCTGCCGCGCCGAGGTCGCCTATGTCGACGAACCCGGTGTGCTGACCCATCTGCAGAAGGTGCCATGCCTATGGCCCCTGCCCCCTTCCGGCGTGCCATCCTGCTGTTCCTGGCCGCAGGTCTGCTGACCCTTGGGTTGGCCGCGCCGGTCCGGGCGCAAAGCTGTACCTTCTCGGCCAGCAACATCGTGCTGGGGCCCGTCGATGTCCTGGGTAGCAGCCCGACCACCGCTACGGGCAACATCGCGGTCAACTGCTCGACCTTCTTGGGGCTGCTGAACTCGATCACGGTGACGATCGAACTGGGCGACGGTTCGGCGGGCCTGTTCGGCAGCCTGCGCCGCCTTGGGGGGCCGTCGGGCAGCAGCCTGGCCTATGACCTGTACCAGAACCCGACCCACACGACGATCTTCGGAGGAAGTCAGGGAACGCATGGCGGGCAGCCCGTGGTCCTGACGGGCAGCTCGGTCCTGTCGCTGCTGACGACGACGGGCATGAACGTGCCGGTCTATGCCCGCGTCCCCGGCGCGCAGAACGCGGCCGTTCCGGGTGCCTACAGCGCGACATTTTCGCGTCAGCCGCTGGATGTCCGCGCCACGACCGAGACATGCCGGCCGGTTCTGGGATGCGACACGCGCGTCACCGGGTTCACCTTCATGGTGCAGGCCCAGGTTCGCCCGAACTGCCGCGTCGTCGCCGACGATCTGGACTTTGGTCAGCATGGCCTGCTGGACCGGCCGGTCGATGCGACCAGCCAGGTGCGCGTGACCTGCACCGCGGGAACCAGCTACAGCCTGGGGCTGGGTCACGGGCAGCAGGCGGCGGGGATCGGCGGCCGGCAGATGCGCGATCTGGCGGGACATCGCGTGGGCTATCAGCTGTATCGCGACGCGGCCCGGACACAGCCATGGGGGCTGATCGCGGACGGCCTGGCCACGACGGATGCGGGGACCGGGGTCTCGCGCGCCGTGACGGTCCATGGCCGCGTGCCCCCGCAGCCGACGCCCCCGCCCGGTGCCTATTCCGATACCGTCGTGGTCACGGTCACCTATTGATCTGTCCAAGGATCGGGCAGCGGCGAAAATTGGCTGATCCGGGCTGGCATGATGCAACCAAAGGATGAACGATGCAGTTTACCTGCGCCGACCGACAGTGCCCAGCCTTTGCGAAGACGGACATGCCATGCCCCGAATGATCCTGACCGATCCCGACACGCTGCAACCGCGGGCTATCGATTTCGACCGCGACACGGACTTTGAAACGCACGAAACGGTGGGTGGCCTGACCTCGCTGACGGTGCTGCATCGCAACCGCGCGACCACCTATCGGGTGGTCGAGACGGTCACGCAGATCCAGCTGCTGCGCAACGTCGCGCTGCGCTGACGCCTGTGAGCCGCGGCCGCCGCGACGCTAGTGGCGCGGCATTCCGGCGGGACGGGCGGCGCGTTTCTGCGCGGCGATGCGGAACGGGGCATTGGGCGCGCCATAGCCCGCATAGTTGCCCTGCCGCTGGACGATCTCAAGGAAGAAGCCGTCGGCGCGCGGTTCGCTGTACAGCTGGAAGAACTGTCCGCCTTCATCCTCGTCATACATGATCGATGCCGCCTGCATCCGGTCAACGAAGCCCTGATCAAGCCCGAACCGGGCCTGGATGTCGTCATAGTAGTTGGCGCCGATCCGCAGCGTGGCGAAACCGCGTTCCGCCAAGGCGGCGGCGGTGGCGAACAGGTCGTCGCTGGCAAAGGCTACATGCTGGACCGAGGCGCCGAAGCTGTCCTCGATGAACCGGCCGGCCAGGGTATGGCGCGCATCGGCCCCGTTCAGCGTCACCCGCAGCCCGCCCGACTGGACCGCCCGGCTGCGCACCAGCCCGTCGGGGTCCACGACATCGACCATGGGCGCCTTCTGCGCGTCGAAGATCGACGTGTAGAACAGCGACCAGCTGAGCATCTCATCATAGGCCATGGTCTGGCCGATATGGTCGATCCCGGTGATCCCGGCCCCGGCCTGCGCGGGCGTCGCACGGAAATCGACCTGCCAGATGCCTGCCAGGTCCGACGTGGCATCCAGCAGGCGGATCACGTTGCCGCTGACGCCCCGGATCGCGGGAATTGCCAGCTGTCCCGGCGGCGTCTCCTGGACCAGCGGCCGCGCCAGAAGCGCGGTCGCGCGCTGATACGCGGCGCGGGCATCGGGGACCATCAGCGCGATTTCCGACACGGTCGTCCCGTGGGTCACGTACGCGCTGTGGGCAAAGCCCGAGGGGTCGGAATTGACCAGCACGTTCACGCCGCCCTGACGCCAGACCGTCACCGGCTTGGAGACATGGCGCCCCCCTGCCGCAAAGCCAAGGGTGGACAGCAGCGTCTCCAGCGTGGGGGCCTCGGCCGCGCTGGTGGCGAATTCGATGTATTCGATCCGCTCGACCGGGGCCGGGGCGGGAAAGCGCGGCAGGTCGGGGGCGGCGGCCGGTTCGACACGCCGCACCTGATCCATCAGCGCGATCAGGCTGCGATGCCCGTCCTTGGCCACCATGCGCGGCAGGCCCGACCGGAACTGGTCGTTGAAGATCTCAAGGCTCAGCGGTCCGGCATAGCCCGTCGCCGCAACCGCCTGCATGAAGCTGGTCACGTCCAGATCACCCTCGCCCGGCATGTTGCGATAATGCCGCGACCAGTACAGCAGGTCCATGTCGATGGCCGGCGCATCGGCCAGCTGCACGAAGAAGATCCGGTCGCCCGGAATGGCCCGGATGGAGGCCGGGTCGATCCGGCGCGCCAGCGTGTGGAAACTGTCCAGGATCAGGCCGACATTCGGGTGGTCGGCGCGGCGCACCACCTCCCAGGCGTCGCGGTGGTCGTTCACGAAGCGGCCCCAGCACAGCGCCTCGAAGCCCACGCGGATGCCGTGGCGGGCCGCCAGATCGCCCAGGTCGCGGAAATCGCGCGCCATGCGGTCGATGCCGCCGATGGCCGCCGGATGGACGGTCGAACAGACCAGCATCAGGTCGGTGCCCAGCTGGTTCATCAGGTCGAACTTGCGTTCGGCCCGGGCCAGTGCGCGGCTGCGATGCGGTTCGGGCAGGCCCTCGAAGTCGCGGAAGGGCTGGAACAGCGTGATCTCCAGCCCGTGGTCGCGGACCATGCGCCCGACCTCGGCCGGGGTGAAGTCCGAGGCCAGGAAATCCTGCTCGAAGATCTCGATGCCGTCGAACCCGGCCTCGGCGATGGCGGCCAGCTTGGCGGTCAGGCTGCCCGACAGCGACACGGTGGCGATCGAGGTCTTCATCGCGCGTCCCGCCCGGCCGCCAGATCGTCGCGCAGGCGCGCCTCGTCCAAGGGCAGGCCGGTGAAGATGGCCCAGGCATCCACGCCCTGCCCCACGAACAGCTCGTATCCCGAGATGACGTCCAGACCCGCTGCCCCCGCATCGCGCAGGAACGGCGTGTCGACCGGGGTATAGACCGCGTCGAAGACCCACTCCGCCCCCATCATCAGATCGGCGGGCAAGGGCGTGCCGCCATAGCCGACCATGCCGACGGGGGTGCAGTTGATCAGCCCCTGCGCGCCGGGCGCCAGCGCCGCCGCATCGGTGCCGGTCCGCACGACCAGCCCCGGCGCGGCGTGGCGCAGCGCATCGGCCAGGCCGTCTGCCTTGGCCGCGTCGCGATCGGCCAGCCGGATCTCGGTTGCGCCCAAGGCGATCAGGCCGAAGGCCACCGCGCGCCCCACACCGCCCGCGCCGATCATCAGCACGGCCCCCGGCGCCCGTTCGCCCCGCACGCGCCGATAGGCCGCAACAAAGCCGGAATAGTCGGTGTTGAAGCCGCGCGGCCCTTCCGGGTCGAACAGCACCGTGTTGCAGGCCCCGATCGCCCTGACCAGCGGATCGTCGATGCGCAGCCGCCCCGCCACGACCTCCTTGTAGGGATAAGTGACGTTGATGCCGCGATAGCCCCCCGCCGCGCAGCGGGCGAACAGGGCGTCGAAGTCCAGCCCCTCGACCGCGGGGATCAGGCTGTCATAGCGCACCCGGCGCCCGTTCTGCAGGCCCGCCAAGCGGTGCAGGCGGGGCGACTGCGAGGCCGCGATGTTGTCGCCGATCAGGCCCAGCAGGATCGTGTCGGTCATGGTCAGGTCTTTCATTGCTCAGGCCTTGCGGGCGCGCCGCCGGGCCCACCACCGCGTGTTGGTGACAAGGATCATCACGACCGCAAGGAACAGGCACAGCGACAGCGGGCTGGTGAAGATGCCCATCACCATCGCGCCGAAATCCTCGCGCTCGCTGATGATGGCCCGGCGCCAGTTGTCGTCCAGAAGCCGCGACAGGATCACCCCCAGGATGATGGGCGCCAGCGGATAGCCGTAAAGCCGCATGAAATAGCCCAGCACGCCAAAGCCCAGCATCCAGTAGACATCCGTCAGGCTGTTGTTGACCGCATAGGCGCCGACGATCGACAGCACCATGATGACCGGCAGCAGGACCGTACGCGGCAGTTCGACGATGCGCACGAACAGGCGGATCCCGGTCAGGCCGAGGATCAGCATGAACACGTTGGCCAGCGCCAGCGAGCTGACGATGAACCAGAACATGTCGGGCTGTTCGATCATCAGCATCGGGCCGGGGTTCAGGCCGTGGATGAACAGCGCGCCGATCATGATCGCGGTGACCGCGTCGCCCGGGATGCCAAGCGTCAGCATGGGGATAAACGCCCCGCCCACGGCGGCGTTGTTGGCGGTCTCGGGGGCGACCAGCCCTTCGATGGCGCCCTTGCCAAAGGGGGTCTCGGGGTTGCGGGTGACGCGCTTGGCGTGGTCATAGGCCATCAGCGCGGCGATGTCGCCGCCGGTGCCCGGCAGGGCCCCCACGACAGTGCCGATGGTCGAGGTCTGCAGGCCAAGCGGCAGGTGCCGACGCACCTTGGACCAGCTGGGGATGATGCCGGTGATCTTCTGACGCACGGCCGGGGTGTGGATGCTGTGCAGCTGGATCAGCGCCTCGGACACGCCGAAAAGGCCGATCATCACCGCCACGAACGAGATCCCGCCCCGCAGTTCCGAGATGCCGAAGACGAACCGGTCCTGGATGGTCAGCGGGTCCATGCCCACCGCGCCCACGCCGATGCCCAGGGCGCCCGCGAAGATGCCCTTGACCAGGCTGTCGCCCGACAGCGATCCGACCAGCAGAATGCCCATGATCGCCAGCAGCATGAAGTCGCGCGGCTGGAACCCGATGGCGAAATCCGACAGCA
Organism: Paracoccus sp. NFXS7; assembly: GCF_040148865.1. NCBI lineage: Bacteria > Pseudomonadati > Pseudomonadota > Alphaproteobacteria > Rhodobacterales > Paracoccaceae > Paracoccus > Paracoccus sp. NFXS7. Next base: position 207,364 of record NZ_JAKEKV010000002.1, read on the forward strand.
GCGGTGCAAAGGCGCCCAGGGCGAAGATGCCGATGAAGCCGCCGATGAACGAGACCACGGTCACGATGCCGATCGCCTCTCCGGCGCGGCCCTGCTGGGCCATGGGAAATCCGTCCAGCGCGGTGGCGATGGCCGATGGTGCGCCGGGGATGTTCAGCAGGATCGCGGTGCGCGACCCGCCATAGACGCCGCCCATATAGATGCCGATCATCAGCGCCAGCGCCGGATAGACCTCCCATGAGAAGGTGAACGAGATCAGGATCGACACGGCCATCGTCACCGACAGGCCGGGGATCGCGCCGACATAGATGCCCGCGAAGGTCCCCACGGCGATCAGCATCAGCAGGTCAAGATTGACGATCGGGATCAGCAGGTTCGACAGGATGTCCATGATGCGCCCTCAGAACAGCGACGTGATGGCAGAGACGATGCGTCCCTCGGGGATGATGCCCTGGGGCATCAGGACGGCGAAGATCAGGCGGAAGATGATCCAGATCACGAAGACGGTGCCCACCGACACCGCCAGGCAGAAACCCCATCCGCGCCGCGACAGAAAGCGGATCATCACCAGCAGGAACAGCACCGAGGTCGGCAGGAAGCCAAGCGGCCGCAGCAGCACCGCATAAGCGGCGATCATCGCGATGGTCACGATCACGATCAGCGGCAGGATGTCGGCGGCCATGGTCTGCCCGCCGCCCGTGCCCTTGCGCAGCGTCTGGACCAGGATGATGATCGCGCAGACCGCCATGATCGCGGTGGTGGCCATCGGCACCGCGCCGGGGGCCGAAAGCGCCTCGAAGCCCGAGATGCCGTAGGCGGAATAGAGCAGGCCGAAGCTGGCCAGCATGACGGCGATGTTGAAGACAAGTTCGCCCGGACGACGTTTGGGGGTCGGTTCCATGGATGGGTCCCTCCGTCGGACCTGTGACTTGCGCGGACCTTGGGATGCCGCCCCGGTCGGACGGGGCGGCGATGATCGGGACGGATCAGGGACGGCTGATGCCGAAATCTTCGGGCGAGTTCTTGGCGATCTCGGCGTCGTACAGGATCCAGGCGGTCTGGCTCTGCCAGCCGTCCAGGAACTCCTGGGCTTCGGCGCCGGTCAGCGACAGCATGCGGAAGCCGCGTCCCTCCATCATCGACAGGAAGTCGGCGTTCTGCGTGGCCTGGCCATAGGCGTCGGTCAGCTTGGCCACGATTTCGTCAGGGGTGCCCGCCTTGACGAAGATGCCGAAGAACGGACCCCAGGGCAGCAGGTCGGCGAATTCCGGGTTCGTGTCGGTGATCGCCGGGACGTCGGGCAGCTGCGGCACGCCTTCGGTGTCGAAGATCGCGATTGCCTTGAGGTTGCCGGCCCGCACCGGCTCCAGCGCGGCGCCCAGCACGGCGGGCATCACGTCGATCGCCCCGCCCTGCAGCGCGGTCAGCGCCGGGCCGTCGCCGTCATAGGGCACGGCGGTCACCTCGATCGGGGTCTTGTCGTTGATCATCGCCGTGACCACAGACGGCAGGCCGCCCGGCCCGGTCGAACCGAAACGGACCTCTCCCGGGTTCTCGTTGATATAGGCGATCATCTCGGGGAAGGTGTCGAAGGGCGCATCGGGCTGGGCGACCAGGATGGGGATGCCGCGCGCGATGACGTTGATCGGCACGAAGTCCGAGTAGTCCTTCTCTCCCAGACCCATGACCTTGTAGAGCAGCGGGTTCTCGGCCCCGAACAGCAGGGTATAGCCGTCGGCATCCCCGCGGTCTGCCTGGTTCAGGCCGATGGCCCCGACGCCGCCGGTCACGTTCTGCAGGATCACCTTGGCGCCCAGGATCTCCTCGGCATGCGGCGTCACAGAACGGCTGACCGTGTCGGTCGACCCGCCGGCACCCCACTGGATGATGCCCTGGATGTCGCGTTCGGGGTATTCGGCCATCGCAGGCATCGCCAGACCCAGCACCACGGCCGCGCCGTAAACAAAATGTCGCATCGTTCCTCCCTCAGATCAGCGCCCATCCTCCTGGGCCGTCGCCCATGCATCTCAGATCGCAGGGCTAACCGCAAATACCGATTGAACGCGGAACGTAACCTGACGTTAATCGGCTGGCTGGTCCCACCTCTCGCGTGCCCGCGCCCGGCCCAGTTCGCGGCGGAACAGGGTCACGGTCTGTTCGGCAAAGCTGGACAGCTGGCGCCCCCGTTTCTGCACCGACCAGGCGGTGATCGTCGCGGGCTCGACAAGCGGCCGGCGGACCAGCCCGGCCATGTACACCTCGGCCACCGAGAATTCGTCGATGACCGCGACGCCCAGGCCGTGGCGCACCAGGCTGACGATGGTCTGGGCGAACCGCCCGCGCATCGCGTGACGTGGGGTCAGGCCGGCATCGTCGAAGGGCCGCGCCAGGGTCTTGCCATAGGGGTCGGACGGATCGACGCCGATGAACGGATACTGGACCAGATCGTGGATCGACACGGCCAGCTTCTGCGCCAGCACGTGCCCCTCGGGCATGATGGCCACGATCCGGCCCTCGCCGATGGGGGTGCACTGGATGCCGGGATTGTCCAGGTGCGACGACATGATCACCACCTCGCCCTTTTCCAGCAGCAGATAGTCCAGCGTCTCCTCGATCTTGAGGATGTCCAGGTCGATGTCCAGATCGGGGAACCGCTGCCGCAGCCCGCGGATGACCCGCGCCGCGATGAATTGCGCGATCGAGGGCGCGGATGCGAAGGACAGCGTAAACTGATGCCCCTTCTGCAATGCGCTGACCGCAACGTTCAGGTTGTCCATCTGCCGGTGGACCTGCTCCAGCATGGCAAAGATCGCATGCGCCTCGGTCGCGGGGACGAAGATCCCGGCCTTGCGTTCGAACAGCCGGATGCCAAGGCCGCTTTCGGTATGCTTGATCAGCCGGCTGATCCCGGGTGCGGACACGTTCAGCAGATCGGCGGCACCCTGGATCGTGCCGGCGATCATGACGGCGCGCACGACCTCGACCTGGCGCAGGGTAAGCTCTCTCATCGCTTATGCTTCGGGCGGAAAGGCGCGCATTGCAAGGTTCCGATCGCGCCCCGCGCCGGTCGCCCTCACGACTGCAGCGACACGCTGATGGTGCCGTCGGCCTCCAGGATGACGAAGCGGACCTCGGCGATGTCGCGCGCCCCGGCCGACCGGACGACGCCCATGATCTCGTCCTCGGTCAGCCGCTGCTGGGTCATCGTGGCGCTGCAGAACCGGCCGTCGCGGGCCAGCAGGCTCGGCTCGGACCGGATCAGCCGGGCGAAGGTGGCGGAATGGACCGACCCATAGGTGACGATGAACTGCAGCAGCAGAAGAAGGCCGATCGCCGTGGCCCCTTCGGCCAGCGCGATGGATTCCTGCAGCAGGATGCTGGCCAGGATCGAGCCCAGGGCGACCGTCACTACGAAATCGAAGGCGTTCAGCTTGGCAAGGCTGCGCTTGCCGGCGATGCGCAGAAAAGCCACCAGCACGACATAGGCCAAGGTGCCGACAAGCAGCGTCCGCACGATGCCTTCCCAGCCCTGAAAGAACATTGCGCCCCAATCCATCCGATCCCCTCCATCATCACGTTGCAGGGTCCAACGTGGCGGGAACGGATCGGTTCGCCTTAGGCCGATGCCCATCGAACATCCGCCCGGGCCAGGTGAACCCGGCAGGCCGGTCGGGGCGTTGTCCTGATGTCCCGTCCGAAACCCAAAGGCAGCACCCCCATGACCCGTCATTCGCCCGCACAGGACCCCGAAAGCCTCGATCGGTTCGTCGCCGCGCAGGACCGCGTCTATGCCGTCGCGCTGTCCGAACTGGAGCGGGGCCGCAAGGAAAGCCACTGGATGTGGTTCATCTTTCCGCAACTGCGCGGATTGGGACAGTCGGCGATGTCCCGCCTGTACGGCATAGCGGACCGCGACGAGGCGCGGCGGTACTTGGCGCACCCGCTGCTTGGTCCGCGCCTGGTCGCCTGCGCGCAGGCCGTTCTGGCCCATGACGACCGGTCGGCCGAGGCGATCTTCGGCACCATAGACGCGGGCAAGCTGCGGTCGTCGGCCACGCTGTTCGCCGTCGATGGCCCCGCGTTCTTCACGACGATTCTGGACACTTTCTTCGACGGTCGGCCCTGCCCCGTGACGGCGCGGCGGCTGCACGCCTAGTCACGCGACCGCCTGACCCGACGGGCGCAACAGGTGCAGGATGAAGACGCGCATGTTGGTCCGGGCGGCCTCGATGTCGGACGATCCGGGGTTCCAGCGGGCCAGATCGCCCAACAGCATCTTGCTGGCCACCCCATAGGCAAAGGTGTGCGCGACAGAAACGAAGGTCACCAGATCCTGGTCCCGCGCGATCAGCCCGGATGCCTGCGCCCGCTGCAGCAGCCTGATCATCAATTCGTGGATCGACGCCTCATAGCGCATCAGGCGTTCGTTGCCTTCGAAATTGCCGGCGGGCATCGACCCGACGATCCGGAACTCGCGGGGATGGCGATGCGCCCATTCGACATAGCCGTTCGCGATGGCCAGGAACTGCGCGACCGGATCGTCGCGGCGGGCGGCCGCGACACAGTCGATCAGCGTCTGGTTCAGCACCATCATCGCGCTTTCGGCCATCGCGACCAACAGATGCTGGATGCTGGGAAACAGCTGGTCGATCCGGTCCCGGCACACGCCCATGTGGTCGGCGATCTCCTGGATCGACGGGACCGCGCCGTTGCGCGCCGCAAGCTCTGTCAGCGCCTCGATGGCGTTCGCATAGACGTTGCCACGCAGGGTCGTCCCGGTCATCGCAGCCTCTGTGTCCTGTCCGTCATCGCAGCATCGCGAACCGCATTTTGTCTGCGCAACTGCAAGCAGAGTTGGCCGCATTTCGCAAGAGGCGGCAGCGGCATTCGCGACACCTGACCACCCGCCACCGACAGGACATCGACCCGCGGCGGGCGTCCGTCACACGCCGACGAATTCGCGCACGAAGGCGGTGGCAGGGCGGGTGCGGATGTCCTGGGGCTTTCCGATCTGCTCGATCCGGCCCATGGACATGACGACGACCAGATCGGCCAGCGCCATCGCCTCGTCCTGGTCATGCGTGACGAAGATGGTGGTCAGCCCGGTCTCGTCATGGATGTCGCGCAGACCCTGGCGCAGCTCCTTGCGGACCTTGGCGTCCAGCGCGCCGAAGGGCTCGTCCAGAAGCAGCATGCGCGGCTCGATCGCCAGGGCGCGAGCCAGGGCCACGCGCTGGCGCTGGCCGCCCGACAGCTGCGTCGGATAGCGGTCGGCGATCTGGGGCAGCTGGATCAGGTCCAGCAGCTTCAGCACCCGCCGCTCGATCTCGCCCTTGGGGGGGCGGCTGGCGCGGGGCCGGGCGCGCAGGCCATAGGCGATGTTCTCGAACACCGTCATGTGGCGGAACAGGGCATAGGACTGGAACACGAAGCCCGCGCGCCGGTCCTGGACGGTCATGCCGGTGGCGTCCCGGCCGTTGAACAGCACCCGCCCCGAGGTCGGGAATTCCAGCCCGCCCAGGATGCGCAAGAGCGTGGTCTTGCCCGAACCCGACGGCCCCAGCAGCGCCACCAGCGCGCCCGAGGGGATGGACAGCGACACCGGGTGCAGCGCGGTGGTGGTCCCGAACTCCTTGGCGATCTCGTCGATCTGGATATGCATGGGTTTTCCTTCCCTAATGGCGGCGGGTGGCCGACAGCGCGTCGGCATGGCGCAGTTCCAGCGCGGTCTTGAGCATCAGCGTCAGCAGCGCGAACCCCGTCAGCAGCGCCGCCATGGAAAAGGCCGCGACCGACAGGTATTCGTTGTAAAACATCTCGATGGTGATCGGCATGGTCGCGGTCTGACCGCGGATCTTGCCCGAGACGACCGCCACGGCGCCGAACTCGCCCATCGCGCGGGCGGTGCAGAGCAGCGTGCCGTAGAGGAGCGCCCACCGGATGTTGGGCAGCGTCACCGTGCGGAACACCCGCCAGCCCGACGCGCCAAGCGTCAGCGCGGCCTCCTCCTCGGCGCGGCCCTGCTCGATCATCACGGGGATCAGCTCGCGCGCGACGAAGGGGAAGGTCACGAAGACCGTGGCCAGGACGATGCCCGGCACCGCGAAGACGATCGGGTATCCGCTGGCCACCAGCCAGCCGCCGATGGCCGAATTCGCCCCGAACAGCAGCACGATGCACAGCCCCGCCACGACCGGGCTGACGCTGAAGGGCAGGTCGATCAGCGTGATCAGGAAGGCCTTGCCGCGAAAGTCGAACTTGGTGATGAACCAGGCGGCCGCGATGCCGAAGACCGCGTTCAGCGGCACGGCGATGGCGGTGATCAGCAGCGTCAGGCGGATCGCGGCCTGCGCGTCGCGGCTGGCCAGGCCTTCCACCGCGGCGGCCCAGCCCCGCGACAGGGCCTCGGCAAAGACCGCGACCAGCGGCGCCCCGACCAGAAGCAGAAGCCCCCCCACCGCGACGGCGATCAGCGCCCACCGGGCCAGGGGGGCCTCCTCGGTCGCGCGGCGGAAGGCGTGGGTGGCGTCAGACATGACCGATCCTCCGGCGTGACCAGATCTGGATGAGGTTGATCGCCAGCAGCATGGCGAAGCTGATGGCCAGCATCGCCAGGCCGATCGCGGCGGCGGCGCCGTAATTGTACTCCTCCAGCTGGATCACGATCAGCAGGGGGGCGATCTCGGTGCGCAGCGGGATGTTGCCCGCGATGAAGATGACCGACCCGTATTCGCCGACCGCACGCGCCAGCGACAGCGCGAACCCGGTCAGCGCGGCGGGCATCAGCATCGGTGCGATCACATGGCGCAGGGTGTGCCAGCGTGACGCGCCGAGCGTGGCGGACGCTTCCTCGACCTCGGTCTCGATCTCCTCGATCACCGGCTGGACGGTGCGGGTGACGAAGGGCAGTCCTACGAAGACCAAGGCCAGCCAAATGCCCCATTGCGTATAGGCGATACGCCAGCCCAGATCACCGGCCAGGCTGCCAAGCACTCCGTTCGGCGCGTAAAGCGCGGTCAACGCGATGCCCGCCACCGCGGTGGGCAGGGCAAAGGGCAGATCGACGGCGGCATCGATGATGCGCCGCCCCGGAAAGCGGTAGCGGACCAGAACCCAGGCCAGGATCACCCCGAAGATCAGGTTGAAGCAGGCCGCCAGGAAGGACAGCCGAAAGGACAGCCACAGCGCCGCCCAGACCCGCTCGCGGTTGATTGTGTCCCAGATGGCGGCGGGCCCGAACTGGGCGCCCTGCCACAGCAGCGCGCCGATGGGCAGGAACACCACCAGCGTCAGCATGAACAGGGTGATCCCGGCCGACAGGCCGAGACCGGGCATCGCCGTGCGGCTGATGAGGGGTCGGCCGCTCATTTCGCCACATAGATCTGGTCGAAGATTCCGCCATCGCCGAAATGTTCCGGCTGCAGCTTGGCCCAACCGCCCAAGTCGTCGATGCTCACCAGCTCAAGCTTCGGGAAACGGGCCACGTCCTCGGGGTCGGCGGCGCTGGCGTCCCATGCACGGTAATAGTGCTTGAAGGCCAGGGCCTGCCCTTCGGGGGTATAGAGGTAGTCCAGATAGGCGCTAGCCAGTTCGCGCTGCGCGTCGTCGGCGATGTTGCCATCGACCAGGGCGACCGGCGGCTCGGCCAGGATCGACAGGCTGGGCACGACGATGTCGAACTGATCCTCGCCCAGTTCGGCCAGCGCCAGATAGGCCTCGTTCTCCCAAGCCAGCAGCACGTCGCCGATGCCGCGCTGTGCAAAGGTCGTGGTCGAGCCGCGCGCGCCGGTGTCCAGGACGGGCACGTTGGCAAAGATCTGGCCCACGAACTCGGCCGGATCGTGGCCGTTCTTCTGGGCCCAGGCCCAGGCCGCCAGATAGTTCCAGCGCGCCCCGCCTGACGTCTTGGGGTTTGGCGTGATCACCTCGACCCCCTCGGCGGTCAGGTCGCCCCAATCCTGGATGCCCTTGGGATTGCCGTCGCGCACCAGGAACACGATGGTCGAGGTATAGGGGCTGGAATTGTGCGGCAGGCGCGACTGCCAGTCGGCCGGCAGCTTTCCGGCGGCGGCGATCTGGTCGATGTCGCTGGCCAGTGCCAGCGTCACCACCTGCGCGTTCAGGCCGTCGATCACGGATCGTGCCTGCGCGCCCGACCCGCCGTGGCTGGTCTCGATCCGGGGGGCATCATGGCCCTGGGCCTGCCAATGGGCGGCAAAGGCCTGATTGACGTCGCGATAGAGCTCGCGCGTGGGGTCATAGCTGACGTTCAGCAGATCCTGCGCTTGGGCGGCGGGGGCCAGCAGCAGCAGCGACAGGATGGCGGGGCGGATGAACATGATGGTCCTCGTGATGGGATGGGTCAGATGCCGGTAGGCGTCAGACGGCCGGTCAGCCACCAGCCAGGCGCGGTGCGCCGGGTCTGGGGGGCCGTGGCCGCGTCCGGGCCGGCGGTCTGCGCGGGGATGCTGGCTGCGATCGGGGCCATGGGCCGGCCTGTCCGGGTCAGCGGGCGCTGGCGGGCAGCGGCTGGATGCGGGCATCCCACAGGCGGGCGTCGCGACCGGCCAGCAGTTCGGCCGCGGCGCCGTGGGGGTCGCGGCTCAGCGCGACCAGGGCCGCACCGTTCACGCGGTGCGGGCGGCCGGTGCGGCGGTCGATCAACGTCACGGCGCACAGCGCCGGGCGGCCTTGGGTCAGGGGTTGGGTCGAGGTCATCGGGTCATCCCTTTCGGTTCGGGCCGCATGCGGCGGTTCGATACCGTAATAACGACAGGGAAACTCGTGTTTATCAACAGAAGAAACACGCCTAATTCGGTCGTGAAAAGAGATGATTATTCTTCGAAACCGCCCGATCGCGGTCGGCTCAGGCGGGCGCGCTGTCCTGCAGCACCGCCTGCGCCACATCGGGCGTGCCCAGCATGTCGGCCAGGCTGAGGGATTCGATCAGGATGAGATAGGACCAGAACACCTCAGAAAACACGCGACGCAGGCGGCAGGCGGCTTCATCGGTGCAATCCTCACAGCGTTGATAGGCGCGTCGCGACAGGCACGGCAGCGGCGCGATCGGTCCGTCGATCAGCCGCAGCAGTTCCGAAATCGACACATCCTCGGGGCGCTTGATCAGCATGTACCCCCCGGACCGTCCACGGATCGAGGCCACGACACCGGCATTGCGCACCTCCAGCAGGATCTGCTCCAGGAACCGCTTGGGGGTGCCCGACCGCTTGGCGATGGCCTCGATGGTCAAGGCTTCGGGACGCGGGCTGCGTGCCTCGTCGCCCAGCACCAGAAGGGCCTTCAGCGCGTACTTCATCTTTTGGGTGATCATGGCCGGGCCCCGGAATGCGTTGGTGTCCATCGGATATAAGGCGGATCGCCGCCGTGGAAAAGAAAAGACGACCAATCCACGGGGTTTTTACCCGCGCTTGTTGCTCCTCGGTCGCGGACGCGCCCAATAATAACGACAAAAGCGCTAGACTTTATATCCTATTGAGGCATGCTGACGGCGAAAGGAATCGCCTGATGACCCAAAATCCGCCCTTGGATCTGATCGACCGCAAGATCGTCGCGGCGCTGATGGCCGACGCCACCACCCCCATCGCGCAGATTGCCGACAAGGTCGGCCTGTCCCAGACCCCCTGCTGGAAGCGTATCCAGAAGCTGGAGGCCAACGGCGTGCTGACCGGGCGCGTGGCGCTAGCCGATCCGGCGATGCTGGGATTCGGCCTGACCGTCTTCGTCGGCATCGAGGCGCCGGACCACGGCACCGACTGGCGCACGGCCTTTGCCCGCGCCATCGACGCCCTGCCCGAGGTCATGGAAGCCTGGCGGATGGCCGGCGACATCGACTATCTGCTGCGCGTGGCGGTGCCGGACATGGCCGCCTATGACCGCTTCTACAGGGCGCTGACCGACGCCGTAGCGATCAAGAACGTCACATCGCAATTCGCGATGGAACGGCTGCGCCACACCACCGCCTATCCCGTCAACACCCGCGACCGATAGAACCCTGTTCCCTTTTCGGGGTGATCTTTGGAATCGCAATACACGACCATCCTTGTAGTCTTATGCGAGATAAAAGGAGACATCCGATGACCAAGACCCTGATCGTCCCCGGCCTCGACGGCTCTCCTGCGCCGCACTGGCAGGACTGGTGGGCGCGCACCGATCCCAACGCGATGCTGCTGGACATGGGTGACACGGGCCGTCCCGTCCGCGAGGTCTGGGAGGCCACGCTGGCCGTCCACATCATGGCCCATCCCGACAGCATCCTGGTCGGCCATTCGCTTGGCGCGGTGACCATCGCGCATCTGCTGGCCCGCTGGCCCGGGCTGCGGGTGCGCGCCGCGCTGCTGGTCGCGCCTGCCGATCCGGCCACCTCGGACCGCACCCGCGGTTTCGGTGCCCTGCCGCGCGAACGGTTCGACGTGCCCGCGACGCTGGTGGCAAGCCGCAACGACCCGTGGATGGCTTTCGACCACAGCCGACAGCTGGCGGCGCATTGGGGCGCGCACCTGCACGACATCGGCCATGCGGGCCATGTCAATGCGGCATCGGGCTTTGGCCCCTGGCCCGCGGGCAAGTCGCTGCGCGACGACCTGCTGGCGCGCACCGCACGACCCGGGGTCCTGCGGCGCCTGTTCGGCGCGCGCCCCGCCCCCCTGTCCCTGCCCGCCCGACGGCTGGCCTGACCCCCATCACCGGACCCGAGGTTGCCATGTTCGACATCCAGACCGAGGCCTATCTGCGCCGCACCCATCCCCGCGACACCGACCGCCCCGACCGCATCGTCCCCACGCTGATCGGTGCCAGCCTGGCCCTGTGGACGGGGCTGCTGATCGCCGCCCTCTAGGACCGCCCCCGCAGCCAAGCGAAGGAGCCCGCCATGAAGACCATCCCCCTGGCCGACACGTCTGCGCCCCATGCGGCCCATCTGCCCCATGTCGTCATCATCGGCGGCGGCGCCAGCGGCGTCCTGTTGGCCGCCCATCTGCTGCGCGACCCGGCCACGCCCCTGCGTGTCACCGTGATCGAGGGGCGGCACATGCTGGGCTGTGGCGTCGCCTACTCGACCATCGATCCGGGCCATCTGCTGAACACCCGCGTCGCCAACATGAGCGCCTTTCCCGACGATCCCGACCATTTCCGCCGCTGGCTGGCCGCGCGCGGAGACGGCGCGACGGGCGCCTGCTTCGTGGGCCGCGCGACCTATGGCGCCTACATGACCGACCTGCTGGCGCCGCTGTCGGCCGACGGACGGCTGCGCTGTCTGCGCGCGACATGCATCCGGCTGGTCACCACGCGGGCCAGGGTCGCGGCGCATCTGGACGACGGCCAGGTCGTTCCCGCCGACCGGGCCGTGCTGGCCACCGGCCATGCCCTGCCCGAACCGGACCCGACAGGCCTGGTCCACGGCGCCTGGCAGCAGGCCGACCCCCCGCCCCAGGGCGGGCGCGTGGTCATCATCGGGTCCGGCCTGTCGATGGTGGACCAGGCCATCAGCCTGCTGTCCCACGGCCACCGCGGGGAAATCGTGGCCCTGTCACGTCGTGCCCAACTGCCGCGTGTGCATGCCACGGGCGCGCCCCTGTCGATCACCCGGGCCGAGGTGCCCCTGGGCGCGCCCGTCAGCTTTGTCCTGTCCTGGCTGCGCGATCTTGCCGCCAGGGCCGAGGCGCAGGGCGGCACCTGGCGCGACGCGGTCGACGGCGCCCGCCCGCACCTGCCGGCCCTGTGGCGTGCCATGTCCGTGGCGGACCGCGCCCGCTTCCTGCGCCACGCCGCCCCCTGGTGGGAGGTGCACCGCCACCGCCTGCCCCCGGAAAGCGCGGCCATCCTGCATCGCGCGCTGGACAGCGGCCAGATGCGGCAGCTGGCGGGCCGCTTCGACGGGGCCAGCCGGGACGGCGCGATCCTGCGCGCGCATTGGCGCCCGCGCGGGGCCGATCGTATCCTGACGCTCGATGCGGCGCGCATCGTCGACTGCCGCGGCATCCGCCGCGACCCGCGGGCCAACGCGACGCCGTTGGTCGCCGACCTGCTGGCCACCGGCCGCGCCCGCATCGATCCCGTGCGGATCGGTCTGGATGTCGCGGCCGACTGCGCCCTGATCGGCGCCGACGGCCGCCCGGACCCCCGCATCCGCGTCATCGGGCCTGCATCCCGCGCAGCCTTCTGGGAGATCACCGCCATCCCCGACATCCGCGACCAGGCCCAAACGCTGGCCGTTGCGCTGATCCGCGACGTGGCCCCGCACCGGCAAGCGGCCACAGCGGCACCCTGAAACCCACGGTAGGGCCCGTCGCCCTGCGGCATGGACTGCTCAGGGGGGAGGCCCTCGTATCGGACATCTCGTTTGTGGGTCTGCAAGGGCGAACCTGTCGGCAGGTGACTGGCCGTTTTGCCCGGCATGGACAAAGACAGATCGTGGTGCCGTACGGCCAAGTCACGACAGACAAAGCCACAAGCAAGCCTGGCTTGAGGAAGCGTCCGAACCGCCAGTTGTGCCGTGCTCCGCGATAGACTGGGAAAAATCGGCCTCGATCGCGCAGCGCACCAGATGACGATGCAGCCAAAGGCATTGCGTACCGCGCTGACAGCACCGAACCTTCCAACAAACAGCGCAAAGACCGCCGGTGGACCGCAATCGCAGTCGCAGCACCTCAGAACATTGATGCGCAGGGGGCGGTCAATGAGGTCGAGGGTTGCAGGCCACCGGCGCGTGCCGTCGTCGACCATGCCCCATGCCGTGGGACATCGCCGCAAGACATGCACAATCATGACGCCCGCGATCCTGCCTAGGTCCGTGCCCCGTCTGTCGCCAGGCGCGTCAGCACGTCCAGCATCGCATTCTCCGGCCCGACCTGCCGGCGCGTCAGGCCGACTGCGCCGGTCAGGAACCCTGCATCGGTCGGCCACTGGATCAGCGCGCCCCGGTCCAGCTCGTCCCCGACCACGCCTTGCGAGATGAACCACAGCGCGTCCGATGCCGCCAGGATGCCCCGACCCACCGCCAGGGCCGCGGTCTCGAACGCGGGATGTAGCCCGGCCAGGTTGCGGGCCTGCAGGTAATCGTCGACCGCCCGGCGGATCAGCGCGTCCTGCGGCGGCAGGATCACCGGGCAGATCGACAGGACATCACGCACCGGCTGGCCCCAGCACGGATGCCCGGCGCGGGACACCAGCGCGATCTGGTCCTCGTAGAGGTGATCGAAGCGCAGGCCCGCCATGTCGGCGGCGGCCGGCATGCGCCCGATCATCAGGTCGATCCCGCCCTCGCGCAGCAGGCGGATCAGATGCGGATGCGGCCCCGTCTCGACCGACAGGGTCACATGCGGATGCATCTCGCGAAAGCGCAGCGCCACGCGCGGGAACAGCCGCGTGGCCGCCGTGGGCAGGATGCCCACCCGCAACCTGTCCGTCCCCGCGACCGGATGCAGCGCGGCGACCCCGCTCTCCAGCATTTGCAGCGCAGCCGCGGCATGGGTGCGCAGCAGCGTGCCCGCATCGGTCAGCACCAGCCGCCGCCGCTCGCGCCGGAACAGCGGCACCTGCAGCAGGGTCTCCAGCTCGGCCAGGGTGCGGCTCAGCGCGGGCTGGGTGATGCCCTGCGCCCGCGCCGACGCGGTCAGGCTGCCGCGGGCCGCGATGTCCAGAAAGACCCGCAGATGGCGCAGCTTGATGCCGGGATGCATAATCATATGGGCATCCTTTGCTGCCGATTTTGCATTATCGGCGATCCTGCCCCCATGTTACGTTATGGACAGGAGGAGTATCCATGCAAATCTTGTCCCGCCCCTATGGCGCGCTGCACTATCGGCTGGACGGGCCGACGGGCGCGCCGGTGGTGCTGATGGCCAATTCGCTTGGCACGGATCTTCGCCTGTGGGAGGCGGTCCTGCCGCCGCTGCCGCAGGGGCTGCGCTATCTGCGCTATGACAAGCAGGGGCACGGGCTGTCCGATCTGGGCGCCGCAGACCGCATCGCCGACCACGCCGCCGACGCAGCCGCGCTGATCGAGGCCGTGGCCCCCGGCCCGGTGGTCGTGCTGGGCCTGTCCATCGGCGGGCTGATCGCGCAGCGCCTGGCGGCCGACCGGCCCGATCTGGTCCGCGCGCTGATCCTGTCCAACACCGCCGCGCGTCTTGGCACGCCCGAGAGCTGGCAGGCCCGGATCGATGCGGTGGAACGGGACGGCATGGCCGGTATCGCGGATGCGGTGATGGAACGCTGGTTCGCGCCGGCCTTCCGCGCGACGCCCGCGCTGGCACCTTGGCGCAACATGCTGGCCCGCACGCCTGCCGCGGGCTATGTCGCCGCCTGCCGGGCGCTGGCCGGGGCCGATCAACGGCAGGCCAGCGCCGCACTGCGCCTGCCCACGATGGTGATCGCGGGCGAGGCCGACGGCGCATCGCCCCCCGACGTGGTGCGCGCCACCGCCGACCTGATCCCCGGCGCGACCTTCCACCTGATCCCCGGCGCGGGCCACCTGCCCTGCGTCGAGACGCCCGACGGCCACGCCGCGCTGATGACCCCCTTTCTGGAAAGGCATGCCGCATGACCGAATTGTCCGACACCGGGCTTGCCACCCGCAGACGCGTGCTGGGACCGGCCCATGTCGCCCGCGCGCAGGCTGCGCAGACGCCCTTCGATGCGCCGTTCCAGGCGCTGATCACCGATGCGGCCTGGGGCCATGTCTGGTCGCGCGGCACGATCCCGCTGCGCGAGCGGTCGATGATGACCATCGCCCTGCTGGCGGGCCTTGGCAACGACGGCGAACTGGCCCTGCACCTGCGGTCCATCCCGAACACCGGCACCAGCCGCGACGACGTGATGGAGGCGCTGCTGCACGTCGCCATCTATGCCGGCGTCCCGCGCGCCAATCACGCCATCGCCCTGGCCCGCCGCATCTTTGCCGAGGCCGATGCCGAAGGAGGACAGGCATGACGCTCTATCAACGCGACCGCACCTGGCATCCGCCCGCGCTGGCCCCGGACTACAAGACCTCGGTCGCGCGGTCGCCGCGACAGGCGATGCTGTCGATCGAGGGCACCGTGTCGGAACTGACCGGCCCCCGCTTCGGTCATGGCGCCATCACCCCGCTGGATGGCGATTTGATCGCGAACTATGCCAAGGACGGCGATCCGGTGGGCGAACGCATCATCGTCCACGGACGCGTCCTGGACGAGAACGGCCGCCCCGTCCCCCGTACCCTAGTCGAGATCTGGCAGGCCAATGCCGGCGGCCGATACCGCCACAAGAAGGACGGATACCTGGCCCCGATCGACCCGAATTTCGGCGGCTGCGGGCGGGTTCTGACCGACGATCAGGGCAATTACGCCTTTCGGACCATCAAGCCCGGCGCCTATCCGTGGCGCAACTGGGTCAACAACTGGAGGCCTGCGCATATCCACCTGTCGGTCTTCGGCACGGCCTTCGCGCAGCGCCTGATCACCCAGATGTATTTCGAGGGCGATCCGCTGATCGCGCATTGCCCGATCGTGCAGGCGATCCCCGATCCCCGCGCCATCGACGTGCTGATCGCCCCGCTGGACATGAACCAGGCGGTGCCGCTGGACTGTCTGGCCTATCGGTTCGACATCGTGCTGCGCGGGCGGCGGTCGACCTTCTTCGAGAACCGGCCGGAGGGAAACTGACATGCCGCAGCCGTTGAACTACCTCAAGGAGACCCCGTCCCAGACCGCCGGACCCTATGTCCATATCGGGCTGGCCCCGCGGGCGGCAGGATTCGACATCTATGACACCGAACTGGGCTTTGACCCCATGCCCGACGACGTGCCCGGCCCGCGCATCCGCGTCACCGGCTGCGTCTTCGACGGCATGGGCGCAACGGTCCGGGACGTGCTGATCGAGGTCTGGCAGGCCGACGCGGCCGGGCTGTACCCCGATCAGCCGGGGGCCGCCGCGGGGTTCCGGCACTGGGCGCGCGTGGTGCCCGATTTCGACACCGGGCAGTTCACGCTGGACACCGTCCTGCCCGGCGCCGTGCCGGGGCCGCGGGGCCGCATGCAGGCGCCGCACCTGTCGCTGTGGCTGGTCGCGCGGGGTATCAACACCGGACTGCAGACGCGGATGTATTTCGCCGATCAGGACAACGCCGCCGACCCGGTGCTGTCCCTGATCGAACAGCCGCATCGCCGCGACACCCTGATCGCCCGTGGCGCCGACGGCCACTATCACTTCGACATTCACCTGCAAGGTGACAAGGAAACGGTATTTCTCGATGTCTGACCCCTGCATCATCTGCGTGGCCATCACCGGCAGCCTTCCGACCAAGACCGACAACCCGGCCGTTCCCGTGACCATCGCCGAACAGGTCGAATCGACCCACGAGGCCTTCGAGGCGGGCGCCGCCATCGTTCACGCCCATGTCCGCGACGACGAGGGCAAGCCCACCAGCGATCCCGACCGCTTTGTCCGCCTGCTAGAGGGGGTTCGCCGGCATTGCCCCGGCATGATCGTGCAGCTGTCCACCGGCGGGCGGTCGGGCGCAGGCCGCGACCGGGGCGGCATGCTGCCGCTGCGGCCGGACATGGCCAGCCTGTCGGTCGGGTCGAACAACTTTCCAACCCGCGTCTATGAAAACAGCCCAGACCTGGTGGACTGGCTGGCATCGCAGATGGCCGCCCACGGCGTCATGCCCGAAATCGAGGCCTTTGATCTGTCCCACATCCTGCAGGCCCATGCGATGTGGCAGGACGGGCGACTGACCACCCGGCCCTATGTGCAGTTCGTGATGGGCGTCAAGAATGCGATGCCGGTCGACCGCCACGTGTTCGACTACTACATCGCCACGGTCCGGCGGCTGTTCGGCACGAATGCGCCCTGGTGCGCGGCGGGGATCGGCCCGAACCAGATCGTCCTGAACGAATGGGCCGTGGCATCTGGCGGTCACGCCCGCACGGGCCTGGAGGACAACGTGCGCCTGGACCGCACGCACCTGGCACCGTCCAACGCGGCGCTGGTGCGGCGGGTGGTGGACCTGTGCGACCGCTATCGCCGGCCGGTGGCGACGTGGCAGCAGGCCCGCGCGATTTTGAACCTGCCAGAGGCCGTTTCATGACACAGGTCCATGTCACGACGGGGCGGCAATCGCCCCTGCCACCGCCGACCCACGGCCCGCGCCGCCAGGGGGAGCGCAGCCCTGGCATGGTCGGTCCATGACCGCGACCGGTAACCCCCTATATGCCATGCTGTTCGGCGACCCGGACACCCAGGCGCTGTTCACGGCCGAGGCCGAACTGGACGCGATGATCCGGGTCGAAGTCGCGCTGGCCCGGGTTCAGGCGCAGCTTGGGGTCATCCCCCCCGATGCCGGTCCGGCCATCGCCGCGGCCAGCCGTGGCCTGCTGATCGATCCGGCATCCCTGGCCCAAGCCACTGCCCGCAACGGCGTCCCCGTCCCCGCCCTGGTCCAGGAGATGCGGCGGCAGATGGCCGGCGATCCCGCGGCCGCGCATCTGCACTGGGGCGCCACCAGCCAGGACATCATGGACAGCGCGCTGGCCCTGCGCCTGCGCCCAATGCTGGACCTGTGGGGCGCCCGCCTGGATGCCGTTTTGACCCAACTGGCCGCGCTGGCGGATCGGCACGCCACCCTGCCCATGGCCGCGCGGACCTATGGCCAGACGGCGACACCCACCAGCTTTGGCACGGTCGCGGCCAGCTGGGGATGGCCGCTGCTGGATCACGCGCAGGATCTAGCGCGGGTTCGTGACGCGGTGCTGCGCGTTTCGCTGTCCGGGGCGGCGGGCACGCTGTCGGCGATGGGGCCGCAGGGCCCGGCCGTTCGGGCGGGCCTTGCGCAGGCGCTGGACCTGTCGGATCCCGGCCACGGTTGGCATTCCGACCGTTCGGGGCTGGGCCGGCTGGCGGATTGGGCTGCGGCGGTGGCCGTCGCCCTGGCCAAGCTGGCCGAGGACCTGCTGCTGATGACGCAGTCGGGCCTGGCCCTGGTGCGGATCGAGGGCGGTGGGGCATCCTCGACCATGCCGCAAAAGCAGAACCCGGTCGGCCCCTCGGCGCTGGCGGCCCTGGCGCGGCAGGTAATCGGGCTTGCATCGGTCTTCGGGGCGGCGGGGGTGCATCGTCAGAACCGCGACGGTGCGGCGTGGTTCACCGAATGGCTGACCCTGCCGCAGATCTGTGTCAGCCTGGGCGCGATGCTGCGACTGACGCAGGATGTCCTGGACCGGTTGACCCCTGACCCCCAAGCAATGGAGCGCGACCTGGGTGGCGGATCCGGCACCATCCATGCCGAGGCGCTGACATTCGCGGTCGTGGCCGAACTGGGCCTGGACCGTGCCTCTGTCGCAGGTAGGGTCGGTCAGCTTTGCGCAACCGCCCCGGCGGAGGGCAGCGACCTGCTGGCCCTGGCCCGGAAGGAATGGCCGGACCGGGACTGGGCCGCGCTGGTCCGCGCCAACGGTCTCGGCCTGGCGCCGCAGGAGGCCCGCGCCTTTGCCGACCGTCAGCGGACCCGTATGCCCTAGGCGTCGGTCTGTCGGTCTGGCGGCAAGGTGAACAGCAGGCGCACGACCAGCGGTCGTTGCAAGGCCCGCCGTGGCTGGCGTTTCCGACGCGACCCCGTCGCGGCGGGCGCCCTTCCCTGTTGAGATGGTCATGCATCATGCCATGCCTGGACAAACCCCGGCTGCCAGAGGTCATGCCGGGGTTCGGCAGCCGGCGCCCTAAACCGACCTGCGCGCTGCCAACGTCCCCGTCATCGCGCCGCTATGGCGAGGGTCCGACTCACGATCAGTGAGGGGTCTGCAAGCAGCTGACCATGCCCCGATGAGGGGACGGAAACGCCCCTGGCAATGGCTCAGGCGACGCGCATGCTCTACCAAGCCCAGACTGTCCGCCCTGTGCCGCCGCTGTCAGCCCCCCATCGCCCGGGCTGCGGATGCTGCGACACCGTGCGTCAGGCAATATTTCACGGCCCTGAAAACATTCCGCCCGCTGCGCGTTACCTGCCCTGAACGACCATGACCAATCACACCCGGAAAGCGGAAACGATGAACCAGAACACGCTCTTTCAGCCCTATGACCTTGGCCCCCTGCGCCTGGCGAACCGCATCGTCATGGCACCGCTGACCCGCAACCGCGCCGCGGAGGGCCTGGTGCCCGGACCCCATGCGGCCGAATATTACGCGCAGCGCGCGACCGCGGGGCTAATCATCGCCGAGGCGACGCAGATCTCGGCGCAGGCGCAGGGCTATCAGGACACGCCCGGCGTCTATACGCCCGAACAGATCGCCGGATGGCGCAAGGTCACCGATGCTGTCCATGCCAAGGGCGGGTGCATCTTCCTGCAGCTGTGGCATGTGGGTCGGGTGTCGCATGTCGACGTGCAGCCGGGCGGCGCGGCCCCCGTGGCCCCCTCGGCGATCGCGGCAGAAACCAAGACCTTCGTGAACGGCGGATTTGTCGAGACCTCGACCCCGCGCGCCCTGCGCCTGGACGAAATCCCGGGCATCGTCGACGATTTCCGCCAGGCTGCGGCCAACGCCATCAAGGCGGGCTTCGACGGGGTCGAGATCCATGGGGCCAACGGTTATCTGCTGGACCAGTTCGCCAAGGATGGCGCGAACAAGCGCACCGACGCCTATGGCGGCTCGGTCGAGAACCGCGCCCGGCTGATGCTGGAGGTGGCCCAAGCCGTCGTGGCCGAGATCGGCGCGGACCGCACGGGCATCCGCCTGTCTCCGGTCTCTCCGGCCGGCGGGGTGTCCTGCAGCGATCCACAGCCGCAGTTCGATCATATCGTGGACGGGGTGGAGGCGCTTGGCCTGGTCTACATCCACGTTGTAGAGGGCGCGACCGGCGGCCCGCGCGACGTGGCGCCGTTCGATTTCGACAGCCTGCGCCAGCGATTTTCGCGCACCTATATCGCCAATAACGGCTATGACCTGGACCTGGCGACGAAGCGCCTGGAGGAGGGCAAGGCGGATCTGTTCGCCTTTGGCCGCCCCTACATCGCGAACCCCGACCTGGTCGCGCGGATGAAGGCCGGCGCACCCCTGGCCAAGCCCGACGAGTCAACGATGTATGGCGGCGGTGCCGAAGGCTATGTGGACTATCCCCCGATGGACGCAACGGCCGATCAGGCCTAAGTCCCCTCCGCGGCGCCCATGGCAGGGCGTCGCGTCGCACCCGATGGACCGGCCCGATACATGGGCCGGCCCCTGTCATGCGACGCAATTCATTAGATGGCGGGACAGCAGGATGGCAGCTTAACCACTTCGCAACGTCCCCCTATCTAAGATGATTTGGTCCGATCACAGCGGTGAGCATGCCCCGCCAGTTGGCCTCCACTGATCATAGATAGTCGGCACAGCCGTGGTGGAGGGTCGCATCCGGCTGAAACCGTAATGGGGCGTCCGGGCCAGCGCGGTTCCTAATTCCACGGCCTATCAGCGGCCCGGTGTCGCAGCTGTCATGACCTGAGGGACGGCCCCGGCCATTCGATGACAGGCCTTTTGGAAGACGCCCGGCGATCGACGATGCAGTTCGGCGCATCCAAGCTCTCGACTGCACGGTTCCTGCAAGCCTTGCGTGGCAGGGCTGTCCTGCAACGACGGGGCGGATGACGGGGCAGACGGTTTGGCTTGGGATCGGGTTTCTGGGGCAGGCGCTGTTCAGCGCCCGTTTCGTCATCCAGTGACTGGCCAGCGAACGAATGCGACGCAGTGTCGTGCCGCACGCGTTCTGGTGGTTCACGCTGGCGGGCGGGGTCACGCGTTTGGCCTATGCGTCGTGGCGTGGTGACCCGGTCTTCGTGCCGGGCCAGGGGCTGAGGCTGTTCGTCTATCGGCGCAACCTGATGCTGATCCGCAGGCATCGCCGGACGGCCGCGGCATGAGGATGCGTCCCGTCCTGTCCGCCACTCTGCTGTTCGCGCTGACCGCGCTGACGCTGATCCTGCTGCGCTTGCTGAGGCCCGCTATGTCGCCGCTGCGTGGAAGATGCATGTCGGCGGGTCGCCCTGGGTTCCGCACCTGAACGGGGCGATCTACGGGCACAAGCCGCCGCTGCTGTTCTGGCTGATCAACCTGGTGTGGGCGGTCGTGGGCGTCGATGCCTTCGCGGCCCGGCTGGTCGGGCCGGCCTTCGCGACAGCCTGCGTGGCGATGACCCGGCTGCTGGCATTGCGGCTGCGGCCGGACAGGCCAGCGCGCGGCGGGGCTGCGGCGCTGATCCTGGCGGTGTCGCTGGTCTGGCTGCTGTTCGGATCGACGACCATGCTCGACGCGATGCTGACAGTGGCCACGCTGCTGGCGAAGTTAGCGCTGTGGTCGGCGGTCCGCAGGCCGTGACGCGGGGCCTGGGTTGCTCTGGGAATGGCCGTGGCTCTGGGCGTCTATGCCAAGGGGCCGGTGATCCTGATCCACGTGCTGCCCGTGGCGCTGTCGATGCCGTTGTGGGCAGGGCGGGACCGTCCGTCGGCGCGGCAATGGGCGGGCGGGCTGGCGCTGGCCGTCGCGCTGGTGGCGGTCGGCCTGTGGCTGGTGCCCGCGCTGATCCTGGGCGGCCGGAGTACCGCATCGAGGTCCTGTGGCGGCAAAGCGGCGGGCGCATGGTGGCATCCTTTGCCCATCGCAAACCCTGGTGGTTCTATGCCGCCCTGTTGCCCGCGATGATCTGGCCGTTCGGCTGGACCGGGGCGGGGCTTGGTGCGCTGCGGCCAAGGCAACTGTGGGCCGATCCCGGCACGCGGCTGGCGGCGGTCTGGGCCATGGGGGCGTTCCTGCGGTTGCGGCTGCGGGCGCGGGTCACGGCGCTGGCCGCGCTGCCGCTGGCGCTGATGATCGGGCTGCATCTCGGGCTGAGCCCGCTGCTGTCCGCGTGCTATGACATGACCGATCTGGGCCGGGCCGTGACGCCCCATGATGCCGCAGGCATCGCCGTCACCGACGGCACCTATCACGTGCAGCTGAACTTTTCCGGACGCCTGCTGAACCCGGTCGCCCGCCTGTCCGACGACGCCGTTGCGGGGTGGCTGCGCGACCATCCGGGCGGCGTGCTTCTGGACCAGACGGACCCGCCCCCCCAGCATGACCCCTGTCCTGCCGCTGCCGTTCCGCAACAAGACCTATACCCTTCACCGCTCACAGAAGGTCGCGCCATGACGCCCGACATTTCCGTCGTCCTGCCCGCCCGCGACGAGGCCGGCAACATCACCGCCCTGCTGACCGGCATCGCCGCCACTCTGCGGGACCACGCGCACGAGATTATCGTTATCGACGACGCCTCGCGCGATGGAACGCGGGCCGAACTGGCCGCGCTGCAGACGCGGCTGCCGCAGCTGCGGGTGATCTGCCACGACCGGTCCTGCGGGCAGTCCGCCGCGATCCGCAGCGGGGTCTGGGCCGCGCGCGGGGCGCTGATCGTGACGCTGGATGCGGACGGTCAGAACCCGCCCGACAACATTCCTGCCCTGCTGGAGTCATTTGCCGGGGGCGGCATTGCGCTGGGCCTGGTCCAGGGCCAGCGGGTGGACCGCCGCGACCGCCCGTCCCGGCGGCTGGCCTCGGCCCCGGCGAACGGCATCCGCAACGCACTGCTGCGTGACGGCGTGCGCGACAGCGGCTGCGGGCTGCACGCGCGACCTGGCCCGGTCCGGAGCCACCGACCTAAGGGGCGCAGCATGAGCCTCCTGATCACCGGCTCTGCAGTGTCCATCGGCATCACGGCCATCCAAGGCCCTCTGCGATGCCCATGCCATTCCCCTGAACGTGCTTGGCGGAGAGGTCCGCATCACTACCGGTCGCCAGATACAAGAGCGCGGCTAGCCCGCGGGGTAGGAATGAGTGGTGGTGATGCTAGACAGGGGCTGCGCTGCTGGACGCTGAGTTGTTGGTAGAAACCGGGCCGCGGATTGTGTGCGTTGAGAGAGCGGCGCGCGGCGCATGGCTGGATCATGGACTTCTTTCTTCTAGCCCGGAACGGCACGTGCCAGATGGTCACCGGGGGCGCACCGCGCAGACACAGGGCGTACACCGACAACGCACGGTCGCTTAAGGCGTCGTTAACGGTCGGGCGGCAGTCTGGGGGCCGTTGATCCTGCGGAGGCATCATGACCGTCACCAAGGCCGAAGGCACAAGGCGCGCGAACTACCACTATATGGCCGACGCGATGCGGATGCTGGAATGGGACCTGCACAGCACCGTCATGGCGCGGATGCGCATCCCCGACGACTGGCACCGCATCGCGCAGGAGAAGGGCACGGCGCCCAAGACGCGCGTCACGCTGCGGCTGGATGCGGATGTGGTGGCGTTCTTTCGATCCATGGGGCCGGATTGGCAGGTGCGGGTCAACCGGCTGATGGCGGCCTGGATGCATGCGCGGCTGGCGGGGCTGATCGAGGGGGCCGAGACGATGGATTACCTCAAGCGCCGCGAGGCTGAGGGTCTGGACGGCCCCCGCCCCGAATTCGGCGACCTGCAGCGCGCCGAGGACGCAGCCTGGGCCGAGATGGGCGAGACGCCCCTGCCCCCGGATGCGCCGGGGGTGCCGATGGACGGCCCTCGGCGGATGGGCGCAGCGGGGAAGCGGGCGTTGCTGGAGGAGATGAAGGGGCGGAGGGGGTTGTGAACGAACTTTAGGCCGCCGCTTTCTCAAGATACCGGCCCTGTGCCACCAACGCATAGAAGATACGTTCGGCAGCCTCAACAGATGCTGCCTTCGCCAATATCTCGATTCCGGCGTCTGGCCGTTTGTCCGATGAGCAGCAAATGAAGTAACCCTCGGAACCTCCTAGCCCTTGACCACCCGCCTGCCGGTAGAACAAGTTCGAGAGAGGCGTGACGAAAATTGTATCGCCGTTGACGGATTCAGAGAGGAATACATCTTCCATGAGCGGATTAACCTCCTCAAAGTATAGGATAAATGACGAACCGCGGATGTCCGCCAACCAGTTGGCAGAGTATACACTCGCATCACCAACTCGTCGACAAGCAATAATTCGCAACGCAAAGTACGCGCCTACGTTCCTCGTTATGAGGTACTCAGCCGCCAAGTCAGCTATTGGTAGCTTTCTGACAGATGATACTCGGCACTTGAGCATCCTTTCCGATGCACAGAACGAGCAGTTGGATATTAGTAAAGGTACTGGAACATCATTTACGAAGAACGACGCAGCACTATCAGCAGAAGCGATAGCAAATTTTCGTTCAATGGCAGGTGATAACCTACTTAAAAATTACACTTTTCAAGCCAACACAGGTTCATCGCAGAAATTAGAAATTTCAAACGTTCTCGTCAGTGTAAACTTAGATCTTCTATGTTTTAATTTAAGCAAAGGCGGCGTTGGCGGCGTCATGATACAAACCTCGAAGGCCGTTGCATCTAAAAGTTGGCGAGAAGATCATGCAAAGTGTGTTGCATCATTAGTTTGGATGAGTGCTAATAACAGCCTATCTCACCATGGGGATGTTGACCGAAAATTGTGCTTAGCGATTGACGTGTTCGCAAAGAAAGTGACGCAAACACCCGCTCACTATAAAAGAATTCTCGGCAACATCGACGCATCTTGCAGCGAAATTGCGATGTTTTGGCCGCATATCACTCCTCCGGCGGACCTTTACGACTAATGCAAGACAGCGTAAGGCAGAAGATTGGCAGCATCGCGTTAACTTGGAACCAAGCGGAGGTTGCGTTACGCGATATTGTGAATCTCTATGTCGACATTGACGCGCTTACATTTGGTCTAATAATTCGACCACTTAATACAGCAAGCTTAGAAAAGCTCCTTCGCAAACTGATTTCAGCGAAGGAACCTGAACGAACGATAACTGCTGAAATAAATGCTTCTCTTGATCGGATGCGCATATGCCGAGAGAACCGAAATACAATTCTTCACAGGATCGGAGAGCTATCTGGAAATCTTACGGCAGAAAGTGAAATGCTTATCGCACGGTCCTTAGAGGAAATGAATGCGGAGCGACAGTTCATGCTTGCTTTGAAGCTCAACTTAACTGTCATCATCTTTGATAGAGCAGCGCGTCATGTTCCAAATGACGAGGATGAAAGCGGTGAGGATGAAAGTAGACCGGTGGTGGCGTTTAACCCACCTGCCCGGCCTAACAGACCTATTGAGTTAGATTTTAACCTGCTGCAAACGACTAATGTAAACTGAGTTCAAGCCTGCAGCGACCTCACCCCGACTTCGCCTTCCTCCCGCGACTTGATCGCCGCGACGGCGGCGATGCTGCCTGCGGCCGTGGTGAAGTAGGGGATCTTGTCGTAGAGGGCGACGGCGCGGATGTCGCGGCTGTCGGCGATGGCCTGGACGCCTTCGGTCGTGTTCAGGACCATCGCGATTTCGTCGTTCTTGAGGCGGTCGACGATGTTCGGACGGCCTTCATAGACCTTGTTCACGCGTGTGGACGCCACGCCCTGCGCGTCGAGGAAATCGGCGGTGCCCGAGGTCGCGACCAGATCGAAGCCCATCGTCACCAGGTCGCGGGCGGCCTGCGCCAAAGCGGGCGTCTTGTCGGCGTCCTTGACGGACAGGAAGACGCGGCCGGTGGTCGGCAGGTCGGTGCCCGCGCCCATCTGCGCCTTGAGGAAGGCGCGCGCAAAGTTGCGGTCCCAGCCCATGACTTCGCCGGTCGAGCGCATTTCCGGGCCCAGCAGCGTGTCGACGCCGGGGAAGCGGGCGAAGGGCAGCACGGCCTCCTTGACCGAGAACCAGGGCGTGATCGGGTCGGCCAGCGTCATCGGGTCGGCAAAGGGCAGGTCGGTTTCCGGGCCAACGCCTTCGGGATAGGGCGCACGCGCGGGAAAGTTCGACATCGGCTCGCCCGCCATCAGCCGCGCGGCGATCGAGGCAATGGCGCTGTCCGTGGCCTTGGCGACGAAGGGCACGGTGCGGCTGGCGCGCGGGTTGACCTCCAGCACGAAGATTTCTCCGTCCTTCAGGGCGAACTGTACGTTCATCAGGCCCTTGACCTTAAGCGCACGGGCCATGGCCGTGGTCTGGACCTTGAGTTCCGCTACGGTCGCCGCATCCAGCGTGTGGGGCGGCAGCGAACAGGCACTGTCGCCCGAATGGACGCCGGCCTCCTCGATATGCTCCATGATGCCCGCGACATGGACGGTCTCACCGTCGCACAGGGCATCGACGTCGACCTCAATCGCGCCGGACAGATAGCTGTCCAGCAGGACCGGACTTTTCCCGCTGACGGTCACGGCCTCGGTGATGTAGCGGCGCAGGTGGTCCATGTCGCGCACGATCTCCATCGCGCGGCCGCCCAGGACATAGGACGGGCGGATGACCAGCGGAAAGCCGATACGCTCGGCGATCTCGATGGCTTGGGCGTCGCTGCTGGCGATGCCGTTGATCGGTTGCTTGAGGCCCAGATCCTGCAGCAGGCGCTGGAACCGCTCGCGGTCCTCGGCCAGGTCGATGGCGTCAGGGGTCGTGCCCAGGATCGGGATACCCTCGTCCTGCAGCGCATTGGCGAGCTTCAGCGGGGTCTGGCCGCCGAACTGGACGATGACGCCGTGCAGGGTACCGTTCTGCTGTTCGGTGTGCAGGATCTCCAGCACGTGTTCGAAGGTCAGCGGTTCGAAATACAGCCGGTCCGAGGTGTCGTAATCGGTGCTGACCGTCTCGGGGTTGCAGTTGATCATGATCGTCTCGTAGCCCGCCTTGGTCAGCGCATAGCAGGCGTGGCAGCAGCAATAGTCGAACTCGATCCCCTGGCCGATGCGGTTCGGACCGCCGCCCAGGATGACGACCTTTTTCGCATCGGTGGGGCGGGATTCGCATTCCACGTCGCCCATCGCGGGCGCCTCGTAGGTGGAATACATGTAGGGGGTCTGGGCCTCGAACTCGGCCGCGCAGGTGTCGATGCGCTTGAACACCGGACGGATGTCCAGGTTGCGCCGGGCGCGGCGGGCCGTGGTCTCGTCGGTCTTGGTCAGGTGGGCCAGGCGGGCATCGGTGAAGCCCATCATCTTGATGCGGCGCATCCCGTCGGCATCGGTCGGCAGGCCGTTCTCGCGGATCTGATGCTCGACATCGATGATCTCGCGGATGCGGGCCAGGAACCACGGATCAAAGCTGGTGACGCGGTGAATCTCGTCATCCGACAGGCCGAACCGCATCGCCTCGGCGATGACGCGGATGCGGTCGGGGGTGGCCTTGGACAGGGCAGCGATGACGGCGGGCTTGCCCTGCTCGGACGCGCCCTCGATGGCGATCTCGTCCAGGCCGGTCAGGCCGTTCTCCATCGAGGCCAGCGCCTTCTGCAGCGATTCGTGGAAGCTGCGGCCGATCGCCATGACCTCGCCTACGGACTTCATCGCGGTGGTCAGGTCGGGCTTGCTGCCCGGAAACTTCTCGAACGCAAAACGCGGGATCTTGGTCACGACATAGTCGATGCTGGGCTCGAAGCTGGCGGGCGTGACGCGGGTGATGTCGTTGTCCAACTCGTCCAGCGTATATCCCACCGCCAGCTTCGCGGCGATCTTGGCGATCGGGAAGCCGGTGGCCTTGGAGGCCAGCGCGGACGACCGCGACACGCGGGGGTTCATCTCGATCACGACCATGCGGCCGTCGGCGGGGTTCACCGCCCATTGCACGTTGGAACCGCCGGTCTCGACGCCGATCTCGCGCAGGACCGCGATGCTGGCCGTGCGCATGATCTGGTATTCGCGGTCGGTCAGGGTCAGGGCCGGGGCGACGGTCATGCTGTCACCGGTATGCACGCCCATCGGGTCGATGTTCTCGATCGCGCAGACGATGATGGCGTTGTCGTTGCGATCCCGCACGACCTCCATCTCGTATTCCTTCCAGCCCAGCAGGCTTTCGTCGATCAGAACCTGCGCCATGGGCGAGGCGTCCAGGCCCGATCGGACGATGCGTTCGTAATCGTCGCGGTTATAGGCCACGCCGCCGCCGGTGCCACCCAGGGTGAAGGCCGGGCGGATGATCGCGGGCAGGCCGATCTCCTCCAGCGCGTCCATCGCCTGGCTGACGCCGGCATTGATGTCGTATTTGCCCGATGCCAGCTTGGGGGCGGCGATGATCGTGGCCTTGGGATTCTCCAGGCCGATGCGGTCCATCGCCTCGCGGAACAGCTTGCGGTCCTCGGCCATCTCGATGGCGCTGCGCTGCGCGCCGATCAGCTCGACCCCATAGCGGTTCAGCGCGCCGCTGTCGGCCAGGGCCAGCGCGGTGTTCAGCCCGGTCTGACCGCCCATCGTCGGCAGCAAGGCGTCGGGGCGTTCCTTGGCAATGATCTTTTCGACGATCTCGGGGGTGATCGGCTCGATATAGGTGGCATCGGCCATTTCCGGGTCGGTCATGATCGTCGCCGGGTTCGAGTTCACCAGGATGACCCGGTAACCTTCCTCGCGCAGCGCCTTGCAGGCCTGGGCCCCGGAATAGTCGAACTCGCAGGCCTGCCCGATGACGATGGGCCCTGCCCCGATGATCAGGATCGACTTGATATCGGTACGTTTCGGCATGGTTCTGGCCCCCGGGCTGGTCGTGCATCGATCGCGGCAAATCGTCCGGGGTTATAGCCAGCCACGCCTTGGGCGCAAGGTGCGGCGGGCCGCTGGCGCGTGGAAATCAAGCTTTGCCCGCCGCCAGGGTGACGCAGGGTCAGAAGTTCTGCAACAGGGTCAGCGCCGCGCTGTAGCGATTGGCCGTCGGCGACGTGGTCAGCTGCGATCGCGCCATGAAGGTCTGGATCAGCTTCTCCACGTTTTCGGGCTTGGAAATGTCCTTGAAGCTGGAACTGCCCAGCAGCCTCTCCGAAGCCTTGGTGTATTCCTCCAGCTGGCGGTCGATCGGCAGTCGGGCATAGTTGTCGCCGAACCCGAACGCGCCCTGAAAGACCTTGCGCAGCGGGGCGTTGCCGATGACCTCGAACCACAGGGTCCGGTCGGTCGAGGTGCGGCCTGCCAGGTCCTGCACCTCGCGCCGGGCATTCAGGCTAAGACGCAGGTTGTCGTCGCTTTCACCGATGCGCCGTTCGAATTCACGCTGCACAAAGGCGGTGCTGATGGTGTCGGCCAGATCCTTGGCGGGCTTCGTCGACCCAAAGCCCATTGCCTCGTTCATGCGCAGATAGCGCTTGTCGGCCAGACGGTTGACCAGCGACGACTTGTCCGCGGGATCGCTTTCCAGGACTTTCTGGATGAAGGCCTTGTTGGGCAGGTCCGCCTCCAGCCCGAAGGCCGAAAGCGTCGTGCTTAAAAGGCGGTAATCCTTGACCAACTCCTCGGCCTTGGTGGTGGCCGCGATCTTGTCACGGAAGTAGGTCGTGCTGCGCTGGACCACAGGGTCGCGGGCAACGGATTCGATCTGCCGGGCCTCGGTTCGCTGGACGATCTTCCAGCCCAGCAGGCCCGTGGCGCCGACAGAGATGGTCATGATACCCTCACGTCCGGGCGGCGGCGAACAGCCGCGCCTCTCGGGGCAGCAGATCGCGCAGCTTGCGCAGCGCCTGATAGGCATTCGCATCGACCGCGGCGGCACTGGCCTCGGCCAACAGCAGGCGGCTGTCGCGATCGTCGAACACCTGGCTCAGCTGTTCGATGGCGATCAGCAATTGCCGGCGGCCCTCGGACGGTTCGGCATCGCCGGACAGGATCATCTGCGCGACATACATGGCGCGTGACACCGGCGTCTGGGCGCTGTCGGGGTGGATCGCGTCGCGCAGGCGCAGGACGTTCACATTGGGCGTCTTGATCGCGATCTTGGTGCGACGGTCGCCGTTCTCGATTACCGCGCCGTTGATCAGGACGCGTTCGTTCGGTGCCAGCTTGAGGACAAGGCCGCTCATGGTGCGCCCTCTCCGCGCAGACCGCGCATGACGGTCATGTTGATGTCGATCAGCGGATCGGTCTGGGCGCTGCCCGCCATCACGGCCTGACCGTGGCGGATGGCAAATCCCGCCAGCGAGATCAGACCGGCCTTGACCTGATCGGGCAGCCCGTTGCCGGGATCGGCAAGGTCGGTTGCCAGGATCGTCCACAGTTCGGAATTCTTGTGCACCGCCTGGATGGTATCGGTGTTGTCGGCCTTTCTCGGGGCCTGCCGCAGCATGCGCGTGACGCGCGAGAAGATGTCGTACTCCGCATCGCGCGGAGAGCGGATGGCGGATGTCCTGTAGCCATGGTCGGTCAGTGGCGTTACCGCGTTCAAGATCGTGCTTCCCATTCTGGAGTGTGATCAGGGGCTGAATGATATTCAGAGGGTGGCGGGCGCCCTTGGGGCGCCCGCCGGTCTTATCAGCGGAACAGCGACATGACGGCCGACGGCC
Organism: Paracoccus sp. NFXS7; assembly: GCF_040148865.1. Taxonomy (NCBI): domain Bacteria; kingdom Pseudomonadati; phylum Pseudomonadota; class Alphaproteobacteria; order Rhodobacterales; family Paracoccaceae; genus Paracoccus; species Paracoccus sp. NFXS7. The sequence continues at coordinate 237,673 of NZ_JAKEKV010000002.1, forward strand.
CCTGGTTGGCGATCGACAGCGCCTGGATGCCCAGCTGCTGCTGCGTCTGCAGGGCCTGAAGGCGAGCCGACGACTCCTCCATGTCGGCGTCGACCAGCGAGCCGATGCCGGTTTTCAGCGAGTCCGACAGCTTGCCCACGAAGCTGGACTGGTCAGAGATCCGCTTGCCGGCCGAACCCAGATCGGCGGCACCCTGAACAGCGACGTCGATCAGGGCCTCGATCTCGCCGATCGCGGTTTCGGCCGAGGCACGGTCGGTGACCGCGGTCAGACCGGCGACATCCAAGCCTGCCTCGAAGTCGACCGAGTCGACCTCGATGTTGGCAGCACCGGTGGCCACGGTGCCGTTGGTGCGGTCCAGCGAACCCAGAACCGTAAAGGCGGTGTTGGTGCCGGTCGGGTTCGTTTTCAGCAGGTTGACGCCGTTCAGCTGCGTCCCCTCGATGATCGCCGTGATCTGCTCGACCTTCTTCGCCATATCCGTCTGGATCTTGCCGAAGTCAGCAGCGTCGTTGGCACCGCCGATCGCCAGGTTCTTCATCTCCTTCAGCAGATCGGTGATCTGCTCGGCGCCAGCGCGGGCGGTTCCCACCACGGCGTCGGCCACGTTCAGGTTCGACTGGATCGTCTTGAATGCCGACTGGTCGGTTTCCATGACTTTCGAGATCGCCCAGACGGCAGCGTTGTCCTTGGCGTTCGCGACGGTCTTGCCGGTCGCGATGTCGGACTGGGTTTTACCCAGCTGCGAGTTGATGCTTTTCAGGGTCTGCAGCGCGACCATGGCGCTGTTGTTGGTCAGAATGCTGGACATGGTGTCCTCCAATATAAGGTGCTTTGCACCCAGGTTGCATCTTGTGGCCTTCTGACCTGTCGGGCGGTTGCCCTTGCCATTTCCCTGGCATGTCCCCGGTTTAGCGGCCGGTTATTGACAACTAGTGAATATCGGCCCTCCTCTCAAACAAACCTTCCGACGCATTTTATCAAAACCTTTGCGGTGCATTCGCGCGGGTTTCATTCACGTGCCGCTGACCCAGGGAATCATAGGTCTGCAGGCTGCGCGCGGCCTGCACGATGGCGCGCACCTGTTCGGCCGCCTGCTGCGCGCCCTTGAGCGAGGCCTGTGCCAGCGCGCGCAGGTCGGCCAAGGCGGGCTCCAGCAGATCACGGGTGGGGGTGTCGATGCCCTTGCGCGCGGCGATGCGGGTCAGTTCGTCCAATCCTGCCAGCGCTGCCTGGGCATTTCCGGCCATCAGCGCGCCGCGGATCTGGGCCACCTGGCGGGTCAGGGCGCGGCTCATGCGCGGCCCTCCAGCATGGCGGCAAACCCAAGGTCCAGGCGTTCCGCCAGCAGCCCCGCATGTTCGCGCGTCAGGAAGCTGGAGAACTGCTCCTCTCCGGCGCCGCCGGAAAAGGCGCCTTCGGACGGGCCGGGGCCGCAATATTTCAGCATCTCCTCCAGAAATGCCTGTTCAAGTTGATTCGCGACGGCCACGGGCGAGGGCTTTTGAGCCGCCGTGGGAATAATCGGTTCGATCTGCATTCTGTCCCCGCTGCATATGACGATGAGATTCAAAATATCGGGGCGTCGTAAATAATTGGTAAGGAATAAGGACTAATCAGGAAAAAACCCAAAGAGGCTTTTTCATGGCTGACATCCAGATCATATCGCCCATGCCCGCACGCGCCGATGCCTTCGTCGATGCGGCGACGCCTGTTCCCGTGACGGGCGAATCGGGTTTCGATGTCTGGTCGGCAGGCGCAATGGTACCAGCCGCCCCGGCGACCGCAGTGCCGACACCACCGAAGGACCCGCTTGCGGCATGGCTGCAGCAGCAGATGGGCTTCAGCGGAGAGTTCAGCGCACCGCCCGGTACCGATCCCGCGATCGAGGCGCTGGCCGCAGGCCTTCCGCAGCTGCCAGCGCCCGAGATTGACGAATCAGCCGACATTCAGGGCGGCGATCCTTTGGCCAGCCTGCTGCCTGTGGACGCACAGACATCCGATGCGGGCCTGATCGGCGATGCGGTTCCAACGGCACCGCAGTCGACCGACCCGACGACCCCTGCTGCGACTGATCCCGCGGAAGCGCCGGCTGTGCAGACCGCAATCGCGCCGACCACGACCCCCATCGTCGCTGCAGGCGTCACACAGCAGGCCGCCAACCCGGCCCCCACCCTGCCTGGGGCAAACGCCGCAGAGGTGGTCCCGATCCATGGCGGCGGCCAGCCTGTCGCACCGGCGCGCCCGGGCCGTCCGATCCCGGCGACCGAGAGCGTCGCGACCGCCCGTCCCGTCGATGGCGCCACGATCGACGCCGCCCCGCCCCCGGTCGACCGGGCGGCACCGGACCGTCCGGCGCCAGCGGTGGCCCGCGACCCCGTCATTGCCGCTCGGTCCGAGATCGCCCTGCCCGCAGGCCTTGCCGAGACCTTGGCCGAATTGCCCTTCGGCACCGATTCGCACACCCCCGCCGCCGCACGGGCCACTGCCACCGCCGCTGCCGGGTCCGGCTGGCAGGCTGCGTCGCACGATCCGCGCCCCGTGCTGCAGCAGGTCACCGACGCGCTGGTCAGCACCCGTGGCGACCGGACCGAGATCGCCCTGTCCCCCGAGGAGCTGGGCCGCATCCGCCTGGTCATGTCGGGCCCCGATCGCGGCCAGATCACCATCTGGGCCGAGCGCCCCGAGACGCTGGACCTAGTGCGCCGCAACGCGGACCTGCTGACGCAGCAGCTGGCCGATGCGGGCGTGTCCGCGGGCAGTCTGGATTTCCGCCGCGACGACCGCAGCGACAGCCAGCCTGCGCAGGGCCGTGCCAGCGATGACGACGACATTCCCCTTTCGGCCGCCCCCTTGCGGGTCCGCATGTCGCCCACCGCGTTAAGCGACCGCCGCCTGGACATCAGATTATAGGAGCCTTTCATGGTTGACGCGATCACCAGCCCGACAGTGACGATTCCCGCGGCCGCCCCCTCTGCGGCAGGCGCGGGCGGGTTCGCAGGCGCCGGCGCGGGAGGGGACTTTCAGACGTTCCTGACCATGCTGACCGCGCAGCTGCAGAACCAGGACCCGCTGAACCCCATGGAAAGCACAGACTTTGCGATCCAGCTGGCGACGTTCGCCGGGGTCGAACAGGCGGCGCTGAGCAACAAGTTCCTGGAGCAGATGGCCGGGCAGGCCGGTGGTGCGGGCATCGCGGGCTGGATCGGCAAGGAGGGGCGGACCACCGCCCCGGTCTGGTTCGGCGACGACGCCATCACCCTGGACGTGGTGCCGCATTCCCTGGCCGACAGCGTGCAGCTGGTCACCCGCGACGCGCAGGGTCGCGAGGTCACGCGCGAGGAAATCGGCCCCGGAGAGGGCCAGATCGACTGGCTGGGCCGCAGCGCCGACGACACCAAGCTGCCTGACGGGCTGTACAGCTTTACGTTGGAGAGCCGGCGCGGCGGCGAGATGATCCTGGAGAGCAAGGTCGGCGCCTATGCCCGCATCGTCGAGGCGCAGTTCGACGCCAGCGGCGGGCGGGTCGTGTTCGAAGGCGGCGCCTCTGCCCCGGCGGGAGAGGTCACGGCCCTGCGCGACGCCGGCTGACGGATCAGCCTTGAGGGGCGGTGTCGGTGGATTAGGGGAACGGCCCGCCATCGCGGCGGGCCGTTCGTATTTGTCTGGGCGACGGCCGCACGACAACACGATCCGGAACCGGCAAGATCAGCCGCGCCCCTCCAGACGCGGCAGGAAGCTGCCGCCAAGACCCGCGATGGCCGCGCGGATGCGTTCGGTGGCCGGGCTGGGCGCGCGGTCGGCGCGGTGCAGCAGGTACCAGCTGCGCTGGATGGGCAGGCCGATGGCCTGCAGCGCGACCAGACGGCCGGTGCGCAGTTCCTCGGTGCAGGTATGCTGAGAGATTAGCGCGATGCCCAGGCCCGCGATCACCGCCTGCTTGATCGTCTCGTTCGTGCCCATCTCGGTCGCGCGCCAGGGCGTGCCTTCGCCGATGCGGTCCAGAAAGCGGGTCATCAGGATGCGGGTGCCGGACCCCTCCTCGCGCGACAGGAAGGTCTGGGACAGCAGGTCCATCGGCATCACCGGGTCCTGGGCCGCCAGCGGATGGTCGGGTGCCGCGATGATGATGTGCGGATGCGGCCCGATGGGGGCGGCGATCACGGCGGGTTCGCGCGGCGGGCGGCCCATGATCGCCAAGTCCAGCTCGTCCGCGGCCAGCGCGGCCAGGATCGCGTCGCGGTTGCCGATCCGCAGCGTCACCTCGATCCGCGGCAGGGCGCGTTGCAGCGTGGCGACTAGGAACGGCGCGAAATACTTGCCGGTGGATACCACCCCCAGGACCACGTTGCCGCTGTGCCCCTGGGCCAGGGACGCGACCTCGCGCCCGGCGCGGGCCAGTGCGGTGGCGATCTGGGCCTCTGCCATCAGCAGGGCACGACCCTGTGCGGTGGCGCGAAAGGCCCCGTGCTCGGCGCGCTGCAGCAACGGCGCCCCAGCCAGATCTTCCAGCGATTTCAGCTGACTGTGAATGGCGGGCGGGCTGAGGCCCAGCTGCGCCGCGGCCAGGGTCAGGCTGCCGCTGTCGGCGACCGCGCGCAGGGCGCGCAATTGGCGGAGGGTGACGGCATCATGGCGCATCTTAAGTTTTCCTGAATGCGTCTTTCGCCTTATTAAATTTTCCGAAACGCGGTCGCCTGTCAATGTCCCCTGGCAGCACTCGTGCCGGGGAGGGGACGATGACCGAAGCGACCATCGACACGGACCTGATCCCGGCCGATCTGCACGCCTGCATGGATGATCTGGCGCGCCACCTGGCCACGGGGGCTGCGCTGCGAGGCAAGGGGCTGCGCTGGATCAGCCGGGCGGATCAGGCCACGCCCGAAGGGGGCGATCCGCGGGGCGCGCTGGCCCTGGCCATCGCGCATTCGCCGCCCGACCAGCCTGATGCCAATGCCCCCACGGGCACCCTGTTCGCGATCTTCGACGCGGCGGCCACGGCCGAGGACAGCTTTCTGCGCCCCGCGCGGCAGATGCGGGCGGCGGGATACGTGATGCACGGACCGCGCTGCCTGATGGTGCTGACCTGCGGCGACGGCGTGCAGGTGCAGGCGCTGGACGGGTGGGCCTTCGCCATCGAACGGGCGCGGGCCACCCTGCCCGACGCCGTGCGCGACCTGGCCATCGACATGTCGCAGTACCGCCACTGGCCGCGCCCCGTGCGGGCCTATGTCGACGACTGCCTGGCCGGCGTTCAGGGCCCGCGCGGACGGACCATCGACCTGCGCTGGACCCCGTCGCTGGTGGCCGAGGCGCATCGGATCCTGATGCGCGGCGGCATCTACCTGGCGCCCGCCGATGCGCGGTCGGGGCATGCGCGGGGCAGCCTGTCGATGCTGCACCAGGCGGCGCCCATCGCGTTCCTGATCGAACAGGCCGGGGGACGGGCAACGGACGGCGCGCTGCCGATCCTGGACGCGGTGATCACCGGGTTCGACAGCCGCACGCCGCTGGTCTTCGGCTGCATCGACAAGGTCGACCGCGTCGCCGCCTATCACGATCTGCCTGAGGCCGAGGTGTCGGCCCTGTTCGGCCATCGCGGCCTGTTCCGCACCTGAGGACCCCATGAGCCACAAGCATCCTATCATCTCGGTCACCGGCAGTTCGGGCGCGGGCACCACGACGGTCAAGTCGACCTTCGACCAGATCTTTCGCCGCGAGGGCATCACCGCCGTCAGCATCGAGGGCGATGCCTTCCACCGCTATGACCGCGCCGCGATGAAGGCCGAACTGGCCGCGCGGCTGGCCGCGGGCGACGCGACCTTCAGCCATTTCAGCTTCGACGCCAACGAACTGCAGGCACTGGAGGAGATCTTTCGCGTCTATGGCGAAACGGGGCGCGGCCAGACCCGCCATTACGTCCATGACGACCGCGAGGCGGAAAGATGGGGCACCTCGCCCGGCACCTTCACGGACTGGGCACCCTTTCCCGACGGCAGCGACCTGCTGTTCTATGAGGGGCTGCACGGGGCGGTGGCCAACGACACCGTCAACCTGGCCGCGCTGGCCGACCTGAAGATCGGCGTGGTGCCGGTGATCAATCTGGAATGGATCCAGAAGATCCACCGCGACAGCGCCCAGCGCGGCTATTCGACCGAGGCCGTGACCGACACCATCCTGCGGCGCATGCACGCCTATGTGCACTGCATCTGTCCCCAGTTCACCCAGACGGACATCAATTTCCAGCGCGTGCCGGTCGTCGACACGTCGAACCCGTTCATCGCCCGCTGGATCCCCACCGCCGACGAAAGCCTGGTGGTGATCCGGTTCCGCAACCCGAGGGGCATCGATTTTCCCTATCTGACCCAGATGATCGACGGATCCTGGATGAGCCGCGCCAACTCGATCGTCGTGCCCGGCCCCAAGATGGACCTGGCGATGCAGTTGATCCTGACGCCGATGATCCTGCGCCTGACCCATGACGCCAAGCGCGCCTGACCCTTTCACGGAGGACTGACCATGAACGAGATGCCAGCCAAGTTGGACGCGAAAAAGCGGTACTCTGCCGGGGTGCTGAAATACGCGCAGATGGGATACTGGGAGCCGGACTATACCCCCAAGGACACCGACATCATCGCGCTGTTCCGCATCACGCCGCAGGACGGGGTGGACGCGGTCGAGGCCGCGGCGGCGGTGGCGGGCGAAAGCAGCACCGCGACCTGGACCGTGGTCTGGACCGACCGGCTGACCGCCTGCGACAAGTACCGCGCCAAGGCCTATCGCGTGGACCCCGTCCCCAACGGCCCCGGAGAGTTCTTTGCCTACATCGCCTATGACCTGGACCTGTTCGAGGGGGGCAGCATCGCCAACCTGACCGCGTCGATCATCGGCAACGTCTTCGGCTTCAAGCCGCTGAAGGCCCTGCGGCTGGAGGACATGCGCCTGCCCGTGGCCTATGTGAAGACGTTCCAGGGCCCCGCCACCGGCATCGTGGTCGAGCGCGAGCGCCTGAACTGCTATGGCCGCCCCCTGCTGGGCGCGACGGTGAAACCCAAGCTGGGCCTGTCGGGCCGGAACTATGGCCGCGTCGTCTATGAGGCGCTGAAGGGCGGTCTTGATTTCACAAAGGATGACGAGAACATCAACAGCCAGCCCTTCATGCATTGGCGGGACCGGTTCCTGTACTGCATGGAGGCGGTGAACCGCGCCGGTGCCGCGACCGGAGAGGTCAAGGGGACGTACCTGAACGTCACCGCCGGCACGATGGAGGAGATGTACGCGCGGGCCGAGTTCGCGAAATCGCTTGGGTCGGTGATCGTGATGATCGACCTGGTGATCGGATACACCGCGATCCAGTCGATGGCCAAATGGGCGCGCGACAACGACATGATCCTGCACCTGCACCGGGCCGGGCATTCGACCTATACCCGCCAGCGCAGCCACGGCGTCAGCTTTCGCGTGATCGCGAAATGGATGCGCCTGGCCGGCGTCGACCACCTGCACGCAGGCACCGTCGTGGGCAAGCTGGAGGGCGATCCGGCGACCACCAGGGGATATTACGACATCTTCCGCGAGGAGCGGAATCCCATGGCGCTGGAGAACGGGATCTTCTTCGACCAGGAATGGGCCAGCCTGAACAAGATGATGCCGGTGGCGTCGGGCGGCATCCATGCCGGCCAGATGCACCAGCTGCTGCATTACCTGGGCGAGGATGTCGTGCTGCAGTTCGGCGGCGGCACGATCGGCCACCCCCACGGCATCGCCGCCGGCGCGCAGGCCAACCGCGTCGCGCTGGAGGCGATGGTGTTCGCGCGCAATTCGGGCCGCGACATCTGGAACGAGGGCGAGGACATCCTGCGCGACGCCGCCCGCACCTGCACGCCGCTGAAGCAGGCCCTGGATGTCTGGAAGGACGTCAGCTTCGACTATGCCTCGACCGATGCGCCCGATTTCGCGCCCACCCCCGAAGTGTCCCACTGAGGAGTCAGAGCCATGAAGATGACCCAAGGCCAGTTCAGCTTTCTGCCCGACCTGTCGGATGACGACATCCGCGTGCAGGCCCAGTACGCCATCGACAGGGGCTGGGCGGTATCGGTCGAATACACCGACGATCCGCATCCCCGGAACACGTACTGGGAGATGTGGGGCCACCCGATGTTCGACAATCCCGACGCCGCGGCGGTGGTGTTCGAGGTCAACGAATGCCGCAAGGTGCATGGCGGCGTCTATATCCGCGTCATCGCCTTCGATGCCTCGCCCGGATGGGAATCGATCCGCATGGCGATGATCGTGAACCGCCCGGCGGTGGAACCGGGTTTTCGGCTGGTGCGCCAGGAGGGCGAGGGCCGGACGGTCCGATACAGCATCGAGAGCTATGCCATGCGCGAGCCCGAGGGCGCCCGCTATCCCTGAGAGGTTGCTCCTCCGCAGGGCCAGGTCCGGGCGGTGTCCTCCCATCGCCCGGACGCATTCCACGAAAGAGGTGCATGATGACCGAAGACGTCCCGACCCATGTCGACCTTGCCCGGGACTTTGCCGACAGCGGCGTGGCCGAGGTCCTGGCCGAACTGGACCGGGAGCTGGTGGGCCTGGCCCCCGTCAAGGCACGCATCCGCGAGACGGCGGCGCTGCTGCTGGTCGACCGGGCGCGGCGGCGGCTGGGTCTGGCCACGGAAACGCCGACGCTGCACATGAGCTTCACCGGCAATCCCGGCACGGGCAAGACGACCGTTGCGCTGAAGATGGCCACGCTGCTGCACAGGCTGGGCTATGTCCGCAAGGGGCACCTTGTGACGGTCACGCGCGACGACCTGGTGGGCCAGTACATCGGCCATACCGCGCCCAAGACCAAGGAGGTCCTGAAGAAGGCGATGGGAGGCGTGCTGTTCATCGACGAGGCGTATTATCTCTATCGGGCCGAGAACGAGCGCGACTATGGGCAGGAGGCGATCGAGATCCTGCTGCAGGTGATGGAGAACAACCGCGACGACCTGGTGGTGATCCTGGCGGGCTATGGCGACCGGATGGACCGGTTCTTTGCCTCGAACCCCGGGTTCCGGTCGCGGATCGCCCACCACATCGAGTTTCCCGACTACAGCGACGACGAGCTGCTGCACATCTGCGAAGGCATGCTGGCGCGGCAGAATTATCGCCTGGACGACGCGGCCCGCACCGCGATGGGCCAGTACATCGCCGCGCGGCGCACGCAGCCGCATTTCGCGAACGCCCGGTCGATCCGGAACGCGCTGGACCGCGCCCGGCTGCGGCAGGCGAACCGTCTGTTCACCGAGGCGCAGGGGCCGCTGGACGCCGCCGCCCTGTCCACGCTGAGCGCGCCGGACATCCGCGCCAGCCGGGTCTTCGACGGCGGTCTTGACGTGGACCGCGCCAGCAGGCAGGCCGCAGCGGAGTGAACCCCGCCCGAACAGAATGGAGAGCGCCATGGATTTCGACCGCACGATCAAGATCGCCCCATCGATCCTGTCCGCCGATTTCGCCAATTTCGGGGCCGAGATCCGCGCCATCGAGGCGCAGGGCGCCGACTGGGTCCATGTCGACGTGATGGACGGGCATTTCGTGCCGAACCTGACCTTCGGCCCCCCGGCGGTCAAGGCGTTCCGCCCGCATGTCAAGACGGTCATGGACGTGCATCTGATGATCGCGCCGGTCGACGCCTATATAGAGGCCTATGCCGAGGCGGGCGCCGACATGATCACTGCCCATGTCGAGGCCGGGCCGCATCCACACCGCACCCTGCAGGCGATCCGTGCGACGGGCAAAAGGGCCGGGATCGCGCTGAACCCCGGCACCCCGGTCGAGGCGGTCGAATACCTGCTGGACCTGTGCGACTTGGTGCTGGTGATGACGGTGAACCCCGGTTTCGGCGGGCAGAAGTTCATCCAGAGCCAGGTCGACAAGATCGCCCGCCTGCGCGGGATGATCGGCGATCGGCCGATCCATATCCAGGTGGACGGCGGGGTGGACCCGGCGACGGCGCCGCTGGTGGCGCAGGCCGGGGCCGACGTGCTGGTCGCGGGATCGGCGGTCTTCAAGGGCGGGTCGGTGGACCGGCCCGACGTCTATGGCGCGAACATGCGCGCGATCCGCGAGGCCATCGCGGGGTGAGCATGGGCAAGGGCGGGGCCGTCGAGGCCCCTTCCTTGCCGCGGGGCTGCGCCCCGCCGCGCATCGCCGGCGTCATCGCGTTTGACAATGCCGCCCTGCCCGCGTTTCCTGCGCGTCGAACGCAGAGGGAGAACACGATGGATCTGGGGATCAAGGGCAAACGGGCGCTGGTCTGTGCGGCGTCCAAGGGGTTGGGGCGCGGCTGCGCCGAGGCACTGGCCGAGGCCGGCGTGAACCTGGTCATCAACGCCCGCACCGAGGCCGAGATCACCCGGACCGCCCGCGAGATCGCCGAACGGCATGGCGTCGAGGTCACCCCGGTCGCCGCCGACATCACGACCGAGGAGGGCCGCGCCCGTGTGCTGGCCGCCGTGGGCCATGCCGACATCCTGGTCACCAATGCGGGCGGCCCTCCGCCGGGCGACTGGCAGGACTGGACGCGCGACGATTTCATCCGTGCCATCGACGCCAACATGCTGTCGGCCATCGCCCTGATGCAGGCGCTGGTGCCGGGCATGATGGACCGCGGCTGGGGCCGGGTCGTGAACATCACCTCGGCATCGGTGCGGTCGCCGATCTCGGTGCTGGGGCTGTCCAACACGGCGCGCACCGGGCTGACCGGGTTCGTGGCCGGCATGTCGCGCCAGGTCGCCGGCAAGGGCGTCTGCGTGAACAACCTGCTGCCCGGCATCCACGCGACCGACCGCGCCGACAGCCTGGATGGCGGCGTGGCGTCCGCGCAGGGGATCACCGTCGATCAGGCCCGCGCACAGCGGCAGGCGACCATTCCCACCGGCACCTATGGCACGGCCGCCGATTTCGGCGCGACCTGCGCGTTCCTGTGCAGCCAGCAGGCGCGGTTCATCGTCGGGCAGAACGTGCTGCTGGACGGCGGCGCGTTGAACGTCACGGTCTGAGGCCCTGTTGCGAGGCGGGGGCGCGCCTGATACGCAACCCCGACCAAAACGCCAAGGATCGCCCGTGACCGTGCCCCCCCGCCTGGAAGTTCAGGGACTGACCCGCCGATTCGACGGGCAGGCGGTGGTGGACGATGTCAGCTTCCAGGTCGAGGCGGGCCAGGTGGCCTGCCTGCTGGGCCCGTCGGGCTGCGGCAAATCGACCACGCTGCGCATCGTGGCGGGCGTCGACATGCAGGACCGGGGGCGGATCTTCGTCGACGGCCAGCTGGTCTGCGACACCCAGTTCCGCATCCCGCCCGAACGCCGCGCGATCGGGCTGATGTTCCAGGACTTCGCGCTGTTCCCGCATCTGCCCGTGCGCGAGAACGTGGCATTCGGCCTGGCCGGCGGCTGGAAGGCCAACCGCGACCGCGTGGCCGAGCTGCTGGACCGCGTGCGCATGACCGCCCATATCGACAGCTATCCGCATGAGCTGTCCGGCGGAGAGCAGCAGCGCGTGGCCCTGGCGCGCGCCCTGGCCCCGCGGCCGCGCGTCCTGTTGATGGACGAGCCGTTCAGCGGCCTGGACGAGCGCCTGCGCGACGGCATCCGCGACGAGACGCTGGCCCTGCTGAAGGATGAGGGCACCGCCGTCCTGCTGGTCACCCACGAGCCGCACGAGGCGATGCGCATGGCCGACCAGATCCTGCTGATGCGGGGGGGCCGGATCGTGCAGCAGGGTGCGCCCTACAACCTCTACAACGCGCCGGTGGACCGGCTGGCGGCGGGGTTCTTTAGCGACATCAACGTGCTGACGGGACGGGTGCAGGGCGCGCTGACCGACACGCCCTTCGGCCAGTTCCTGACCCCCGGCCTGCCCGAGGGGGCAGAGGTCGACATCGTCATCCGGCCCCAGCACCTGAAGATGGATTTCGACCGCGCCGGACAGGGCCCCGCCCCCACCGCCGAAAACGGCAGCGCCGCGCTGGCGCGGGTCACGCGGGCCCGCTATCTGGGCCGCGAATCGCTGGTCGAGTTCGCGACCGATGCGGGCGGCATCGCGCTGAACGCGACGGTGCCGGGGGTGTTCCTGCCGCCTGCCGGGACGCCGATGTGGCTGATGCTGCGCCGCGACCGGGTCTTCGTCTTTCCGCGCCGCTAGTCCTGGCCCGTGGCGCGGCGGTAATCGGCCAGCACCTGTGCCAGATGCAGCCTGCGCCCGGCAGGATCGGCCAGGGCATGGCACAGCCTGCGCGCCTTGCGCGACATCTGCCGGCAGGCGTCCGGGTTTGCGCGGGCCCAGGCCAGCCGGTCCGGCAGGTCGGACCCGTCCTGCGCCATCGGAATGACGTGGACCCAAGGCCGGAACAGCCGCCCCGCAAAGCTTTCCCAGCCGTCATCCTGGCGGATCACCACCGCATGGCTGTTGGCCAGGGGCAGGAGGTCGGCATCCCCCTCGGACCCGGACAGGCACAAGGCGTGGCGCGGCGGCCGGGGCGGCGCCTGCGGCGCAGGCGGGCGCAGCCCGGCGCGGTCTAGCGCCCGCGCGACACGCGCATCGGGGATCAGCGCCAGGTCGACGCCGTCGCGTCCTGCATGGTCGGTCAGGAACCGCCAGCGCGACATCCGCGGCAAGGCATCGACCGCCTGTGCGAAGGCGTCGGAGCCCGGCGCGCTGGTCAGCAGGGCGGTGATCGCGCTCTCGGCCGTCAGGCGGTCGTGATGGCCGGACAGCGTTCCGCGCCACCCCGCCACGTCGGCGCGGTCCTGCCATGCGGGGTCGTCGCCCGTGGGTGCGCCTGGAAAGCCGTCATTGCCGATGCGGTGCAGCCAGGGCGCGGGCCACAGGAACACGTTGCGCGCCCCCGTGCGGCGCAGACTGGCGATCAGCGGTCCGTCGGCGGGATCGTCCGGTCCGCTGCCCGCGAAGGTCGCGGGGCGCATGTCCAGCCAGTACCGCCCCCGATCTGTCAGCGCGGCGATGTCATTGGCCACCGCCGCCGCGCGCAGCAGGCCGGGGCGCTGTGCGGCCAGATAGAACCGCCCGTCCGGCCCGCGATGCAGCGGCAGGTCGGCCCCGTCGGCCGTGCGCAGGCGGCCGTGATCCATGTCCAGGCACAGCGCCTGCGCATGGGGCGGGCGGTCGACCGTACCCTTCTGCCGCAGGCGGACGGGCGCGGCCAGCCGGGCCAGGCGCGCCGCCAGCCGGGCGCGACGGTCGGGGTCGATGTCGGTGCCGGGACCAGCCGTCTGCATCATCGCCAGCACCCGCGGCAGGTTGGTACGCCGGGCTTGGCGCACCCCCGCGCCCGGCAGGGCGGGCAGATGCGGCAGGTCGTACCAGGGCGACAGGGCGCGGCGGTAATCCTCGGGGGCGGCCTGGTCGATGTCGATGTCGATGAAGGTGGGACGGCCCGCGAAATGCGCCCGCACGGCGGACAGGTGGTCGGCCCAGTCCCGCGCCCAGATGTCGCCCAGATCGCCCAGGGGAACGCCCAGATTGGCCGCGATGCTGCGGGCATAGGCGCCGCCCCGGTGCAGATAGCGGCTGGCGATCCAGTCCTCGACCCGGCGGGTGTTCAACAGGAAGACCGAACCGGGATAGTGACGATCCAGCAGGGCGAATTCGCGGAACCCCTCGATCACCGGCATGTTCAGGAAGCGCACCGATTCCATGTCGGTGAAGGCCGTGACGCTGTCCGCCCATCGCGCCAGCGGCCGGGCATCGGTCAGCCTGGCATAAGCGATGTCATCGGCCAGCGCGCCTTCCAGCCAGTGTGCAGCCGGGATGCGGTTCAGGTCGAACAGGCGCGCGATGAAGGTCGTGCCGCATTTGTTGAAGCCGATCTGGAAGAACTTGGGCGGCATGGGCGACCTGTCCGGGGGCAAGCCGCGACGATGCGCATGGGGGTGCGGCCTGTCAACGTCTGCCTGGCCCTTGGGCGGAAAGCGCCGCTTTGACGCACGGCTGCGACAAAGGTCTTGCCTTGCCGCAAGGGGGCGGCTAGCACCGAGGGCAGGAATTCGGGAGACACCGGCGCTGCGCCGGGGCCGAAGGAGAAGCCGCCCCGGCAAGCTCTCAGGCAAAAGGACCGTCTTCCCCAAGAACTCTGGAGAGTGGCCGAGAGGCCCGCCGAAGGGATAACGATCTCAGGCGCCCAAGTCCCGACAGGGGCACCGGCACGGACAGAGGGGGCATCGACGCACGGGGGCATTCCCCGTCCAACCGATGCCGGCTGCCCGGCAGACACGCAGGAGGCCAGATGGCCGAGACGAGCCGCCGGACCGGTCTTTACGACCTTCATGTCGAACAGGGTGCCCGCATGGTGCCCTTTGCGGGCTGGGACATGCCCGTGCAGTACCCGATGGGGGTGATGGCCGAACATCTGCACACCCGCGCGCGGGCCGGGCTGTTCGACGTCAGCCATATGGGACAGGTGCTGGTCACCCCTGATGATGGCGACATGGCCACCGCCGCCGCGGCGCTGGAGACGCTGATCCCCGCAGATGTGGCGGGCTTGGCACCCGGGCGGCAGCGTTACGGGCTGTTCACCAACGATGCGGGCGGGGTCCTGGACGACCTCATGTTCGCCAATCGGGGCGATCATTATCTGCTGGTCGTGAACGCGGCCTGTGCGGACCAGGACATCGCGCATCTGGGGCGGCTTTCGGGTGTGACGGTGACCCCGGTCACTGATCGCGGGCTGGTGGCGCTGCAGGGACCGCAGGCGGAGGCGGCGCTGGCGCGGCTGGTGCCGGGGGTCGCGGCGATGCGGTTCATGGACAGCACCGCGCTGGACTGGGATGGGGCGACGCTTTGGGTGTCGCGGTCGGGCTATACCGGAGAGGATGGGTTCGAGATCTCGGTTCCCGAGACCCGGCTGGAGGATTTCGCGCGGACGCTGCTGGCAGAGCCCGAGGTGGCGCCCATCGGTCTGGGGGCGCGCGACAGCCTGCGGCTGGAGGCGGGGATGCCGCTTTACGGTCATGACATGGACGGGGGCGTGACGCCCGCGCAGGCGGCGCTTGGCTGGTCGATCCCCAAGGTGCGTCGCGCGGGTGGTGCGCGGGCGGGCGGGTTTCCCGGCGCCGACGCGGTGCTGGCCGAACTGGGATCGCCCGCCGTCACCCGCCGCGGGCTGCGCCCCGAGGGCCGCGCACCGATCCGCGAGGGGGTTGCGCTGTTCGCCGATGACGGGACGCCCATCGGGACGGTCGGTTCGGGCGGCTTCGGGCCGTCTGTGGGCGGCCCGATCGCCATGGCCCGCATTCCCGCCGACATCCCCGAGGGCGCCATGATCCAGGCGGAGCTGCGCGGCAAGCGCGTGCCCCTGACGGTCTGCGCCCTGCCCTTCGTCACCCCATCCTATAAACGTTGAAGGACCTGATCATGCTGAAATACACCGAAGACCACGAATGGCTGCGCGCCGAGGGCGACGAGATCGTCGTGGGCATCACCAAGCATGCCAGCGAACAGCTGGGCGACGTGGTGTTCATCGAGCTGCCCGAGGAGGGGCGCGAGGTGTCCGCCGGCGACGAGATCGTGGTGATCGAGAGCGTCAAGGCGGCCTCCGACATCACGGCCCCGGTGGCGGGCACGATCACCGCGGTGAACGAGGCGCTGTCGGACAGCCCCGGCGACGTGAACGGCGATCCGATGGCCGCCTGGTTCTTCCGGATCAAGCCCACGGATGCCGGTGCGTTGGACGGGTTCATGGACGAGGCCGCCTACAAGGCGCTGGTCGACTGAAGATCGACCGCCGGCCGGGGGTTTCACCCCCGGACCCCCAGGGTATTTGAACAAAGAAGAAGGGCCGCCGCCGCGCGTGCCCGGCAAGGAGGCCAGGATGAGCCGCTGGACGCCCACCGACTACAACCCCGACGATTTCGCGAACCGCCGGCATATCGGCCCGTCCCCGGTCGAGATGGCCGAGATGCTGAAGGCGGTCGGGGCCGACAGCGTGGAGCAGCTGATCGAGCAGACCGTGCCCGCGGCGATCCGCCAGTCGGATGCGCTGGACTGGCCGGCGCTGTCCGAGGCCGGGCTGCTGGCACGCATGCGTGAGGTGGCGGACAAGAACCGGGTGATGACCAGCCTGATCGGCCAAGGTTATTACGGCACCGTCACGCCCCCCGCGATCCAGCGCAACATCCTGGAGAACCCGGCCTGGTACACGGCCTATACCCCCTATCAGCCCGAGATCGCGCAGGGGCGGCTGGAGGCGCTGCTGAACTTCCAGACCATGGTCGCGGATCTGACCGGGCTGCCGGTGGCGAACGCATCGCTGCTGGACGAGGCGACCGCGGCGGCCGAGGCGATGGCCATGGCGCGGCGGCAGTCGAAGTCCAAGGCGGACGCATTCTTCGTGGCCCATGACCTGCATCCGCAGACCATCGCGGTGATCGAGACGCGGGCGGCGCCTTTGGGCATTCGCATCATCAAGGGCTCGGTCGATGATCTGGTGGCGGATCAGGTCTTTGCCGCGGTGTTCCAGTATCCCGGCACCTATGGCCATGTCCGCGACCTGACCCCCGAGATCGAGGCGCTGCATGCCGCGGGCGCGCTGGCCATCGTCGCGACCGACCTTCTGGCGCTGTGCGTTCTGAAGGAGCCGGGCGCGATGGGCGCCGACATCGCCGTCGGATCGTCGCAGCGCTTTGGCGTGCCGATGGGCTATGGCGGGCCGCATGCGGCCTTCATGTCCTGCCGCGACGCGCTGAAGCGGGCGATGCCGGGGCGCATCGTCGGCGTCAGCATCGACAGTTCGGGCAACCAGGCGCTGCGCCTGTCGCTGCAGACGCGCGAGCAGCATATCCGCCGCGAGAAGGCCACCAGCAACGTCTGCACCGCGCAGGCGCTGCTGGCGGTGATGGCGGGGTTCTATGCGGTGTTCCACGGGCCGGTGGGCCTGCGTGCCATCGCGCAGCGGGTGCATCTGCACGCGGTGACGGTGGCCGATGCCCTGCGTGCTGCGGGGGCCGAGGTCGCGCCCGAGGCGTTCTTTGACACGATCACGGTCAAGGTGGGCGTGGGCCAGCAGGGCATCATGGCCGCCGCGCGCCATCGCGGCATCAACCTGCGCAAGGTGGGCCGCGACCGCGTGGGTATCAGCGTCGATGAGACGACCGATGCGGGCGTGATCACCCGCCTGCTGGACGCGTTCGGGATCACCGATGCAGCACCCGCGGCGACCGCGCCCGCAATCCCGGAGGCGCTGCTGCGCGAGAGTGATTACCTGACCCATCCGGTGTTCCACATGAACCGGGCCGAATCCGAGATGATGCGCTATATGCGCCGTCTGTCGGACCGGGACCTGGCGCTGGACCGGGCGATGATTCCGCTTGGCAGCTGCACGATGAAGCTGAACGCCGCGGCCGAGATGATGCCGATCACCTGGCCGGAATTCGGCGCGCTGCATCCCTTTGCGCCGGCCGATCAGGCGGCGGGGTATCACGAGGCCATCGCGGACCTGACCCAGAAGCTGTGCGTGATCACCGGCTATGACGCGTTTTCCATGCAGCCGAACAGCGGCGCGCAGGGGGAATATGCGGGGCTGCTGACCATCCAGGCCTATCACAAGGCGCGGGGCGAGGAGCGCGACATCTGCCTGATCCCGGTATCGGCGCATGGCACGAACCCGGCCAGCGCGCAGATGTGCGGGATGCAGGTCGTGGTGGTGAAATCCGCCCCGAACGGCGACATCGACCTGGAGGATTTCGCCGACAAGGCGGCCAAGGCGGGCGACCGGCTGGCGGCGGTGATGATCACCTATCCCAGCACCCATGGCGTCTTCGAGGACACCGTGAAGCAGGTCTGCGACATCACGCATGACCATGGCGGGCAGGTCTATATCGATGGCGCGAACATGAACGCGCTGGTCGGCCTGGTGAAGCCGGGAGAAATCGGCGGCGATGTCAGCCACCTGAACCTGCACAAGACCTTTGCCATCCCGCATGGCGGCGGCGGTCCCGGCATGGGGCCGATCGGGGTCAAGGCGCATCTGGCGCCCTTCCTGCCCGGCGATCCGCAGGGAGGCGAAGGCGCCGTGTCGGCGGCGCCCTATGGGTCGGCGTCGATCCTGCTGATCAGCTGGGCCTATTGCCTGATGATGGGCGGCGAGGGCCTGACGCAGGCCACGCGCGTGGCGATCCTGAATGCGAACTATATCGCGGCGCGGCTGGCCGGGGCCTATCCGATCCTGTTCATGGGCAATCGCGGCCGGGTGGCGCATGAATGCATCATCGACACGCGGCCCTTTGCCGAACATGGCGTGACGGTGGACGACATCGCCAAGCGTCTGATCGACAACGGCTTTCACGCCCCCACGATGAGCTGGCCGGTCAGCGGCACCCTGATGGTCGAGCCGACCGAGAGCGAGACCAAGGCCGAGATCGACCGCTTCATCACCGCGCTGCTGGCCATCCGCGACGAGATCACCGACGTGGCCGAAGGTCGCATCGCCGCGGATCAGAGCCCGTTGCGCCACGCGCCGCATACGGTCGAGGATCTGGTCCGCGATTGGGACCGCCCCTATTCGCGCGAACAGGGCTGTTTCCCGGCAGGTGCGTTCCGCGTGGACAAGTACTGGCCGCCGGTCGGGCGCGTGGACAATGCCCATGGCGACCGCAACCTGATCTGCACCTGCCCGCCGCTAGAAGCCTATGCCGAGGCTGCCGAATAGGCGATGCCAGCCCCCAGGGCCCGAAATCCGGGCCTTGGGGGGAACCCTGCCCCGCCCCGGGCATTGCCCTTGCATGTCACGATCTGACACGGCCCCGTGATCGCGCCGGTCAGACCCCATGCCAGAGGTCCCGATGCCCGACACCCTGCCCCCCGCCCACCGCGCCCGAGAGGAGCTGGTCGCCAATCTGATGGCGGTCCCTGCCGTGATCGGCCTGGTCTTGGCCATCCTGGCCTTCTTCCAGCGCGGATCGGGCATCACCGGAACTGCCGGCGCCGGGCTGGCCATCCTTGGCATGGTCGCGCTGACCGTGGCTGCGCTGCTGGTCGGGCGTCTGTCGCCGGGCCGGTTCCGCACCTTCGTCGCGGTGATGATCCTGATCGGGGGGCTGCTGACGCTGATCTGCGCGTGGTTCCTGATGCAGGGCTGGCTGATGCTGGCCATCGCGCTGACGCTGGCCCTGTGGCTGATCTTCATCCTGGTCGCGAGGTAAAAGCCATGATCCGCATCCTTCCCGCCCTGATCCTTCTGGCCCCCGCCGCCCATGCGCAACAGACCGAATGGACCGGTTTCCACGGAAACGGCATGGCCCAGAAATACAGCGCCTCCACCCAGATCACCCCCGAGAACGTCGGCGATCTTGAGATGGCTTGGGAGATTCACACCGGGGATGTCTCCGACGGGTCGGGCGACATTCCGGGCACGGTCTGGTCTGCGACGCCGATTCTGGCCAACGACCTGCTGTACGTCGGCACGCCCTTCTATCGCATCCTGGCCGTTCATCCCGACACCGGAGAGATCGCCTGGACGTATGAGCCCGACGACACCACGCTGGAGCCCCTGTCCCAGCCCGAACTGAAGAACCGCGGCGTGACCTATTGGGAGGGAGAGGGCGACGGACCCTGCGCCCGGCGGGTCTATATCGGCACGATGGACGCCGAACTGCATGCGGTGGATGCCGATACCGGGGAACTGTGCGCCGATTTCGGCGAGGGCGGGATCCTGGACGTGAACCAGTGGAACAAGCCCGACGCAAACTTTCCGCTGTCGCAGCTGCAGCCGCCCACCGTCTTTCGCGACAAGCTGTTGCTGGGCTGGGCGGGCAAGGACTGGCACGACGCAGCGAACCCCCTGGGGTCGGTCTTTGCCGTCGACGCGCGCACCGGAGAACTGGACTGGACCTTCCATTCGATCCCCGAGGATTACGACGGCGTGACCGGCACCTCGAACGTCTGGACCGCCATGTCGGTCGACGAGGAGAACGGTCTGGCCTTCCTGCCCGTCTCCAGCCCCAGCGCGGATTTCTATGGCGGGACGCGCACCGACTCGATCCCCCTGGCGACCTCGGTCACCGCGGTGAATGGCGACACCGGAGAGGTCGTGTGGTCGCGCCAGTTGGTGAACCACGACATCTGGGATTACGATACCGTTGCGGCACCAACCCTTGTGGATATCCCCGGTGAGGGGGGCAGCACCCCCGCCTTGGTCCAGCCGACCAAGATGGGCTATGCCTTCGTTCTGAACCGCCTGACCGGAGAGCCGATCTTTCCGATCGAGGACACCCCCGTCCCCGCGACGGATGTCGAGGGAGAGGTCTCGTCCCCGACGCAGCCCATTCCGACCCTGCCGAAATCGCCGATCGGTGATGACTGGGGCGGCGTGTTCGGCTTGGCCGACATCGCGTCCTTCGGCTATTGCTCGCGCAAGTTCGACGAGCTGCGCTATGAGGGCCGTTACACCCCGCCCAGCCTGGAAGGGACGCTGGCTTATCCGGCCACCGCGGGCGGCTTTCAATGGGGCGGCGGCGCAGTCGATCCGGAAAGCGGCATCCTTTATATCAACAGCTCTCGTGTCGCGCAGATCTATCAGCTGATCGAGCGCGAAGATTACAACACCATGACCAGCGGCGGCAGCGAGGCCGAGGGCGGCCTGTTCCCGATGACCGGCACGCCCTACGGGTTCAGCCTGACCAACTTCCTGAACCCGATCGGCATGCCCTGCTGGAAGCCGCCCTATGGTCTGATGTCCGCCATCGACCTGAAATCGGGTGAAACGCTGTGGGAGCGTCCCTTCGGACAGACGCAGCAATGGGGCTTCTACATGCCGGAAAGCTGGGGTTCGCCCACCATCGGCGGGCCGGTCGTGACGGCGTCCGGGCTGATCTTCATCGGCGCATCGATGGACGCCCGGGTCCGCGCGCTGGACGCCGCCACCGGCGACGTGTTGTGGAAGGCCCAGGTCGACGCCCCGGCCGTGTCGATCCCCGCGGTCTATGATTATGACGGCCAGCAATACGTGGTCTTTGCCGTCGGCGGCAATTCCATCATCAAGCCGCAGGTGGCCGATCAGCTGATCGCCTTCACCCTGCCCAAGTGATGAACAGGGCGGCGCGGCCCACTTGACAAACCGCGCCGCCCACGCGATCAAAACAGCGTTGGGGTCGTAGCTCAGTTGGTAGAGCGCGTCGTTCGCAATGACGAGGTCAGGGGTTCGATTCCCCTCGGCTCCACCATATCCGGATCATCCGTCTACAGAATGAAATCCGCCTCGGTCAGCGACACCTGGCCTGACAGGCGGATCATCCCGTCCACGCGGCCATCTCCGTTCGCATCCATCATCACACGCGTCACGTTGGTCTGCGGGACATACTGCACCATCAATTGTGCACCCTGCCCGGGCTCGAAGCTGTCGGTCATGTGGAACGCCTGGTTTCCGGGGGTCCGCCAGTCCGCATCGATGCCGGACAGGTCGATCCGATCGCTGCCGCGCCGAAAATCAAGGATCAGGTCGGTCTGGGCGCCCTGGCTGTCGGCCATCGACCCGAAGACGAACGTATCCGCCCCGACGCCCCCGGTCAGCAGATCCGCCCCCTGTCCGCCGATCAGGGTGTCGTTGCCCGCCCCACCCGCCAGCCGATCCGCCCCCTGCCCGCCATGCAAACGGTCACTGCCGAACCCGCCCTCCAGCGTGTCGTTGCCCGTGCGCCCCTCCAGCCGATCATTGCCCGCGTTGCCGCGCATCAGGTTGCCCTGCGCGTTGCCCAGCAGCAAATCATGGCCGGCGCCGCCTTCGGCATTCTCGACCCCGCGGATGATGTCCAGGCCATGGCGGGTGTTCTGCCGCCCGGTCAGCGCCAGGTCGATGCGGCCACCCGTGGCGCCCTGCAGGACGACCGTATCGACGCCCGAACCGCCGTCGATCACGTCATTGCCCGCATCCATCAGCACCCGGTCCAGGCCGGCGCCGCCATACAGCGCGTCATGGCCGATCCCGCCGCCAAGGATGTCGTTGCCGCCATTGCCGTACAGCGTGTCGTCGCCAGCCATTCCGAAGGCGCGGTCGTCCTCGAAGCTGAGGCTGAAGACGTCGTTGCCAGACAGCATCCGTTCGATGATCCGCTGATCATCGACACGCGAGAATGTCATGGACGCGTTGTAGATATCCGCCAACGGCACCCTCAGCTGATCGATCTGCCATTGATCGTAGTAATTTCCGCCGATATTGGCGGCCCCGCCGATCAGAGTGACGGTTCCACCCGTGATGTCCCCACCGGTCAGACGAAAGCCGCTGCCGCCGAAGATCGTCGCAAAATCGTAGCCGCCGCTGTAATAATCCACCAGCAGGACATCCTCGAACTGCTGTCCGTCATAATTGAAATAAAGATTGTCAAAGAATTCGACATTGAACGCATCGTAATACAACACGCTGAGATCAAAATTCGTGATGTCGAAACCGGAATACGCCTGCACGCGCGCCATCGTTAACCCCTTGCAAAACAACCATGAAAATCGGCTCTGTCCCGTTCATGTGCGGGGACAGAATGGCATTCATTAACGACGTCGCACGACAGGCGTCAAAACCTATCGCGCAACGTCGTTAACGTTTCCGCAAGGATGGCGTGGCGCGTCAGAGGCTGGTGCCCTCGGGCAGGCCCAGCATGATGTTCATGTTCTGGACCGCGGCGCCCGATGCGCCCTTGCCCAGGTTGTCCAGCACCGCGACGATCGTGGCGCATCCGGTCTCATCGTCGCCATGCACGCTGATGCGCAGCACGTTGCTGCCGTTCAGCGCGGTCGGGTCGATGCGGGCGCCGACCTGGTCGGCAGGCACGACCTGCACGAAGGCCTCGTTCGCGTAATGATCGGCCAGCGCCTGGTGCAGGGCCGCGACGCTGCGGTCGTCATCCAGCTGCAGCGGCAGCTGGACCGCCATGCCCTGGGCAAAGTTCCCGACCGAAGGCGCGAAGACCGGCTGCAGCAGCAGGCCTCCATGGGTCATGATCTCGGGGATGTGCTTGTGGCGCTGGTCCAGGCCATAGATGAAATGCACGGGCGCGGTGCCCGCCTCGAAATCCGCGACCATTGCCTTGCCGCCGCCGGTATAGCCGCTGACGGCGTTGATCGACAGCGCCTCGGTCTCGTCGATCAGGCCGGCAGCGACCAGCGGGGCCACGATGGCGATCGCGCCGGTCGAATAGCAGCCCGGATTGCTGACCAGCCGCGCGGCGGCAATGCGCTCGCGCATCTCGGGGGCCAGTTCGGGAAAGCCGAAGACCCAGTCCGGATCGATCCGGTGCGCGGTCGAGGCGTCGATCAGGCGCACGTCCATGTCGGCCGTCAGGGCCACGGCCTCGCGTGCGGCGGCGTCCGGCAGGCACAGGATCGCGACATCGGCCTGCGCAAAGCAGTCGGCGCGGGCCTGCGGGTCCTTGCGCATCGCGGGGTCCAGCTGAACCAGGCGGATGTCGTCGCGTCCCAGCAGGCGGTCGCGGATCTGCAGGCCGGTGGTGCCGGCCTCGCCATCGATGAAGACGCTGTGGGTCATGGGGCAAGCCTTTCGCAGGTGTCGCCCGTGTCTAGCGCAGCGCGGCCTTGGTCACAACGCTGCTTGGCGCTAGATGCTGCACATCTCTGACCGGGTCAGGAACCGCTTCTCGCGACCGTTGTCCAGACTGAACATGCCGCCCCGCCCCGGCACCACGTCGATGATCAGGTCGGTATGGGCCCAGGCCTCGGCCTGGCTGGCCGAGATGTAGAAGGGCGCGCCGCCGATCTCTCCCAGCTGCACGTCGCGTTCGCCCACGCGGAAATCGCCCTGGGGATAGCACATCGGCGACGACCCGTCGCAGCAGCCGCCTGACTGGTGGAACAGGACCGGGCCATGATCGGCCACGATCTCGGCGATCAGTTCCAGCGCGGCGGGGGTGGCGGTGACGGTGCTCATGTCTTCAGCCTCTTCTTGAGGAACCGCAGGACCTGCGTCTCTTCGGGGCGCAGGTCGGTCTGGGTCAGGGTGTCGTCGATCGTGTCGGCCAGCTCCAGCCGCAACTCGTCGGCCAGATAGGCGTCGATGATCTGGGGATGCACATAGCACTGGCGGCAGATGGTGGGCGTGTTGCCAAGCCGCGCGGCAACCGATTCGATGGCGTCGCGCACGTTGCGCTTGGCGGCTGCCTCGCTGTCGGCCTTCTCGTATTCGGCCAATGCCAGGGCAGCCAGGACCGTGCCGGTCCAGGTTCGGAAATCCTTGGCAGTGACCTGCCGCCCGGTGATCTGGCGCAGATAGTCGTTCACCTCGGTCGAGGTGACCTGGCGGCGGGTGCCGTCATCGTCCACATACTGGAACAGATGCTGGCCGGGGATCTCCTGCACGGCACGGATGATCCGGGCAACGCGGCGGTCGCGCAGGCCCAGGTTCCATTCCTTGCCCGACTTGCCTTTGAACTTGAAGCGGACCTGATTGCCGTCCAGCGTGACATGCCGCATCCGCAGCGTGGTCAGCCCGTGCGACTTGTTCTCGCGCGCATAGCGGGTGTTGCCCACGCGGATCATGGTGTTCTCCAGCAGGAACACGATGGTCGCCAGCACCTTTTCCACCGGCAGGCCGCGGCGCGACATGTCGGCATCGACCTGCGCGCGCAGCTGCGGCAGGCCGCGCGCGAAATCCAGCATGCGGTCATACTTGCTGCTGTCGCGCAGCTCGCGGAATTCGGGGTGATACCGGTACTGCTTGCGGCCCTTGGCGTCGCGTCCGGTCGCCTGGATGTGGCCGCGCGGATCGGGGCAGATCCAGACGTCGACATAGGCGGGCGGAATGGCCAGCGACGCCAGCCGCTTGCGTTCCGCCTTGTCGGTGATGGTGCGCCCGTCCGGTCCCTTGTACGAAAACCCCTTGCCCGACCGCTGGCGTGTGATGCCCGGCATGTCGTCGTTGACATAGGTCAGGCCCGCGCTGATCGCGGCGTCCTCGGGGTCGATGATGCTGTCCTTGGGCATGGCGCGCTCCGCAGGTGGCGTCTGGCCCAACGCCGCGGGATCGGTGCGGGTTGCGGGCGACCCGAAGGCCGCCCGCATCGCGTCAGAAGAAGCCCAGCTTCTTGGGGCTGTAGCTGACCAGCATATTCTTGGTCTGCTGATAGTGGTCCAGCATCATGCGGTGGTTTTCACGCCCGATGCCCGACTGCTTGTAGCCGCCGAAGGCCGCGTGGGCCGGATAGGCGTGATAGCAGTTGGTCCAGACCCGGCCCGCCTGGATCGCGCGACCGAAGCGGTAGCAGGTGTTCGCATCCCGCGACCACAGGCCCGCGCCCAGACCGTACAGCGTGTCATTGGCGATCGACAGCGCCTCGTCCTGGTCCTTGAAGGTGGTCACGGACACGACCGGGCCGAAGATCTCCTCCTGGAAGACCCGCATCTTGTTGTGGCCCTTGAACACCGTCGGCTTGATGTAGAACCCGCCCGACAGCTCTCCGCCGTGATCCGCGGCCTCGCCGCCGATCAGCACCTCGGCGCCTTCCTTGCGACCGATGTCGAAGTAGGAGAGGATCTTCTCCTTCTGCTCGCTCGAGGCCTGCGCGCCGATCATCGTCGCGCTGTCGCGCGGGTCGCCCTGCACGATGGCCTCGACGCGCTTCAGCGCGCGTTCCATGAACTGGTCATAGATCTTCTCGTGGATCAGGGCGCGCGACGGGCAGGTGCAGACCTCGCCCTGGTTCAGCGCGAACATCACGAAACCCTCGATCGCCTTGTCGAAGAAGTCGTCGTCCTCGCGGCAGACATCCTCCATGAAGATGTTGGGCGACTTGCCACCTAGTTCCAGCGTGACCGGGATCAGGTTCTCGGACGCGTACTGCATGATCAGGCGGCCGGTGGTCGTCTCGCCGGTGAAGGCGATCTTGGAGATGCGCGGGTTCGACGCCAGCGGCTTGCCCGCCTCAAGGCCGAAACCGTTGACGATGTTCAGGACGCCCGGCGGCAGGATGTCTGCGATCAGTTCGGCAAAGACCATGATCGTGGCCGGGGTCTGTTCCGCGGGTTTCAGCACCACGCAGTTGCCGGCGGCCAGCGCGGGCGCCAGCTTCCAGCAGGCCATCAGCAGCGGAAAGTTCCACGGGATGATCTGGCCCACGACGCCCAGGGGCTCGTGGAAGTGATAGGCGATCGTGTCGTTGTCGATCTCGGAGATGCCGCCCTCCTGCGCGCGCAGCACGCCCGCGAAATAGCGGAAATGGTCGATGGCCAGCGGCAGGTCGGCGGCCATGGTCTCGCGGATGGGCTTGCCGTTGTCCCAGGTCTCTGCCGTGGCCAGCAGCTCCAGGTTCTGCTCCATCCGGTCGGCGATCTTCAGCAGGATGTTCGAGCGCTCCGTGGTCGAGGTGCGGCCCCAGGCCCCCTTGGCCTTGTGGGCGGCGTCCAGCGCGGCCTCGATGTCGTCGGCGTTCGACCGGGCGATCTCGCCGATCTCGGCGCCGGTGATGGGCGTGGTGTTGGTGAAGTACTTGCCCGACTTGGGCGCCGCCCACTCGCCGCCGATGAAGTTGTCATAGCGGCGGGCAAAGGGCATCACGCCCACGCCCTTGAATTCGTGCGTCTGGTCGTTCGGCATCGGTTCCTCCTCCTCAGGATGACAGCCCCCGGATCTCCCGGTCCGGGTATGGGGCCAGCGTCGGACGCAAGGTGATTCGGAGCAACCGCCGATCCACGCCGCAGCGCAGAAGCTGTCTCACGATCGAGACAGTCCCCCGTGATTTTCGCCCAGACCCAACCGCGCCATGCGCCGATAGAGCGTCGCGCGACCGACCCCCAGCGCGCGTGCGGCGGCCGAGACGTTGCCCTCGGCCCGCGCCAGGGCCCGCATCACCGCGGCCCGTTCGGCCCGGTCGAAGCCGGTCAGATCGTCCTGGCGGCCCAGCAGGTCGGCGGCCGGGCGCGGGCGGATCGCACCCTCGCGCTCCAGCCCCAGGGCGCGGCGGGCGGCGCGGGTGGCGCCGATGGCCAGGTCATCCTTGTCCACCGCCAGCAGCACCGCCTGTTCGCCCTGATCGTCCGAGGCCACGACGATGCGCGCGTCGGGAAACGACATCCGGAAGAACAGCGATTCGATCGCCCGCGCGGTCTGCGCCACCTGCGCCGAGATCAGCCGGTTGTAGCGTTCGGTCTGGTCCGCGCGCGCAGAACTGACGTCCAACGCCGCCAGCAGCCGCCCGTCCGGTCCCCAGATCGGCGCGTCCATGCAGGACATCGCGGTGTTCAGGGTGCGGAAATGTTCGTCGCGGTGGATGGTCACCTGCCGGCCCTCGGCCAGGCAGGTGCCGATGCCGTTAGTGCCCTGCGCGGCCTCGGACCAGTCGGCGCCCTGCCACAGGCCCCAGTCGCGGAACTGCTGGGCGTCGGCATCCGACACCCGCTGGTCCAGCACGATGCCATGCGCATCGGTCAGCAGCACGTTGCAGCCCGACAGGCCGACCAGGTTGTACAGCTGGTCCAGCTGCGGTCCGGCGACGTTCAGGAAGGCCTGCATCGCCTGATGGCGGTCGGCCAGTTCGCTGTCGGACAGGCGATCCGGGCGGCGGCGGTCGGCGGGGTCCAGCCCGTGCTTCAGCATGGACCGCCGCCAGGATGCGGCCAGCGCCGAGGTCGCGCTGCGGGACTGCGACTGCGCGGCCACAAGCTCCGCGTGGTTGCGTTCGGTCATGGTCTCCCCCTCAGGATGGGGAAAGTATAGCACGGTTTGCGGGGCGCGATCTGCGACTTTGGTCGCGCCCCCCGGGGCTCAGCGTACCGGACCCTCGGGGATGACCATCCCGTCCATCGCCCGGTCCGGACCGCGATCCGACTGCGCGGGCGTGCCGCCCATGCTGCCCGAGGGCGCGGCCATGCGCGGCTGATAGGGCGGCAGGCGGTCGGCGCCGTCCCGGTACAGCAGCGACTGTCCCTTGTGGAACAGGTGCAGCGCATGGGGATCGGCGGTCAGCCGGACGCGCTTGCCCTTCAGGTCCGGGTGGATGCCCGGCAGCTTGGCGGTGATCGGCGCGGTCTCGGCCCCGGTGCCGAAGTACAGCAGCGTGACCTCCCCAAGGGCCTCGGTCAGATCGACGGTCCCCTCGAAGACCGGGGTGCCGTCGGTCTCGCGCATGTCCTCGGGGCGGACGCCCAGGTTGACGACCATGCCCTCGTCGCCGGCGCGGGTCGGGATCGCGACCTGCGCCTCCAGGCCCACGTCCAGCGCGACGGTGGTCATCGCGCCCACGGTCTTGACCCGCCCGGGCAGCAGGTTCATCGCCGGGCTGCCGATGAACTGGGCCACGAATTCGGTCATCGGACGCTCGTACAGCTCCAGCGGCGCGCCGACCTGGGCGATGCCGCCGCCGGCCAGCACCACGATGCGGTCGGCCAGGGTCATCGCCTCGGTCTGGTCGTGGGTGACATAGATCATCGTGCGGTCGGGCATCGAGGCTTTCAGCTGTGCGATCTCGATCCGGGTGGCGACGCGCAGGGCGGCGTCCAGGTTCGACAGCGGTTCGTCGAACAGATAGACCTTGGGGTCGCGCACGATGGCCCGCCCGATGGCCACGCGCTGGCGCTGGCCACCCGACAGCGCCTTGGGCAGGCGGTCCAGATAGGGCGTCAGCTGCAGCATCTTGCCGGCGCGGTCGGTCGCGGCCTGGATCTGCTCCTTGGACTGGCCCGCGATCTTCAGCGCGAAGGCCATGTTGTCGCGGACCGTCATGTGCGGGTAAAGCGCATAGGACTGGAACACCATCGCGATGCCGCGCTGGCTGGGCGGGATGTCGTTCATGACCTGCCCGCCGATCTTCAGCTCTCCTCCGGTGATCTGCTCCAGGCCCGCGATCATGCGCAAGAGCGTGGATTTCCCGCAGCCGGACGGCCCGACAAAGACGATGAACTCTCCCGAACGGATGTCCAGGTCGATGTCCCTCAGCACCTGCACGTCGCCATAGGACTTGGCGACGTCCGTCAGTTTCAGATCGGCCATTTGCGGTCTTCCTCCCCTACCCTTCGATGATCTGGACCTGCCACGGCATCAGCCCGCCCGCATCGTCGTCGGACAGGTTGGCGCGGATCAGCAGGGTCTGCTTGTCGTCACGGCGGCGGAAGGACAGCACCGGCCCCTCGGCCTTGATGTCTGTCATGTTTCCGCAGCGCAATGCGCTGTGCTTGCGGCGCAGGCCGACTGCCCAGCGATAATGGTGCAGCATGGACTGGGCGTCGGCCTCCTGGCTGACGACGGTGCGCTGCAGATGCGTGTGCGGCACCGGCAGCCAGGGCTGGCTGGTCGAGAAACCGCCGTTCACGCCCATGTCCCAGACCATCGGCGTCCGGCAACCGTCGCGGCCCTTGAACTCGGGCCAGAACTCTATGCCATAGGGATCGCGCAGATCCTCGAAGCGCAGTTCTGCCTCGGGCAGGCCCAGTTCCTCTCCCTGGTACAGGCAGACCGACCCGCGCAGGCACAACAGCACCGTCGCATAGGCCTTGGCCGCCTGGTCCGGCAGGTTCCAGCGCGTGACGTGGCGCACCACGTCATGGTTCGACATGGCCCAGCAGGGCCAGGCGTTCGGCGCGATGTCGTGCAGCTTGTCGAACACCTCGACCACGCGCGCGGCGGGCAGGTCGTCACCCGACAGGAAGTCGAAGACATAGGACATCTGCACCCGGCCCGGCACGCCGGTATACTCCTCCAGCAGTTCCAGCCCGCGCTCGCTGTCGCCGATCTCTCCGACGACGGCGGCGCCATAGGGCACCAGCGCCTGGTGGAACCGCTCCAAGAAGGCCAGGTTTTCGGGCTGGGACTTGCTGAACTGATGGCTCTGGTGGTTGTAGGGGTTCACGGCGGGGGCCGTGTCCGACTTGCGCAGTTCCGGCGCCAAGGGCGGGTTGTCGCGCAACTGGGCGTCATGGAAATAGAAGTTGATCGTGTCCAGCCGGAAGCCGTCGACGCCCTTGTCCAGCCAGAACCGCGCCATCTCGATCAGGGCGTCCTGGACGGCGGGGTTGTGAAAATTCAGGTCCGGCTGCGACGACAGGAAGTTGTGCAGGAAATACTGTTCGCGCCGCGCATCCCATTGCCACGCGCTGCCGCCGAAGATCGACAGCCAGTTGTTGGGCGGCGTGCCGTCCGGGCGCGGGTCCGACCAGACATACCAGTCCGATTTCGGGTTGTCGCGGCTGGCGCGGCTCTCCTTGAACCAGGGATGCTGGTCCGAGGTATGCGACATCACCAGGTCGATCATGACCTTCAGCCCCAGCTCGTGCGCGCTTTGGACCAGCCAGTCGAAATCCTCCATCGTGCCGAAGATCGGGTCGATGCCGCAGTAATCGCTGACGTCGTAGCCGAAATCCTTCATCGGAGAGGTGAAGAACGGAGAGATCCAGACCGCATCGACCCCCAGGGACGCCACATAGGGCAGGCGCTGGGCGATGCCCGCCAGATCGCCCGTGCCGCTGCCGGTCGTGTCCTGAAAGCTGCGCGGGTAGATCTGATAGATGATCCCGCCCTTCCACCAATCCGTCGTCTGTTCAGTCAAGTTCATCCACCTTTCACGGAGCCGGCCAGCAATCCGCGGACCAGATATTTCTGCATGGCAAAGAACACCAGCAGCGGCACCGCTATCGAGATAAAGGCCGAAGTTGCAAGGATCTCCCATTCACCTCCGCGCGATCCCATCAGCTCTCGCAGCAGGCCCGTCATGACCAGCTGTTCGCGCGTGTTGCCCAGGAACACCGTGGCCACCAGCAGGTCGTTCCAGACCCACAGGAACTGGAAGATCGCGAAACTGGCCAGGGCCGGGAAGGACAGCGGCAGGATGATCCGGCGGAAGATCTGGAATTCGGTCGCGCCGTCGACGCGGGCACTCTCGATGACCTCTCGTGGCAGGCCGACCATGTAATTTCGCAGCAGATAGACCGCCAGCGGCAGGCCGAACCCGGTATGGGCCAGCCAGATGCCCAGGTATCCCTTGCCGATGCCCAGTTCGTTGTGCAGCCGCAGCAATGGGATCAGCGCCACCTGCAGCGGCACGACCAGAAGCCCCACCACGCAGGCCGTCAGCAGGGCCCGGCCCGGAAACTGCATCCAGGCCAGCGCATAGGCCGCGAAGGCCGCGATCAGGATCGGGATGACGGTGGCGGGGATCGTCACCGTCATGGTGTTCATGAAGGCGCGCCCCAGCCCGCCTGCAGTCAGAACCCGGGAATAGTTGTCGGTCGTGAAGGCCGGCGGCGACAGGGTGGTGGTGAAGATCCGTTCACCCCGCCGCATCTCGAAGGGCTGGCCCGAGGTCATGCGATAGCTGCCGTCCTCGGCCACGGTCAGATCGATCCCCGGCTCCAGCTCGACGGTGTCGCCGGGGGCGTTGGCATCGGGCTGGCGCGCGCTGGTGCCCCAGGCGGTCAACTCCTGCGTGCCCTCCAGGGCGCTGCCCTGGATCACATAGAGATCGCCCTCCTGCACCTGGTCCTCGGCCGTGCCCGAACGCACGAAACCGGTCTGCACCGAGCCCGAGAACGACTGCCACCACCCCGAGGTCGAGATCTGGTCGCGGTCGCGAAACGACGACACGAACAGGCCCAGCGTCGGGATCGTCCACAGCAGCACCAGCAGGAAGGCCGCAATGTTGACCGCCCAGGCCAGCGACGACTTCTGTCCAGCCATCCCCTCCATCAGCGGACCTCCTTGCGTGCGTTGTAGATGTTCCAGACCATGATCGGGGTGACCAGGATCATCAGGACGATGGCGATGGCCGACCCGCGCCCGTAATCGGGCGTGCCGCGGAACATCCAGTCATACATCAGGTTCGCCAGCACCTGCGTGCCCCATTGCCCGTTGGTCATGACGAAGACGATGTCGAAGACCTTCAGCACGACGATGGTGATGGTGGTCCAGACCACCGCGATGGTGCCCATGATCTGCGGCACCTTGATCTTGAAGAACACCTGCAGGGGGGATGCGCCGTCCAGGATGGCGGCCTCGATCGTCTCCTCGGGGATGCCGCGCAGGGCGGCCGACAGGATGACCATCGCGAAGCCTGTCTGGATCCAGACCAGCACGATCATCAGCAGAAGGTTGTTCCACACCGGCAGGGTCAGCCAGATCTGCGGCTCTCCACCCAGCTGGGTCACGATCCAGTTCAGAAGGCCGATCTGCGTCTCGCCCGAGGCGCGGTATTCATAGATGAACTTCCAGATCACGCCCGCGCCGACAAAGCTGATGGCCATGGGCATGAAGATCAGCGACTTGCCGATGTTGCCCCATTTCAGCCGGTCGGTCAGCTGCGCGGCCAGCAGGCCGAACAGCGTGGACAGGGCCGGCACGACCAGCAGCCAGGCCATGTTGTTCAGCATGGATTCCCGGAACTTGCCGTCGTTCACCAGCCAGACATAGTTGTCCAGGCCGACGAACTGCGATCCGTTCGAATTGAACAGCGACCGCCAGAAGCTGTCCAGCACTGGATAGACCAGATAGGTCGTCAGGAACAGGATCGCGGGCCCCAGGAACAGCCAGGGGCGGATCTGGTTCGCCCGCCGGATGTTGTCGCCCGCCTGCGCCCCGCGCGGCGGATAGATGCGGTCCAGCAGCCAGTTCGACCCCCAGAACCAGGCCACGCAGCCAAAGACCCCGATCGCGATCGTGCTGACCGCCAACCACAGCAATTCCATTCCCGGTCTCCCCCCTGGATCATGGGGCGCGGCGACGTCGCGGCCGCCGCGCCGGTCGTCGTCAGTTCAGCGAAGCCCAGCTGGCCTGGATCTTGTCCGCGACGTCCTGTGCCGAGGCGCCGCCGACGAAATCGATCATCCCGGTCCAGAACGCCCCCGCGCCGATCGCGCCGGGCATCAGGTCCGACCCGTCGAACCGGAAGACCGTCGCGTCCAGCAGGATCTGCCCCATGCGGCGGACGGTCGGATCGTCATAGGCCTCGACATTGGCGCCGGTATAGGGCGTGACGAAGCCCTGCTGCGCCATCCAGATCTCGTGCGCGACGGGGGTCTTCAGGAACTCGACGAAGGCCATCGCGGCGGGGTTGTCCGACAGGACCGCGAACATGGTGCCGCCGCCCAGGACGGGCTGGCCCAGGTCACCCGATGCGGGCGCGGGCATGTAGAAGAAGTCGGCATCCTCGCCCACGACCGTGCCCTCAGGGAAGAAGGTCGTGATGAAGCTGGCCTGACGGTGCAGGTAGCAGGCGGGCGGGCTGTCGAACAGGCCGGCGGGGCTTTCGCGGAAATCGGTCGCGCTGACCGATCCGACGCCGCCCGCGACGAAATCGGGGTTCTTGGCGAACCAGCCGAACTCGTCGATCGCGGCCACGACCTTGGGGTCGTTGAACGGCATCGCATTGGTCGTCCAGGCGTCGTAATCCTCGGGCGTGGAAGTGCGCAGCATCAGGTCCTCGACCCAGTCGGTCGCGGGCCAGCCGGTGGCGCCGCCCGATCCCAGGCCGATGCACCAGGGGGTCTCTCCCTCCTCGGCGATCTGCTCGGTCAGGGCCTTCAGGTCCTCGTAGGTCTCGGGGATCTCATAGCCGGCATCCTCGAAGTTCTCGGGGACGTACCAGACCAGCGACTTGACATCGGCCTTGTAGGGGAAGGCGTACAGCGCCTCGGTCCCGTCGGGGCCCGCATAGGTGCCAAGCGCCGCCCAGCTTTCGCCCGCGGCATAGTTGTCGGTCAGCCATTGCGCCGTCTCCTCGCCCAGAGGGCGCAGGAAGCCCTTTTCGGCCAGGTCCGAGGCCAGGCCCGGCTGCGGAAAGACCGCGACATCGGGAGGCGATCCGGCCTCGCTGTCGATGACGATCTGCTGCTCGAAGCTGTCGGAACCGGAATAGTTCGCCTGCGCGCCGGTCGCCTCGTTGAAATAGGCGATGACCGACTGGAACAGCTCCTGGTCGCCGCCCAGCCAGGGGCCCAGGATGTCGAAGCTCTGCCCCTCAAGGTCGGAATGCGCGGCCTTGAACTCGTCCAGGCTGGCCCAGTTGATGCGGTCGTCGCTGCCCGGTTCGATCACCAGCTGCGCCTGCGCGCTGCCCGCGGTCAGCGCGATGATCGCGGCGGTCGTGTACAATGCGGTTTTCAAGTCTTCCTCCCTGAAAGTCCCCGGACCTGTTTCGCCCGGCTGTTAACGCGAACATTTGCCAGTTCTGGCGAACCTGTCAAACGCTTCTCATTCCCATTCCAGTTCCTTGTAGGCCGCGGTTGCGTTCCGCGCCACCGTCTCTGGATAGGAATTCCATGAATTCTGCATCGGCTGCAATGCATTGGCGATGGCGGGCACGGCCTGCGACAGCGGCAACCCGTCCTGAATGGCCTGGCGCGTCGCGGTCGCAAGCGCTTTCAATAATGCGGCCTGGGGCGCCGATGCTTCGGCCCATGATTCGCTGGCCGGCCCATGTCCCGGCACGATCAAGCCTGCGCCGCGCGCCGGGTCGCTGTCCAGCCATTCCAACCATCCCAGCAGCGATCCGTCCACCACCGGCGTCAGGTCCCGGAACAGCAGATCGCCGGTGAACAGCGTGTTCGTCCTGCGGTCCAGCACGGTCAGGTCGCTGTCGGTATGGGCCGCGGGCCATGCCCGCAGCAGCAGGGACCGATCGCCCAGGTCGATCTGGCGGCGGTCATCGACCAGGTCGTCGGGCATGACCACCTGCGTGCCGATCCAGTCCGGGGCCGGGTAAAGACCAACCAGCGCGTCAAGATACCCTGCCGCCCGCGCCTGAAGCGCCTGCGGCAGGGCGTGATGCGCGGTAATGCGGGCCCCGGCCTCGGACAGCACCTGCGCGCCCAGCACGTGGTCGGGATGCATGTGCGTCAGGATCAGGTGCCGCACCGGAAGGTCGGTGATCCTCCGGATCGCGACATAGAGGTCCTGCGCCTGCGCCCGCGACACCCCCGCATCGATCACCGCAACCGCATCGCGGCCGATGATTACCCCCAGGTTGGCGATGCGCCCGTCCGGGGTCTCCTCCATCTGGTGAGAATCGCCGAAATGGACATGAACGCCCGGCGCGACCTGCTGCAGATCCAGCGCCGGAAGATCGGCATTGGCGCGGCATTCCGGCGCACTGCCGGTCAGATCGGGCCGCGCGGCCAGCCACGCATCCGCGACCTGCGCGGCCTGCGTCCGACACCCCTGGGCCGTCGCCGAATCGCCCTGGGGCAGCAGAACCTGGCCACATTGATCGGCGGCCATCGCCAGACAGACGCCCAGAACCAGGTGAAACATCGTCCTTCCGTCCCCTTTTGCGGCCCGTCTTCACGAAATGGTCACGACCTTGCGACCTTTGTCGTGTTGATTCATCCTGTCTCTATACTAGATTTGAATCCAGTCGCCTTCTGTAGCGGCGCCACCGGCATGTAGGAGGAGCACAACATGGCCTGGACCAAACCTATCCTGACCGAGATCGCTTGCGGCATGGAAATCAACATGTACGCACCCGCCGAGGACGAGCCCGTCCTGTTCTGAGCCTGTACCGCAGGCAAGAATGCGGCCCCGTCCGAACTCGTTCGGGCGGGGCTTTCTTATCGTAAGGCACGACACCCGATGCGGATCATCATCCTTGGGGCGGCGGCGGGCGGTGGCCTGCCGCAATGGAACTGCGGCTGCGGCAATTGCGACGCGGCCCGCGCTGGACGTATTCCGTCGATGACCCAAAGCTCTGTCGCAGTCAGTGCCGATGGGCGCGACTGGGCCATCCTGAACGCATCGCCCGACATCCGGG
Source organism: Paracoccus sp. NFXS7 (assembly GCF_040148865.1). Taxonomy (NCBI): domain Bacteria; kingdom Pseudomonadati; phylum Pseudomonadota; class Alphaproteobacteria; order Rhodobacterales; family Paracoccaceae; genus Paracoccus; species Paracoccus sp. NFXS7. Next base: position 273,396 of record NZ_JAKEKV010000002.1, read on the forward strand.
CGCAGCTGGCAGCGACGCCCGCGCTGCATCCGTCCGGCCCGCGGACCATGCCGCTGCGGTCGGTCCTGGTGACGAATGGCGACATCGATCACGTGGCCGGGCTGCTGACGCTGCGCGAAAGCCAGCCCTTCGATCTGTTCGCGACGCAGGCGATCCATGATGCGCTGGCGGCGAACCCGATGATGGCTGCGGTGAACCCCGACTTTGTCCCACGCCGGACCGTCGCGCTGGATCAGACGATCCCGCTGACCCCCGGCCTGACCGCGACGCTGTTCGCCGTGCCGGGCAAGGTGCCACTGTATCAGGAGGGCGCCACGGTCGAGACGGGCCTGATCGGAGAGACCACCGTGGGCGTCGAGCTGCGCAGCGCGGACCGGCGCGCGTTCTACATCCCCGGATGCGCGGACATGCCCGACTGGCTGCGCGACCGCGTCGCGGGGGCGGATGCGCTGTTCTTCGACGGCACCCTTTGGGATGACGACGAGATGATCCGCATGGGCTTGGGCCGCAAGACCGGCCGCCGCATGGGGCACATGGCGGTGACCGACACGATCCCCGCCTTGGCCGACACGCCGCTTGGTCGGCGCATCTTCGTGCACATGAACAATTCGAACCCGCTGACCGACCCGGACAGCCCGCAGGCGGCCCAGGCCGCGGCACAGGGCTGGCAGGTCGCCCGCGACGGAATGGAGATCACGCTGTGAAGGACGTCCAAACCAACGCCCAGTCCCGTGAGGATTTCGAGGCCCGCCTGCGCGCCATCGGCGCCGCGCGCTATCACGACCGTCACCCGTTCCACGCCCGGCTGCATGGCGGCCAGTGCACCCCGGACGAGGTGCGGGCCTGGGTCATCAACCGCTGGATGTACCAGTCGCGCATCCCCATGAAGGACGCGGCCTTCATGAGTCGGGTCGAGGATCCCGACCTGCGCCGCGCCTGGCGCAAGCGGATCGAGGATCACGACGGCGGTCAGAGCGAGGGCGGCGGCATCCGCCGCTGGCTGGCCTTGGCGCAGGCGGTGGGGCTGGACCCGGACTATGTCGCATCGGGCGTGGGCATCATGCCGGCGACACGGTTCGCGGTCGATGCCTATGTCCGCTTCGTGCGCGACATGCCGTTGCTGGACGCGGTGGCGGCCAGCCTGACCGAACTGTTCGCGCCCCGCATCCATGCGCAGCGGATCGAGGGTCTGCTGCAGCATTACGATTTCGCCGATGACAGCAGCCTGTCCTATTTCAAGAAACGCCTGACCGAGGCGCCCGAGGACGTCAAGTTCGGCCTGGACTATGTCCTGACCCATGCCGACACGCTGGAGAAGCAGGACGCCGCCGCCGCCGCGCTAACCTTCAAGACCGACGTGCTGTGGGCCCAACTGGACGCGCTGTGGCACGGCTATGTCGAGGGGCGCACGCCCCCCGGGGCCTGGCGGCCCGGAGAGGGGATGCGCGCATGACCGCATTGATCGGACCCGACGACATCCCCTATCTGCCGCGCGGCGTGCGGCTGCAGGGCGACCGCGTGCGCGGCATCCGCGTGCTGCAGGCCCCGGAACGCGCGATGCAGCTGGACCAGATCGGAGAGGCGATCCTGTCCGAACTGGACGGCGCCCGCAGCCTGGACCGGATCGTGCGCGACCTGGCCGCGCGCTATGACGCGCCGGTGGACCAGATCGGCGGTGACGTGCGCGATTTCCTGACCGGGCTGATCGAACGGCGCATGGTCTTTGTCAGGGACAGCGCATGAAGGACCAGCAGCACCAGCCCCGCGACCTGGAGGGCAACCCCGTCACCCCCGGCCTGCCCATGGCAATGCTGGCCGAGGTCACGCACCGCTGCCCACTGGCCTGTCCCTATTGCTCGAACCCGGTCGATCTGGTCCGCGCGTCGCGCGAGATCGGCGCCGACGACTGGGGCCGGGTGTTCCGCCAGGCTGCCGATCTTGGCGTGCTGCAGGTCCATATCTCGGGCGGTGAACCCGGTGCGCGGCGCGATCTGGCGCAGATCGTGGGCCATGCGCGCGACGCGGGGCTGTACGTGAACCTGATCACCTCTGGCATCGGCATCACCCGTGACCGGCTGATCGAACTGGACCGCGCGGGCGTCGATCATGTCCAGCTGTCGCTGCAGGGCATCCGCCCCGACATGGCCGACCGGATCAGCGGCCATCCGGGGTCCTGGGACAAGAAGATGGCCTTCAGCGACTGGGTCACCGAGATCGGCTTTCCGCTGACCATCAATGCCGTCGTCCACCGCCAGAACATGGACCGCCTGCCCGACATGATCGATCTGGCCGAACGTCTTGGCGCCCGGCGGATCGAGGTGGCGACCGTCCAGTTCCACGGATGGGCCGACCGCAACCGCGGCGCGCTGATGCCCACGCGCGAACAGGCCGAATTCGCGCGACAGGTGGTCAACGCCGCCCGCGTCCGGCTGCGCGGACGGATGGTCATCGATTACGTCCCCGCCGATCACCATGCGGTCTATCCCAAGGCCTGCATGGGGGGCTGGGGCTCGACCGGGCTGAACGTCGGGCCTGATGGGACCGTGCTGCCCTGTCATGCCGCCCAGACCATCGACTGGATGCGTTTCGAGAACGTGCAGGAGCGGTCGCTGTCCGACATCTGGCACCTGTCCGACAGCTTCAACGCCTTCCGGGGCACGGCGTGGATGCCGGAACCCTGCCGCGGCTGCGACCGCAAGTCGGTCGATTTCGGCGGCTGCCGCTGCCAGGCGATGGCGCTGGCCGGCGACGCGCGGGCGACGGACCCGGTCTGTTCGAAATCTCCGCTGCATGCAGGGGTCGTGGCACGCGCCGAGGAGGACGCCGCCGCCACGACCACCGAATTCGTCTATCGGAGGATGTCCAAGGGAGGATGAGGCAATGAGACTGTGGCTGACCCTGACGGCGGCGCTGCTGGCCGCGCCCGCGATGGCGCAGGACAACGCGCTGCAACCATCGCCCACCTGGGAGGATCTGCGCGGGGCGGTGATGGATTTGGACAGCGATCCGCCGCAGGACGCGACGGTGCTGGACCTGGACGCACCGGCCCGCGCCCATGACGCGGCCATCGTGCCCATCCGGCTGACGCAGGCGGCCGACGCCCCCGCCATCGACGCCCTGACCCTGGTCATCGACGAGAACCCTGCCCCCGTCGCCGCCGAATACGCCTTTGGTCCCGCGCTGATGCCCTTGGATTTCGAGGTGCGCGTCCGGGTCGACAGCTATTCCGACGTCCGCGCCATCGCGACCCAGGCCGACGGCACGCAGGTCATGGCCGGGCGCTTCGTCAAGGCCGCGGGCGGCTGTTCGGCGCCGGCGGGCAAGGACATGGCCGCGACCAAGGCGACCATGGGCCAGATGCGCTGGCGCACCGAGGTTCAGGACGGAGAGGAGATCGGCACGCTGATGATCCGGCATCCGAACTTTTCAGGCCTTCAGCGCGACCAAGTGACGCTGCTGAACATCCCGGCCCATTTCATCGACCGCCTGGACGTGCGCCAGGGTGACGCACTGCTGTTCTCGATGGCGGCGGGGATCTCGGTCAGCGAGGATCCGGTGTTCCGCTTTCGCTATCAACCGGATGGCCAGCCGATCAACGTCCGGGTCGAGGATACGGACGGCAATGTCTGGACCGAAAGCTTTCCGCCGGGCGAACGAACGGTCAACAAAAGCTAGATCGCCATCCGACTTTCGTCGCAGCATGGCGCTTGCTTTATGTGCACCCTGCCCTAGACTGCGGTCACGGCGGCACCCTTGAGGAGGGGTTGCAGCCGGCAGAACCCAGGGAGGAATGCCATGACAGCAGCCGCCATGCAGGCGCGTCCCGTGCCGTCAGCGCGACCCACCGCCGACCAGGTCCGCGAGATCCTGATCGTCGACGACCACCCGCTGATGTGCGATGCGCTGGCACTGACGCTGAAGATCAGCTTTGGCCTGAAGAATGTCCGCACCGCGCGTAGCCTTGGCGCAGCGGTGGAACAGATCCGCGTGCAGGGTGCGCCCGACGCCGTGATCCTTGACTTGAACCTGCCCGACGCGCGCGGCGCCGAGGGCATCGTGACCCTGCGCCGCCAGCTTCCGGGCGTGCCGATCACCATGATCTCGGCCGATCTGGAGGGGGCGATGATCTCGACCGCGATGGCGGCCGGGGCGCAGGGCTATATCAGCAAGTCGCTGTCGCGCGAGGCGCTGGTCGACAGCCTGCGCCGCATGTGGGAGGGCGAGCACGTCACCCCCGACGGATACCAACCCGATCAGGACAGCGCGGACGACGACGCGAAGGCCGAACTGGCGCGGCGCTTTTCGTCGCTGACGCCGCAGCAGATGAAGATCCTGCGGCTGATCTGCAAGGGCAAGGCCAACAAGGAGATCAGCTACGAGCTGTCGATCGCCGAGGCCACGGTCAAGACCCACATCACGGCGATCATGTCCAAGATCAACGCCCGCCGCCGCACGCAGGCCGTGCTGCTGGCCAATTCGATCCGGTTGTTCGAGGCCGGCTGATGAACACCGACCCGGCTGCGATGGAGGGCGCATCCGGGCCGGTCGCTGTGCAGGCCGACCGCGGCGGGACCGACATGGTCCCGACCTTGCTGGACGGCCTGCGCGGCACCAATCCCGCGCTGGTCCTGTTGTTCGGCGCGCAGGCCGACGATCTGGCCGCGCTGCAATCCGGGCTGACGCCGCACCTGCCGCCGGATTGCGTGATCGCCGGATGTTCGTCCGCCGGAGAGATCGGACCGCAGGGCTATGCCAGCGACAGCGTGGTGGCGATCGGGTTTCCCGCGCGCCATTTCCGCGCCGCGTCCCTGCTGCTGCCGGACCTAGCCGCGCTGCCGGTGTCGGAATGGATGGCGCAGCTGCGCCAGATGGCGCGCGATTTCGGCCCCGATCCGGCGCGGCACCTGTTCGGCCTTCTGCTGACCGATGGCCTGGCCGGACAGGAGGACGCGCTGGTCGCCACGCTGGACGCGGCCCTGCCCTCGGTCCCGGTGCTGGGGGGGTCGGCTGGCGACGGGCTGGATTTCCGCCGCACCTCGCTGCTGGCGCAGGGCGCCGTGCAGTCGGGCGTCGCGGTCTTCCTGCTGGTCGAAACCGACCTGACCATCCGCGAGGTCACGTTCGCCCATTTCAGTCCCACCCCCACGCGCGCGGTAGTCACCGCCGCCATTCCCGAAAAACGCCGCATCCTGGAGCTGAACGCCGAACCCGCGGCCCAGGAATATGCCCGCCTGACCGGGTTGCGCCGCGCCGACCTGACGCCCAGCGAATTTGCCCGCCACCCCCTGCTGCTGCGCATGGGCGGGCGCCATCACGTGCGTGCCATCAGCGCCATCACAGACGACGACGGCCTGTCGCTGATGTCGTCCATCGATACCGGCACAGTCCTGACCCTCGGCCGGTCCGAGGATCTAATCCAGGGGTTTTCCGACCTGCTGGAGGCGCTGCCCACGCCGCCGCTGATGGTGCTGGCCTTCGACTGCATCCTGCGCCGGCTGGCGCTGGAACGCGCGGGGCTGACCGACCGGATGTCGGACCTGTACCGCCGTCACCGCGTTGCGGGGTTCAACACCTATGGCGAACAGCACAGCGGCATGCATGTGAACCAGACATTCGTGGGCCTGGCCTTCATGAGGTCCGATGATGTTGCGTGACGACGATCCGCCCGACCGGCAGATCGCCAAGCTGACCCGTATCAACGCCGTCCTGATCGACCGGATCGACCGGCTGGAAGAATCACGCGGGTCCGCATGGTCGATGTTCCAGGCCGCCGTCGCGCTGGAGCAGGAGGTGCTGGCCCGCACGCGTGACCTGGAACGCGCGATGGCCGACCTGTCGCAAAGAAACCGCGAACTGGCCGTGGCCCGCGCCCTGGCCGAGGAGGCGAACCGGTCCAAGACCCGTTTCCTGCGCGCGGCCAGCCACGACCTGCTGCAGCCCCTGTCGGCGGCGCGGCTGTTCCTGTCGGCGCTGACCGACACGCCGATGGACCAGCACCAGACCGAACTGACCGACCGGCTTGGCAGTGCCTTCGAATCGGTCGAACAGCTGATGCATGCGGTGCTGGACATCTCGCGGCTGGACAGCCAGCGGATCGAGTTCAACCGGCAGCCCGTGCCGCTGGATGACCTGTTCCGCAGGCTGGCCGCCGAATTCGCGCCCGTGGCGCAGGCCAAGGGGTTGCGGCTGCGGTTCATGCCCACGACCACGGTCGTGGACAGCGACCCGATCTTCCTGCGCCGCATCGCGCAGAACCTGGTGTCGAACGCGATCAAGTACACCCATCGCGGCGGCGTCGCGGTGGGTGCGCGGCGCAAGGGGGCGATGTGCTGGCTGTCGGTCTATGACACCGGGATGGGCATTCCCGCCGTGGACCGCAACCGCATCTTCGACGAGTTCCAGCGCCTGACCCATGACAGCGCGACGCCCGGCATGGGGCTGGGCCTGTCCATCGTGCGCCGGGCCTGCGCCAAGCTGGGCCATCCGATCAGCCTGTCGTCCGAGGCGATGCGCGGCACGGTGTTCCGCGTCGGCCTGCCCCTGGTGCAGGCGCTGTCGGACACACCGCGCCTTGCCGTCGCGCCGCTGCCCGCGCTGCGCGGCCGCGTGGCCCTGGTGGTCGAGAACGACCCCGAGATGCGCCGTGCCTATCAGATGATCCTGCGCGACCGGCTTGGCATGGTGCCCCGCATCGCCGGCGACACGGCCGAGGCGCTGGCCACGATGGGGGACGAACCCCCCGACGTGATCCTGGCCGATTACCACCTGGAGAACGGCGACACCGGGTTTGCCGCGATCGAGGCGCTGCGCGCCGCATCCGACCGGCCGGTGCCCGCGGTGATGGTGACGGCGCATCGCGATCCAGCGATTTCGCGGCGCTGCGCCGCCATGGGCATCCACCTGCTGGAAAAGCCCGTCAGCCCGCCAGACCTGGCCGAGATTCTGGGGCGTCTTCTGGCCTAAGACCAAGGGGGGATGCGGCCGCCGCCGGGGCTTGCGCCGCCGTCCGTCCCGCGCCCATCATGCCCCAACGTTTGGGAGGACGACCATGACCCGCGCCTTTGCACTTGCCCTAATGCTGGGGCTTGCCCCCCTGCCCCTGATCGCGGCCGAGGCCGGCGACGCGGTCTTTGCCGAGCGGGGGCCCTGGGATCTGGGCGACAGGACGCTGGAATGGCAGATGACCGTCACGGGCCCGATGGCCGAAGGGTTCCGCCCGACCGAGGACGGCCGCATCACCCTGTCCCAGGACATCGACCCCAGCGATCAGCAACCGATCCTGGAACTGACCCAGAAGGCCGGGCCGATCGACCGCACGATCGGACCGTTCCCGATCTCTTCGGGTGATCCGGTCCTGACCTTCTTTTTGGAACAGACGACCCGCGACATGGCCGCGCTGACCGGCGGCAGCCCGTTCTACATCCGCAACCGCATGAAGGAGGCGCTGTTCCGGGGCGGAGAGGTCACGACCACCGACGGCGGCATCACGGCCAGCTTTCAGCCCTTCATCGCGGACAAGAATGCAGAACGCATGCACGGCTTCCAGACGCTGACGCTGACCTTCGTGATGGCCGCGCCGGACGAGCCCATCCGCGAGCTGCGCGCCGAAACCGATGCCGCGGCGGGTTATCGCAACGAACTGGTGCTGCAATGATCCGCGCGGGCGCCTGTGCACTGGCGCTGGCCCTGACGGCGGCCCCGGCATCGGCGCAGGCAGTGAACGATTATCCGACCAATGCGCGGGTCGAATACGCCTTTGCCTGCATGGCGACCAACGGGCAGACGCGCGACATGCTGGACCGCTGTTCCTGCGCGATCGACCGCATCGCCGAGGTGCTGCCCTATGCCGATTACGTCGGCGCGGAAACCATCCTGCGGATGCGCCAGACCACCGGAGAGCGGTCCGGCATGTTCCGCGGCATGGCCGCCCTGACCGAGACCGTGGCCACCCTGCGCCGCGCCGAGGCCGAGGCCGAGATCATCTGTTTCTGACCGGCGCGCCCTACAGCGACAGGCCGATCCCCGCCCCCGCCGCCAGCGCCAGGATCGCGACCAGCAGCAGCGTCCCGGAACTGCGCGGCTGGATCAGGGTCAGGCGCGCCTCCTCGGGGTGGGCGCGTTCCCACAGGGCCTGCTCGATCATCCGTGGCAGCAGCGGGCCGTACCGGCCCACGGTCTGCGCGATATGGGTCAGGTCGCTGATCGCGGCCTTGGGGCCGACGCTGGCCTTGATGTAATCGGACACCACCGGCTTGGCCGCGTCCCAGATGTTCAGCTGCGGGTCCAGCGACCGGGCCACGCCCTCGACCACGACCATGGTGCGCTGCAGCAGGATCAGCTCTGTCCGCGTGGGCATGCCGAAGCGTTCCGTCACCTCGAACAGATAGGACAGCAGGTTGCCCATGCTGATGCGGCTGGCATCGGCACCGAAGATCGGCTCGCCCACGGCACGCAGGGCGCGGGCGAAGGCGGCTTCGTCGCGGTCGCGGGGGACGTATCCGGCCTCGAAATGCACGCGCGCGACCAGGCGGTAATCGCGCTGGATGAACCCGTACAGGATCTGGGCATAGACCCGGCGGGTGTATTCGTCGATCTCTCCCATGATGCCGAAGTCATAGGCGATGATGTCGCCGTTCGCCGCCACCTTGAGGTTGCCGTGATGCATGTCGGCATGGAAGAACCCGTCGCGCAGCGCATGCGACAGGAACAGCTGGATCACCCGGCGCGCCAGTTCGGTCGTGTCGTGACCTGCGGCGATCAGCGCGTCGCGGTCGCCCATCGGCAGCCCCTCGGCCCAGTCGGCGGTCAGCACGCGACGCGACGACAGCGCCCAATGCGGCATGGGGATCTGAAAGCCCGCGTCCCGCGCCGTGTTTTCCGCGAATTCCGACGCGGCCGCAGCCTCAAGGCGCAGGTCCTGTTCGCCGGTGACCGTCTGTTCGAAATGGCTCACCACGTCGCGCGGCCGCAGGCGGCGGGTGCCGGGGGACAGAAGCTGGATCAGGCGGGCGCCGAAATGGAACGCGTCGATGTCGCGCTTGAACGCGGCCCCGATGCCGGGGCGCACGACCTTGACCGCGACCTCGCGCCCCGTCTCGCGGACGCGGGCGCGGTGGACCTGCGCGATCGAGGCGGCGGCGACGGGTTCGGAAAATTCGCTGAACAGCTGGTCGACCGGGGCGCGCAGCTCGGCCTCGATGGCCTTCTTGGCCAGGTCGGTGGGAAAGGGCGGCAGGCGGTCCTGCAGCATGCGCAGCTGCCCGGCCATTTCCGGGCCCACGACATCGGCGCGCGTCGACAGGATCTGCCCGAACTTGATGTAGGCCGGCCCCAGCGCGGTGATCGCCCGGGTGATCGGCGGCAGGGTCGGATCGCCCTTGTAGCCCAGCCAGCGGAAGGGCCAGCCCATGACCCGCGCGGCCAGGCGCAGGCGGATCGGCGCATCGACCGCGTCCAGGACGGCGGCCATCGCACCGGTCCGTTCGAAGGTCGCACCTGTCCTGATCAGACGCAAGATGTTGTGGGGACCGCGCATATGCCTACAATTTCCAGCCGGAATGCAGGGCGGCGATGCCCATCGACAGGTTGCGCCACTGCACCCTGTCAAAGCCCGCGTCACGGATCAGGGCGGCAAAGCTGTCCTGGTCGGGAAACTTGCGGATCGATTCGACCAGGTATTGATAGCTGTCGCGATCGCCCGTCACCGCCTGCCCCATCGCCGGAATCACGTTGAAGCTGTAGCGGTCATAGGCCCATTGCATCGCCGGCACCGGGATCTGGCTGAACTCAAGCACCATCAGGCGGCCGCCGGGCTTCAGCACGCGGTACGCCTCGGCCAGCGCATCGGGAATGCGCGTCACGTTGCGGATGCCAAAGCTGATTGTGTAGCGGTCAAAGCTGTTGTCGGCAAAGGGCAGCGCCATCGCGTCGCCCGTGACCCAGGCCAGCCGGTCCGCCTTGTCGACGGCATCGGCACGCTTGCGCCCCTCGACCAGCATGGATTCGGTCATGTCGCAGACGGTGACCCGCGCGCCCGGCGCCCGGTCCAGGAACCGGAATGCCACGTCGCCCGTGCCGCCCGCCACGTCCAGCAGGTGCTGTCCGTCACGCGGCGCCAGCCAGTCCATCATCGCGGTCTTCCAGACGCGGTGGATGCCCACGCTCATCAGGTCGTTCATCACGTCGTATTTCGACGCGACCGAGGAGAAGACCTGATGGACCATGCCGGCCTTCTGATCCTCGTCCACGGTCTGAAAGCCGAAATGGGTCTGCCTGTTGTCCGTCATGCGCTTGCCGTTTGCCTGTTCCATTGCCAGATAGGTCCGGCGTGCCGCGCGCACAATGCGACGAAAGGAACCCGATTGCCAGAACTGCCGGAAGTCGAGACCGTTCGCCGCGGCCTGCTGCCCCATCTGGAAGGCGCGCGCATCGCCCGCGCCCAGATCAACCGCCCCGACCTGCGTTGGCCCCTGCCGGTGGACCTGATGCAGGTGCTGACGGGCGCCACCGTCACCGCGCTGCGGCGGCGGTCGAAATACCTGCTGGCCGACCTGGAAGGGCGCGGCACGGTCCTGTGGCACCTGGGCATGTCCGGCCGCATGCTGGTCGAAGGTGCGGGCCTGGCGGGGTTCCACCGCGATCCGGGCATCCATGCGCGCCACGACCATGTCGTGCTGACCACGGATGCGGGCACGACCGTCACCTTCAACGACGCCCGACGGTTCGGCATGGTCGACCTGATCCGCGAGGGCGCGTCCCATCCCCTGCTGGACCATCTGGGCCCGGAACCCTTCGACCCGGTCTTCACGCCCGCCTATCTGCAGGCGGCCTTTGCCGGTCGGCGGGTGCCGGTGAAACAAGCGCTGCTGGATCAGCGCATCGTCGCGGGCCTGGGCAACATCTATGTCAGCGAATCGCTGTGGCGCGCAGGCATCGATCCGCGCCGGGCGGCGGGACGGATCGGGGCCGCACGCATCGCGGCGCTGGTGGGCCATGTCCGCGACGTGCTGACCGACGCGATCGCCGCGGGCGGTTCCAGCCTGCGCGATCACCGGCAGGCCAGCGGAGAGCTGGGCTATTTCCAGCACAGCTTCCGCGTCTATGACCGGGCGGGCCAGCCCTGCCTGCGGGACGGATGCGGCGGCACCATCGCGCGGATCGTGCAATCGGGGCGGTCGTCCTTCTACTGTCCCGCCTGCCAGAGGTGAACGATTGGACGACTGCGCGGGCCTCTGCTAGGACGGGGGCCACGCAATCTGCCAACGAGGTCCAAGCCTATGGCTTATGAAACCATCATCGTGGAGATCGAGGACGAGGTCGCCCTGATCCGGCTGAACCGCCCCGAGGCGCTGAACGCGCTGAACGCCACGCTTCTGGACGAGCTGTCGGCCGCGCTGTCGGATGCCGACCGCAACGACAAGGTCCGCTGCATCGTCCTGACCGGCAGCGAGAAGGCCTTTGCCGCCGGCGCCGACATCAAGGAGATGTCGACCAAGACCTTCGTCGAGGTCTACGAATCCGACCTGTTCGGCGCTCAGATCGAGGCGATCACCCGGGTCCGCAAGCCGATCATCGCCGCCGTCAGCGGATACGCCCTGGGCGGCGGATGCGAACTGGCGATGGTCTGCGATTTCATCATCTGCGCCGAGAACGCCAAGTTCGGCCAGCCCGAGATCAACCTGGGCGTCGTCGCGGGCATCGGGGGCACGCAGCGCCTGACGCGGTTCGTGGGCAAGTCCAAGGCCATGGACATGAACCTGACCGGCCGCTTCATGGACGCCGCAGAGGCCGAGCGGTCCGGTCTGGTCAGCCGCGTCGTGCCCACCCCCAAGCTGATTCCCGAGGCGATGGCCGCCGCGCGCAAGATTGCCGAAAAGTCCCAGATCGCCACCAAGACCGTCAAGGAGGCCGTAAACCGCGCCTATGAGACGACGCTGCGCGAGGGTCTGCTGTTCGAGCGCCGGTCCTTCCATGCGCTGTTCGCGACCGAGGACCAGAAGGAGGGCATGGCCGCCTTCCTGGAAAAGCGCGAGGCGCAGTTCCGCGACAGATAAGGGTTTTCTTTTCGGCAAGGCTGGCCTATACGCCCCGACTTACATGCGTGTGGGCCCGCTTTGGCAAGAATCATGTCCGTCCCGAACGGGGACGGCGCCATGGGGCTTTTGCACGTTCGAAATTTAGACATGCAACTGACCCGATAGGAAGACACCCATGGCCAACACGCCCCAGTCCAAGAAACGCGCCCGCCAGATCGAACGTCGCACCGACGTCAACAAGGCCCGCCGTTCGCGCATCCGCACCTATATCCGCAAGGTCGAAGAGGCCATCGCCTCGGGCAATGCCGATGCGGCCGCGCTGGCGCTGAAGACCGCGCAGCCCGAACTGATGCGCGGCGTGACCAAGGGCGTCGTGCACAAGAACACCGCGTCGCGCAAGATCTCGCGCCTGGCGGCCCGCGTGAAGGCGCTGTCGGCCAACTGATCCACAGGCCCCACGGGGCCCTGAGATACGCGTTCCACGCCCTTCGGGGCACCGGAATACAGCATCGGGTGCAGGCGAAAGCCCTGCGCCCGATTTGCGTTTCTGCACCTGCGACATTTTGAAAAATCGAACGAATTCAAGCAATTCAGAAAATTGTTAATCGAGTCAAAGGCATCGCAGATTCGCTTGGACCAAGTTGCTGTCAAGCGCAGAGTTCGGTTGCAGCTATCCACAAGCTGGGGCTAGTTTCCTCCTTGCGATTCACGTCGCTTGGGGACGGGCCGGGCCCTGTGGACAGATCTTCGGATCCGTCCGGGACGACGGCCGGGCCGCGAAGAACACCTCTTCCGCCTTCGGGTTCACGACATCCGGCTGCCACCGGGTGTCCGGGGACCTGTGTCCAGGACCGAAAACGGGCTGATGCCCCTTGATCGACCGCGTTCGCGGTCGCGGGGGCAGCGTTTTTGCGTGCCACCCGGATGACGTGAATTCTGTCCCGTCGGATCAACCGGCGGGGATTGGGGACAGACGGGAAACGGGACGATGATGGACAAGATCTGGGGTCAGGCATGCGCCGAGCTGGAACAGAGCGTGGGGCCGAACAACTACAACCACTGGATCAAGCCGCTGCGCCTGATGGCGATCGACGACGGGGCCGCGCGATTCGTCAGCCCGACGCGCTTCATCTCTGACTGGGTCGGGCGGCACTTTGCAAAGGACATCATGGCGGTGCTGACCCGCCATGGCGCCCCGGTCGAGCGTCTGCGCTTTGACGTGGGCAGCGCCGCGGCGCGCCCCTCGGCCCAGGCCGCCGCCCCCGCGGGCCAACCGGCCGAGGCGCCGACCACCCGCGCCGCCCGCACCGATCTGGGCGCGCCGCTGGACAGCCGTTTCACCTTCGGGAACTTTATCGTCGGCAAGCCGAACGAGCTAGCCCATGCCGCCGCCCGCCGCGTGGCCGAGGGGGGGCCCGTGGGTTTCAACCCGCTGTTCCTCTATGGCGGCGTGGGCCTGGGCAAGACGCACCTGATGCATGCGATCGCGCATGACTATCAGGCGCGCCACCCGTCGGCGCAGGTCCTGTACCTGTCGGCCGAACAGTTCATGTACCGCTTTGTGCAGGCGCTGCGCGAAAGCTCGATCATGGACTTCAAGAGCATGTTCCGGAACGTGAACATGCTGATGGTCGACGACGTGCAGTTCATCGCCGGCAAGGACAGCACCCAGGAGGAATTCTTCCACACGTTCAACGCGCTGGTCGACCAGGGCAAGCAGATCGTGATCTCGGCCGACCGCGCGCCCGCCGAGATCAAGGGCCTTGAGGAACGCATCAAGTCGCGCCTGTCCTGCGGCCTGATCGTGGACCTGCACCCGACAACGTATGAGCTGCGCCTGGGCATCCTGCAGTCCAAGACGCAGGCCTTCCGCGCCCAGCAGCCCGACCTGGAGATCGGCGCGGGGGTGCTGGAGTTCCTGGCGCATCGCATCACCACCAACGTCCGCGTCCTGGAAGGCGCGCTGCAGCGCCTGTTCGCGCATGCAAGCCTGTTGCGCCGCGAGATCACGCTGGAGGTGGCGCAGGAATGCCTGGCCGACATCCTGCGGACCAACGACCGCAAGATCAACATCGACGACATCCAGCGCAAGGTGGCCGAGCATTACAACATCCGCCTGGCCGACATGATGGGTCCGAAACGCGCCCGCAACGTCGCCCGGCCCCGCCAGATCGCGATGTACCTGTCCAAGCAGCTGACCAGCCGCTCCCTGCCAGAGATCGGCCGCCGCTTCGGCGGACGCGACCACACCACGATCATGCACGGTGTGCGCAAGATCGAGGAGCTGCTGGTCGAGGACAGCGCCATGGTCGAGGACATCGCCGTGCTGAAGCGGATGCTGGAAGCCTGATCACGAAAATCTTGTGACTGCCCGCGCGGGCGGCTACACATCAGGTCCGGCAGGGGCCGCAGAGCCATGGGACAGGGGAAACTGATGAAATTCTCGATCGAGCGCGCCGTTCTGGTCAAGGCCGTGTCGCAGGCCCAGTCGGTCGTGGAACGCCGCAACACCATCCCGATCCTGGCCAACGTGCTGATCGAGGCCACCCCCGAAGGCGTCAGCTTCCGGGCCACCGACCTGGACACCGAGGTCGTGGACCGCGCCGTGGCCCAGGTCGAACGCCCCGGCGCCACCACCGTCAGCGCCGTGATGCTGAACGAGATCGCGCGCAAGCTGCCCGACGGCGCCCTGGTCCAGCTGGCCAGCGACGACGCCTCGGGGCGACTGTCGGTCCAGGCCGGGCGCTCGTCCTTCAGCTTGGCGACCCTGCCGCGGGCCGATTTCCCGGTCATGGCCACCAGCGAATACAGCGCGAACTTCAAGGCGCCCGCATCGGTGCTGCGCCGGCTGTTCGACAAGTCGAAATTCGCGATCTCGACCGAGGAGACGCGGTACTATCTGAACGGCGTCTACATGCACGTGGCCCAGTCCGAGGACGGCCCCGTCCTGCGCTGCGTGGCGACCGACGGGCACCGCCTGGCTCGGATCGACGCGCCCCTGCCCGCGAACGCGGATGCGATGCCGGGCGTGATCGTGCCCCGCAAGACCGTCGGAGAGCTGCGCAAGCTTCTGGACGACGACGAGGCCGAGATCGCCGTGTCGGTCAGCGAGACCAAGGTCCGCTTTGCCACGCCCACGATCACGCTGACCTCCAAGGTCATCGACGGGACCTTCCCCGATTACAGCCGCGTGATCCCGCAGGGCAACGCCCGCAAGCTTGAGGTGGACGCCGCCGACTTTGCCCGCGCCGTCGACCGCGTGGCGACCGTCAGCAGCGAACGTTCGCGCGCGGTCAAGCTGTCGCTGGACGCGGACCGGCTGGTCCTGTCGGTCAACGCCCCCGATGCCGGCGCCGCCGAGGAGGAGTTGATCGTGGCCTATGCCGACGAGCCGCTGGAGATCGGCTTCAACGCCAAGTACCTGCAGGAGATCGCGGGCCAGGTCGATCGCGACAATGCGGTGTTCCTGTTCAACGGCTCGGGCGACGCCGCCCTGATCCGCGAGGGCAGCGATCTCAGCGCGGTCTATGTCGTCATGCCGATGCGCGTGTGACACTGACGGCGCTGCGGCTGTCCCAGTTCCGGTCCTGGCCGCGGCTGGACCTGTCGCTGGACGCCCGCCCCCTGGCGATCCACGGGCCGAACGGGTCCGGCAAGACGAACATCCTGGAAGCGCTGTCCATGCTGGCGCCGGGCCGCGGACTGCGCGCGGTGGCCGCCCCAGACCAGGCGCGGATGGGCCCCGATGCGGGCTGGCGCCTCCGCGCCACGCTTGGCGATCACGCGGTCGAGACCGCGGCGCCCCCCGGCCAACCCCGCCATGTCATCCTGGACGACAAGCCCGTGACCCAGACCGCGCTGGCCCGGCTGGTGCGGGTCATCTGGCTGGTGCCCGCGATGGACCGGTTGTGGTCGGACGCACCCGAAGGGCGGCGGCGGTTCCTGGACCGGGTGACCCTGTCGCTGATGCCCGACCACGCGGACCTGGCGCTGGCCTATGACAAGGCCATGCGTGAACGCAACCGCCTGCTGCGCGATCAGATCGGCGATCCCGGCTGGTACCGCGCACTGGAGACGCAGATGGCCGAGGCCGGCGCGGGCCTGACCCGCAACCGCCAGGCGGCCCTGTCCGCCATCATGGCCGCGCAGGACGGCGGCACGGATTTTCCGGCCGCCCGCCTGACCCTGCTGGCCCAGGACGGCTTTGCCGACGATGCCGACTCCGCCAGCATCGCCGCGCGCCTGGCCGCGACGCGCCACCGCGACATGGCCGCCGGGCGGACGCTGACAGGGGCGCATCGGGCCGATCTGGGCGCCAGCTGGGGGCCGCAGGACATGCCCGCTGCGCAGTCCTCGACCGGAGAGCAGAAGGCATTGCTGTTGTCGCTGATCCTGGCCAATGCGCGGGCGCTGTCGGATCAACCGGTCCTGCTGCTGCTGGACGAGGTCGCGGCGCATCTGGACGCCGACCGGCGCGCGGCGCTTTACGACCGCATCACCGACCTGCCCGCCCAGACCCTGCTGACCGGCACGGGGCCGGAACTGTTCGACGCGTTCGGCCGGCGCGCGCGCAGCCTGGCCGTGACCAAGACCGACGGCGCCTCTGCGGCATGCGAGGCCGCATGACGCTGAGCGTGCAGGCGATCTGGCTGTATGCGGGCGCGCTGGCGGCGATCTGGCTGACGCCCGGCCCGGTCTGGGTGGCGATCATGGCGCGGGGCCTGTCGTCCGGTTGGGCGGGGGTCTGGCCGCTGGCGCTTGGGGTGGCGATCGGGGACATGATCTGGCCTCTGATCGCGATCTTTGGCCTGACGTTGCTGGTGGGCGATCAGGCGGCCTTGCTGTCGGTCCTGCGCTGGATCGCGGTCGCGGTCTTTCTGGGCATGGGCATCGGGCTTTTGCGCCATGCCGGGCAGGCCGTGGACAGCGACAGCCGCCTGACCCGGCGTGGTGGATGGGCGGGCTTCAGCGCGGGCCTGCTGGCCATTGCCGGCAACCCCAAGGCGGCGCTGTTCTATGTCGGCGTGCTGCCCGGTTTCTTCGACGTGGCGCGGCTGACCGGGCGCGATGTCGCGGTGATCGTGGGGATGTCGGGGGCCATTCCGTTCCTGCTGAACCTGGGCATGGGCGCCACGCTGGCCGCGCTGCGCGCCCGTCTGGCGACTCCCGCGGGGCTGCGGCGGATGAACCTGGCATCGGGCTGGCTGCTGATTTTCGTGGGGCTGGTGCTGGGTGCGGGCCAGATCTGGGCAGGCCGGGCATAAAACCCGCCGACGGGGCCGAAAAACCCAGCCAAAGCCGTGACTTTGCCCCTGCGAAGGCCTATATCGAGACATGACGAACAGAAAGCCCGACGCATGACCGACACCGCCGCCCAACCCGCTTTGTACGACGCCGATTCCATCAAGGTTCTTAAGGGTTTGGACGCCGTGCGAAAGCGTCCCGGCATGTATATCGGCGATACCGACGACGGGTCCGGCCTGCACCACATGGTCTATGAGGTCGTGGACAACGGCATCGACGAGGTCCTGGCCGGCCATGCCGACTTCGTGCAGGTCAAGATCCATGCCGACAGCAGCGTCAGCGTGCGCGATAACGGGCGCGGCATCCCGGTCGACATGCATGCCGGAGAGGGCGTCAGCGCGGCCGAGGTCATCATGACCCAGCTGCATGCGGGCGGAAAGTTCGACCAGAACAGCTACAAGGTGTCGGGGGGCCTGCACGGCGTGGGCGTGTCGGTCGTGAACGCCCTGTCCGATTGGCTGGAGCTGCGCATCTGGCGCAACGACAAGGAGCACTTCGTTCGGTTCGAGCGCGGCGACACCGTCAAGTCGCTGGTCGTGGTGGGCGATGCGCCGGGTGAAAGCGGGACCGAGGTGCGCTTCATGGCCTCGGCCAAGACCGTGCATCAGGACGGGACCTTCAGCAACCTGGACTATAGCTTCAAGACGCTGGAGAACCGCCTGCGCGAGCTGGCCTTCCTGAACAGCGGCGTGCGCATCATCCTGGAGGACGAGCGTCATGCCGAGGTCCAGAAGACCGAGCTGTTCTACGAGGGCGGCGTCAAGGAATTCGTGAAATACCTGGACCGGTCCAAGACCGCCGTCATGCCCGAGCCGATCTTCATCACCGGAGAGAAGGGCGGCATCGGCGTCGAGGTCGCGATGTGGTGGAACGACAGCTATCACGAGACCGTCCTGCCCTTCACCAACAACATCCCGCAGCGGGACGGCGGCACGCACATGGCCGGTTTCCGCGGCGCCCTGACCCGCGTGATCGGCAAATATGCGCAGGACAGCGGCATCGCGAAGAAGGAAAAGGTCGACTTCACCGGCGATGACGCGCGCGAGGGGCTGACCTGCGTGCTGTCCGTCAAGGTGCCCGATCCCAAATTCTCCAGCCAGACCAAGGACAAGCTTGTCTCCAGCGAGGTCCGTCCTGCGGTCGAGGGGCTGGTCGGCGAGAAGCTGGCAGAGTGGTTCGAGGAGAACCCGACCGAGGCCCGCCAGATCGTCGGCAAGATCATCGAGGCCGCCTTGGCCCGCGAGGCGGCGCGCAAGGCGCGCGAGCTGACGCGGCGCAAGACGGCGATGGATGTCGCCTCCCTGCCCGGCAAGCTGGCCGATTGCCAGGAGAAGGACCCGGCGCTGTCCGAGCTGTTCATCGTCGAGGGGGATTCGGCCGGCGGTTCGGCGAAGCAGGGCCGCTCGCGCCAGAACCAAGCCGTCCTGCCGCTGCGCGGCAAGATCCTGAACGTGGAACGCGCGCGGTTCGACCGGATGCTGGGCAGCGACCAGATCGGCACGCTGATCACCGCGCTTGGCACCGGCATCGGGCGCGACGAGTTCAGCCTGAAGAAGCTGCGCTACCACAAGATCGTCATCATGACGGACGCCGACGTCGACGGCGCGCATATCCGCACGCTGCTGCTGACATTCTTCTTCCGGCAGATGCCGGAGCTGATCGAGGGCGGGCATCTCTATATCGCGCAGCCGCCGCTCTACAAGGTCGGGCGCGGCCGGTCTGAGGTCTATCTAAAGAACGAGGCCGCGCTGGAGGATTACCTGATCCAGCAGGGCGTCGAAGGGGCATCGCTGCGCTTGGCCTCGGGCGAGGAGATCACCGGCAACGACCTGGCCCGCGTGGTCGAGGAGGCGCGGGTGGCACGCCGCGTCCTGCGCGCCTATCCGACCCACTACCCGCCCCACATCACCGAACAGGCCGCGATCGCCGGTGCGCTGGTGCCGGGCCGCATCGACCAGGACGCCCAGGGCGTGGCCACCGACATCGCCGCCCGCCTGGACCAGATCGCCGAGGAGTACGAGCGCGGCTGGCAGGGACGCCCAACCCAGGATGCCGGCATCCGCCTGTCGCGCACCCTGCGCGGGGTCGAGGAGAACCGCACCCTGGACGGCCAGATGCTGCGCAGCGGCGAGAGCCGCAGACTGGGCGAGATGACCCAGGCCATGCAGGACATCTATGCCAAGCCCGCGCGCCTGATCCGCAAGGATCGCGACCAGCCGATCCACGGCCCCCTGGGCCTGCTGCAGGCGGTGTTCCTGGAGGGCGAGAAGGGCCTGTCCCTGCAGCGCTACAAGGGACTGGGAGAGATGAACCCCGAGCAGCTGTGGGAAACCACGCTGGACCCCGTCGCGCGCACCATGCTGCAGGTCCGCATCGAGGACGTGGCCGAGGCCGAGGACCTGTTCACCAAGCTGATGGGCGACGTCGTCGAACCGCGCCGCGAGTTCATCCAGCAGAACGCCCTGAACGTCGAGAACCTGGATACCTGAACGGCCCATGTTGCCCAAAGGTCACTGTCCATGCCCGTCACCGCGTGCAGGGACAGGGGCCAATGCGCGTTTTAATTGATCTTGGGCCGATTCTCTGCGCTGGATTGACCGGATATCATTTGCAGATCGGGCGCAGCCGGTGGGCGCGCCCCAGCTTTTCAGGAGTATCCCCCATGCGCCTCTTCGCTCTCTCCTCCGTCTCGGCCCTGGTCCTGGGGGCAGGCGCTGCCCTTGCCGGGGGCGTGGTGTCGCCCGTCGTCGACGTGGCACCGGTGACGGTGACACCCGTGGCGCCGATCGCCTCGGCATGGGGTGGCGCCTATGTGGGCGGGTCGCTCGGCTATGTCTTCGGCACCGAGGATCAGGTGGGTTTCTCCGAGGTCATCGACGGCGAGGACGTGGGCCTGATCGGCGGACTGGGTGATGTCGGCATCTCCGGCGCAACCGCAGGTCTGCAGCTGGGCTATCGCTGGCAGCGCGGCAACTGGGTCTTCGGTCCTGAACTGGGCGTCGAATTCGGCTCGGTCGACGAAAGCATCGACATCGGTGATCCGCTGCTGGGCCGCGTCGAGAGCGAGATGAAGAACATCGCCACCCTGGTCATCAAGACCGGCTATGCGGTCAACCCGCAGACGCTGGTCTATGGCACCCTGGGCGTCGCCCGCGGTGATTTCGACTATACGCTGAGCACGGGCGACTTCTCGCAGACGCGCGGCTTCACCGCGACGGGTGCCGCGGGCGGCTTGGGCGTGGAGCGCATGATCAACCCGCGCACGTCGATCTTCGCAGAATACCAGTACCGCGATTTCGGCAACGAGCGGGTGGAGTTCTCGGACGGGACCGACACCCTCTCGACCCGCGCCAGCATGACCATGAGCAGCGTCAAGATCGGCGCGAACTTCCGCTTCTGATCAGACCACTCAGGATGACGGGGGCTGGCCGCGATGTGTGCCGGCCCTTTTTCATGCGCGGCGACGCATGCCCACCGGCACCGGCAGGGCGCGCGCCCCGCAAGCGATTGCCAACCCCTGCGGCACCAGCGCGGCCAGCGCCCTGTCCGTGACCTCCAGCCCGCCGGTATAGGCACCGAACGCGGGCAGGATCAGATGGTCGCGGCCGACAAGGAAACACCGCCGCCGCTGACCCGCCAGCCGGATGCAGGGGTGGTAATGGCCCGACACGTCCGGCCCCTGACCCGCCTCGTGGCGCAGGATCAGGCCGTCATGCAGGGCCTCGGCGGTATCGCCGGGCAGGCGGGGACAGATCGCCCCGGGGTCGTGGTTGCCGCTGACCCAGATCCAGCGCCGGCCCTGGGCCATCGTGCGCAGCCGGTCGCAGACATCGTCAGCCAGCGCGCGCCCCGCCGCGTCGTCGTCGAACCCGTCCCCCAAGCTGACGACCACCGCGGGATCGGTCGCTGCGATCTCCGCCTGAAGGCGGTGCAGCGTCTCCAGCGTCTCATAGGGGGGCAGCAGGGCACCCCCGCGCCGCGCCATGCGTTCGGATTTGCCCAGATGCAGGTCGGCCACGATCAGCCATCGCCGTTCCGGCCAGAACAGCGCACCGGTAGCCCGCGCCTGCAGCGCCTGACCGTCGAAATCAAAAGGGTGGAACGTCACGAAAGCCCTGCCTCTGCCATCAATGCCGCAGCCTCCGCCTCTGCCATGCGCTCGCGGCCCTGTCCCGCGATGGGCACGCGGCCCAGCTCCAGCATCAGCGGCGCGGCCAGGGGCGACACGCGCTCCAGCATGCGATGGTCCAGGCGGTCGGTGCGGTCCAGCATTTCCTCGATCCGGCCGAAATCCACAAGCCCCCGGCTGGCCTCGGCCGCGGTGATGCGCAGCATCAGGTGGTCCGGGTCGTACTTGCGCAGCGTGTCGTACAGGATGTCGCTGGAAAACGTCGCCTGCCGCCCCGATTTTCGCGCCCCGGGCAGGTTGCGCTGGATCAGGCCCGCGATGGTCGCCACGTTGCGAAAGCTGCGCTTCATCACGGCATTGCTGGCCAGCCAGTCGCCCAGACCCTCGCGCAGGCCGTCGCGGTCCAGCAGCGGCGCGGGGTCGGTCACCGGGTCCAGCGACCAGATCAGCAGGGCGTAATCGGTGGCCAGGAATCCCAGGGGGGCCAGCCCCGCCTCCTCCATCAGCCGCGTCATCAGCAGACCCAGGGTCTGCAGCGCATTGCGCCCGGCAAAGCCGTAGACCGCCAGATGCCAGCGACCCTGATGGGGAAACGCCTCGGTCAGCAGGGTGCCGGGACGCGGCAGGGTGCTGACCTGCGCCTGCAGCGCCAACCAGTCGCGGGTGTCGGCGGGCAGCCCCGCATGCGCCGCTGGATCGCCGATCAGCGCCAGCACCCGGTGCGACAGCTGCGTCGACGTGGCCAGCTTCATGCCCGAGAAGGTGGCGATGCGGGGCTCCTTCGAAGGCTGTTTCGTGACCTCGACCACCATCTCGCGCAGCGCGTCATAGCGCACCGTCTGCCCGCCGATCAGGAAGGTGTCGCCCGGGGCCAGGGTCGCGGCAAAGCCCTCCTCGACCTCCCCCAGGGGCGCGCCGCCGCGTCCGCGAAAGCGGACCTTCAGCATCTCGGCCTCGACGATGGTGCCGATGTTCATGCGCAGGTTTCGTGCCGCGCGCGGGTCGCGCAGGCGCCACAGCCCGTCGCGTTCCATCAGCCGCTGCCAGCGGTCATAGGCCCGAAGCGCATAGCCACCCGTCGCCGCGAACTCCAGGCAGGCGTCGAAATCGGCGCGGGTCAGGTCGCGATAGGGCCCGGCGGTGCGGACCTCGGCGAACAGCGCATCGGCGTCGAACGGCCCCGCGCAGGCAGTCAGCAGGATGTGCTGGCACAGCACGTCCAGCGGCCCCGGTCCGCGGTCGTCGCCGTCCAGATCGCGTTCGCGCACGGCCTGCAGGGCGGCCACGCATTCGATCACTTCGAAGCGGTTGGCGGGCACGATCCGCGCCCGCGACGGCGCGTTATAGCGGTGGTTCGCGCGCCCGATCCGCTGGACCAGCCGCTTGACGTTGCGCGGCGCGCCGACCTGGATCACCAGATCCACCGCGCCCCAGTCGATGCCCAGATCCAAGCTGCCGGTCGCCACCACGGCGCGCAATTCGCCTGCGGCCATCGCGGCCTCGGTCCGGGCGCGGGCCTCGCGCGAGAGGCTGCCGTGATGCAACCCGATGGGCAGGTTCGCGTCATTCGCGGCCCACAGCGCCTGAAAGAACAGCTCGGCCTGGGCGCGGGTGTTGATGAAGATGATCGTGGTCGTGGCCTGCGCCACGGCCTCCAGCACGTCCGGCACGGCGTAATGCCCGCCCGCGCCGGCCCAGGGCGGGGCCTTGGCGGTGGGCAGCATGGCGATGTCGGGGTTGGGGCCGGGATCGGCGTGGATCACGGTGGCACCGCCCATGAAGCGGGCCAGCCGCGACGGGTCCTCGACCGTGGCGGAGAGGCCCGTGACCTGCAGGTCGGGCGCCAGCGCGCGCAGCCGCGACAGGGCCAGCATCAGCTGATCGCCGCGCTTGTTCTCGGCCAGGGCATGCAGCTCGTCCAGCACCACCCGGCGCAGGCCCCCAAAGATCGCGGGCGCCTGTTCATAGGACAGCATCAGGGCCAGCGATTCCGGCGTGGTCAGCAGGATGTCGGGCGGGTCCATGCGCTGGCGGGCGCGCTGGCTGGCGCGGGTGTCGCCGGTGCGGTCCTCGATGCGGATGTCGAGGCCCAGATCGGCGACCGGGCGCGACAGGTTGCGCGCGATATCCGCCGTCAGCGCCTTCAAGGGCGAGACGTACAGCGTGTGCATCCCCCGATGCGGCGCGGTCAGTTCGACCAGCGACGGCAGGAACCCCGCCAGAGTCTTGCCGCCCCCGGTCGGGGCGATCAGCAGGCTGTCACCCGTGGCCTCCAGCAGGGCCAGCTGATGCGGATGCGGCTGCCAGCCCTGCCGGGCGAACCAGTCCTGGAACGCGGGGGGCAGCGTCACGGGATCATGTCCTTCAGCGTCTGCAACCGGTCGGCCTCGGCGGCGGGCTTGTCCCATCGGATGCGGCTGATGCGGGGAAAGCGCATCGCGACCCCGGATTTGTGGCGCGGAGAGGCGTTCAACCCCTCGAACGCGACCTCCAGCACCAGCTTGGGCGCAACGGAGCGCACGGGGCCAAAACGTTCGGTGGTGTTGTTCCGAACGAACCGGTCCAGCTCGCGCAGCTCCTCATCGGTGAAGCCGAAATAGGCCTTGCCCACCGGCACCAGCGCGTCGCCGTCCCACAGGCCGAAGGTGAAGTCGCTGTAAAATCCCGACCGCTTGCCATGCCCGCGCTGCGCATAGAGCATCACCGCATCCACCACCATCGGGTCGCGCTTCCACTTGAACCAGGGCCCGCGCGGGCGGCCGCCGACGTAAGGGCTGTCGCGGCGCTTGATCATCACGCCTTCGATCACGATCGAGGGCGGGTCGGCGCGCAGGGCCGCCAGGTCGTCCCAGGTCCGAAAGGGCAGCAGCGGCGACAGGTCGATCCGGTCGCTGCCGAAATCGGCGTCCTCCAGCACCGCGCGCCGCTCGTGATGCGGCAGGTCGCGCAGGTCGCGCCCCTGCCAGATCATCGCGTCATAGACCCTGAGGCCCGCCGGATGGCTGTCCAGCATCGCGCGGCCCACCACCTTGCGGCCCAAGCGTTTCTGCAGGTCGCCAAAGGGCGCCACGTCGGCGCCCCGCCGCACCAGCAGCTCGCCATCCAGCGCGCCGTCGAAGTTCAGCGCCTCCAGCAGGTCGGGAAAGGCCGCGCCCACATCCTCTCCGGTCCGGGAATAGAGGCGCCGCGTGCCGCCGTCATTGATCGCCTGCACGCGGATGCCGTCCCACTTCCATTCCGCCGTGTAATCGGCGGGATCGAAGGCGCGCAGTTGATCCAGATCGACCGGCGTGGAGAGCATAACCGGCCGGAAGGGCGCGCGGGCCGCGTGTTCGGGGCGTGCACCCCCCGCGATCCAGTCGAACAGGGGCTGATAGGGGGGCGTCAGGCCGTGCCAGATCTCCTCGATGTCCTTGACCTCGGGGGGGCCCATCTCGGCCAAGGCCATGCGCGCCATGCGTGCGGACAGGCCCACGCGCATGTTTCCCGTGGCCAGCTTCAGGAAGGCCAGCCGCTGCGACGGGCCAAGCCGGTCCAGCATCGCGGTGATCGCCGCAGGCAGGCCCGCGCGGCCCGTGTCGCGCAGGAGCGCCACCGCATCCCGCAGGGGCACGTCCTGATCCTGGTCGGTGTCCCACAAGAGCGCGATGGTCTCGGCCAGATCGCCGACGAAATCATAGGACATCGCGAAGAGCTGTTCGTCCACCCGCCCCGCCATCAGCCCGCGCAACAGGCCCGGCGTCACCGCCCTGAGCTTCAGATCACCGGTCAGCGCGGCCAGCGCATATCCGCGGTCGGGGTCGGGCGTGGCCTCCAGGTAATGGCGCAGCAGGCGCAGCTTGGCGTTGCGCGCAGCGGTGAAGGCCAACCGTTCCAGCAGATGGGCAAAAGCCTTCATTCCGGCTCATCCTCGTATCCGATCAGGCGCAGGGGGCGGGACGCGATGCCCTGCAGCTCGCACCAGCGCATCAGCCCGTCTTCAGTCCCGTGGGTGATCCAGACCTCCTGGGGGGCCAGCTCAAGAATGGTCTGTGTGACCTGCGGCCAGTCGACATGGTCGCTGATGACCAGGGGCAGCTCCACCCCCCGCTGCCGCGCCCGCGCCCGCACCGTCATCCAGCCCGAGGCAAAGCCGATCACCGGGTCGCGGAACCGCTGGACCCAGGCACTGGCAAAGGCGGATGGCGGCGCGATGACCAGCTGGGCATCGACCTGTTTCGCGGTGGCGGGGATCAGCGGGCCCAGGTCGATCCCTTGTTCCACATGAAAATCGCACAACCGCTGCAGCGCGCCATGGATGGCGATGGGACCGTCGATCCCGGCCTGTCGGGCCAGCGCGATGACCCGCTGCGCCTTGCCCAGGGCATAGGCGCCGATCAGGTGCTGGCGTTCGGGAAACTCGGCCATGCTGGCGATCAGCTTGGTCATCTCGGTCAGCGGGTCGGGGTGGCGGAAGACCGGCAGGCCGAAGGTCGCCTCGGTCACGAAGATGTCGCAGGGCACCGGCTCATAGGGGGCGCAGACCGGGTTCGGGGCGCGGCAGTAGTCGCCGGACACGACGATCTTGGGGCCGCGGTCGGGCATCACGGCGATCTGGGCCGAGCCCAGGATATGGCCCGCGGGGTGAAAGCTGACCTGCACGTCGCCAATGCGGGCCACCCCTTCCGCGGCCTGCCGGGTGCCGGTGAAATCCTCGCCATAGCGGATCGCCATGATGTCCAGCGTCTGCTGCGTGGCCATGACGGCCCCATGACCCGCACGGGCGTGGTCGCCATGCCCGTGCGTGATCAGCGCGCGGGGCACCGGGCGGACCGGGTCGATGTAGAAATCGCCGGGCGGGCAATAGAGCCCGGCCTCGGTCGGGTGCAGGATCTGGTCGGGACGCATGGCACCATCATCGCAGGGGTTGGCGCGGGTTCAACGCCGCCGATGGCCGCAGGGGTCCGTCAGCTGGGCGGCGGGCGCTTGACCGGGGGCGCCTTGGACAGCTGCACCGCCAGGATGCCGGCCATGATGACCGCGACGCCGATCACGTCGCCCGCGCCCAGATCCTCGCCCAGGAACAGGGCGGCGGTGGCCACGCCGAAGAAGGGCGTCAGAAAGTGGAACGTCGCCGCGCGCACCGCGCCGATGCGCCCGACCAGCATGAACCACACCCAGGTCGCCACCAGCCCCGGCACGATCACCGTATAGAGGAACGCCACGACCAGGCGCGGGGTATAGGTGACGTCCCAGGTCTCGAACCAGGGCGCGATCAGGCCCAGGGTCACGGCGCCGACCAGCATCTGCAGGCCCACGATCATCATCACGTTGCCGCCCGAACTGGCGCCCCGCACCGTCAGGGTCGCCACCGCCAGCGCCAGCGCCGCGACAAAGCACATGACGATGCCGGTCAGATCGCTGCCGCCCTGCAGGCGCGCGCCCATGATGATCGCGACGCCCACCACGCCCAGGATCAGGCCGCCCACGCCCATCGGGCGCAGGCGCTCGCCCATCAGGCTCCAGCCCAGGGCGGCTACCATCAGCGGCATGGTCGCAGCGATGATCGAGGCCAGGCCCGCCTCGATCCATTGCATCGCGGTCCAGTTCAGGCCCAGGTACAGCGCGTTCTGGCACAGCCCCAGGATCAGCACGGCGCGCCACTGCGTCCGCGTCAGGGTGCGCCAGGTTTGCCCCATGGCCAGCGCGATCATCACGCCCACCACGCCCGACAGCGCAAAGCGCAGGGCCAGCGCCATCAGCGGCGGCGCCTCGGTCACGATCATCCGGGTCGAGGTGAAGGCCGAGGCCCACATCACCGCGAAGGCCAGACCCATCAGCAACGCGCGAAGATCCATGGACCAGGCCTTTCTTGCAGGTGATGCAAAACGGCTAGCAGAGCACCGCCGTGGGGTGAAGACATAAAGAAAAGGGGCCGTGCTCGATGGCACGACCCCGATCCGTCATCGCAGCATCTGCGGATCAGCTGTTGACGCTGTCCTTCAGGGCCTTGGCGATGGTGACCTTGACCTGCTTGTCGGCCGGCTTGGTCATCATTTCCTGGGTCTGCGGGTTGCGGACCTGACGCTCGGGGCGGGCGCGGCAGGCGATCTTGCCGATGCCCGGCAGGGTCACCGCGCCGCCGCCGGCGACTTCGCGGGTCACGATCGCCACGATCGCGTCCAGAGCGGCCGAAGCGGATTTCTTGTCCGAGCCCATTTCTTCGGCGATCGTCGCCACCAGTTGGGTCTTGGTCATCGGTTTTGCAGCAGCCGTAGCCATGGTCCGTCTCCTCTTGCCCTGTTGCACCGGGCCCACAAATTGCGCCTTTTGCGGCATATCGCCTGCTACACACGGTTTTGACGGGCAGATCAAGCCTTTTTCGCCCCGCGCGCGAAAACCCGCGTTTGCTGGTGTTTTGCCGCCGCGCTACAGGAACGCCGTCTCGCTGAAGGACCGCAGCTTGCGCGAATGGATGCGCTCCAGCGGCATGTCGCGCAGCTTCTCCATCGCGCGGATGCCGATCAGCAGATGGTTGGCGACCTGCGTGCGATAGAAGTCCGTCGCCATGCCCGGCAGCTTCAGCTCTCCGTGCAGCGGCTTGTCGCTGACGCAGAGCAGCGTGCCGTATGGGACGCGGAACCGGAACCCGTTCGCGGCGATCGTGGCGCTTTCCATGTCCAGCGCGACCGCGCGCGACAGCGACAGGCGGTGGACCGGGCCGGACTGGTCGCGCAGCTCCCAGTTGCGGTTGTCGATGGTGGCGACGGTGCCCGTGCGCATGATGCGCTTCAACTCGTACCCGTCCAGTTGGGTGACCTCGGCCACGGCCTCCTGCAGGGCGACCTGGACCTCGGCCAGGGCCGGGATCGGCACCCAGACGGGCAGATCGTCGTCCAGCACATGATCCTCGCGCAGATAGGCGTGGGCCAGGACGAAATCGCCCAGGGACTGGCTGTTCCTCAGGCCCGCGCAATGGCCCACCATCAGCCAGACATGCGGGCGCAGCACCGCGATGTGGTCGGTGGCGGTCTTGGCGTTGGACGGGCCGACGCCGATATTGACCAGCGTGATCCCCTGCCCGTTCGCGCGTTTCAGGTGATAGGTCGGCATCTGCGGCAGCTTGGACAGCGGCACGATCGTGTCATGGCCGTCGGTGATCTGCTGGTTTCCGGGGGCGACGAAGGCGGTATAGCCGCTGTCCGGGTCCGACAGGACGCGGCGGGCAAAGGCCTCGAACTCGTCGACATAGAACTGATAGTTGGTGAACAGGACGAAGTTCTGGAAATGCTCGGGCGCGGTCGCCGTGTAATGGGCCAGGCGCGCCAGCGAATAATCCACACGCTGCGCGGTGAACGCCGCCAGGTGCTGGCTGCCATCGGACATGGCGCCGGCCACGCCGTTCACGATGTCGTCGTTCATGGTGTTGAGGTCCGGCACGTCAAAGACGTCGCGCAGGCTGAAATCCAAAACGCCCTCCTGCGGGACGGCCAGGTCGCTCTGGGCGGCGACCGCGAAATGGACAGGCATGGGCGTGTCCGACAGGCCGATGGTCACCGGCACCCCGTGATTCTTGATCAGCAGGCCCAGCTGCTCGGTCAGGTAATGCTGGAACAGGTCGGGGCGCGTCACCGTGGCCGCATAGACGCCGGGCGCGACCACATGGCCGAAGGACAGGCGGCTGTCGATCTTGCCATGCGTCGGGACGATCAGCCGCACCTCGGGGTAGAAGGCGCGATAGCGCGCGACGGGGGACGTGCCTTCCAGGATGGCGGTGAAATGGCCCAGCAGAAAGCCGGTCGCCTGGTCGTACAGCGCACGCAGATGGGCCACGGCCGCGGCCGCGTCGGTAAAGTCGCGGGGCGCCGCGGCGTCGGGGGTCTGGACCGGCAGAAAGCGGGCGTCTGTCGTCATCGGATCTGTCCTTCTTGCTGCGCCGACCCTGCCAGCGCGGCAGGCGGCAGGCAAGCGTCTGGCGCAGCCACGCGCGCGCCGTTACGGTGCCGTCATGAAGATGCTCGTTTTCGGTCACGGCTACAGCGCCGGCTTCCTGACACCCCTGTTGACCGCCCGCGGCTGGCAGGTCACCGGCACCACCCGCGACGACCCTGACCGCGTCGCGGCCGCAGGCGCCGTGCCCCTGCTGTGGCCGGGGTCCGAGGATGCGCTGCGCACGGCCATCGCCCAGGCCGACGCGATCCTGGTCAGCACCGCGCCCGGACCGGACGGCGACCCGGTTCTGGCCGTGTTCCGCGAGGACCTGGCCCGCGCGCGGCCGCGCTGGCTGGGCTATCTGTCGACCACCGGCGTCTATGGCGACCGCGACGGGGGCTGGGTCGACGAGGATTCGGTCCTGGACGGATCGGGCCCGCGCGGCCAGGCGCGCATCGCCGCCGAAGGCGCATGGCAGGACCTGGCGCGGTCGCATGACCTGCCGCTGCACATCTTCCGGTTGGCGGGGATCTATGGTCCCGGTCGCGGTCCGTTCCAGAAGGTCCGCGACGGCACCGCGCGGCGCATCATCAAGCCCGGCCAGGTCTTCTCGCGCATCCATGTCGAGGATATTGCCCAGGTCCTGCTGGCCTCGATCGACGCGCCCGACCCGATCGGCATCTACAACGTCTGCGACGACGACCCGGCCCCGCCTCAGGACGTGATCGCTCATGCGGCGACCCTGCTGGGCCTGCCCTTACCGCCCGCGGTGCCCTTCGATCAGGCCGACATGACCCCGATGGCGCGGTCCTTCTATGGCGACAGCAAGCGGGTCCGGAACGACCGGATCAAGCGCGATCTGGGCGTCACGCTGCGCTATCCCGACTATCGCACCGGTCTGGCCGCGCTGCTGGCCCGGGAGGGCGCGTGAGGCCCCGCGCCGCATTGCCTTTGCCCCGGCCCCGTGCAAGCTGCGGGCCATGACACAGGATTTCGACATCGTGGTGGCCGGGGGCGGGCTGAACGGCCCGACCCTTGCGCTGGCGCTGGCCCAGGCCGGGCTGCGCGTGGCCGTGGTCGATCCGCGCCCCCCGCGCGCGCGGTCGGGGGCAGGTTTCGACGGGCGGGCCTATTCGCTGGCCATCGCCTCGGTCCGCGTGCTGCGGGCGCTTGGCCTGTGGGACCGGCTGGCCCCCGACGCCCAGCCCATCCACCAGATCAAGGCGACCCAAGGCCAGCCCGGAGAGGGCGCGGGCCATTTCTTCCTGCATTTCGACAGCGCCGAACTGGGCGAAGGCCCGGTGGGCCATATGCTGGAGGACCGCTTCCTGCACGCCGCCCTGGTTGATGCGATGGAGGGCACGGTCACCACCCTGCCCGGCCTGTCCGTCACCGGCCAGGAGGTCGGCCCGGCGGGCGTCGCCGCGATCCTGTCTGACGGACAGCGGCTGACGGCGCGGCTGCTGATCGGTGCGGACGGGCGCGGATCGGGCGTGGCCACGCGCGCGGGCATCCGGCGCCAGGGCTGGGATTACGGCCAGACCGCGCTGGTCGCGGCCATCGACCATGCTCTGCCCCATCAGGGCATCGCGCATCAGTATTTCATGGCAACCGGGCCTCTGGCGATCCTGCCCCTGCCGGGCAACCGCAGCAACATCGTCTGGTCGGAAACCACCGCGAACGCCGCAGCCATCGCCGCCCTGGACGACGCCGCCTTCCTGGCGGTCCTGCGGCCGCGCTTTGGCGATTTCCTGGGCGATCTGTCGCTGGCGGGGCCGCGCTTCAGCTATCCACTGTCGCTGTCCCTGGCCGAACGCTATGTCGCCGACCGCGTGGCGCTGGTGGGGGACGCGGCGCATGGGGTCCATCCCATCGCGGGCCAGGGCCTGAACCTGGGCCTGCGCGACGTCGCCGCCCTGGCCGAGGTGCTGGTCGATGCCGCCCGACGCGGCGAGGATATCGGCAGCACGCTGGTGCTGGAGCGGTATCAGGCGTGGCGCAGACCGGATGCGACGACGCTAGCACTGGGCATGGACGGGGTGAACCGGCTGTTCGCGACCGACAATCCGGCCGTGGCCGGGCTGCGCGGCGCGGGCATGGGGGTGGTCGATGCACTGCCGGGACTGCGGCGCGGCTTCATGCGGCAGGCGGCGGGGCTGTCCGTGTCGCCGATGCCGCGGATGCTGGCGGGTCAGGCGCTTTAACCTTCCCCGGGCGGCGGTTTCGCGCCATAGGCTCTGCGCAGCATCGGGGGACGCCATGACGCTTGAACGCTTTCTGCAGGACCTGGACCGCGACATCCGCAAGGCCGCCGATTGGGGCAAGGTCGCCGACTATATCCCCGAACTGGCCGGCGTCGCCCCCGATCAGTTCGGCATCGCCGTGGCCCTGGCGGACGGACAGGTGCTGACCGCCGGGCAGGCGGATCGGGGATTTTCCATCCAGTCGGTCAGCAAGGTGTTCGCGCTGGCCTGCGTGCTGGGCCGCATCGGCGAACAGTTGTGGCTGCGCGTGGGGCGCGAGCCGTCGGGCGACCGGTTCGATTCGATCCTGCTCTTGGAACAGGAGAAGGGCCGGCCCCGGAATCCGTTCATCAACGCGGGCGCCATCGTGGTCACCGACCAGCTGCTGACCGGACGCAGCCCCCAGCAGACCCTGGCCGAGATCCTGGGCTTCGTGCGCGCGGCGGCGGAGGATGACGACATCCACATCGACAAGGCCGTCGCCCGGTCCGAGGCGCGGACCGGATACCGCAACGCGGCCCTGGCGCATTACCTGCGCAGCTTTGGCAATCTGCGCAATCCGCCGGATCATGTCATCGGCACCTATGTCCACCAATGCGCGATCGAGATGTCCTGCATCCAGCTGGCCCGCGCGGGCCGGGTGATCGCCGGGCTGGACTGCGCGCCGCCCCTGCTGGCCCCGGTGAAACAGCGGCGCATCAACGCGCTGATGATGACCTGCGGGCAATATGACGGGTCGGGCAATTTCGCCTTCCGCGTGGGCATGCCTGCGAAATCGGGCGTGGGGGGTGGGCTGCTGGTCATCGCGCCGGGCAAGGCGTCGATCGCGATCTGGTCGCCGGGTCTGGACGGATGGGGCAATTCGCAGATGGGCACGCTGGCCGCCGAACGGCTGGCCGAATTCACCGGTTGGTCGGTCTTCGGCTGACGCCTCAGGCCACCATCTGCACGGCCTGCGCCAGATCGGCGCGCAGTTCGGCCAAGGCCGCAGGCGCGCGGTCGGGCGGCAGGCGCAGGATCAGGCTGGGATGCCAGGTGATCAGGACAGGGCCGCCGTCGCGTGCCGGTTCGACCAGACCGCGGCGCGGCGTCAGCGGCTTGCGGTTGCCGGTCAGCGCGAAGGCCGCCGTCGCCCCCAGGGCCACGGTCAGGCGCGGCGCGACCATGCGGCATTCCAGGTCCAGCCACCAGCGGCACTGATCGACATGGTCGCGGTCGGGCGTCTGGTGCAGGCGGCGCTTGCCGCGCGGGGTGAAACGGAAATGCTTGACCGCATTGGTCATCCAGGCGCGGTCGGGGGCCAGCCCGGCCTCGGCCATGGTCCGGTGCAACAGCTGGCCCGCGGGGCCGACGAAGGGCAGGCCCGCCAGATCCTCCTGATCGCCCGGCGCTTCGCCCACCAGCATCAGGCGGGCGGCAGGATCACCCTGCCCCCAGACGGTCTGGGTGGCCGCATGACACAGCTCGCACCGGGTGCAGCGGGCGGCCTGGGACGCGGCCTGCTCCAGCGTGTCGGGGATGCTGTCGTCGGGCTGCTGGCGCAGGCGGGCGGTGATCTTGGGCGCGAAGGCCGGCGCATCGGTCGCACCCGCGTCGCGCATGGCCTGAACCCGGCGCGGCGCATCGGCCAGCATGTCGGGGATCAGCCGGGTTTCGGGCAGGTTCTTCCAGTATTTCTTGGGCATCTCGGACCGCATTGCATTGGTCTTGATGCGCGCGGGGTTGAAGATGTTGGCGAAATAGGTCTGCCACAGGTCATGGCTGGCATCGTCGGGCAGATCGGGGCGCGGGGCCGGGTCGTCATAGGCGATGGTGTCGCCGTCGAACCGGGCGGTGCCTTCGGGCGTGGCGATCAGCCAGTCCATGTCGGCGAACCGCTTTGCAAAGAACGGCGTCCCGGCCTCCAGGATCGGGTGTTCGGGTTCGAACCACGCACCGAAGGCCCGGCGCGGCCCGTCCGAGGGCAGTTCGTGAAACCGGACAAAGGCGTGCATCTTGTGGATGTCGCGGCGCACCGATTTCACCATGCGCGACAGGCGGTCCATCATTGGATCGGCGGGATTGGACAGAAAGCGCCGATCGCCCTGCGCCCGCATCAGTGCCCCGTACAGCAGCGACCAGCGTTCCGGGTCCGAATGGCTGGCGACCTGACGGGCCAGTTGCAGGAACTCCTGCGTGGCGATCACCGGATGATCGCCCGGCGGCGGGGCCGGGTCGGCGCCGAACAGGTCGGGGGGCGTGTCAGGGTCGGCCCAAGTCACGTCCTCCATCGGGACGCGTGCGCTGGCCAGATCGCGAGCGGCCTGACGCCAGGCGTCAAAGCGTCCGAACCGCGGCAGCGTGACCCGGATCATCCGAACAGCGACAGCTGTTCGGGCGGCGGCGCAAAGCGCGCCCGCAGGCCGGCGCTGTCGGTCAGTGCGCCCGGCGTCCAGTCGGGCAGCGTGACGAAGGGCTGGGCCTTGGACATGATCGCGCCCATGCGCAAAAGGTCCGCGTATCGCAGCACGCCGCTCCGGCGCGCGGTCAGGATGCGGCCCACGGTCTTGGTGCCGAAGCCCGGCACGCGCAGCAGCATCTCGCGCGGGGCGCGGGCAACATCGACGGGGAACTGCGCCCGGTTGGCCAGCGCCCAGGCCAGCTTGGGATCGATCGCCAGGTCCAGGTTGCCCGACGGATGCGCCGACCCGATCTCTGTCGCGTCAAAGCCGTAAAAGCGCATCAGCCAGTCGGCCTGATACAGGCGATGTTCGCGCATCAGGGGCGGCTTGATCAGCGGCAGCATGGCCGACGCGTCGGGGATCGGGCTGAAGGCCGAGTAATAGACCCGTTTCAGCTGATACCCCGAATAGAGATTGGCCGAGGTGTTCAGGATGTCGACGTCGGTGGCCTGATCCGCGCCGACGATCATCTGCGTGGACTGCCCGGCGGGGGCGAAGCGCGGCGGGCGCTTGCCCGTATGGCTGCGGTCCTTGGCGGCCTCGCGGCCAAGGCGCACGTCGGCCATGGTCGCACGGATCGTCTCGGGGCGTTTTTCTGGGGCAAGGTGGCGCAGGCTGGCATCCTGGGGCAGTTCCACATTCACCGACAGGCGGTCCGCGAACAGCCCCGCCTGCGCCACCAGGTCGGGCGAGGCGTCGGGGATCGTCTTGAGGTGGATGTATCCCTTGAACCCGTGTTCGATCCGCAGCATCCGCGCGATGCGGACCATGTCGCCCATCGTCTGGTCCGGGCTGCGGATGATGCCCGACGACAGGAACAGCCCCTCGATCATGTTGCGGCGATAGAATTCCAGCGTCAGCCGGACCACCTCCTCCGGAGAGAACCGGGCGCGTTCGACATTGCTGCTGACGCGGTTGATGCAGTAGGCGCAATCATAGATGCAGAAATTCGTCATCAGGATCTTCAGCAGGCTGATGCAGCGCCCGTCCGGCGTATAGGCATGACAGATCCCCGTGCCCCCGGCCGAGCCGATGCCCCCCGACCGCGAATCGCGTCGCGTCGTTCCGCTGGACGCACAGGAGGCGTCGTATTTCGCGGCGTCCGACAGGATCGCCAGCTTGTCCTGCAAGGTGCGCTGTGCCATGCCGGGAAAGATATGTTCCCCATGCGTTCTTCGCAAGGCATCGGGCATGAAACAAATGATGCGGAACCGTCACGGACGCGCGATGGTTGGCTGCGCGTTCATCCGTCAGACGTGATGTGCATCGCAACAGCGAAAGGATATGATCGGGACCATGAACATACGCACCCTCGCCCTTGCGCCCGCCCTTCTTGTCGCCATGGCCTTTCCGGCCTTGGCCGAACGTATTCCGCTGTCCGAGATCTCGCGCTATCTCAACAGCCTGACCACGGTCACGTCCGAGTTCACGCAGATCAACCCGGATGGCACGGTATCGACGGGGACCGTCTATATCCAGCGTCCCGGCCGGGTGCGGTTCGAATACGACAACGACCCGACGCTGGTTCTGGCATCGGGCGGCAACGTGGCGATCTTCGACGGCAAGTCGAACGGCGGCCCGCAGCAGTATCCCCTGTCCCAGACGCCGCTGTCGATCATCCTGGACGCCAACGTGAACCTGGGCCGCCAAGGCATGGTCACCGGTCACAGCGAACAGAACAACGGCACCGTCGTCACCGCGCAGGACCCGCAGCGGCCGCAGAACGGCACCATCCAGATGGTGTTCACCGCGCCGACAGAGCTGCGCCAGTGGGTCGTCACAGACGATACCGGCCAGAAGACCACCGTGATCCTGGGAGAGATGTCAAAGGGCGGAACGATCCCCGCCTCGCGCTTCTCGATCCAGTCCGAGGTGCAGCGCCGCTGACCGGCGGCGATTGCATCCTGACAATTGCGTGATTGACGCGCCCCCATGCCGGGGGCAACGCTGCGGCCGACCCCATCCAAGGCCGCAGCCATGCCCCATTCCCGCATCCTGACACCCGTGCTGATCGGCGGATCGCTGATCCTGCTGATCAACTTTGCACTGCGCGCCAGCTTTGGCGTGTTCCAGATTCCCATCGCACAGGATTTCGGCTGGCCGCGGGCCGAGTTCTCGCTGGCCATCGCGATCCAGAACCTGGCCTGGGGCATCGGCCAGCCGATCTTCGGCGCGATGGCGGAACGCTGGGGCGACCGGTGGGCGATCATCGTCGGCGCGATCCTCTACAGTTCCGGCCTGATCCTCACCGCCTTCGCCACGACGCCCGCCAGCATCCAGCTGCTGGAGATCATCGTGGGCTTCGGCATCGCGGGCACCGGGTTCGGGGTGATCCTGGCCGTGGTCGGCCGGGCCGCCAGCGACGACAACCGCAGCCTGGCCCTGGGCATCGCCACCGCCGCCGGATCGGCGGGACAGGTCTTCGGCGCGCCGTTGGCCGAAGGGCTGCTGGCCTTCTATCCGTGGCAGTCGGTCTTCATCATCTTCGGCGTGATCGTCCTGTCGACGATGCTGTTCCTGCCGATGCTGGGGGACGGCAGGCCCGCGACCCCGTCGCAGCTGGAGGACAGCATGGGCACCGTGCTGCGGCGCGCGTTCCGCGACCCGTCCTTCATGATGATCTTTGCGGGGTTCTTCTCCTGCGGCTATCAGCTGGGCTTCATCACCGCGCATTTCCCCGCGATGATCACCGAGATGTGCGGCCCCATCGACCCTGCCGGCATGCTGGCGGGCCTTGGCATCACCACCACGTCGGCGCTTGGGGCGATCGCCATCTCGTTGATCGGGCTGGCGAATATCGGCGGGGCGATCCTCGCGGGATATCTGGGCAAGCGCTATACCAAGAAATACCTGCTGGCGGGCATCTACACGCTGCGCACCATCGCCGCCGCGGCCTTCATCCTGACGCCGATGACGCCTGCCACGGTGGTCGTGTTCTCGCTGGTCATGGGGGGGCTGTGGCTGGCCACGGTGCCGCTGACCTCGGGTCTGGTCGCCTATATCTATGGGCTGCGCTACATGGGGACGCTTTACGGGTTCGTGTTCCTGTCTCACCAGCTGGGATCGTTCATGGGGGTCTGGCTGGGGGGCAAGCTGTACGACGCGTCGGGCGACTATTTCCTGGTCTGGTGGATCGGCGTGGGCATCGGGGCCTTCAGCGCCCTGATCCACCTGCCCGTCCGCGAGGCGCCCTATCGCATCCCCGCGCCCGCCATCTGACGCCGCGGCGCAGACCACCGGACCGTCATTTGACCCGGCGGCGCGCGCGGCATAGCTATGCTGCGCGCGACCAAAGGACAGATCATGCAGCCCACCCGCACGCCTCACGACCACGCCATCGCCGTCCGCTATCAGCAGGCCTCGGCCGAGGTGCGCGCCCTGCAGCGGCAATGCTATGCGCTGGCCACCCTGCGCCTGCGTGCCGCCGTTGACCAGGCCGGCGGCGGCGCCGGGCTGGCGATCCTCAGCGACATCGACGAGACGATCCTGGACAACAGCGCCGTCATGGCGGCCGCGATGCACAACGAGGGGATGTTCCAGAACATCGACACCTGGCTGCTGTGGGAGCGCGAGGGCAACCCCCACCTGATCCCCGGCGCGGCCGAGTTCTTTGCGCTGGCCGACGACCTGGGCGTCACGATCTTCTACGTCTCGGACCGGTTCGAGGAGAACAAGCTGGCCACCATCGCGACCCTGTCGCGTCTCGGCCTGCCGCAGGTCTGCGCCGAACAGGTCCTGCTGTTCGGTCCGCCCAAGGCCGCCCGCCGCGCGCAGGTCGAGGACGGGCACCGCATCGTGCTGCAGCTGGGCGACACGCTGCACGATTTCCATGGCGCCTTCGCCGGCGCCGCGCTGGAGGATCAGCACCGCCTGACCGAAGACCACGCCGACCGCTTCGGCCAGGACTGGATCGTCTTTCCCAACGCCGCCCATGGCACCTGGATGGAGGCCGAGCTGCGCCCTTGGCAGCGCGACTAGGGCCGCAGCCGCCGCGCCACACGCGACACCGCACGCAGCGGCGCCGTCACGCGCCACGAGGTGCTGGCCAGCAGCTCCGCCTCGCGGGTCGCACCCCAGCGCTGCGCGGCATCGCGTTCGGCACGGGCCGTGGCCAGATCCTCGCGCAGCCGCGCGCCTTCGGCGGTCATCGCCTCGGCTTCGGCGTTCAGGCGGTCACGCTCCCTGCGGCGTTCGGCGGTGACACGTTCCACGCGTTCGGCAAGGTCGTCCAGCCGGTCCGCCATGGCGTTCGGGTCGTCCAGTGCGATGGCCAGCCGCAGGCGCTCCTGCATCTCGCGTTCGCGCTGTTCGGTCAGCTGTCGCAACTGGACCGACGCGACGTGCTGGCGCCGCTCCATGACCTCAAGACGCTCTGCCTGTTCGGCGATCTGGGCGTCACGGCGGTCGGCCTCCTGCCCGGCACGGCTCAGCTCCCGGTGCGCCTGGGTCAGGTCCGCCGTCAGGCTTTCGACCCGGCCCGACAGATGTGCCACCTGACGGGCACGATGCACGGTCCGCAGGGCCAATCCGTCGAACAGCGGCCCGCTGGCATCCAGCGCCGACCGCAGGCGGTCAAGGCGATCGTGATCCTGCGACGATTCTCCCTCATCGACCCATGCGCCCAGGACCTGCTGCAACTCTGCCGCCACCGGAGGCAGGGGCTGTCCGTCGGGACCGGTCGCCGATGCGCCGCGGAAATGCTGCAGGTCACGGCTGAGGAAATCGTCCACCGCGGCGCCGGCCTGATCCGGGCCCCGCGGCCAGTCCAGGTCCAGCGCGTCGGCGATATGGCGGGCCACGGCGCGCCAGTCGTCCATCAGCGCCTCGAAGCTGGTGAAGCAGCGCGGCAGTGCGCGGCTGTCGGCCTCGGCGTCCAGGACGTGGCGCGACCACAGCACCAGCCCGAACTCGGGCTCGTACTCCGCCCACCGGGCCAGCGACGCGGCGACGTCCCACGCGGCACGGTGCGTGTGCACGATCCGGACCTGCGCACCGAAGCGGTCCAACGCGGCAGTCCAGAACGGCAGCAGGCGGCAGATCCGCGGGTCCTTCATGACGAACAGCGCCGCATCGCCGTAATCCGCCCGCAGCACCTCGACGGCCTCGTCCAGCAGGGTGGCCGCCTCGGGGGTGTCGAACCATGCGGCGGGAAAGCGGCGCGGGTCCCACCAGGTGAAGCCAGCCTGCGCCAGCAGACGGTCGTTCAGCCCGGTGATGCGGTTTGATTCGAAGAACCCCTTGGCGTTCATGTCCGAGGGCGCCATCAGGTCCTGCGGAAGTGCCGCACCCAGATGCCCCAGCACACCCGCCAACGCCGAAGTTCCCGACCTGTGCATGCCCAGCACGATCAGGGCGGTTCTGACCGGCGGCACGGTCAGGTCGGTCTGCGGGCTGGTCGAGGTCATCTGATGCGTCTCCGGTCGGGGTCAGAGGCAGCGCGCCCCTCCTCCCAAAGGGGGTCGGTCTGCCTGGCGGGCAGGGACCGACTGTCTGCGTGACGGTCTCCTGCCCATCGCAAATGCCTGCAAGGCGTTCAAGAGAAAGTTACTTCTCCTTGGCCTTGTGTGAAGCCTCAAGCGTCGCAACCCGAGCGCGTAGCGCTATCAGTTCATCATTCAGGCCGAAGACAAGACGCAAAAGATATTGGTCCATTGCCCAAGGCGTGGGATGCTCAACTGGCCGGGGAGGCGTAGTAAAGTCCAGTTCTGGCTGCCCGTTTCGTGCGAGATGCTCGTTCAAGGTTGCGATATCATCTCTGCGATCATCCAAAAGCGTCTTCAATGCATCCTGACTGGGAAACAACTTGTCGATGGTCGACAAAGGTTGTTCAATCCCAGCATCACGCCGAAGAAGATTAGCCACCTTGTCGTACTCTGAGGGGCGCATTGAAATGGGATGCTTGCTGTTGAAAACAGCCTGCGCCGCAATCTCCACTGCAGACGGAGATACGTTCTCATTAATAGGCCGTACCCCTGCGATTTGATTATTAACCAGAAAATGTTCGACAACATCGCCTATGGCGTCGAAGTTGAACACCTTCACCTTGTCGGAAAAAGCATCGTGCCACGGCTTTATGTCGTCAGCAAACCGTATCGATCGTCCTCCGAAAACCGGCATCCAGCTCTCGAAATCACGAACCCTGCCGTCGTATGACTTATGCTTTAGGCCCCACTGCGAATAGGCGCTGATCGCCCACTTGTCGTGACGGCGGACGTAGCATTGTATTTCGATCTCGTGCCCACTCTCGGCGATCTTCTGCAACGCCGGGAGCACCATCCCCGAGCGGGGTGCCAGCCATTCGTTGCTCCAAATAGCCTTGGTGACGCCGTCACGATCGCATTGTGACAGCGCCTCCGACAAAGCGGCGAACATCTCGCCGTTAGCGGTGAGAGGATCGCGGGCATTGGCGAAGAAGATGTCAGAGCCAGACCGCTTCTGCCAATCATGGCGGTTCAACCCTCCACCATGCTCCAGCATAAGTCCAAGATAGGCTATTCCCTGATCAGCAAGAATATCGCGCCCTGAAAGAAGGGTCTCTTGGATGGAACTGGACCCAGTTTTGCCGTGACCAATATGAACGATCAGCTTGACCATGACGTCTCCTGCTTAAGTGTGGTCCAAGGCTTGTCCGCAGATCCCACACACATATTCGTTTGAACGAAGGCGCGGCGCCGGGTCAGACCCGCTCCTCATCATCCTTGTGCAGAAACACCGAATCCAGCCCCATCCGCGCGGCGATGGCGGGCCACAGGCGCTCGATCAGGTGGTACTCGGTGCCGTCGGTCGGGATCGGTTCATTGGGCCAGGGGTGGTCCTCTCCGAACAGGTCCAGCATCTGCCGGGCGACATCGGCTTTGGTCCAGAACATGTTTCCCACCGGGAACAGCAGCGGGTTCTGCGGCATCGGTCCCGGAAAGCGGTCCGCGATGCCCGCCAGCAGACGCCGCGAATCGTCCCAAGGCACGAAATGCGGCTCGAACGGCGCGACCAGGCCCACGTCGGGGTCGGCGATCCGCCGGACGGCCCAGGACAGCATGTCGTGGTCGCCCAGCAGGATGCGATGCAGGAAACGCCGCCAGACATCGCCGTGCGAGGTCGTCTGGACCGACTTCTTCTGATGCAGGTGACACCAGATGCGATCGTCGCCCGCCAGGCCGTCGCGCCCGAACAGCCGCAGGAAGGGCAGGATGTCCCGGCCCTGGTTGGGCACCAGCTGCGTCTGGATGGTCAGGCCGCGGTCGGCGCCCATCTGGCGGATCCGGTCGGCCTTGGCCTCGGTATCGGTGGTCACGACGATGCGCGAGGCCCGTGCGAAGGCCGCCTGATCGCGGAGATCGTCGTCCAGATCGTCGATGTAGAACGCATGGACGTGGATGGCAAAGTCCGCCACCCCGGCGTCGTCCGGCGCGATGGCCCGATACTCCTCCAGGCGCAGGCGGCGGTGCACCCAGTTGTCGGATGCGGCGACGGTCGTACGCGCGTCGTCCACGTCGCGCCACAGCAACCGGCGGCCATAGCGGAACAGCTTCTCGCGTTCCTGCCGGCGCAGGGGGCGGTCGGCCTCGGACTTGGTGAACAGCAGCGGGATGTCGATCCGGCTTTCGCCGAGGACGAAGTTGCGCTGCTGCACCAGGCGGTCGTGCAAGGCGCTGCGCATGCGGTGGAACAGTCGCGGCCCATCGTCATCGGCGGCGGGCAGGTCCTGGTCCGGCGCTCCCGTCTTGCGGGGCAGCGCCAGCAGGGCCCGGACCGCGGCGGCCGGGTCGGCATAGGGGGTGCGCGTGATCCGGTCGGATCCGCGATACCGGTCGTCGGCAAAGCCTGTGGCTCCGTCGAAGCAGACCATCGTCTGGCCGCGCCGCACCGCGTCGAAGACCACGTTCGGCAGCGGGTCCAGCCGCGAGGACAGGAACATCGAATCCGCGGCGTCCATCACGTCCAGATACAGCGGACCCGCCGGCAGCATGAACAGGTTGCCGTCCGGCCGGTTCGCGCCGACCTGGCGGAGGTGATAGTCGAACCAGACGCCGAACCCCATGTCCTGGTGGTTCCGGCCGTCGCCGATCCAGACGAACACGGTGTCGGGGTCCGCATCGGCGCAGATCTGCGCCGCCTGCACGAAGATGTCGGTGCCCTTGCGCCACTGGACATGGCCCGCGCCGCAGACGATGCGCGCATCTGCCAGATCACGGCCCAGGGCCGCGGA
This sequence comes from Paracoccus sp. NFXS7, assembly GCF_040148865.1. Lineage (NCBI taxonomy): Bacteria > Pseudomonadati > Pseudomonadota > Alphaproteobacteria > Rhodobacterales > Paracoccaceae > Paracoccus > Paracoccus sp. NFXS7. The sequence goes on from NZ_JAKEKV010000002.1 coordinate 315,665, forward strand.
AATCCTGCGTCGCGCCTCGACCCGGCGCCGTTCGGTGACCTGCCCGTCGATCAGCGGGTGCTGGGGAATGATGGTGCTGTCAGTCGCGGTGTCGAAGTCGACATCCGCAAGGCGCCCCTGCCAGCTGTCGCGGACATGTTCGGAGGAGAAGATCAGCAGATCCGCAAAGGCCGCCATGTACAGGGACTTCCATGACGGGAACGTATAGTCAGAATATTCATGGATATAGGCCGCGAACGGCACCTGCTGTGCGACCAGCGGATGGATGAACGGCGCGCATTCGACGGAATTCAGGATCGCATGGTCGATTCGGCGGAACACGTCGGCGTTCAGGTAGGGCATCTCGCGCAGCGGGTTCTGGGTCACCAGCGCGCCGCAGCAGTGCGGCAGGAACTGGTCCAGCAGGTCCCCGCCGCGCAGGGCGGCGACCGCGACGTTGTGGGTCCGGCTTGCCTCGCGGACAAGATCGCGCCCGACGACCGGTGCGCCGGTGCGCGACATCTCGTGGACGCAGATCAGGACGGTGGGTAGTTCGGGCCGGAACACCTGCTGGCCCCGGTGCAGTCCCTTGCGCAGATCCGCAAGGGTGCGGCGCCCACCCTCGACCGATCCGAAGCGCAGATAATGCATCAACGGGTTCATCCCCGCCGCCTCGATGTCGGGATACCATTCCAGATAGGCCGACATCGAAAAGTCCGAGATGGCCGCATCGACCGGAGCGCCCAGCAGGATCGCCTCGAACGCCAAGTGCAGGGCATCGGGATGCCCGGCGTCGATCGCCGCGCGAATGCCCGGGTCCGTGACCAGCCTGTCCAGGGCACCGTCGATATGGGGCGCCTGTCGGCGCAGGAGACTGTAATACGTGCCGTTGCGGCCTTCGGCCTTTCCGCAGTCGACGAAATGGCGCAGCAGCGCGGCATCGTCACCGTCGATCTCGGGATAAGTGCGGGCGTAGAATGCCGGGTCGAAGCGAAAATCAGGGCGTCGGTCCGCGATCCCGGCGCGACCGGCAAGGGCCGTCCAGATGTCGTTCAGTTGTGGCATTCAGGCTCCTGCAAAGGCGGCGGCAAGAAAGGCAAAGCGCCGGTCGTCCGACATCGACCGGCCACAGAGATCGCGTGACAGCGACATCAGCAGCGGACTGCTGGCGACGATCGGCGCAAGGCGGAATGCGGTCACGGTTCCCTCCGCCTGCGCCGACCAGGCGACGGGGGCATCGCCGGAAAAGGCAGTCTGTTCGTCCTGCGGTTGACGATAGCGCAGGGCGCACAGATGTTCGGCAAGAAGCCGCTGACAGAGGCAGGCGCAGTCGGCCAACACCTGAAAGGCAGATGGCCGGGGGGTCAGGTGGGTAAAGCGCAGAACGGTCCCGCCGACCCGACCCGGCCCGGGGTGCAAGGCGGTGGCATCGAATGCCCCCACCGGCCCGGCAAGCACAAGGAAGTCGTTTTCTTTCAAAAGCTCGGCAGACAATGCCTGTGCCTGCTGGCTTGCCTTAGCGTGTAGGATCAACACTGTGCCTGCTCCCTCGGGGTGACCTGTTCCGCCGACGCGGTGCTGTCCAAAGACCCGGATTGCGGTGACCGTACAGGGCTTATGGCCAGCCCTGCAGTTGTTTGCAATGCAGCATGTTTCCGGTATGGGTGATCGTGCCAAGGCCACGTTGCGCCGCGCATGTCAGTCACGATCAGCCCGCGTTTCGACGGAATACCGCGACAATAACGGATTATCATTCATGAACCGAACCCTAGTGATCGGCGGCTGCGGCTTCATCGGATCTCATATCGTCGACGCGCTTGTCGCCCGCGGACACAACGTCCGCGTGCTGGACATGAAACCCGAAGCCTTCCGCCCCCCCCTGCCCGGGGTGGAATACGTCAAGGGCAGCTTCTCATCCGAGGATGTCCTGAAGGTTGCCCTGCGCGATGTCGATTCAGTGATCCACAGCGCCAGCACGACGGTGCCCGCGACCTCCAACCTGAACCCGTGCGCCGACATCGAGGGCAACCTGATCGCGACCGTCCGGCTGCTGCACGCGATGCGGGCCCGCAACATCCACAAGCTGGTGTTCCTGTCGTCGGGCGGCACCGTCTATGGCGTGCCCCAGTGCGAGGAGGTGCCCGAAAGCCACCCCCTGCAGCCGATCAGTTCCTACGGGATCGTCAAGGTCGCCATCGAGAACTATCTGCACATGGAGCGCAAGCTGCATGGGCTGGATTTCGTCGCCTTGCGGGCCTCGAATCCCTATGGCCCGCGCCAGGGTCATGCCGGCCTGCAGGGCATCATCGGCACCTATCTGTGGAAGATCGCCCGCGGCGAACAGATTGAGGTATGGGGCGACGGCAGCGTCATCCGCGACTTCATCGACGTCCGCGACCTTGCGGCGCTGTCGGCGATCGCCCTGGAATCGCCGATCAACGGTTGCTTCAATGCCGGTTCGGGCGAAGGCGCATCGGTCAAGCGCATCGTCGAGCTGACGGCACAGATCACCGGGCGGGATCTGTCGCCGCTCTATCGACCCGGCCGCGGCTTCGACGTGCCCAGGATCATCCTGGACATCGCGCGCATTCGAAAGGCGGTCGGATGGAACCCCACCATCCCGCTGGAGCAGGGCATGCGCGACAGCTGGGACTGGATCTGTCAGCAGCAGCAGGTTTCAGCCGTCGCCTAGGCGGCGGCCTGTTGGCCTGCCCTTCCCGGCACGCTATAGCATCGGCCAAAGCATGACGGACTGTCGACCATGCGCAAAGGCGGGGCGGGGCAATGAGAATTCTTCTGGTGGGTGCGGGACTGTCCGGTGCCGTGATCGGGCGGGAGCTGGCCGAGGCCGGGCATGACTGCCGCATCATCGACGCACGCCCCCATATCGCCGGCAACTGCCATACCGAACGCGATGCCGACACCGGCGTCATGATGCATGTCTATGGCCCGCACATCTTCCATACCGACGACGAAGGCGTGTGGGATTACGTCAACCGCTTCGCGCGCTTCATGCCGTTCCAGAACCGGGTCAAGACGACCGCGCAGGGCCGGGTCTATTCGCTGCCGGTGAACCTGCTGACGATCAACCAGTTCTTCGGCACCACCCTGCGCCCCGAGGAGGCGCGCGCCTTCATCGAATCCAAGGCCGACACGACCATCACCGATCCGCAGAGCTTCGAGGAGCAGGCCCTGCGGTTCGTGGGCCCGGAACTCTACGAGGCCTTCTTCAAGGGCTACACCGAAAAGCAGTGGGGCTGTTCGCCGACCGAACTGCCGGCGTCGATCCTCAAGCGGCTGCCGGTGCGGTTCAACTATGACGACAACTATTTCTTCCACCGTTTCCAGGGGATGCCGCAGGACGGCTATACCGCGATGGTTGCGGCCATCCTGGACCATCCGCGGATCACGGTAGAACTGGGCACCGAATACAGCGCCGAGATGGCGGCAGAGACCGATCACGTCTTCTGGTCGGGGCCGCTGGACGGATACTTCGACTACCGCTTGGGTCGCCTTGGCTATCGGACGCTGGATTTCGAACGCTTCAGCCATGACGGCGACTATCAGGGCTGTGCGGTGATGAACTACGGCGACCGCGACGTGCCCTATACCCGCATCACCGAGCACAAGCACTTCAGTCCCTGGGAGAGCCACCAGGGGTCCGTCTGCTATCGCGAATACTCCCGCGCGGCAGAACCGGGCGACACGCCCTATTACCCGATCCGCCTGGTAGAGGAGAAATCCCTGCTGGAGCAGTATGTCGACCTGGCCCACGACACCCCCGGCGTGACCTTCGTGGGCCGCCTCGGCACGTATCGCTATCTGGACATGGACGTGACGATCAGAGAGGCGCTTGACACGGCAAAGAAGTTCACAAACCACGCCGCTGATATGCCGGCTTTTGCTGCAGAGCCCCTATAAATGTTTAGGCATCTTTTTCAACGCAAGGCAAAGCGCACGCCCAGACCACAAGAAGCCTTCGTTCGGGAGCTTGGCGATCACAGGCTTCAGTTTGAACCAGGAAATGAAACTCTAATCGTAAGTTTCGACAACGCCGCACGTCCAGCGCAAGAGCCGTATATTGGTCGACCGACATGGGGAGACAAGTTTTATCGCAGCGAAGGCTTTTCCATCCTTGGTGTTATAGCTCGTCGCGCTATTTGGTATAGAGATCCGAAGATAATAGAAGCGTTAGAGTCGCTCCGAGATGGCGGGTTTTTCGCATCATTCGACAGGGTGATCATGAGCGGAGGATCAATGGGTGGTTTTGCTGCAGCAGCATTTGCACCTCTTGCGCCTAATTCTCTTGTTATTGCGTTCAGTCCGCAGAGCACATTAGATGCAAAAAAAGTTCCGTGGGAGTGGCGATATTCCGAAGGGAAGGCCCAGGATTGGAGCTTGCCTTACAGTGAAGCCGCTGAAGGAGTTGCTTATGCTAGGCACTGTTACGTAGTGTATGATGGACTTGATCGACCGGATAGGCGGCACGCACGTCGATTTGGTAACCCGGCGAAAACAACGCACCTCAACCTTCCTGGTGGTGGTCATGGGGTTTCTCCTCTCCTCTCTCAAATGGGGCTGCTAAAGCTAACAACCCAGAAAATGATCGAAATGTCGCTGGATAAAAGCGAATTTCAGATTCTTGCACGAAACCGTAAAGCTGCCGTTCAATATCATCGTGTAATGGCAAATCACGCGATAAAAAGAAAAAAATTTGCATGTGCCCAACAGATATGTGACGCCGCCCTTCCAAAATTTCCTCTATCAGATCTCGCAAGCATAAAAGCAAAAGCGATGGCGGCCAGATCAGACGCTGGCGGCAATGCGGCAACCGCTGCGATCTCTCAATCAAACACTGGGAATACAGGGATGACGATATCCAATACTCATAGGCTCAATGCGCGGTTTCCTGCGTTAAAACGCAATATCTTTATTGTCACCTATGGCCGAACCGGATCAACCCTTCTTCAAAGTCTTGTACAAACGCTGCCGGACTGCACAATCCGGGGTGAGAACCATAACGTTATTGAAACAATTTGGAATGCCGCCATGAGGGCGCGAATGACGCGAGGCACTTGGGGGAACGAAGAACGAAAGTCGAATCATCCGTGGTTTGGCGCAGAAAATATTCGTCCTGCGCTATTTGCTGCTGGCATGATCGATTCTATGATCGACAACGTAATCACCCCACCACGGAACGCAAAATATTTTGGATTCAAGGAAATCCGATACAACGCACTTGGCGATAGATTTCCCGACTTACTCGACTTTATGCGCTTTCATTTCAAAGATCCGATTTTCATATTCAATACGCGCAACATTGAAGATGTCGCAAAATCTGCTTGGTGGAAAGATTGGAAGTTACAAGATGTTGAGAAGCTTGTGCGCGACATGGATCAGAGGTTTTCGGAGTATCACGATCGACACAAAGAATGTTCTATCATGATGTCCTATGAAAGATTTTCACAGGATCCAAATGCAATCAAGCCGTTGTTCGACATGCTGCAAGAACCGTTCGATCAACAGAAAATTGCAGATGTGTTGACCACTCGGTTGACCCATTAAAAATCAGTGCTGACGCGCATGCCGCGTCAGCATCACCTTGTCCGTCAAACGCGCTCAATGGCCGGGCGAAACCCCAAGCCTTTGATGATCGCGCCATAGATCTGGCGGCGCAGGGATGAGGGCACGTCGCCGCGGCGCATCTGCCCCCGGACCCCATAGGCATAGGCCAGCACGCCCATCAGGCCCATCTCGCGCCGGCGCCATGAGGTTTCGTTGCGGGCTCCGTACTTGAACTTCCACAGGCTCTTGTCGTCGACCAGGCCGAAGTTGACGCCCCGGTTGTCGGGCGTGTCGTGGACCACGACGCTTTCGGGCACGAAGATGCCCGGATAGCTACGCGCGATGCGGCGGGTGTATTCGGCATCGTCGAACCAGATGAAGTAATCCGCGATCGGCAGGCCGTGTTCGCTGACGGCCCAGCGCGGGATCATCACCGACACGAAGGACGCGCTGTCCACCAGCGCCCAGGCACTGCCCGGCCGCACGAAGCGTGCCCAGTCCCACACAGTGCGCGGACAATTCATCTCGCACAGCGATCCGTCGATCCACTCGACCCGCGAACAGGCAAAGCTGGGGCGCCAGCCGTTATCGGCCTGGAAACCCGTCAGGGCCCGATGCAGGGATTGCAGGGCGTCCGGTCGGGGATAGGCATCGTCGTCCGACACCCAGAAATACTGCGCGCCCATCTGGTAGGCTGCCTTGATCCCGGCATGAAACCCGCCCGCCCCGCCGACATTCGCCGGCAGCCGCAGGTGGCGGATGGTCGGGTCGGCGTCGGCCCGCGCCTGCACCAGCGCTGCGGTGTCGTCGGTCGAGGCATTGTCCACGACCAGCACGATGTCGGGGCGCATGGTCTGCGCCGCCAGCGCGTCCAGCACCGCCATCAGCTTGCCCGAGCGGTTGAAGGTGACGATGACCGCAGCCGTCTTGTTCAGGACGCTCATGCCGCGTCCCCTTGGGCCAGACGGCGATAGACGGGCATCAGCACCTCCTCGGCGGTCGGATCGGCGGTCAGACGCGTCCACGCAGCCTGCAGGGCGTCCTTGTGGCGCGCCAGGGTGCCTGCATCGCGCCACATCGCGTCGACTGCGGCCACGGTGCCCGCCACGGCCGCACGCGGCGCCAGCGGCACTAGCAGGCCGTCGGGCAGCACCTCGTCCTGGGATCCGACGCGGGTCGAGATGGGGATGCAGCCATGGGCCACGGCCTCGTAGCAGACCAGCGCCAGACCCTCGTTGTTCGAGGGAAGAAGCAGGATGTCGGACCGTTCCAGCAGGGCCGGAATGTCGGTATTGCCGGGCAGCAGGTCGACCTTGGACGACAGACCATGCTTGCGCAGAAGGCGCGTCAGCGTGCCGTCATAGGGACCTTCGCCGACGATGGTTGCGGTCAACGTAACGCCGTTCCGCCCGGCCCAGGCATTCAGCGCGCGCAGGGCCTCGACCACCACGACCGGTCGTTTCTGATAGAACAGCCGCCCGATGAAGCAGGCATGCAGCGTTTTCTGTCCCGCCTGCAGGCGCAGCGGCGGCAGCGCATCGTTGTTCTTGCGGTCCAGCATGCGGCCCAGGACGACCTTGCCCGCCGGGGCATGGAAGCGGTCGCGGAAATAGCGGACCAGCTCTCCGCTGATGACATGCTGCATATCCAGATAGTTGGACCACACGCCCGAGATCCGCGGATAGCCGCCATTCGCGTATTCGACGATATGCGTGCTGTCGATCGTCTGCACCCACGGCAGGTGCATGCGCAGCATGGTCAGGCTTTCGTACAGCGGCGTGCAATGGTGAATGTGCACGGCGCGGATGTTTTCCGCCATCGCCAGCCGCTGGACATAGCGCGGCCACAGGTGGTGCGGCAGATAGCGATCCAGCCGGATGAAGGTCAGGTCCGGATGGTCGGGCAGCTTGTCCGCCAGCCGCTGCACGGCCGGAACCGACGCCACGACGAACACCCGCAGCCCGGCCGCCAGCGCCCAGCGCATGGTGTCGAAGCCCAGCTTCTCGGCGCCGCCCATCTCCAGCCAGTGCATGCCGATCAAGATGGCGGGACGTTTGTCGCTGTCGGGCGCCACGGGCGCGGGCAACAGGGCCGAGCCGTCGCCCAGGGGCATGGCTGTCTGGTCCGTGCGTCGGTCGGCCTGGCGCTTGCGGGCCATCTCGGCACCATAGCGCACCTGTTCGTACCACAGCGGGCTGGCCCGGAACAGCGCGCCCAGGCCGCGCATGGGCCTCCAGGGCGCATCGATTTGCTTGATCTCTCCGGGCAGAGGCAGGCGCGGGATGGCCAGGCGGATGGTCACCTGCGGCGCGCCGTCATAGGCGCCCGGCCGGGTCAGGGTGCCCAAATAATCCGCACCCAGGTCCTGGGGACGCGGATTGTGCGGACCCTCGATCACCTCGGGGGCGGCCCATATCGGGTTGTTGCCCTGCGACAGGACGAAGAACAGCTGCTGCGTGGGAAACAGCAGCTCATAGATCGCACGGGCCTCGGCGATGCCGGCGGTCAGATGGGCCACCAGCGCAGGATCTGCGGGCGTGTGCGAGGCAAGGTCGGACATGGGCGAGGTCAATCCGTCTGTCGGGAGGAAGGGTCAGTCGATCAGACGCAGCAGATAGGCCCCATAATCGTTCTTGGCAAACTTTGCCGCACGCGCGCGCAACTGGTCAGGCGAGATCCAGCCGGCCTCGAAGGCGATCTCCTCGGGGCAGCCGGTCTGCAGACCCTGGCGGTTCTCCAACGTGCGCACGAAGTTGCCCGCATCCAGCAGGCTGGCATGGGTGCCGGTGTCCAGCCAGGCAAAGCCGCGGCCCATGCGTTCGACGGTCAGCGACCCGTCATGCAGATAGCTTTCCAGAAGGGTCGTGATCTCCAGCTCTCCGCGATCGGAGGGCTGGACGGCGCGGGCCCGTTCCGGCGCGGTGCCGTCCAGAAAATAGAGGCCCGTCACGGCATAATCCGACGGCGGCACGATGGGTTTTTCGACGATGGCGCGAGCCCGCATCCGGTCGTCGAAATCGACGACGCCATAGCGTTCCGGGTCCGACACGCGATAGCCGAAGACCGTGCCACCCCCGTCGCGCGCATCTGCGGATGCCAGCAGCTCCGGCAGACCGTGCCCAAAGAAGATGTTGTCGCCCAGCACCATCGCGGACGGTGCGCCCGCCAGGAAATCCTCGGCCAGGATATAGGCCTGCGCCAGGCCGTCGGGGCTGGGCTGCACGATATAGGTGAAGCTGATTCCCCACTGGCTGCCGTCGTCCAGCAGGCGGCGGAACTGATCCTGATCCTCGGGGGTGGTGATAATCGCGATCTCGCGGATGCCGGCAAGCATCAGGACGCTGATCGGATAGAAGATCATCGGCTTGTCGTAAAGCGGCAGCAGCTGCTTGGACACGCCCATGGTGATCGGATACAGCCGGGTGCCCGATCCGCCGGCCAGAATGATGCCCTTGCGCTGTGTCATGCCTTGTCCTTCAGTTGATCCAGAACGCGGGTCAGCCCGGCCCGCCAGTCGGGACGCGCGATCCCGAAATCCCGCGCGATGCGTCCGCAATCCAGCCGCGAATTCAACGGGCGCGCGGCGGGCGTCGGATAGTCAGATGACGGGATGTCCGCCACCTGCGCAGCCAAGCCCGCCTGCGCCATGATCTGGCGCGCGAAATCGGCCCAGGAGGCGTCGGGCGTGCCTGCGAAGTGATAGATCCCGCCCGTGGTGTCGGGCCTGTCGCGCATCACGCGGATCATCCGCAGGCAGGCGGCCGCGATGTCGGCGGCAGGCGTCGGCCCCCCGATCTGGTCGGCCACCACTGTCAGGCGGTCGCGCTCCGCGCCAAGGCGCAGCATCGTCTTGACGAAGTTCGCGCCATGGGCGGAGAACACCCAGGAGGTCCGCATCACGGCCCAGGTTCCGCCCGCGGCGGCCACGCCCTGCTCTCCGGCCAGCTTGGTCGCGCCGTAGACGCCCAGGGGCGCGGTCGGGGCATCCTCGGCCCGCGGCCGGTCGCCCGAGCCGTCAAAGACATAGTCGGTCGAGATGTGCAGGAACGGGATGCCCAGATCCGCGCAGGCCCGCGCCATCGCGGCAGGCGCGTCGGCATTGACCAGGCGGGCGGTGTCCGGGTCCGTCTCGGCCCGGTCCACGGCGGTGTAGGCGGCAGCATTGATGACCGCACGCGGACGCGCCGCACGGATCAGGGCGGCGCAGGCGGCGGGGTCGGTCAGATTGGCCTGGTCGCGGCCCAGAAAGGTCGCATCGGGCGCCAGCGCGGCCAGTTCCCGCGCGACCTGGCCCGTGCGGCCAAAGACCAGCAAGCCCTGCATCAGGCCGTCCCCAGACGCTTGCCCACGCCGTCGCGGTCCAGCAGCGGCTGCCACCAGTCGCGATTGGCCAGATACCATTCGACGGTGCGGCGCAGCCCCTCCTCGACCGTCACGGACGGGCGCCAGCCCAGTTCGGTGCGGATGCGCGTCGGGTCGATCGCATAGCGGCGGTCATGGCCCGGACGGTCGGTCACGAAGGTGATCAGGTCGGCATGCGGCGCGCCCGTCGGGTGCAGCTCGTCCATATGGGCGCAGATGGTTCGGACCAGGTCGATGTTGGTGGCCTCGTTCTCTCCGCCGATATTGTAGCTGCGGTTCAGCTGGCCCTTTTCCAGGACCAGCAGAAGCGCATCGGCGTGGTCCTCGACATAGAGCCAGTCGCGGATGTTGCCACCGTCGCCATAGACCGGGATCGTCTGGCCCGACAGCGCCTTGAGGATCACCACAGGCACCAGCTTTTCGGGGAAATGATAGGGGCCGTAATTGTTCGAACAGTTCGTCAGCACGACGGGAAGGCCATAGGTTTCGGCCCACGCGCGGACCAGATGGTCGGACCCCGCCTTGCTGGCCGAATAGGGACTGCGCGGGTCGTAGGGCGTGGTTTCGGTGAACTGCCCCGTCTCGCCCAAGGATCCGAAGACCTCGTCGGTCGAGATGTGGTGAAAGCGAAAGCTGTCGGGGCGCCCTTGGGCCGTCCAGTAGGCGCGGGCGGCCTCCAGCATGTTGAACGTGCCGATCACGTTCGTCTCCACGAAGGCCGCAGGGCCGTCGATGGACCGGTCCACATGGCTCTCCGCGGCCAGGTGCATGATCGCGTCGGGGCGGTGCTGCGCCAGGATGCGGTCCAGCGCCGCGCGGTCGCGGATGTCGGCCTGCTCGAACGCGTAGCGGTCGGACCGGGCGGCCTCGGCCACGTTCTCCAGGTTCGCGGCATAGGTCAGCGCGTCCAGGTTCACGACATGATGCCCACGTGCGATCGCCAGGCGAACGACGGCAGAGCCGATGAATCCGGCGCCGCCGGTGATCAGGATCTTCATGCCTGCTCCTCAAAGACGAAGGGCGATTTCAACTCTGCCAGCGGCTGCGCATCCCGATCCTTGTCGGACAGCAGCGGATCGGTGACGTCCCAGTCGATGCCGACGCTGTCCCAGGCCACCGCACCGTCCGACGCGCGGTCGTAATGGGCCGTGCACTTGTAGACGATCTCGGTATCGGGTTCGCGGGTGACGAAGCCGTGAAGGAAGCCTGCGGGAATCCACAGCTGGCGGCCGTTCTCGAAGCTCAGCTCGGTTCCGAACCATTGGCCATAGGTCGGGCTGCCCACGCGCACATCCACCGCCACGTCGAACAGCCGGCCACGCCCGCAGCGCACCAGCTTGCCCTGCGCGAAGGGGGGCGACTGATAATGCAGACCCCGCAGTGTGCCGGTCTGCGCGGACATCGAATGGTTGTCCTGCACGAACTCGGGCAGCACGACCCCGGCATCGGCCAGCGTCCTGCGATTCCAGCTTTCCGAGAAGAAGCCGCGCGCATCGCCATGACGGGCCGGCGTCAGCAGCAGCACTCCGGGCAGCGGGGTTGTTTCGATCTGCATCTTTGCCTCGGGCGGTTGTCCTGCACGATGTCTAGGGGCATCGACGCGCCTTGTCAGCCCCGTCCGGCACGGAAAACCAGCATGGGTGGCGGTTGCTGCACAAATGCCCTTCGTGGTATCGCGCGGTCGGACCCGGCCGCAGCCTGCCGGCAGATGACATGATCGGCACGCCATGGCCCATACCCGACCCTCGATCGCCGCCGTGGTGGTCACGCACAACCGGCTGGACAAGCTGACCGTCACGGTCGCGCGCCTGCTGGACCAGCCGGTCGATCACGTGATCGTGATCGACAATGCCTCGACCGATGGGACCGCCGATTGGCTTTCGGCGCTGAACGACCCGCGCCTGCGCGTCCATCGCAGCGCCACGAACCAGGGCGGGGCGGGCGGGTTTTCCGTCGGCATGCAGCTTGCGCGAGACGAGGCGCAGGCCGACTGGACCGTGGTCACGGACGATGACGGTCGCCCCGCGCCCGGCGCCATCGACGCCTTCCGGGCAATGGATCTGTCGGAATGGGACGCGATCGGCGCCGCGGTGCATCACCCCGACGGCCGCATCTGCGAGATGAACCGCCCCTATCGCAATCCGTTCTGGAATCCGGGGGCCTTCCTGCGCACCCTGGCGCGGATGCCACTGGGCCGCGGCCGTGCCGGGTTCCATCTGGGCGACGGTGATTACCGGACCGGGTCACCGGTCTTGCCGGTGGACATGAGCAGCTTCGTCGGCCTGTTCCTGTCGCGCGCGGCGCTGCAGCGGGCCGGGCTACCCGACCCGCGCCTGTTCATCTATGGCGACGACCAGCTGTACACGCTGCAGATGCGCCGTGCCGGACTGCGCATCGGGTTCGCGCCGCAGGTGCGGTTCGATCACGACACCACGGCCCTGCAGGCGCAGGGTGGTGTCGTGCTGCGCCCGATGTGGAAGGTATTCTACATGTATCGCAATGCGCTGATGGCCTATCGGGTGGCGGCGGGACCGTGGTTCTGGCCGCTGGTCCCGGTGCTGCTGTGCAAGTGGCGGCGCAAGGCCGCGGATTACGGACCGGACGCCGCCCTGTTTCGGACCATCCTGGATCAGGCGGTGCGCGACGGGCTGGCGGGCCGGCTGGACCGCAGCCATGACGACATCCTGCGTCTGTCGCGCAGCGACGCGCCCTAGTCCAGCTGGCCGGCGATGGCGCGGCCCAGCGTAAAGATGCGCTGTTCCAGGATCACCGGCGTCTCGCACACATAGGTCAGCGACTGCTGGCGTTCGGTGAAGATACGCTGATCCCAGTCCAGGGCCTTTTCCTCGGCGTCGATGGCGTCGAAATCGGGGTCATCGGCGGCCTCCATCTCGGCCATGCGGGCGCGGCGTTCCTCGATCCGTTCGGACAGGTCCACCTGCGACCGGCCATAGCGCGCGATGCCCGCGATCAGCGCGCTGCGGTCGCTGTCGATCCGGTCGAAGATCGCCTGCATCAGTGCGACCAGATGCGTGTCTGGGGCCTCGGCTCCGAATTCGGCGATCTCCGTCTCGGCCTCCTCGATCGGCAGGCGGCGCTGTTCCAGGCGTTCGGCCAAGCGGGCGATGTCGGGATCGCGGGCAAGGGCCAGCGTCTCGTCGTCCGGGATGGGGCCGGTCCAGACCTGGCCCATCGACAGATGCGGCTGCTTGCGCTGGATGCAGGGCCAGTCGGGATCGGTCCCCGCCGCGCCGAAGGCGGGACCGGCCAGCAGCGCCAGGGCCAGGGTGATGCGGATCATGCGGGACCTCCTTTCCGCCGGGCCCACAGGCCCTTTTGCGGATCATACATGAAGACCGCTGCGCCGAAGAACCCCGCCAAACATCCTAGGACCACCGCCAAAGCGGTCCAGTTCACCTGCATGTACAGCGCAAACCGGATCAGCTCGACCGCGTGGGTGAAGGGATTGACGGCGCAGATGTCGTGCAGCAGCGGGCTGCTTTCGCGCATCCGCCACAGCGGGTACAGCGCGGACGAGGCAAAGAACATCGGGAAGATCACGAAGTTCATGACGCCCGCGAAATTCTCCAGCTGGCGGATCGCGCTGGACAGGAACAGCCCCATCGCGCCCAGCATCAGCCCCGACAGGATCAGCGCCGGGATCACGGTGACATAGCCCCAGACGGGCGGGCGGATGCCCCACCAATACGCGATGGCCAGGAAGGTGAAGACCTGGATGATCGACACGATCACCCCCGCGATCAGCTTGGATCCCAGCAGGTACCAACGCGGAAACGGGCTGACCAGCAGCGTGCGCATGGCCCCGGTCTCTCGGTCGTAGACCATCGACAACGACGACTGCATGCCGTTGAACAGCTGGATCATCGCGACCAGGCCGGGGGTCACGTAGACCTCGTACAGCACATAGGTCTGATAGGGCGGCGTGATCGACAGGCCCAGCACGGCGCGGAACCCGGCGGCAAAGATGAACAGCCAGACCAGCGGGCGCACCAGTGCCGCCAGAAACCGCCCGCGCTGGTTGACGAAGCGCAGCGTCTCGCGGCGCGCGATGCCCAGAAAGGCGGTCAGCCAGCCGCGGGGGCGGTCGGTGGGTGCGGTCATGGCGCGACTCCGGTCAGGTCCAGGAAGGCGCGCGTCAGCCCGTGCGGCCCGGCGATGTCGGCGGCGCGACCCTGGCGCAGCACCCGGCCGCGATGCAGGATCACCAAGTCGTCGGCCGGGTCGATCTCGTCCATGATATGGGTGGCCCACAGGGCGGACACGCCATCGCGGGCGATCAGGCGGCGGGTCAGGGCCAGCACCTCGGCCCGGGACTTCACGTCCAGGCCCACCGTCGCCTCGTCCAGCAGCAGCAGGTCGGGGCTGTGGATCAGGGCGCGCGCGATCTCGGCCCGGCGCGACTGGCCGCCGGACAGGGCGGTGACGCGGGTGTCGGCCTTGTCGGCCAGATCGACCTGGCCCAGGACCTGTTCGATGCGTGGCCTCGCCAGTCTGCCGGGTATCCCGTGCAGGCTGGCGTGATAGATCAGGTTCTGGCGGATCGTCAGGTCGGCATCCATCGCGCGGCTTTGAAAGACCACGCCCAGACGGGCCAGCGCCTGCGACGGTTCGCGCCGCAGGTCGTGCCCCGCTACGCGGATCATCCCCGACCGGTTGTTGTAGAGCCGCGTCACAAGCGAGAACAGCGTGGTCTTGCCCGCGCCATTCACCCCGAGAAGGGCGGTGAATCCGCCGCGCGGCACCGTCAGCGACACGTCGTCCAGCGCCTTCACGGCACCGAAATTGTGGCTGACACGGTCGATCTGCAACGCGGCGGTCAATGAACCCTACTGGATGTTGAAGACGGCTTGCAGACTGTCGCCCGAAGAACCCGGCACTGACAAGGTGTATCGACCGGGCAGCACCGCGACAAAGCTGAGGACCGCCGTGCCGTCGGCATCGAATTCGATGCTGTGCACGCCCATCGGCCGGATCTCGGTGTCGCCGATGACGATCTCGTTGATCCAGATCGCGCGGAAGAAGTCGCCGCCCGACAGGGCCAGCTCCTGGCTGCCGTCGGCCACGATGTTGATGCGATAGTAGCCGCCCGACTTGATCGTGTATTCGCCGCCCGCGACGGGCTGGCCGGATGCCAGCGTCAGGGGCGCCAGGTCGGTGCGGTTCTCTCGCGCCAGAAGGCCGGAGAAGCCGTAATCGAACATGCCGGTCGCGTCATAGGTCCCCTCGGACGGCGCCTCCTCCTCGTCGTCATCATCCTCGTCCGCCTCGACGGCCTCGCCCGATTGGGTGCCCGCCTCGGCGGGTTCGCCCACAACGGCATCGCCGCCGGGTGCCTGCTCGGCAGAGGCGTCGGGGGCCGCGGCATCCTGGGCGGTGGCGGGCACCGCCAGGATCAGGGCCAGGGCGGCACCGGACATCAGTTTCGTCAGCGTGGTCATGGAATCTCTCCTCCTTAGGATATGCAGGGATGCCGGATCAGTCCGGGGCGACGACGACACCCCAGGGCTGCTGCCCTACGGGAACCGAGCGGACGACCTCGTTGGCGGCCACGTCGATGATCGACACGTCGTTGGAATTGCCGTTGGTGGTATAGAGGTATTTCTCGTCCGGGCTGAAGGCCAGCTGCCAGACCCGCTGCCCGACCAGCAGGTAATCGGTCACCTCGTCGGTGGCAGCGTCGATCACGGCGACCCGGTTGGCCGGCCCCAGGGCCACGAACAGCTTGGACCCGTCGGACGTCACGCGCGCGCCGACCGGCTGGATCGCCTCGGGCAGGACGCCGGGGATGTCGAAACTGATCTTCTTGGTGATCGTCTGCGTGGCGGGGTCGATCACGCTGACCGTGCCGCCGATCTCGGACGTGACGTACAGCTTGGTTCCGTCGGCCGTGTACTGGGCAAAGCGCGGGCGGCTGTCGACCAGCACGTTGGCGGTGATCTGGAACGTCTCGGTGTCGATGAAATGCGCCATGTTCGTCGTTTCCGACGTGTTGATCACGACCTTGCCATCGGGGCTGACGCCCATGCCCTCGGGCTCGACGCCGACCGGCACCTCGGCCAGCATCTGGTGGGTCTTGGTGTCGACCACGGTGACGATGTTGTCGTCCTCGTTGGCGATGAACAGCGGATTGCCCGAGGGATGCAGCACGAACAGTTCCGGGTCTGGACCGGACGGCAGGGTGTGCATCTCCTCCATCGTCTCGGGGTTGAAGACGCGCACCAGGTTGTCGTCCGACGCGCAGACATACAGCTCGGTCCCGTCGGGGCTGATGGTGATGCCGCGGGGGCGGTTCCCCACGGGATAGGTCCCGATGACCTCGAACGTCTCTCCGTCCAGGACGGTGACGTCGTTGCTGCGTTCGTTGGTGACGAAGACACGGTTCGCCAGGGCGGGTCCGGCGGCAAGCATCAGCGCAAGCCCGGTGGTGGCACTCAGAAGATGTCGCATGCGGCCTCTCAGAATTGGCATTGGGTTTCGGGGCGGTCGACGCCCAGCGTGTCCAGCTGGCTGGTCTGATGCAGGTACTGGTCCTGCGGGCTGACCGAGGTGGTCAGCACGCCGGTGGTCAGCAGGATGGGTTGGCGCACCTGGTGGTCCCAGTCGCGCACTGTCAGGGCCTGGCCCTTGAACCCCGCGACGTCGAAATCGGGAGACAGGATGAACTCCTTTAGCGCGGCAGGGTCGCCGGAATTGGTACGGGTCGCCGCCTCTCCGACGATGCGCAGCGACAGCCAGGTCTGGTAATCCTCCTCGCGGATCGGGCGGGCGGCCAGCTTCTCGAAGCGGTTCTGGAACTGGGTGCCGCCCCAGGCCTCCATCGCAGGGTGCCAGCTGCGCGGCACCAGCCCGGCGGATCCCGCCACCGGGCGCGCGTCCCAGGTCAGATAGGGCAGATAGGCGGCGAAGACGTCCGCCTCGTCCGCGGCAATGACCACATCATGGTCCGCGGCGCGCTGCGTAAAGACGGGCATCTGCGCCTGGACCTGCACGTGACCGCTGTCGGTGCGGCGCGCGCCGCCGGTATCGGTGTATTCACGCTCCTCGACGATCTGGGCGCCGAACTTGGCGGCGCTGGTGCGCCAGGCCTGGGCCAGGGCTTGGTCCTCGGGATGGCTGCCGTGGATAAGGAACCAGCGGGGCCAGTTCTTCCACATCAGGAACTGCGTCATGGCGTCGGTCAGCATCGCACGGCTTGGCGCGACGTGGATCGTGTTGAACCGGCAATCGGTCCCGCGCAGGTTGTCGCCGCGCGCCATCGCATTGAAGACCATCGCCCGGTCCCCCGCCTGGTCGGCCAGGGCCAGGGTCGTCGCGTCATCGGCCAGAAGCACGATGAACTGCACCCCCTCGTCCAGCAAGCGTGCCATCTCGGCCTCGGCGGTCTCGGGGGTGGCGGCGACCTCCTCGGCCTCGAAGTCCTGGCCCATGAAGCGGCCGGTGGTGTCGTTGTCCTCGATCGCCAGGCGCGCGCCTGCAAAACCCAGATCGGCGGGCATCAGGTCCAGCCGCGAGATCGGCGGCAGGCCAGGGTCGTCGACCCGCAGCACGGCCGTGCGGATCTGCACCGGGTCTGGGGTCTGGGCCGCGACGGGCTGGGCCAGTGCCACGGCACCAGCCAAAAGTCCCATGATTCCTTTGAACATTTCGTCTCTCCC
The DNA here is from genome assembly GCF_040148865.1 of Paracoccus sp. NFXS7. NCBI lineage: Bacteria > Pseudomonadati > Pseudomonadota > Alphaproteobacteria > Rhodobacterales > Paracoccaceae > Paracoccus > Paracoccus sp. NFXS7. Next base: position 333,247 of record NZ_JAKEKV010000002.1, read on the forward strand.
TGCAGGCATGGTGGGGGGTGATCCGGGATGCGGCAAGCCGGTTATTGTTCCCGTTTCGTCCGGGAACTTTTCCCTCAACCCAAAGTCGGGGGCGGCTGCACCTTTTGTCTTAATGGACGCCTGCCCGACCCCGGCGCATGGTCGGGGAATGACCCGTTTCGGCCTGATATCGACCTTGCTGCTGGCCCCCATGGCCGCCCTTGCCCAGCCGGCACCGCCCCCGGGGACCGCGACCTGGTTCGGCCTGCATTACATCGACACCTCGACCGAGGGCGCCATCAACGGCGTCCGCGCGGACGAGACCGCGCGCATCGCCATGGTCGAGGATTTCATCGCCGAAGACCTGACCGGACGTGGCTTTGCCCTGACCCCGCCCCCGGCCGAGGCGGTGGCGGGCATCCTGAACCCGGTCCGGTCGAACGGCGCCGATACCAGGATCGCCCGCGGGATGGGATCGGACTATGCCATCGCCGGAGAGGTGCAGAAGGTCTCCAACCTGATCCAGTCGGTCAATCTGACCCTGCGCGATGCCGAAACCGGAGAGACCGTGCGCGCCGGATCGGTCGAGATCCGCGGCAACACCGATGACGCGTTCCGGCGCGGCTACAGCTATCTGCTGAGAAATGTGATCTTTCGGGAGGAACGGAAGGAATGAGGACGACGACAGTTCTGGCCGGCGCGCTTGGTGCGGTGCTGGCCCTGACGGGGATGGCGGGGGCGCATGGCCCGTCGCGCCTGAAGACGGAAAAGACCGTGACGCTGGATGCCACCCCCGCCGAGGTGTGGGAGGTGATCGGCCGCTTCGACGACATGAGCTGGCATCCGGTGGTCGCCTCGACCGCGATGACGCCCGAGGGCGCGGCAGCGGACGTTCCCGACGAATCGACCCGCGTGCTGACGCTGAACGGCGACGGGGCGCCCACCATCACCGAACAGCTGATGGCCATCGACAACGACAAGATGATGTACAAGTACATGATTACCGAGGTCGACACGGCTGTCCTGCCGGTGACCAACTACTCCTCGACGCTGCAGGTCAGCGACAAGGACGGCAAGGCCGAGGTGCTGTGGAAGGGCGGCTTCTATCGCGGTTTCCCAAACAACGAACCCCCGGCCGAACTGAACGACGATGCTGCCATCGCGGCGGTCGACGGCGTCTATCAGGCCGGGCTGGACGCCTTGGCGGAACGCTTTGGCCGCGTCGAATAGGTGCGGGGCGCGTTCCTTGCGCTACTGCTGACAGGGTCCCCGGTCTTGGCCGGGGATCTTGCGTTCGTGACCTCGCAGAACGCCGATGCGTTGTCGGTGATCGACCTGGGGACGGGCGCGATCATTTTGACGGCCGATATTCCCGATGCCCCTGCGCCTGTAGCCTATGACCCGCAGGCCGGACGCGTGTATGTCATTGCCGCCGACAGCGGACGCCTGCACGTGCTGGACGAAGACGCCCGACCGCTGGCCCATCGGGACATGGGCGCCGGGGCCTTCGGACTGGCCGCGGTGGGCGATGGCGGGGTCTTCGTCACGGACTGGTACGGCGCGCGGCTGACCCGGCTGGACGCCGACCTGCAGCCGGTCTGGAGCGCGCCCACCGGCGACGCACCGGCGGGCGTGGCGACCGACGGTATGGGCCTGGTGGCGACGGCCGATCGTGATGCGGATCAGATCAGCATATTCGACGCCGGGACCGGGGCGCTGCTGCATCGCGTGGCGACGGCCGGGGCGCATCCCTTCGGCGTGACCTTCCATGACGGACAGGTGTTTTCGGCCGATGTGCAGGGGGACGTGGTGTCGGTCATCGATCCGGTCGCGGGGCGGCTGACCGGCCGGGTTCCGACCGGCAGCCATCCCTATGCCGTCGCCTTTGCCGGGGGGCGGGGTTTCGTCACCGATCAGTATGACGGCACCGTCACCGTGTTCGACGCGGCCACGCTGGACCCGGTGGCGACCGTCACCGTGGGCGATTATCCCGAAGGAATCGCGACCCTGCCCGACGGCAGCGGCGTCGCCGTCGCGAACTGGGATTCGGACACGCTTACGATTCTGGACGCCAAGACGCTGGTGGTGACGCACAGCATCGACATGCCATCAGGTCCCCGCGCCTTCGGCAGCTTTACGGGGCGACAGGCTCCACGGTGACCAGCGGCTGGCCGGCCTGTTCCCAGGCATCCGTGCCGCCGGGGAACCAGATCACCGGGTCAAAGCCCCATTCGACCGCCCGCCGCGCGGCGTTCCAGCTCATCCAGCAGTCAGACCGGCAAAAGATCACCACGGGGCGATCGGGATCGCCGGCCTTGGCGCGGGTCAGGCCGTCGCGCAGGCGCGCCTCCTCGGCAGGGGACAGGGCTTCGTACCCGGTGTCCCACAGCCATTCGGCGCCGGGAATCGAGCGGTGGGGCGGCTCGTTCCAGATCGTCCCTTCTGGAAGGCCCGCGGGCTTGGCCTTGGGCCGCGGCAGCACGTCCAGAAACGCCGCCTGCCCCTGCAGGGCGATGGCCTGACCCACGTCGATGACCTGCGCCCCGGCCAGCGTTGCAGGAACCGGAGAGCGGTAGGGTTCGCCGTGATAGGTGTCGGGCTCGGGCACGGTTTCGGCCCGCGCTGCTGGTGCCAGCAGCAGCGCCAGCACCAGCAGCCGGATCACGGCAGCACTTCCTTGCCATAGTCGTCGACCAGCGGCACCCCGGCATCGTGCAGGATCTGGTTGATGCCGTCCTGATTGCGACGGATCAGGCTGTTCAGCTCGCGCTTCCATTCCTGCTCCTCGGGGCGCACGCCCATGGTGATGCGGAAGAACAGGCGCGGCGACGCCTCCTCGTGCAGCAGGGGCGTGAACTGCAGGTCGGGGTCGTCCTTGACGCGCGGTCCGGCCAACGGCCCCCACAGCACGGCGGCGCCGGTCGCACCGCTGCGGACATCCTCCAGCAGATCGCCCATCGGATCCTCGACCCGGCGGTCGACGAACAGATCCGCGCCGCGCATGTTGGGCGCCAGACCCGCCCGCGCCAGATGCGTGGCAGGCGGCGTGCCCGCCACGACGCCGATGCTGACCTCCTTCAGCGCCGGGTCGCTGAGGCGGTCAACCTTGGCCAGCGGACCGTCCTTGCGCGTCACGATGCCATAGACCGAGGTGTAGTAGTGGTTGGTGTTCTGGACCAGTTCGTCCCCCTGGGCATAGCCGATCACCACGTCGCAGTTGCCCTCCCGCAGGGTGCGCTGCACGAACCCCATGCCCGACGGGAACCAGAAATAGGTCACCGGCAGTCCAAGCTGCTGGCCGAAGAACTCGGCCAGCTTGTTCTCGAACCCGCTGCCGTCGCGGCTGGACATCGGCGCGTTCGCGGGGTCGGCGCAGACCCGAAACTGGGTGGTGGAGCGCAGGTCCGCCACCTGGGCCGCGGCCGGGGTGGACAGCACCCCCACCGCCAGCACCAGCCCGGCAAGGCGTCCTAGGGCCGTCAACTGGACATGCAGGAATCTTCCTGCGCGGTATACTCTTCGGACTTGTCGGCGCGTTCCGCCGGACGACCGCGACCGATCTCGCCGGTGCCATGCGCCAACAGATAGACATAGATGTCGTCGATATAGCACCAGACGTTCTTGTTGGTGCCGAAGGCGGGCATGACCGAATTCGTGCCCTGCCGCCCCGACGCCACAGTCTGCATGAAGTCGTAATAATCCATGCGCAGCACCGATTCCTTCAGCGCGGGGGCATAGGTCGACCCCTCGCCGTCAGGACCGTGGCAGACATGGCATTCCGCGTGATAGCGGCGGAAACCGTTGAAGGTCGCGAAATCGACGACGCCATCCTCGACCTTGAAGGTCGGAATGCCCTCGTCATTGCGCCAGCGGCCGTCCAGCTCCTCGACCGGGGTCATGTCCTGGCCGTTGGGCAGGACATGGGCGCCTGCCGCTGCGGTCTCGGTCACTTCGGCGGCTGCGTCGGCTGCAGGTTCGGCGGCTGCGGCATCGGCGGGGGCCTCTGCCGCGGCATCACCCGACACGGCGGCGGCCGCACCAGCGCCCGCGTCCGCCGGGGGCGTCGTTTCGGTCTGCGCCCAAGCCATGCCGGCCAAGGACGCGCCCAGGACCAGCGCCGTGAGGCTGGTGATGGCTTTCATGTCGGAAGTCCTCCCAAAGTCGTCTGTCTCCTCAGACGGTTCCGCCCCAGTCTAGTGCTGGGGCGGCGCCGTCATAGGTCACGCTTGCGTATGCGGAACGAAAGTATGAGACGCCCCGCGGCCGGCAGATCAGTCCGGCAGTTCGAACACGGTCAGCTGACCGCCCAGTTCGGTATAGTCGCTGAGGGCCGCATAGCCGCCCACGGCACCCAGACCGTCATTGGGATTGGTCAGACCGGCAGCCAGGCCGATGCCGGCCCATCCGCCGACACCCGACAGAACCGCGACATACTGCTTGCCGTTGTTCTCGTAGGTCATCGTGTTGCCGATGATGCCCGACGGCGTCTTGAAGCTGTAGAGCTCCTCTCCCGTCTCGGCGTCGACAGCCTTCAGGTAGCCTTCCAGCGTGCCGTAGAAGACCACGTCGCCCGCGGTCGCCAGGGCGCCCGACCAGACCGAGAACTGCTCCGGTAGCGACCACTTGATCTCGCCCGCGACGGCGTCCCAGGCGATGAAGTTGCCCATGCCGCCATGGCTTTCGGGCGCCGGATACATTGACAGCGTCGCGCCGACATAGGGCTGACCCGCGGTATAGGCGACGCGGAAGGGTTCATAGTCCATGCAGACGTGGTTGGTCGGCACATAGAACAGGCCGGTCTTCGGCGAATAGGACGCCGGCTGCTGGTCCTTGGATCCCAGCGCCGCCGGGCAGACGCCGGTGGTGTTGGTGTCCTCGCCGTTCTGGGCGGTCGAGTATTCCGACACGACCAGCGGACGGCCGTAGGTCTCGGAATCCTTGTTCATGTCGACTTCGGTCGCCCAGTTGACGGCCGGGTCGAACTTTTCGGCCACCAGCAGTTCGCCCGTCTCGCGGTCCAGCGTGTAGCCGAATCCGTTGCGGTCGAAGTTCACCAGCAGCTTGCGCATCTGGCCGTCGATTTCCTTGTCGACCAGGATGTTCTCGTTCACGCCGTCATAGTCCCATTCGTCATGGGGCGTCTTCTGGTAGAACCATTTGGCCATGCCGGTATCGGCGTCGCGGGCCATGATGGTCATGGACCAGCGGTTGTCGCCGGGACGCTGCGACGGGTTCCAGGTCGACGGGTTGCCGGTGCCGTAATAGATCAGGTTCAGGTCCGGGTCATAGGAATACCAGCCCCAGGTCGAACCGCCGCCGATCTTCCACTGATCGCCTTCCCAGCTGTTCAGCGAGCTGTCGGCACCGATGGGCTTGCCCAGGTGCATGGTGGTTTCCGGATCGACCAGCATCTCCTCGTCGGGGCCGGTCGAATAGGCCTTCCAGACCTCGGACCCGTCGGCCAGGCTGTAGGCGGTGACGCGGCCGCGCACGCCGTATTCGCCGCCCGACACGCCCACGATCACCTTGTCGCCCACGGGCAGCACGGTCGCGGTGTTCGTCTCGCCGATGGCCGGATCGCCGGTCTTGACCGACCACTTGACCTCGCCGGTCTTGGCGTCAAGCGCCACCAGCGTGGTGTCGGCCTGGTGCGACAGGATCAGGCCGTCTGCATAGGCCGGACCGCGATAGACGGTGTCGCAGCACATGACCGCGATGACCTCGGGGTCCTGCTGGGGCGTGTAGCGCCACAGGATCTTGCCGTTGTCGTTCAGGTCCAGCGCGAAGATGTTGTTCGGAAAGGGCGTGTGGACATACATCACATTGTCCACGACCAGCGGCCCGCCCTCGTGTCCGCGCAGCACGCCGGTCGAGAAGGTCCAGGCGACGCGCAGATCGCCGACGTTCTCACGGGTGATCTGGTCCAGTTCGGAATACCGGGTGTTGGCATAGTCGCCGGTCTGAATGGCCCATTGTCCGGCCTCGGCGGTCTCGGTCAGGACGCTTTCATTCGCGTAAGCCGATGCGCCGGTCAAAAGCAGCGCGACAGCCGCGCTGTTCAAGAGATGTTTCATCGAGTGCTCCTCCGCTCCCTGGATAAGCGCCGCGGATTTCCTCCCCCCGCGGCATTCCATGTCCAAGTAGTTGGTCGGGCACCCCCTTGCGTCAATCGCGGCCCCTGCCCTTTGCCCCTAAAGTCTTATGGGAAAACGGCAGGGGCGTCGGGAATGTTCGGCAATCGGTTCAGACCAGCCGTTCGGCATGCCAGAAGACGTGGTCGGCCATGAAGCTCTGGACGAAGAAGTAGCTGTGGTCATAGCCCGGATGCATGCGGAACTGACCGGGCTGGCGGCGCGCCATCATCGCATGGGCCAACGATTCGGGACGCAGCAGGTCCAGAAACTGGTCGTTGGCGCCCTGGTCGATCAGCACCTCTCCGGGATAGCCTTTCTCGGTCATCAGCAGCGTCGCATCATGGGCCCGCCACGTGGCGCGATCCTCGCCCAGATAGGCCGTGAACTGCTTGCGGCCCCAGTCCGATTCCGTCGGGTTCGCGATCGGAGAGAAGGCCGACACCGACTTGTAGCGGTCGGGATGGGTCATCGCGATGGTCAGCGCGCCGTGCCCGCCCATCGAATGGCCGGTGATGCCCATCGCATCGCGGTCGATGGCGAAATTGTCGGACACCAGTTCGGGCAGTTCATGAACGATGTAGTGCCACATCTGGAAATGCGGCTTCCACGGGTCCTGCGTGGCGTTCACGTAAAAGCCCGCGCCCTGGCCTAGGTCATAGGCCTCGTCGTTGGCCACACCCTCGCCGCGGGGCGAGGTGTCGGGAAAGATGATGGCGATGCCGGCCTCGTCGCACCACTGCTGGGCGGCGGCCTTGGTCATCGCGTTCTCGTGGTTGCAGGTCAGGCCGGATAGGTACCACAGAACCGGTACGCGCCCGTGCAGCGCCATCTCCGGCAGGTAGACGGCAAAGGTCATGTCGGTGCCGGTTGCCTGCGACTTGTGGCGATAGACGCCCTGGGTGCCACCGAAGCTGCGGGTTTCGGACAGGGTCTCAAGGCTCATCGGGCTCTCCCTTCAGGGTGTGGAACATGACCAGCCCATCGACCGGTCCAAGCTGGGGATGACGAAACGCCCCCGGCAGCCGGCCGACAATGGAAAATCCGGCCTTCTGCCACAAATGGACGGCATCGGCATTGGTCGACACCACGAAATTGAACTGCATCGCGGCGAATCCCTGTGCGGCGGCCCATGATTTGGCATGTTCGACCAGCCCGCGGGCGACGCCCCTGCCCCGCGCGTCCGGATGGGTCGCAAAGGACGCATTGGCGACATGCGACCCGCCTGCGGGGCGGTTCGCGCCCACATGGCTGGTCCCCAGGATGCGGCCGTCCAGCACCGCGACGAAGGCCGTGAAGGGATGCCCGAACCAGTCGGCGATCGCCTCGGGGCGGGTGATGTCGCGGGGGATGCAATAGGTTTCTCCGGCACGATAGACGGGCTCCAGGATGGCCCAGATCGCGTCGTGATCGGCGGGGGTGGCCGGGCGGATGGTCAATCCGCCCCCTGCCGTCATTTCAGGTCGTCCGCGCTGCGGATCACCTGGCCCAGCAGGCCGTAATCCAGCGCCTCCTGCGTGTTCAGCCAGAAATCGCGCTGCGTGTCCTTCTCGATCCGCTCGACCTTCTGACCGGTCGCCTCGGCGAAGATCTGGTTCAGGCGATCGCGCATCAGGCGCACCTGTTCCGCCTGGATCATCATGTCCGAGGACGTGCCGCCGATCCCGCCCGAGGGCTGGTGGATCAGGAAGCGGGTGTTTGGCAGGCAGTAGCGGTTTTCCTTCTTCGCCGCGACGAAGATCAGCGCGCCGGCGCTGGCGACCCAGCCCGACCCGATGGTGCGCACGGTGGGACGGATGAACTTGACCACGTCATGGATCATGTCGCCCGATTCCACATGCCCGCCGGGGGACGAGATCAGCATGTTGATCGGCTTGTCGCTTTCCTCGGCCAAGGCCAGAAGGTGGGCCACGGTGCGCTGCGCCAGCTTGTCGTTGATGGCGCCGGCGACGATCACCGTGCGCGACTTGAAGTACAGCTTGCCGATCTTGTCGCCTTCGGGCAGGCCCAGCCCGCCCTCTTCCTTGTGGCGGCGGTCGTCTTCTTGCGGTTCGTCGTCGTCATCGTCCAGCCACTGGTGACGCATCGGCCTGCTCCTTGTTCTCTCTCATGGCGACGGCGGGACCGGAGCCCCGCCGTTCTTTTACCTAAGCAGCCATGAAGGATCAGTAAAGGACGACCGAGCGGATCGATTCACCGTGATGCATCAGATCGAAGCCCTTGTTGATGTCATCCAGCGGCATCGTGTGGGTGATCATCGGGTCGATCTCGATCTTGCCGTCCATGTACCAGTCGACGATCTTGGGCACGTCGGTCCGCCCGCGCGCGCCGCCGAAGGCCGTGCCCTTCCAGACCCGGCCGGTGACCAGCTGGAACGGGCGGGTGCTGATCTCGGCGCCCGCCGCGGCCACGCCGATGATCACCGACACGCCCCAGCCCCGGTGGGTGCATTCCAGCGCGTCGCGCATCACCTTGGTGCTGCCGGTCGCGTCAAAGCTGTAATCGGCGCCACCGATCTGGTCGAAGGGGGTCTTGGTCATCTCGACGATGTGCTGGACGATGCCGCCGTCGATTTCCTTGGGATTGACGAAATGCGTCATGCCGAAGCGTTCGGCCATCTCGCGGCGGTCGTTGTTCAGATCGACGCCGATGATCATGTCAGCGCCTGCCAGCCGCAGGCCCTGCACGACGTTTAGGCCGATGCCGCCCAGGCCAAAGACCACCGCCTTGGCGCCGATCTCGACCTTGGCAGTGTTGATGACCGCGCCGATGCCGGTGGTCACGCCGCAGCCGATATAGCAGATCTTGTCGAAGGGAGCGTCTTCGCGGACCTTAGCGACCGCGATCTCGGGCAGGACCGTGTGGTTGGCGAAGGTCGAGCAGCCCATGTAGTGATAGATCGGCGTGCCATCCAGCATGCTGAAGCGGGTCGTGCCGTCGGGCATCAGGCCCTTGCCTTGGGTCGCGCGGATCTTGGTGCACAGGTTAGTCTTGCCCGACAGGCAGGACGCGCATTCGCGGCATTCGGGCGTGTAAAGCGGGATGACGTGATCGCCGACCTTCAGCGAGGTGACGCCGGGGCCGACCTCGACCACGACGCCCGCGCCCTCATGGCCCAGGATGGCGGGGAAGATGCCTTCCGGGTCGTCGCCCGAACGGGTGAATTCGTCGGTATGGCAGATACCGGTGGCCTTGATTTCGATCATGACCTCGCCGGCCTTGGGGCCTTCCAGGTTGACCTCCATCACTTCCAGCGGTTTGCCGGCCTCTAGGGCCACGGCGGCACGGGTTCTCATGACTATTCTCCTGTTCCCTCACGGGCTTGTCGGTCGGGCGTTTCAGTCAGGTCTAAGGGGCCGACAAGCGGCCCCTTGGCTGTTCTTCCAGTCTAATGCGCATCTCCGTCAAGCGGGCAGCGCACCTGAGCGCTTGGCGATGCTGGTGGCGATCGCGTCCATCAACGGCGGGGACAGTGCGTCATAGGGCTCCAGCCCCAGTTCGCGCAGGCGCGAACGAATGCCGTCCATGCGGCTTGGTTCGACCCCCGATTCGATGACGGAGCTGACGAATGCCGCGAATTCCGGCGCCGACCAACCCTGTTCCCCCGACAGTTCGGTATGCACGAAGTCCAGCCCGTAGAACGGATGGTCCTTGTTCTCGATCCGGCCGTACATGTGCACGCCGCACTCGCGACAGCGGTGGCGCTGGATGGCGGCCCCAGCGTCCACGACTTCCAGCTTGTCGGCGCCCTCCAGGACCTCGACGGAATCGCGGGACACCACGGCGATCTGGCTGAACACCGCATCGTCGGGTTTCCAGCACTTGGTGCAGCCGCAGACATGGTTGTGGGCGGTCTGCGCGCTGACCCGGACCTTGACCGGGTTCGTCGCGCAGTGACACGTCAGGACCCCGCCCGAGAAGCCCGGGCTGCCTTTCGCGATGCCGTGATCGACGGCAGGGTGGATATGCACCCCCTGAGTGCTGGTCATCATCCCCTCCTCTGGCTGACCGGTGTGACCAAGCGTCGCGCCATCGGGAACATTCGGCAAGTCAGCGGAAGGTAGCAGCCCGGCCCGCGGACCGGGCTGCGTATCGGTTAGCTGGCGGGGGTCGAGGACACGCCGACCTTGGCCGGGCGCAGCAGGCGGTCGTGCAGCATGAAGCCGTTATCCATCACTTGGATGATGTGGCCCGCGACGGTGCCGGGGACCGCGGCCTCGAACATCGCCTCGTGGTGGGTGGGGTCGAACTTGTCGCCGGCCTCGGGGCGGATGATGGTCACGCCGTGCTTGGTGAACACGTTGGACAGCTCGCGCAGGGTCAGTTCGACCCCCTCGATCAGAGCGGCGGCGGCGGTGCGCTGCTCCTCTCCCGCGGCGTCCAGCGCACGCGTCAGGGCGTCATGCACGGGCAGCAGGTCGCGTGCCAGGCGCGATCCGCCGTAATTCTCGGCGTCGCGGCGGTCCTTGTCGGCCCGCTTGCGCGAGTTTTCGGCATCGGCCAGCGCGCGCATCCACTTGTCGCGCAGCTCGTCGCGCTCGGCGGTCAGCTGGGCCAGCGCGTCATCGGGCTCTGCCAGGGGGTCATCCATGAATTCGTCCATGGGCTGTTCGTTCTGCTCGGTCATTTCACTTCATCCTTTCCGGCCGGACAGCACCCGCCCAACCAGCTGCGCGGTATAATCGACGATCGGCACGATCCGGCCGTAATTCAGCCGGGTCGGCCCGATGACACCCACCGCACCCACAATTTTCCGGTCGGCATTCATATAGGGTGAAACCACCAGAGCGGAACCCGAAAGTGAAAAAAGCTTGTTCTCGGAGCCGATGAAAATGCGCACACCCTCGCCCCGTTCGGTCAGTTCCAGGAACTCGACGATGTCGCGCTTGCGTTCCAGGTCGTCGAACAGCACGCGGATGCGGTCCAGGTCGGCGGCCTCGCGGTCCAGCAGGTTCGCGCGTCCCCGCACGATCAGGCGCGGGTCGGTGGCCTCGGCCCCCCACAGCGCGATGCCCGACTCCACCAACTCTGCCGCCAGGACGTCCAGTTCGCGCCTGCGGGCGTTGATTTGCTGGGACAGATGGCCGCGCAGTTCGGCCAACGTCTTGCCCTCGGCCATGGCGTTCAGGAAATTGCCGGCCTCGCGCATTGAGGACGGGGTCTGGCCGGGCGGCGGGGTAAAGATGCGGTTTTCGACATGGCCGTCGGCAAAGACCAGAACCACCAGCGCCCGATCCGGCCCCAGGCTGACGAATTCAATATGGCGGATCGGCGCTTCGTGCTTGGGCATCAGGACCAGCGACGCGCCGCGCGTGATCGAGGACAGCGCCGTGCTGACACGGTCCAGCAGCACCCCGGTCTCGGGGTCGTCATTGCCAAGCGTCTGGTCGATGGCGGCACGGTCGGTCGAATTGACGGCGTCGATCTCCATCATGCCGTCGACGAACAGGCGCAGGCCCATCTGCGACGGCAGGCGCCCTGCGGATGCATGCGGGCTGTCCAGCAGGCCCATGAATTCCAGGTCCTGCATCACGTTTCGGATGGTCGCGGCGCTGACCTTTTCGGACAGCGCGCGGGTCAGGGTGCGAGAGCCCACAGGCTCTCCGGTCTCCAGATAGGATTCGACGACCCGGCGAAACACCTCGCGGGACCGGTCGTTCATCTCGTGCAGCAGCGATTCCTGGTTCATGCGCCCCGTCTTGTGACCCCCGGTGGGGTTGCGTGATGGTGCCCCCGGACGGTATGGGCATCCTAACCTCACGAAAAGGAACAGTCATGCGCCCGTCCGGCCGGAATCTAGCCCAAATGCGTCCGATTTCAATTGAAACCGGGGTGATGCGCCACGCCGAGGGGTCCTGTCTGATCCGGTGCGGCGACACGCATGTCCTTTGCACCGCCACCATCGAGGACAACCCGCCGCGTTTCCTGAAAGGCACCGGCCTGGGCTGGGTCACGGCCGAATACGGCATGCTGCCACGCGCCACGAACACGCGCAACCGCCGCGAGGCAGCCCAGGGCAAGCAGTCGGGCCGCACGCAGGAGATCCAGCGCCTGATCGGTCGCAGCCTGCGCGCGGGCATCGACCGCAGCGCCCTGGGCGAACGCCAGATCAGCATCGACTGCGACGTGATCCAAGCGGACGGCGGCACGCGCTGTGCGTCCATCACCGGGGGCTGGGTGGCGCTGCGGCTGGCGGTGAACAAGCTGCTGAAGGCCGGCGCGATCTCCAGCGATCCGATCCTGGACCACGTGGCGGCCGTCAGCTGCGGCATCTATGCGGGTCAGCCGCTTCTGGACCTGGACTATGCCGAGGACAGCGAGGCCGGGACCGACGGCAACTTCGTGCTGACCGGTGCAGGGCGCCTGATCGAAGTGCAGATGTCGGCCGAAGGCGCGACCTTCTCGCGCGACGAGATGGGACGTCTGCTGGACCTGGCCGAGGCCGGGATGGCCGATCTGGTCGCCGCGCAGAAGGCGGCCGTGGCATGAGGCAGTTCACCGACAAGCGGCTGCTGGTCGCCACGCACAACGCCGGCAAGCTGGACGAGATGCGCGCCCTGCTGGCGCCCTATGGCGTCGAGGTGGTCGGTGCGGCCCAGCTGGGTCTGGCCGAACCCGCCGAAACCGAGGACAGCTTCGTCGGCAATGCCCGCATCAAGGCACGCGCCGCGATGCAGGCGACCGGCCTGCCCGTCCTGTCGGACGACAGCGGCATCTGCGTCGATGCCTTGGGCGGTGCGCCGGGTGTCCAGACCGCGGACTGGGCCGAAACGCCCCAGGGCCGCGATTTCGCCATGGCCATGGAGCGCACCTGGCGCGAATTGGAGGCCGTGGATGCTCCTGCCCCGCGTCGCGCGCAGTTCCGCTGCACGCTGGTGCTGATGTGGCCCGACGGCCACGAGGAGGTGTTCGAGGGCGTTCTGCCGGGCCAGGTCGTCTGGCCGCCGCGCGGGGCCGAGGGTCACGGCTATGACCCGATCTTCCAGCCCGACGGACACCCCGTCACCCTTGGAGAGATGCCCGCCAAGACCAAGAACAGCCTCAGCCATCGCGCCCGCGCCGTGTCGCGCATGATCGAGGCCTGCTTTGCATAGGCTGACCACCGGATCGCCCTTCGAGGCGCGGCTGGCCTACAGCCGCGCCGTGGTCAAGGGCGACTGGTGCTTCGTGTCGGGTGTCACCGGCTACGACTATGCCGACATGACCATGCCGGAGGATGCCTGCCAGCAGGCGCGCAACTGTTTCACGACGATCTTCTTGGTGCTGGAGCAGGCGGGCTTTGCGCCTGCCGACATCGTTCGGGTGCAGTACACGATCACCGATGCCGCGCTGGTCGACGTCATCGCCCCCGCCCTGTCCGATGCGCTTGGCGACATCCGGCCCGCCGCCACGATGGTGGTCGCGGGCCTGATCCGGCCCGAGATGCGCGTCGAGATCGAAGTCACGGCGTTCCGCGGATGACGGTCGCGGGCGAGGATTGGCGTGCCGGGGGGTTCGGCCTTTATGTGCATTGGCCCTTCTGCGCGGCCAAGTGCCCCTATTGCGATTTCAACAGCCATGTCGTGGCCCATGTCGATCAGCGCCGATGGGCCGACGCCCTGTCCGCCGAGATCGCGCGCCTTGCCGCCGAAACGCCGGACCGGCATCTGGGCAGCATCTTCTTTGGCGGCGGTACCCCATCGCTGATGCTGCCCGAGACGGTCGATGCGGTGATCCGCGCCGCCCAGGCCGGGTGGGGCTTTGCCAACGATATCGAGATATCGCTGGAAGCCAATCCGACCAGCGTCGAAAAGGGCCGCTTTCGCGGATTTGCCGATGCGGGTGTGAACCGCCTGTCGATGGGGATACAGGCACTGAACGACACCGACCTGCACCGGCTTGGCCGCATGCATTCCGTGGCCGAGGCGCGCACGGCATTCGACGTCGCGCGCAGCGTCTTCGACAGGGTCAGTTTCGACCTGATCTATGCCAGACAGGGCCAGGATCGCACCGCTTGGCGGGCGGAACTGCGCGAGGCGCTGTCCATGGCCGTGGATCATCTGTCGTTGTATCAGCTGACGATCGAGCCCGGCACGGCCTTTGGCGCGCGGGCCGAGGCGGGCAAGCTGCGCGACCTGCCCGATGACGACCTGTCGGCCGACATGTATTTCGACACCCAGGACCTGTGCGAGGCTGCCGGCATGGGATGCTATGAGATTTCGAACCACGCCCGCCCCGGCGCGCAGAGCCGTCACAATCTGGTCTATTGGCGCCAGGGGGACTGGGCGGCCGTTGGTCCCGGTGCGCATGGACGGCTGACCCTGCCCAACGGACGCATGGCGACCGAGGCGCATCGCATGCCCGGAGCCTGGATTCAGGCGGTGGAAACAACCGGAACCGGAGAAGTGCCGCGCGACGCCATTCCCGCGCATGAGCAGGCGACCGAGTACCTGTTGATGTCCCTGCGCCTGACCGAAGGCTTGGAGGAAGCGCGCTATGCAGCCTTGTCCGGCAAGCCGCTGGAGGAGCATGCGGTGACGTCACTGATCGACATGGGGATGATCGACCGCCGTGATGGGCGCATCCAGGCAACCGCGCAGGGCCGGCCGGTGCTGAACGCGATTCTGCGCGAACTGGCGGCCTGACCGATGCGGCGGCGGATGTGGCTGGTCTTGGGGTGGCTGTTTGCCTTGTGCGGGATCATCGGTGTCGCCTTGCCGGTGGTGCCCACGGTCCCCTTCCTTCTGGTGGCCGCGTGGGCCTTTGCACGATCCTCTCCGACATTGGAGCGTCGGATCCTGGATCACCCCACCTACGGACCACCCGTGCGTGCGTGGCAGGAACGTGGTGTCGTCGGGCGATTGGCCAAGATCTGGGCCATCACCGCAATGAGCTCCGGGGTCGGCATTTCGTGGTGGGTGGGGATGCCGCCTTGGGTCGTCGCGACTCAGGCGGCGATCTGTGGGCTGGTCGCGCTGTTTCTTGTAACGCGGCCCAGCCAATAATCAGGATTTGGCAGTAATTTTCTTACCATATACTATATATGGTCAGCGATTGCCTCCAAGAAGCTGGCACAGCTGATCCAGTTGGTCTAGATCACGATAGGTGATCGTCAACTGCCCCCCGTCTGCACCGCCATGTGAAATCTGCACGCGCATCTTCAGATGAGCACCCAGATCTGCCTCCAGCGCCTTGGTATCGGCATCCTTTGCAGCGCTTCGCGAGGCCTTGCGCGGCTTTTCACCGCCGTCCTGCGACAGCTTTCGCACCATGTCTTCGGTATCACGGACCGACAGGCCTTTTTCACTGACCCTACGGGCCAACTGCGCGGCGTTGGGCGCCGTGATCAAGGCGCGGGCGTGCCCCGCACTGAGCTTGCCGTCCTTGACCATGTCCTGGACGGAATCGGGCAATGACAGCAGCCTGAGGAGGTTTGCGATGTGACTGCGGCTCTTGTTCAGCGCTTCGGCCAATTTTTCCTGCGTATGACCGAAACGGTCCATCAGTTGCCGGAACGATGCCGCTTCTTCGATCGCATTCAGGTCGGCACGCTGAATGTTCTCGATAATGGCGACTTCAAGAACCTCGGTATCCGACATGTCGCGGATGATGACCGGCATCTCATGCAGTTGCGCCATTTGGCCCGCACGCCAGCGCCGTTCGCCCGCGACGATCTGATAGAGATCCTTGTCCTGTGGGTGGGGACGCACGATAAGGGGCTGAAGCACACCGCGCTGTCGCAGGGAGGCGGCAAGCTCCTGTAACGCGTCCGGATCGAAGGTCCGACGCGGCTGGTCAGGATTAGCGGTGATCTGCTCGATCGGGAGCATCATGCGGTCTCGCGATTGCGCGGGACCTGCGCTGTCCCCCAGGTCCATGTCGGCCATCAACGCGGACAGACCCCGGCCAAGGCCACGTTTCGCAATCTTGCTGTCCGACATCACGCAATCTCCGGGATCAGTTTCAGGCGCGCCGTGAATTCGGTCGCGAATTGACGATAGGCGTGGCTGCCTTTTGACGACGGATCATAGATCAACACCGGCTGCGCATGTGACGGAGCCTCGGAAACGCGGACGTTTCTGGGAATGACCGTGGGATAGACAAGATCGCCGAGCGTCTCGCGCGCGTCTGCCTCTACCTGCTGCGACAAGTTGTTCCGATAATCTGACATCGTAAGAAGAATGCCATTGATGCGGAGCTTGGGATTGGCGCCTTGGCGGACCTGCTTCACCGTACCCAGCAATTGCGACAAACCCTCCAAGGCATAGAATTCCGCCTGAAGTGGAACAAGAACACTGGACGCCGCGACCATCGCATTAACCGTCAACAGACCCAAGGCCGGAGGACAGTCGATCAACACGATCGTTCCATGTGGTGCATCAGATAGCTGGCGTTCCAAAAGACGCGTGCGATCAGCAACTTGGGACAGTTGTACATCGGCAGACGCAAGATCGGATGTTGATGGGACAACCCGCAGGTTCGGAACCGCAGTGTCGACGGCTGCCGTCATGAGATCCGCATCGCCGGTCAAAAGGTCATAGACCGTGAAATCACGGTCTTCGGTCCCAATCCCCAGTCCCGTTGACGCGTTGCCTTGAGGGTCTAGGTCGACAAGTATCGTTGGATAGCCTGCTTGCGCAAGAGCAGCACCCAAGTTAACAGCGGTCGTCGTCTTGCCAACGCCGCCCTTCTGGTTCGCGATTGCCACAATATGCTGTTCAGGCATGCGAGACTCCGGTAATTTTTAGGATGGCTGCGTTTGGATCTGTTTTACTTGGAAAGCTGGTAACGTCAAATCGCCATTCGTTTCTCGCTTCGTCGCATTCCGCTTTCCACGAACGGCCTTTTAGGAATATTGCGGTGCCGTCCTGGTGCATGTGCCTTCGGACCATTGAAAGAAGGACCGACAATGGTGCAAGCGCCCGAGCAGAAACAAAGTTTGCGGCTAGTGGGGGAACATTTTCTATACGACCTGTCATGATCGATACATTTTGCAACGATAGCTCTCGAATGACGGTGCGCAAAAACGCCGACTTCCGATGATCGCTTTCAACTAAAGACACTGTCAGCGGGGCCTTCTGAGCATATATAGAGACAACTATGCCAGGAAGTCCGCCGCCGCTTCCAAGGTCTACCCAATTCCCTTCCGGAAATTGTACGTGATCGAAGATCTGAATGCTGTCCTGAATATGTCTTGAGTTGAACTCCGGAAGTGTCGAAGGCGCAACCAAGTTTATTTTCGCATTCCATTTCCGAACGAGAGCTTCGTATGCGGTAAGCCTCTCATGTGTTTCACGTGAAACGATCATGCAGTACGACGCACGCTTGTCTTCGAAGCGACGATTAATAGCGTCAACGCTGCTGGCGTCATTCCTTCAATCTTTGAAGCCTCGAACACCGTCTTAGGTCGACGATCCGAAAGCTTTCCACGCAATTCAGACGAGAGACCACCCAAGGCGCTGTAGTCAATATCAGGGTCGAGAGATGTAGCCTCATTAGCTCTGATTAATTCAGCATCTTTGTTTTGCCGACCAGTATATTGCTCATACAAAGCATCGTTCCGCAGCTGCACCAACGTTTCACTGGAGACAGCAGCCAGTTCAGGAACAATATCTGCGAGTTTAGCCGGATTGATATCGCTATTACCGAGCAAGCTAAAGACAGTCCTTCTTTGGCCGTCCCTTGAGACGTGGAATCCGGCATTGCTCAGATCATTTGATGATAAGAAAACAGAACTAAGACGATCGCGTGCGTAAGTGTATTTCGATTGACGCGCCTGAAACGACACAGACCGTTCATTCGAAATGCATCCTATCTCTATTGCCATCGGGGTAAGACGTTGATCTGCATTGTCCGCCCGCAAGGTCAATCTGAACTCGGCGCGGGATGTGAACATGCGATAAGGTTCTGTCACGCCTCTAGTGACCAGATCATCGATCATCACACCGATATAGCTGTTTGTCCGACTAAAGGTCACAGGTGCCTTGTCCGCCGCCTTAAGCGCGGCATTCAAGCCAGCAACGAGTCCTTGGGCCGCTGCTTCCTCGTATCCTGTCGTTCCGTTAATTTGACCTGCCAAGAACAGGCCGCGAACTGATCTGACTGCGAGCGTAGTATCTAGGGACGTAGGGTCGATATAATCATACTCGACCGCATACCCTGGCTGAGTGATCTCAGCGTTCTCCATCCCCCGGATGGACCGAACATAAGCTAGCTGCACATCCTCAGGCAGAGAAGTTGAAATGCCGTTCGGGTAAACGATATCGCTATCCAATCCTTCCGGCTCCAGAAATACCTGATGGGAATCTTTGTCGGCAAAGCGAATTATTTTATCCTCGATCGAGGGGCAATATCTGGGTCCGCGACCACTGATGTGACCACCATACATCGCGGATTTCTGAATATTCTCCTTGATGATCCGATGTGTCGTCGCATTTGTATGTGTGATCTTGCAATCGATTTGCTGAACTAATGACACGGCAGGAAGATAAGAGAAGGTAACCGGCTTTTCGTCACCTGGTTGAGATTCCAGACTATCCCAATCGATTGACGATTTTCTGATCCGCGGCGGGGTTCCAGTTTTCAGCCGACCCAGTGGCAGGGCAAACTTGGCAAGGCTCTCAGCAAGCCTGCTTGCCGCCCTATCCCCCCAACGACCGGCAGGACGGCTGACGTCGCCAATATGTATCATGCCATTGAGGAACGTGCCTGTTGTCAAGACAACCGATTTAGCACGTACGTCTCTTCCGTCGGATAAGCTTACTCCTTCGACAACATTTGCATCGCCAAGAAATTCAACAGCCTCGCCGAACACGACATCAACGCCAACGTAGCTGGAAATAAGCTCCCAAGCGGCGGCGCGGTAAAGATTTCTATCCATCTGAGCCCTAGGCCCTTGAACCGCAGGCCCCTTTCGACGATTCAGAAGTCTAAACTGGATACCTGCTTGATCAGCCAGCCGTCCCATCACACCGTCCATCGCGTCAACTTCGCGGACCAGATGACCTTTACCAAGTCCACCGATAGCAGGATTGCAGGATAACGTACCGATGTCCTCGCGGCGCATGGTGACCAGGGCTACAATTGCACCAAGGCGCGCTGCAGCGGTAGCTGCTTCCAAGCCTGCATGCCCCCCACCGATGACTGCGACGTCGTAATGTTTCACGTGAAACAACTCCTACTTGCCGATGCAAAACGACGAAAAGATAGCATCAAGATAGTCGTCCGCACCGATTCTTCCAAGTAAACGATCTAACGACACTGCAGATAGACGAAGCTTCTCCGCAATAAGTTCTGCGGGCAATTCCCCTACGCCTTCAACTGCCTCAAGTGCGGTGATGATTTCTAAACGCTGCCGCTCATGACTGATCAAACCTGCAGAAGAAACACGGTTTCTCAGTATTTCACCGATTATACCAATCATTTTGTCAATACCATGCCCGGTCACTGCGGATAGTGTCAGATCGGCGTCACTTTCACGGATGTCCGCATGGCTGACCGCAATGACATCATCAGGATGCCAAAGTTCCTGGACGATATCTCCGTTACGCGAAAGATGGATACGCAGATCAGCACTTTTCGCGCGGCTCAATGCACGGTCTATCCCAATCCTCTCAACAGCATCCTCGGATTCCCGCAAACCTGCCGTATCAAGAAACGTCACTGGCAACCCGTTCAGATCAAACTTAAGTTCAATCACATCTCTTGTCGTTCCCTCCCGATCAGATACGATCGCCACATCTCTCTGGGCCAACCTGTTCAGGAGACTCGATTTTCCGGCATTTGGCGGTCCGATGATAGCGACTTCAAACCCCATCCTGATCCGTTCGGCCGACGAAAATCCTGCCAACTCGCGCTGCAGCGCTTCGCGCAGTTCGGCGATTGCTTCGAAAACCCGATTGGGGACCTCATCAGGAACGTCTTCGTCCGCGAAATCAACACTGACCTCGACCAAAGCGCCAGCTTCGATCAGAAGTTGCCGCCATTCCAACGCCTTTTGGGCCAGCTCGCCGCTCGCGGTGCGCAAGGCCAGCTTACGCTGAGCCTCCGTCTCTGCTGCAAGGAGATCACCGAGCCCCTCGATTTCGGCAAGATCCATCCGGCCGTTCAGAAAGGCTCGCCGTGTGAACTCACCGGCTTCCGCTGGTCTGGCACCCATGGACAGCAGCGCTGACCCCACCCGTCGTGAAATCACAGGTGCACCATGCAGATGCAGTTCTGCCACTTCGTCGCCGGTAAAACTCTGACCCTCTGGGAACCACATTGCCAGAACCTGATCGATCGGCTCGTCGTCGTGCCTCAAGGTCCGAAAATACGCATGACGCGCATCGGGCATTTGGCCGACAAGACGCTCGGCAGTCAGCCGAGCATTCGTGCCGCTCAGACGGATGACAGAAACTCCCCCCCGCCCGGGCGGGGTGGCTTCTGCAAAGATCAGGTCCATGGCTGCCTCGTCAGGCGTTCATCGAGTCGAAGAACTCGGCGTTGCTCTTGGTCTGTTTCATCTTGGAAATCAGGAACTCAACGGCATCGGTCGTGCCCATCGGGTTCAGGATGCGACGCAGCAGATAGGTCTTCTGCAGGTCCTTGCTGTCGACCAGCAGTTCCTCTTTCCGCGTACCGGATTTCAGGATGTCCATGGCCGGGAAGACGCGCTTGTCTGCGACCTTGCGGTCCAGAACGATCTCGCTGTTGCCCGTACCCTTGAACTCCTCGAAGATCACCTCGTCCATGCGCGATCCGGTGTCGATCAGCGCCGTGGCGATGATCGTCAGACTTCCACCTTCCTCGATGTTGCGTGCCGCGCCGAAGAACCGCTTGGGTCGCTGCAATGCATTCGCATCGACACCACCGGTCAGCACCTTGCCCGAGCTTGGGACAACAGTGTTGAACGCTCTACCGAGTCTTGTGATAGAGTCCAAAAGAATCACAACATCTCGTTTATGCTCGACCAGACGCTTTGCCTTTTCAATGACCATCTCGGACACCGCAACGTGGCGGCTGGCCGGTTCATCGAAGGTCGAGGACACGACCTCGCCGCGCACGCTGCGCTGCATGTCGGTCACTTCCTCGGGGCGCTCGTCGATCAGCAGGACGATCAGATAGCATTCCGGATGGTTCTTCTCGATCGAATGTGCGATGTTCTGCAGCAGAACCGTCTTGCCCGTCCGCGGCGGTGCCACGATCAGCGACCGCTGACCTTTGCCGATCGGCGCCACCAGATCGATGATCCGGGCACTGCGATCCTTCACCGTGGGATCCTCGATCTCCATATTCAGACGTTCGTCCGGGTAAAGCGGCGTCAGGTTGTCGAATGCAACCTTGTGACGGGCCTTTTCCGGCTCTTCAAAGTTGATCTTCTCGACTTTCGTCAGCGCAAAATACCGTTCGTTGTCACCAGGCGCACGGATGACGCCGTCAACCGTGTCACCCGTACGCAGCGAATGCTGACGGATCATGTCCGGGCTGACATAGATGTCGTCCGGTCCGGGCAGATAGTTCGCCTCGGTCGACCGCAAAAAGCCGAAGCCGTCCTGGACGACCTCCAGCACGCCCTCGCCGCCGATCTCCCAGCCCTCCTCGGCATGCTCCTTGAGGATCGAGAACATCATCTCGCCCTTGCGCATGGTCGAGGCGTTCTCGATCTCCCACTCCTCGGCCATCGACAGCAGGTCGGCGGGACTCTTTGCCTTGAGGTCGGACAGATTCAGGCGTTCTTCGGTCATTCTGATGCAAACTTTCGGCCGCGCGACGTATCGGACGGAGCAGGCAGGTGTTCAAGGGAATCCCGTACCGGACGGCCGGGGTTGGGGCGCAGATAAGGCCGCGCCGGTCACGAGTCAATCTTTTCGATCAGAACTTGACGATCACGGCAGTCACAATCCCGACCATCAGCAGGGTCGGCACCTCGTTCATCATCCGATAGGACCGCCCGGCACGGGCCATTCCGGCCGACAGATGCCGTCGTTCGCGCGCGCACCACATGTGAAACACGCTCATCGCAATCACGCAGGCCGCCTTGACCCACGGCCAGGTCATGTCCCAGCTGACGATGCCCGGCGTCATCACCAGGGCCAACCCGCTGATCCACGTGGCGATCATCGCCGGGTTCATGATCAGCCGCAGCAGCTTCTGTTCCATGATCACAAAGCTTGCGACCGGTTCGGCCGATTCCCTACTGCGTTCGGCGTGATAGACAAACAGCCTGGGTAGGTAAAACAGGCCCGCCATCCACGAAATGACGGCCATGACGTGGAACGCCTTCACGTAGGGATAAATCAGGGCCAGTCCGTCGATCATCGCGAAACCTCTCTTCGGTCTTCTCTTAAATAAGAAAGATAAAGAAAGGAATGTTGTTGAAGTAGGGCCTGTGGATAGCAGGAATAGGACTCTGTTCACCGGGATTTCCTCAGAATCGGGCGTTGTGGACAAGCATGTGCGAAAGCGGCAAGCCGACCTGAAAACCTTTTGTAAACAAAGCGATCATATGTGGATAACTTTGCGGATAATGATTTGGCCGCTGATTCCTCCACAGGCCGCCCGATCGGGACGCCCGATTCGTCCCCCTGTGGAAAACGCCCTTCTGTTTTTGCTTCGTTCCGAGGGCAAATCAGAACACGCAGAGGATTGACGCGGGTTGCCACCAACCCCGGCGCCGATTCCTCCGAGGATTTGTCCACAGCGTGCCTGCCCGATCCGCCACGGATATGCCGCCACATGCCGACAGGGGCTTTCGCCACGCCGTTCGTGTGCCTAGTCTGCACCGAAAGACGCCACGTGATGATCAAGCCGATGCAAGACGACCTGCCCGCCAGCCAGATCACCCACGCGCCCTTGGCCGGCGTGATCGGGATGCCCATCGCGCATTCGCGCTCTCCGCGCCTGCACGGACATTGGTTGGCCCGCTATGGCCTGCCCGGCCACTACGTGCCGATCCCGGTAATGCCCGAACATCTGGCCGAAGTTCTGCGCATTCTGCCGCGTGCCGGTTTCGTCGGCGCCAATGTCACCATTCCCCACAAGGAGGCGGTCCTCACGCTGGCCGACACGGTCACGGACCGCGCAGCCCTGATCGGTGCCGCCAACACGCTGATCTTTCGCCCCGACGGCAAGATCCATGCCGACAATACCGACGGCTATGGCTTCATCGCGAACCTGCGGCAGAACGAACCCGACTGGCAGCCCGATCTGGGCCCCGCCGCGGTGATCGGTGCGGGGGGTGCGGCACGGGCGGTGGTCGCCTCCCTGCTGGACAGCGGCGTCAAGGAGTTGCGCATCGCCAACCGGACGCGGCTGCGGGCGGAACAGATCAAGGCAGAGTTCGGGGCGCGCCTGGTCGTCTATGACTGGGCCCAGGTCGGCAACATGCTGGAAGGCGCATCCACCGTCGTCAACGCCACCTCGCTTGGGATGGATGGAAAACAGCCGCTGCGGGTGCCGCTGGACGCGCTGTCGCCCAGTGCCTTGGTCACCGACCTAGTCTATACCCCGCTGATGACTCCCTTCCTGACCGAGGCACAGGCTCGCGGATGCCGCGTGGTCGATGGTCTGGGAATGCTGCTGCACCAGGCGGCCCCAGGCTTTGAACGCTGGTTCGGCCAGCGCCCCGATGTCGACGACGAGGCGCGGCGGGTCGCGCTGGAATGACCTTTCGTCTTGGCCTGACCGGCAGCATCGGCATGGGCAAATCGACCACGGCACAGATGTTCCGCGATCTTGGTCACCCGGTCTGGGACGCGGATCAGGCCGTCCATCGTCTGTATGCCCCGGGCGGATTGGCCGTGGCGCCGGTCGCCGCCGCCTTTCCCGCGGCCTTGGCTCAGGGCGGAATCGACCGGGGCGCGCTGAAGACCGCGCTTGCCGCCGACCCTGCCGCACTGGCGCGGCTGGAGGGGATCGTCCACCCCTTGGTCGCACGGGACAGGCAGGATTTCCTGGCGCGACATGTGGGCGCACCCCTGGTCGTCCTGGACATCCCCCTGCTGTTCGAAAGCGCGCATCCCCCCGATCTGGACGGGGTCGCGGTGGTGTCCACCGATCCCGCCACTCAGGCGGCCCGCGTGCTTGCGCGTTCGGGTATGACGCGCGATACGCTGGCCATGATCCTGGCACGCCAGATGCCCGACGCGGACAAGCGTGCGCGCGCCGACTGGATCATTCCGACCGAAAGCCTGGATGGCGCCCGTGCCGCCGTCGCCCGCATCGTGAACGAGGTTGCCCCCCATGCGTGAGATCGTCCTGGACACCGAAACCACCGGCTTTGAGGCCGAGGGTGCCGACCGCATCGTCGAGATCGGCGCGCTGGAGCTGATGAACCACCTGCCCACCGGGCGCACCTTCCACGTCTACATTAACCCCGAACGGTCGATGCCCAAGGAGGCGTTCGACGTCCACGGCCTGGGCGACGACTTTCTGCGCGACAAGCCGAAATTCGCGGCGATCGTCAATGATTTCATGGACTTCATCGCCGACGACTCCAAGCTGGTGATCCACAATGCCAGCTTCGACATGAAATTCCTGAACGCTGAACTGAAACGCGCGGGGCACACGCCGCTGCCATGGTCGCGGGCGCTGGACACGCTGATGCTGGCCCGCGAGAAATTCCCCGGATCGCCTGCGACGCTGGATGCGCTGTGCCGCCGCTTCGGCGTGGACAATTCGGGTCGTGAGCTACACGGCGCCTTGCTGGACAGCGAACTGCTGGCCGAGGTCTATCTGGAACTGATCGGTGGCCGCCAGCCTGACCTGGTCCTGGACAAGCCCGGTGCACAGGACGACGGTGCCCGCAGCCCCGATGGCCAGATGCGCCCGCGCGCCGCGCGTCCCCGCCCCCTGCCGCCCCGCCTGACCCAGGACGAGGCGCATGCCCATGCCCAATTCGTGGCCAAGCTGGGCGAGGATTCGGTCTGGGCGCGCTTCGCCACGACCTGACGGCGGTCTTGCGCGGGCCGGTTTCGCGGACCATGCTGACGAAAAGGGATGCGGGGCGGGATGCTGGACTGGCTGCGGGATCTGGGATCATTCTGGGGCGCCATCTTCGAACGGATGGACAAGACCCACATGACGCTGATCGCGGCGGGCGTCGCGTTCTATGCGATGTTCGCGGTGTTTCCCGGACTGGCCGCGATCATCGCGCTGTGGAGCCTGTGGTTCGACCCGATGGTCGTCCTGACCTATCTGGACGTCGCGCATGAATTCTTGCCGGACGGCGCGTCCGACATCGTCGACGACCAGGTGACCACGCTGACGCAAAATGGCC
The DNA here is from genome assembly GCF_040148865.1 of Paracoccus sp. NFXS7. Classification (NCBI taxonomy): domain Bacteria; kingdom Pseudomonadati; phylum Pseudomonadota; class Alphaproteobacteria; order Rhodobacterales; family Paracoccaceae; genus Paracoccus; species Paracoccus sp. NFXS7. The sequence continues at coordinate 358,594 of NZ_JAKEKV010000002.1, forward strand.
AGACCTCGGTCGGGTGGACGTCGTTCGTGTCGTTCATGATCGCCACCGTCGCGGCGCGGGCGGGGGTGGACGCCCTGATCCGCGGTTTGAACGCCGCTTATGGGGTGCGGGCGCATTCGACGATCTTCGGCTTCGTGCTGGCCTATGCGCTGACCCTGGTGATCGTCGGGATCTCCCTCGCGGGGCTGGCGACGATCGTCGTGGTGCCGGTACTGCTGAACTTTCTGGTCTTTGCGCCGGTGCGCGCATCGCTGCTGACGGTGCTGCCTTGGGCAGGGATGTTCCTACTGGTGATCGTGACCATCGGGGTGCTGTATCGCTACGGTCCCAACGTCAAGACGCCGCGCACCCCGATCTTCACCTGGGGGGCGCTGTTCGCGGCCGTGCTGTGGTCGGCAGGGTCGATCGCGTTTTCCGCCTATCTGGGCAGCTTCAACAGCTATAACCGCATCTACGGCTCGATCGGGACCGTGGTGGCACTGTTGATGTGGTTCTATCTGGCGGGGTTCTCGGTGCTGTTGGGTGCGCTGATCAATGTCGAACTGGCACGGCGTCGCCGGATGCGTGCGGCACGCGAGGCACGGCGCGGCTTTGACGAACTGCTGGCCGAGAAGGCAAAGTGAAAGGGGCGCCCGGTCCGGGGCGCCCCTGTCCTTATCCTCAGGCGTTCAGGCCCTCGGTCGAGGCGAAGAACATCGCCTGGCTGACCGCCGAACGCACCTGCTCCTCGCTGTAGGGCTTGGAGATCAGGAAGGCCGGCTCCGGTCGGTCGCCCGTCAGCAAGCGTTCCGGGAAGGCGGTGATGAAGATCACAGGGATGTCGCCCATGCTGCCCAGCAGCTCGTTGACGGCATCGACGCCCGACGATCCGTCGGCCAGCTGGATGTCGGCCAGGATCAGGTCGGGACGGTGCTTGCCGGCCAGTTCGATCGCGGCGGTGTGGGTGCGGGCGACGCCGGTGACGTCATGGCCCATTGCCTGGACGATGCCCTTCAGGTCCATCGCGATGATCATCTCATCCTCGATGACCATGACCTTGCCGCGCAGCGCCTGGCCCATCTCGTTCAGCGCGATCTGGACCAGTTCCTCCGCCTCGGCAGCCTCGATCTGCATCACGCGGGCGATCTGGTCGGCGCGCAGCTCCTCGATCGTGCGCAGCAACAGGGCCTCGCGCGAATTCGGCGTCAGGCCACGCAGATGGCCTTGGGCCCGGCGTTCACGTTCGGACATCTCGGCATCGTCCACCGGCTGGCCCGAGCTTTGCCAGATTACGTGGAACGTCTTGAACAGCGCGATGCGCAGGTCGTCTTCGCCGTCCAGGACGCTGCGATCGGTCAGGATCGCCTCCAGCGTGGCGGCTGCATAATTGTCGCCGGCGCGCTGGCTGCCGGTCAGGGCGCGCGCATAGCGACGCAGAAACGGAAGCTCGCGCCCGATGGATTGGGCCAGATCGGCAACAGTCATTACACAGTCCTCTTAAATCGCGTATTGCAGGGAACCAACTGAACCCCCTATCGGTTGCATGCTGTGCGCACAAGTTTGTCGGGACTGACACGAATATGACACCAAAGCGAGACGACCGCAGGAGAGCGGCTGTGGAAAAACAGATCGATGAGAACCTGAAACGCGTCTATGAGCAGGATGCAACTGACCAGATCCCCGATCGGTTTCTGGAACTGCTGAAGAAGTTGAAGGAACAGGAATGATCCGTTTCCCGGCCCGGCGTTCCTCGATCCCCAAGCTTTCCGGTGTTTCATTTCCATGACCAATTCCCCTTCGGTTCATCCGCGCGACCAGTTGGTCGACCACCTGCCCGCATTGCGGGCCTTTGCGCTGTCGCTGACCCGCGAGGGGGCGTCGGCCGATGATCTGGTGCAGGACACCATCGTCAAGGCGTGGACGAACATGGACAAGTTCCAGGCCGGAACGAACTTGCGCGCCTGGCTGTTCACCATCCTGCGCAACACGTTCTATTCGTCGCGCCGCAAGACCAAGCGTGAGGTCAGCGACAGCGACGGCATCCATGCCGCCCGCCAGGCGACGCGGCCCGACCATGACGGGCGCCTTGCCCTTCGCGACTTCCGCGCGGCCTTCGACAAGCTGCCCGACGAACAGCGCGAGGCACTGATTCTGGTCGGCGCATCGGGCTTTTCCTACGAGGAAGCGGCCGAGATGACCAAGGTCGCCGTCGGCACGGTCAAGTCGCGCGCCAATCGCGGGCGCCGCAAGCTGGCTGAATTGCTGCACCTGGAACAGGGTGAGGAGTTGAGCATGACAGACCAAGCGACCCTGGCCGTCATGGCGCAGAACAACTACAGTTCTCGCTGAGGCGGGCGGTGTGCTGAGGCGGATCACCCAACGGATGGAATTTACGCGGCGTCTCGGGTTTCGGCTCGGGGCGCTGTTGTCCATCGCGATCCTTCCGATCGGCCTGATCTCCCTTGTCCAGAACCTGCACCTGTCGCGCGAGGCGGAACGCAGCGCCGAAATCGCGCTGCTGGGCCGGACCGCATCGGCCGCCGCCGGAGAGCGGGCTCTGCTGCAAAGCGCATTGGGGGCCGCCGACGCCCTGGGCCCCGCGATCCTGGAAAGCGCGGGCCAGCCCGGCATGTGTTCGGATCTGCTGCGCAATTTCGTGCAGCGCAGCGGCACCTATCGCCATGCGGCCTTCGTGCCGGTGGACGGGCGCGTCGAATGCAGTTCCGCCGGGCCGGACGACCCGCAGTTGGACCTGTCGAACAGCGACATGGTCCGCGATTTTATGCAGAACCCGATGACCGCCGTGACCGCCATGGCCCAGGGGCCGGTCAGCCGGGAACCCGTCGTGGTGGTGCTGCAGCCCCTGTATCGCGACCGCGAATTCCTGGGCCTGACCGCCCTGTCCCTGACGCAGGAGCTGCTGCGTTCGACCCACGCGATGGATTTCGGGACCGAAGGCGCGCGTATCCTGACCTTCAACAATTCCGGCCGCGTGCTGATCGCGGATACCAGCCAAGGCGACGACCCGGCCCAGCTGCTGCCCCGCGACGTGCCCCTGGTCAGTTTGCCCGGACAGGGAGAAGCGACCTTTCGCACCCGCGCCAACAGCGGAGAGATGCGCGTCTTCACCGTCGTGCCGGTGGTCCCCGGCCTGGTCTATGCCCTTGGCAGCTGGAGCCCCAGCATCGCCGGCGTCGGGCTGTTCCAGCTGTCGCGCTTTGGCGCGGTCATGCTGCCGGTGGCGCTGTGGGTCGTGTCGCTGGCGGTCGCCTATTTCGCGGTGTTCCGGCTGGTCCTGCGCCACATCACCGTCCTGCGCGGACAGATGCGTCGTTTCGCCATCGGCAATCGTGACAGCCCGCCCCCGGTCCTGGCCGATGCGCCGACCGAGATCGCAGATGTCAGCCAGACCTTTCACAACATGGCCCGCATCCTGATCCGCGACGAGGAAGCGATGGAGCAGGCCGTCGCCGAAAAGACCGTCCTCCTCAAGGAGGTCCATCACCGGGTCAAAAACAACCTTCAGTTGATCGCCTCGATCATCAATATGCAAAGCCGCCTGATTGACGACCGCGACGCCAAGCGCGTGCTGCGCTCGGTCCAGGACCGGGTGGCGGCGCTGGCCACGATCTATCGCAACCTGTATCAGGCCGAACAATTGGATCAGGTCTATGCCGACCGGCTGATCACCGACATCATCGCCCAGCTGACCACCGCATCGGCCAGCGCGGGCCGTCACCTGCAGGTGCAGACCGACATCCAGCCGCTGACGATGCTGCCCGACCAGGCGGTGCCGCTGACCCTGCTGACGACCGAAGCCTTCACCAACGCCATGAAATACGCGGGCAATCCGGCGGATGGCGGCGATCCGTGGGTGCGCGTGTCGTTGACCTCTCCCACGCCGGGGCAGGGCCTTCTGGAGGTGGTGAACTCCACCGGCCCGGACGAGGCCGCGGGCGGCACCGGCCTGGGCAGCCAGCTGATCGAGGCGTTCTCGATGCAGCTGGAGGGCGATGTCACCACCGATTCCCAGCCCGGCGCCTATCGCCTGGCGCTGACCTTCCGGCTTGGCCAGGCCGGTTCCGCGGGCGGTAACAGCCCGCGACAGGTCGTCCTGACATCGGCGGCGCGGGCCGGATCGCGGCATTAGCGCCGCGCCTGCGTGCAATTCTGCGTGGCCCGCTCGCGCCATGCTTGCACCGCAGGCCGTCAGGCTTATCTTCGGCGCATGGAACGCGAACAAACATATGATCTGTCGACCGGCGAAGGGCTGATTGCCTGCCCGCTCTGCGACGCCCTGCATGTCCAGGAGGATCTGGACGTCGGAGAGACCGCGCGCTGCATCCGTTGCGGCACGGTCCTGGCCAAGCCGCGCGACGGCGCGTTCGCGCAGCTGATCGCGCTGGCCTTCACCTCGATGGTGCTGCTGGTGGGGGCGGTGTTCTTTCCCTTCCTGGAGGTGTCGGCGATGGGCTTCGGCAATGCCAGCTCGCTGTTCGACGTGGCGCTGGCCTTTGCCGACGGGGTTCTGCTGCCGCTGGTCTTGGCGGTGCTGGCGATGATCATCGGGCTGCCGATCCTGCGGGCGTTCCTGCTGCTCTATACGCTGGTCCCGCTGGCGCAGGGGCGTCCGCCGCATCGCCATGCCGCCGTCGCCTTCCGCTGGTCCGAACTGCTGCGCCCCTGGTCCATGGCCGAGATCTTTGTCATCGGCACCGCGGTCGCGCTGATCAAGGTCGCAGGTCTTGCCACCGTCCATCTGGGCCCGGCCTTCTGGGCATTCTGCGCGCTGATCTTCGTGAACCTCGCCAGCCGCGCCTTCATGTGCCAGACCTCGATCTGGGACGCGATCGAGGATGCCGGCATGAAGACCGAGTATCAGGCCAAGACCCCCACCCCCCTGACCGCCCCCGGCGACGCATGAGCGCGCCTGCCGGACAGTCCGATGCCCCCGTCCTGACCGCGCATCGCGCCGGGCTGTCGGGGTGCCACCGCTGCGGCCGGGTCTGGCCCCAGGATCAGGCCCGCTGTCACCGCTGCGGCGCGCATCTGGTCGCGCCCGACCGGCGCGGCCTGCAGAAGGTCTGGGCATGGTGGCTGGCCGGGCTGATCGCCTATATCCCCGCCAACGTCTTCCCGATGATGAGCACCCAGACCTTCGCGGGCCTTGCCGGCAACTCCGAGGCGACGATCCTGGGCGGCGTGGTCGAGCTGATGCATTACGGCAATTACGACATCGCGCTGATCGTCTTCGTGGCCTCGGTCATCGTGCCGGTGGGCAAGTTCCTGGCCATCGCCTGGCTGGCCGTCGTCGCGGGCCGCCCGGCCAGCGTGGACCAGGCCCATTCGCGGCTGAAGGTCTATGAGGTCGTCGAATTCATCGGTCGCTGGTCGATGATCGACGTCTTTGTCGTAGCCATTCTGTCGGCGTTGGTGCAGCTGGGCTTCGTCGCCTCGATCCGGCCGGGACCGGCCGCGGTGTCCTTTGCCCTGTCGGTTGCCTTCACGATGCTTTCTGCGCAAAGCTTTGACGCACGATTGATCTGGCGCGGTCTGCCCTTGCGCACCCGCCGCGAACCCTGACCACCTGCATTTCCAGTACGAACGCCCAAGGATCACGACCTCATGACGGACACACCCCCGCCCCTGACGCCGGCCAGCCCGGTGCGCAAGACGGCCGCCCGCGCGGCCCAGGCCGGTATCAACGTCATCTGGATCGTGCCCATCGTGGCGCTGATCGTGACGCTTGGCATCGCCTGGAACGCGTTCCGCGACCGGGGCAGCGTGATCGAGATCGAATTCGCGGACGCCACCGGCATCACGCCCGGAGAGACCACGCTGCGCTTTCGCGAGATCACCGTGGGCGGGGTCGAGGGGGTCAAGTTCACCGACGATCTGTCGCGGGTCGTGGTGTCGGTCCGCGTGGACACCGACGTGGCGCAGTTCATCGATGCCGACGCGTCCTTCTGGATCGTCCGCCCGCAGGTCAGCGCCCAGGGGGTCACCCGTCTGGACACGGTCCTCAGCGGCGCCTTCATCGAGGGTTACTGGGACGCCGAGGTGTCCGAGCCTGCCGCACGCTTCACCGGACTGGACCGCCCGCCGCTGATCCGCAACGATCAGCCCGGCACCTGGGTCACCCTGTCGATGGAGACCGCCGACGGCCTGTCCGAAGGGGCCCCGGTCCTGTTCCGCGGCGTTCAGGTCGGGCGGCTGGAGAACATCCGCGTGGATTCCGGCACCGACCGCGTCATCGTGGACGCCTTTGTCGAGGCGCCCCATGACGCGCGGCTGACCAGCGCGACCGTCTTCTGGGACACGTCCGGCTTCTCGGTCTCGCTTGGGACGCAGGGGGTGGCGCTGAACGTCAATTCGCTGTCGTCGCTCCTGCAGGGCGGCGTGGCCTTCGAGACCTTCGTCAGCGGCGGCACGCCCATCGAACCCGGACAGGAATTCGCCGTTCAGGCGGACGAGGGCACGGCCCGCACCGCCCGGTTCGAGGATGACGATACCCGCCTGCTGCGCGTGGGGATCCTGATCGACGACAGCGTCGAGGGCCTGTCCACCGGCGCCGATGTCCAGTTCCAGGGCCTGCGCGTCGGTCGCGTGACCGACCTGGCCGTCAGCCTGACCGAGGATGAGCAGGGCAACACTGTGCCGCGCCAGCTGGTCAGCATGGTGATCTCTCCGCGGCGCATGGGCCTGCCGGACGGATCGACTGCCGACGACGCGCTGGCCCTGCTGACCGAGGAGGTCGGCGATGGCCTTCGCGCGCGCGTGGCCAGCGCCGGATTCCTGGGCACCACCCTGATGGTCGAACTGGTCGACATGCCCGATGCGGCCCCGGCGACGATCGATCTGGAAACGGGTCCGAACCCGCTGATCCCGTCGGTGCCCGGCGATCTGGACGATTTCACCGCCAGCGCCCAGGGACTGGTCAACCGCATCGGCAACCTGCCCATCGAGGAGCTGCTGACCTCGGCCCGCGACACGCTGGACGGGATCACCGCGCTGGCGACCTCGCAGGATACCCGCGCGATCCCCGGTGCGCTGCGCGAGGCGATCGAGGGGGGCAGCGTTGCCTTGGCCGACATCAGCGCCATCACGGGCGATCTGCGGCAGGCCGAAAGCGGACAGACCCTGGCCCGGATGCTGGACGAGGCCTCCGCCGCCTTCACCGCCGTGTCCGAGGCCACCGTGGGCGTCCCCGAGATGGTCGAACAGATCGACAGCGCCGCCGCCTCGGTCGAGGAGTTCGGCTTTGCCGAGATCAGCCTGCAGGCCGAGGGAATCCTGGCCGACCTGCGCGCCATGCTGGGCAGCGAGGATGCCGAACAGCTGCCGCGCAACCTGTCCAACGTGCTGGAATCGGCCACGGGCCTGCTGGACGACCTGCGCGACGGCAACGCCGTGGGCAGCCTGAACAACGCGCTGGACAGCGCCAGCCAGGCCGCCGACCAGATCGCGGCGTCGGTCCAGCAGCTGCCCGACCTGCTGCAGCGCCTGCAGGTCACCGCGGCGCGGGCCGACACGCTGTTCGCCAGCTATGGCGACCGGTCGGCCTTCAACAACGAACTGATCGGGGCGCTGCGCGAGCTGCGGCGTGCCACCTCCTCCATCGGCTCGGTCGCCCGGCTGATCGAACGCAACCCCCGCGCCTTCATTCTGGGACGATAGACATGATGCTGCCCCACCGCGCCCTGCGCCTGCCTGCCCTGCCCATCGCCGCCCTGATCGGGGCGTCCCTGCTGGGCGCCTGTTCCAATCCGGAAAAGACCGGGCGTTTCCTGATCGACCCCCCGGTGGCCGGGGTCCAGGTGCCCAACCGCCTTGGCACTGCGGAACTCAAGGACGTGTCCCTGCCCGAATACGCCGCCGACCAGGAGGTCGCGTTCCAGACCGGCGACGGGGCGGTGCGGTCCAATTCGGACAACCTGTGGGCGGACGACCCGGCCCGGTCCTTCACCACGACGCTGGCCCGCGCGATCAGCGACGTGTCCGGCGCCACCGTCATCAGCGAGCCCTGGCCCCTGGCCCAGCCCCCCGCCCGCATCCTGGAGGTGCGCGTCGAACGCGCCCTGGCGCAGGCTGACACCACCTATCGCCTGTCGGGGCGGTATTTCGTGTCCGACGACGGCCTTTCGGGGGGCGGCACGAACCACGCGCGCAGCTTTGACATCCGCGTTCCGATGACCGCGCAGGGGCCGGCCGCGACGGCGGCCGCGGCCAGCCAGGCGATCTCGATCCTGGCACAGCAGATCGCGACGCTGTCGGGGCCGGGGGCGACCATCGCCACCACGCGTCCGGCCGCGTCCGATCCGTTCGACCTGCCGCCGCTGTTCTGAAAAAGATCGGCGGAAGGCCGCCCCAGACGGCCTTCCGCCGATCCACCCGCAGGACGGGCACCAATACCACCACACCGCTCACGACAGACGGCCCTGCAGGTATCCCTTCCGGCGCGGATCAGGCGCCGGATGTCTCGGTGGGCCCGTGGCCCAGCACCCGGATGATGACCGGCAGCACGAAATGGTCAAAGCAGGTGCGGTCCGGGTTGAAGGCGCCGGGCCGCCCGACGCCGCCGCATTCCTCGCAATCCTCAAGCGTGCCCCAACAGTTCGGACAGGCGCCAAGCGCGCAGGCCAGCATCTCCGCGTGATCGATCAACAGCTCGTTCTCACGCTCCAGCCGCTGCAGCGCGGCCCAGCTGGGCCGGTCGGCGGTGCCGGTGGTCTGCATCCGCGCCATCGCCCGCCCGACCGACGCGCCGGGCGCCGGGTCCGCGCCCAGCATCCGCAGGGCGGCCAGCATGTCCTGGAATTCCGCGGTGTCCTTGTCCTTCATCGCCTGTCCCCCGTGCGGACGATCCGTTCGTCCTGTGCATCGTGATTCGCATGCCGCCGTGAAAGCGGCGTGAAAGGATCAGTCCCGCGGCGGGTCGGTCGGCAGGACCGGCACGGGGACGTCTGTCGCCCCCTGCACCAGCCGGATGATCGCCGCGCGGCTGTCGGGCCGCGCCCCGTCGGCCAGGTGTCCGGCCAGCCAGCGTGTCGCCTGAGGGGCCGCCATCGAGCTGCCGCTCATCATGGCAAAGCTGCCGCTGGTGCGGCCGCGCACGATCATGCCGGGCCAGGCCTGCGACCGGTCCACGCAGGCCAAGAGATCACCGCCCTGCGCCACCCCGATCAACGACGCATAGGCCAGCCCCCGCCCGCTCCGGTCCACCGCGCCCACCCGCAGGCTGTGCCGCCCCGTCGCATAGGCGTTCACCGTGTCCGCCCGCTGCACCCGCGCGGGGCCAGCGGCCCGCGGGTCCAGCAGGACGGGAAACCCCCGGGCGTCCATGTCGGCATAGGCGGGCTGGGACAGCCAGCTTTGCCGCGCCTCTCGCGGGAAACCGCGCAGGACGTCGTCACGCTGGACCGATACCGCGTGATCGCCGTCCCCCTGCACCAGCGCCAGCCCCCACCGGCCGGGCGGCGCCCAGCTGTCGCCCACGGCTGCAGGGCAGGTCGGCGCCATGATCAGCGTCATGCATTCGCGCCAGCCGTCGGGATGCGGCATCACCCGATAGAACGCCCGCCCCAGGTCGCGCCCCCGCCCGTCGCGCAACGTGCTGGACTGGTTCGAGGCGCAAAAGTGGGTCCGGGCCTCGGTCCCGCCGGGCGGCGTCAGCCCGATCCGCATGGGCCAGTCCGGTCGCGAGGGACGGACCGGCCCCCAGATCTCCAGCGGGGTCTGGGTCGCGTCGTCGGGCGGCAGTTGCCATCCGATCCTGCCCTGGGGACGCAGGGTCGCGCGCAGGCGCGCCATGCGATGATTGCCGGTCGGCAGCACCGCATGCACCGGCCCCAGTCCGGTGGACGCATGGGTCGCCAGCGCATCCAAGAAACGTTCCAGCAGGCCCGTGCCGTCGCGCGGCCCCGCCGTCAGCCCCAGGCTGAGGTTCAGCACCACGGGCAGGCGCACGCTGTCCACGGGCAGGCCATGCGCGGCCTCGACCTGGCGGCACAGCATCCGGGCGCGGGTGATGACGAAGACGATGGCGGCCAGCAGCGGGTCCTGGGCCAGCGTGGCCGAGGTGTCCGCGATCACCCCGGGGGCCAGCGTCACCCCGATCACCGGATGATTGCGGGCACGCGGATCGTCCGGTGCAAAGCCCGCGGCCAACAGCGCCACCGCCGCGCCGTGACCCGCGGCAAAGGCCGCGCTGTGCGTCGTGCGGCGGTCCATCGCCACGACCCCGGCCCTGCGATAAACCGCATCCTCGGCCGCGATCGCACCCGATTCCAGTCCCGCCAGCCAGCCGCCGATCCTGTCGCCCCGCAGCTCGATTCCCCATGGCAGGTCGCGGCCCGGACCGTCGGGATCGACGCGGGCATCCTGGACCCACAGCGACGCCACCCGCGACAGCGCCCCCGGCAGGCGCAGGTGCTGATGTGCGAACGGAATGGCATCGTCGATGACGGCGATGATGCAGCCACGGTCCGGGTCCGGCAGCGCGCCCGCAGCCATCAGCGGACCGGCGCCCGCAGGGGCCGGGTCACGGTTCACCGCGTCCGGGGGCAGGACCGCGGATGGCAGGAACCAGGACCGATCCATCCGCCCGAACGCCTGCGCCATCAGAGTGGGAAGGTCGGGCGCGGATGTGGGCGGGGGCGCCCGGTGTCGCCGGCACCACTCCACCAGCGCGGGCGACAGCCCCGCCGGGGCGGCACCCGGGGTGGTCCATATGGCTGTCAGCTCCACTGGTCCGCCCGTTCGTCCCGGGCGCGCGCGACCAGCGTGGCCCATAACGGTGCGGGGCGCGGGGTCAGTGCAGGTCCCCTGAGCCTTGTGGCGGGATCGGCGTCGTTCAGAATTTCGGCCAGGATGCCATAGTGGAAATCGCGCACGGCCCCGCCGTCGTGATAAAGCCGCCCGTCGAACTGCGCCCCGTGGGCGGTCGCGGCCGGATCGGCGCGGGCCAGCATGTAATGCGCCAGCTGCATCCCCAGCACCGCCCCCGCGGCGCTGTCGGCGGGGAAATGCACGCCGGCCACCGTCCGGTTCACCGCGATGCGACAGGCCAGTCGGAACAGCGGGTCGTCGGCCCGCGGCGGCGCCTGTGGGTCGTCCAGCCGCGTCAGCAGCGTGGCCAGGCAAAAGGCCTGGGTCGCATGACCGCTGGGCAGGGTGGGATGGCTGGGACAGGCGATCATCGGCTGGATCAGGTCGCTGAATTGCGTGGGGCGCGGGCATGCCAACGCAAGCTTGAGACGCATGACCGCGGCGGTGGTCAGGTCCATCGCACGGGCCAGCATCTCCAGCGTGGCGGGGTTTCGCGACGCCTCCAGGGGGCGGATCGCGGCAAAGAACGGCATCAGGCCGTGGGTCTGGACCTCGATCTCGGGGGCGCGGTCGGGGCGCAGTTCGGCGTAATGCCCGACCATCGCCGCAGCCTCGCGGAACTGCACCAGATCGGGCCGGTCGATCCGCACCAGCGAGGCGCAGGTTCCGTCCGCCTGGCGGCACAGCAGGCTGGCGGATGATGCACCGGCGACCCCGTCATCGGCCGACAGGGGCAGGTCCTCGGACAGTTCCGCCAACAGGATTGCGGCGCGGTGGTCCGGGTCCAGCCGCGCCAGCCGCGCACCCGGTGCCAGCATGGCGGGGGAACCGTCCCGGCCCTGCGGATCCTCGATCCCCGCGATCGCATCGCGCGTGCGCATCAGGGCAAGGGACAAAAGCGCCCCCTGGCCGTCCGGCATGTCGTCGGACTTGGCATGCTTGGCATGTTTGGCGTGGAACAGGGACATGATGCACCAGGGAAAACAGGAACGGGTGACCCGATTAATCTATCACACGAAGCCGTGATTGGATAACCTTTTGCAAATCGCCCTTTGGGACAACGCCATGGACCGTCTGACCCTGCACCTGATCGGTCCGGTCGAGATGACCGGCCCGGGCGACCGCCGTCTGACGCCGCGGGGCATGCGGGCCCGGGGGGCGCTGGCGGTTCTGGGCACGGCCCGGGGTCTGCGCGTCACGCGGGCGCGGCTGCAGGACCTGCTGTTCAGCGACCGCGACCCCGATCACGGCAATGCCAGCCTGCGCCAGCTGCTGAGAGAGATCCGCCAGGGCCTTGGCCCCGCCCGCGACGCGCTGGTCACGGGGCCGGGCTGGGTCGGGCTGGACCCCGACCGGGTGCAGGTGGATCTGGCCGCCCGTCCCGGTCCAGACGGCCAGGTGCCCGAATTCGCGGCCGACCTGGACATCCCCGACCCGGAGTTCGAGGACTGGCTGCGCGATGCGCGCCAGACCGCGGCCGCCCGTACGCCCCAGGTCGCCACGGCGGATGCGCTGCCCGACCTGCTGCTGTCCGATCCGGTGTCCATCGGGCAGGACGCGATGGTGCTTGCCACGATGATCCTGTCCGAGGCCGCGGGCAGGGCCGCAGACCTGCTGCCCATCGCGGTCCTTTCGCCGGGGACTGCGCCGCGGGGGGCCTATGTGCGGGTATCGTCGATGGCCAACGTGCGGGGCGGCGTCTTCAGCCTGCTGGTGCGGCTGATCCACCAGCCGTCGGGCCGGGTGATGTGGTCACAGCGGCTGACGGCGCCGCTGGCCGGCCTGGACGGACGGCTGGACGACCTGGCCGCGCGCTGTTGCCTGGGGATGCTGCAGGTGCTGGACCAGGGGCGGGCGCTTGGGGCGGCGATGGGAATCTCGTTCGCGGACGTGTTCAGCTTTTCCGCGTCCCGTCTGGCGCGCGCCGATCAGGTCCTGGCGCAGCTGGGCGACAGCATCACCCCGGCGGTGACCCTGTCGCTGCGCGCCTGGATCCGCACGACCCACGCCTTTGAACGTCTGACCCCCGATCCCCGCCAGGCGATCGCCGAGGCGGCAGAGCTTGCCGCCCGCGCCCGTCGGGCCGCGCCCTTCCACGCCACCGCCTTGGCCGTGCAATCGGTGGTCGAGGCCTATCTGGACCGCGACCAGATCGCCTTCGACCTGTCGCGCCAGGCCGTGCTGGCCGATCCGGGCAACCCCCTGGCGCGGCTGGCCCATTCCCGCGCGCTGGCCGGTGTCGACCGCTTTGCCGATTCCGCGGCGCAGGCGCGGGCCGGGCTGGACCAGGCGCTGTCCAGCCTGAACCCCGCCAATTGGCACTTGGGAATCGGGGTGGCGATGATGCGCGCGGGCGATCTGTCCGCCGCCACCCGCCACCTGGAGGCCGTGCACCGCTTTGCCCCCGACAACCGCCCTGCCCTGCGCTTCCTGGCCGCCCTGCGATACGCGCAGCGCGACGAGGAAGGCACCGTCCGCGCCCTGCTGGCCCTGCGCAGGCTGGAGCCGGATTTCAGCCTGGACCTGATGGGCAGCGACGGATATCCGGTGGACAGCCTGCGCAGGCTGGGCCTGCTGCAGGTCGCGGGATCACGGCTGATCTAGCGCAGCGCGGCCAGCAGCGCGCCGTGCAGGCGCGAGCCCGCCACGATCAGCCCGTCCACCTGCGCGGCCTCGCTGTTGAACCGCATCGGCTGGCCCCGCCGGTCGGTCACGCGGGCGCCCGCGCGTTCCGCGATCAGCGCCCCGGCGGCGATGTCCCATTCCCACGCCGCGCGCAGCGACAGCGCCGCGTCGAACCGTCCCTCGGCCGCAAGGCACAGCCGCCACGCCAGCGAAGACCGGAACTCGCGCCGAAATCCGGGCATGCCGCTGTGCCAGTTCGGCGCATCGGCCACCGCGCGATAGGTCAGCACCCGTGCGCCCTCGATCGCTGCATCGGTCGGGGCGATGGGGGCGCCGTTCAGCGTGGCGGGGCCGTCGACATGGGCGGCATAGGTCAGGTCCAGCACCGGCAGGTGGACGACCGCGGCCACGATCCGGTCGCCCCGTGCCACGGCCAGCGAATGGGAAAACCCCTCCTGCCCGTCGATGAAGGCGCGGGTGCCGTCGATCGGGTCGATGATGAAGCAATGTTCGGCGTCAAGGCGGGCGGGGTCGGCCTCTGATTCCTCGGACAGCCAGCCGTAATCGGGGCGCGCGGCGGTCAGGGTCGCGTGCAGGGCGTCGTTGACCGCCAGGTCGGCCTCGGTCACCGGGCCCGCGCCACCGCCCTTGTCCCAGGCCTGCGGATCGCGCCGCCAGAACTGCAGGGCGATCCGCCCCGCGTCCCGCGCGGCGGCGGTCAGCAGGTCCAGGTCGGCCTCAGCCCCCGGCAACGGTCATGCCCTGGACCAGCAGGCTGGGCACCTCGGTTCCGCGCCACGGCAGGGCGTCGTCGGCGGCCTCCAGCGTCATCAGCATGTCGCGCAGGTTGCCCGCGATGGTGCATTCGTTCACCGGCCAGGCGATGCGGCCATCCTGAACCCAGAACCCGGCCGCGCCGCGGGAATAATCGCCCGTGGTGCCATTCACCGACGCCCCCAGCATCGACGTCACGATCAGGCCGGTGCCCATCCGTTCGATCAGGTCCTGGCGGCTGACGCGACCCGGCGTCAGGATGACGTTGCTGTGGCTGGGGGACGGGCTGGAGGCCAGCCCCCGCGCCGCCGATGCGGTGCTGTCCATGCCCAGCTTGCGCGCCGTGGCCAGGTCCAGCGTCCAGCCCTGCAGCACGCCGTCGGCCACGATCATCCGCGCCCGCGTGGGCAGTCCCTCGGCATCGAAGGGGCGCGACGAGGGATAGCGCGGGCGCAGCGGATCCTCCGCCAGGTCCATGCCGGCGGGCAGGACGGGCTGGCCCAGGTCGCGCCGCATCCAGCTGGCCCCGCGCGCGATGGACGACCCGTTCACCGCCGACAGCAGATGGCCGATCAGCGAGGCCGACACGCGGCGGTCATAAAGGATGGGATAGGCGCCCGTCGGCGGCTTGCGCCCGCCTGCGCGGGCCAGCGTGCGTTCCGCGGCCAGGGCGCCGATCTCCTCGGGGGTGGGCAGGTCGGCAGCGAAGGTGCGGGATTCGCCCGCATAATCGCGCTCCATCCGCAGCCCCTCGCCGGTGATCGCCACGACCGACAGCGAATGCCCGGTCCGGGCATAGCCGCCCGAAAACCCGTTCGACGCGGCCAGCCACATGCGCCGCTGGCTGTAGCTGGCATTGGCCGCCTCGACCTGAGAGATCCCCGCCACGTCCAGCGCCGCGGCCTCGGCGCGCTGTGCCAGGTCCTGCAGGTGCTGGGGTTCGGGTTCCGGCGCGTCCTCGGCCAGTTCCAAGCCGGCGGCGTCGCGATGGCGCGCCAGCTGGCCGGGATCGGCCAGGCCCAGATGATCGTCCACCGGCGCCTCGCGCGCCATGGCGACGGCGCGGGCGGCCATCTCGACGATGGCGGCGTCGCGGTGGTCGGACGACGACACCGCCGCCTGGCGCCCGCCCACCAGCACGCGCAGCCCGATCTCCAGCCCTTCGGCGCGTTCGGCCTGTTCCAGCGCGCGGGCCCGCATGTCGATGCTGACGGACCGCCCGTCGACGGCCAGCGCGTCGGCCTGGTCGGCCCCGGCACGGCGCGCGGCATCGATCAGCGCCTCGGACAGGCGCTGAAGGCGAAGGGGGTCGGCGGCGTCGGTCATGCGGGCCTCACAGGCGAAAGGATCAGGCCGGGACGGATGCCCCGGCCCGCTGTCAAGGGATGCGGATCACTGGATCTGCTGGCCGTTGGCAAAGATCGCGCCACCCTCGCGGAACTCGATCTCGGTCTGCAGCTGGTCGGGGTTGCCCTCGACCGGGCGGGCGAACATCGCCATCATCATGCGCGGACCCATCAGCTGCTCCTGCGGCACAACGCCCATCGCGACCAGCGTGTCCAGCAGGCCGTTGATGCCACCAAACGTGCCCTCGATCTTGCCCAGGGGCTGGCTGGGATCCTCGCCGAAGGTCAGCGCACCGGACAGGTCGGCGGTGGCGCCCACGGCGTCCAGGGCCAGTTCCTTGATGGTCAGGCTGCGCGGCTGCAGGGGCATGGGCGCGGCGCCGTCCGGACCCGGCTCCACCGGCTGCGGAAAGTCGGGATCCATGAAGTTCTGCGTCAGCAGCGCCGTCCCTTCCAGGTCGATGGTCAGGCTGGCCGGATCGCGCGGCAGCGCCGCCTCGGGGTCCAGCGCCTGCCAGATCGCGTCGTCCAGCGTCAGCCCGTCCAGGACATAGGTCAGCGCAAAGGGCTGTTCCTGGTCGGATGCCACGATCGGCATGGCCAGCCGGAACCGGTTCTCCGCCGCGCCATAGGCGATCGGGAAGGGCATGTCCGTGGCGGTCAGGTTGGTCGTCATGTCCGTCAGCCCGCCTTCATAGGACAGGCCGTCCTTGGAGATGCCGACGGCCAGCGTGCCGCTTGCCGCCTGGAAGCTGCCTTCGGAATCGTTGCGGCTGCCATCCGCGGTCAGGGTGCTGGCGGTGAAGCTGCCGCTGGTCGCGCCCATCGCAAAGCTGCCCTTGCCGCCAAAGCCCGCCTGCAGCGCCTGCGTGGGCTGGCTGCCAAAGTTGACCTCGCCCGCAGGGCTGGTGCCGTCGCCCTGCATGGTCAGGTCGGCGATGGTGATCGTGGCCTGGAAATCGTCGGTCTCTGCGGTGGCGGCCGGGGCGTCGGGTGCCTCGGATGTCTCCGGCGCGTCGGTGGCGTCGGGCGCGGTCTCGGTTTCAGGCGCATCTGTGGCGGCAATCGACGGCCCCGAGGCGGTGATCTGCGCCTCCAGCGCATCGGCGCGACCCTCGAAGGTCTGGGTGCTGGCGCCGTCGGCGGCGGTGGTGACGGTCTGGCTGCCGGTGACGCCGGTCAGCGTGGCGGTCAGCGGAACCTCGTTCCGGTCGTCCAGCGCGCGGCCCGACATGGTCAGCGTGGGCATGGTCACGTCATGGGTCAGCGCTTCGGGCGTGCCCGAGCTGATCGTCTCGTTGCCGGGGGCGTCCATGGTCATGGAAAAGCCCACGGCCTCGTCGTCGCCCTCGGGCACGGCGCTGCTCTCCAGCGTCATCTGGCCGCCCACGACCGACCGCACGGTGCCGTCGCCGACCGCGGTCAGCACGATTTCGGGCAGGGTCAGGACCATGTCCGGGGCATCGGCCTCTCCGTCGACGGTCAGGACCACGTCGGTCAGGGTGATCGCTTCGTCCGAGGCATCCTCGGACCCGACCTGGACCGCATAGCCCATCTGTTCATAGCTGTCCTGCAGGCTCTGCCAGACTTCGGCGGGGGTGACGTCTGCAAGGGCCGGGCCCGCGCCCAGGATCAGCGCAAGCGCCGAGGTTGCAAGGGGACGGTTCATGGCGGATACCTTTCGCAAACCTGAAATCGGGGGGATTCCTGACACAGTGCCGCCGAAAGGGAAAGGGAACAAGTCGTGATCCGCAGCCACCACCGGGACGGCCTGTCCCTGCTGACGATCGACCGCCCCGACAAGGCGAACGCCCTGACCGCCGACATGCTGCGCGACCTGC
Organism: Paracoccus sp. NFXS7; assembly: GCF_040148865.1. Classification (NCBI taxonomy): domain Bacteria; kingdom Pseudomonadati; phylum Pseudomonadota; class Alphaproteobacteria; order Rhodobacterales; family Paracoccaceae; genus Paracoccus; species Paracoccus sp. NFXS7. The sequence goes on from NZ_JAKEKV010000002.1 coordinate 375,986, forward strand.
GCGCGGGTGTGGCGCAGGCCTTGGACGGCGGCGCGCGGGCGCTGATCCTGACCGGGGCGGGCCGGGTCTTTTCGGCCGGCGCGGACCTGGACCAGGCCCGCGCCGGCCTGGCCACGGCCCCTGAATGGGAGGATCTGTCCGCCGCGCTGGCCGCCCTGCCCTGCCTGACCGTCGCCGCGCTGAACGGGTCGCTGGCCGGGGGCGCCTTCGGAATGGCGCTGGCCTGCGACATCCGCCTGGCGGTGCCCGATGCAAGGTTCTTCTATCCGGTGATGCGGCTGGGCTTTCTGCCGCAGCCAAGCGACCCGGCGCGCCTCGTGGCGCTGGTGGGGCCCGCGCGGGCGCGGATGATCCTGATGGCCGGCGCCCGGATCGACGCGCCCGAGGCGCTGGCCTGGGGCCTGGTCGACCGCATCCTGCCTGCGCCCGACCTGATGGACGCCGCGCGCGCCCTGGCCACCGATGCCCTGGCCGCCGACCCCGCCCATGTCGCCACGATCAAGGCGATGACGCGGCCTTCGCGCGCTTGATCGCGGTCCCCGGACCCGTCATGGAACGAAGTTCCCCGCCCGCCGTTGCGCCAGCAGGGCTTGTTCCGCGGTGCTGCGGCCTGCCGCATCTTTGTCCTTTTCTGCCACCGCCCCGCTTGCGGATCGCATTGCCAGATCGCAGGTAACGTCCAAGAACCTATGGAGATTTCCCGTGCGCACGCTTGTCCTGACCGCCGCCCTTGCCCTGACCACCGCCCTGCCCGCCGCGGCCGACACGATCCGCGTCGGCATGTCCGGCGGCTATTTCCCCTTTACCTTCACCCGTGCGGATGAACTGCAGGGCTTCGAGGTGGATTTCCTGAACGCCATCGCCGAAGAGACCGGCGACGAGGTCGAATTCGTCACGATGTCCTTTTCGGGCCTGATCGGCGCGCTGGAATCGAACCGCATCGACACCATCGCCAACCAGATCACCATCACCCCCGAACGCGAGGCGGCATTCGCCTTTACCCAGCCCTATGTCTATGACGGCGCCCAGATCGTCACGCGCGAGGGCAACCCGGCCGCGATCGAGGGGCCGGACAGCCTGGACGGCAAGACCGTCGCGGTGAACCTGGGATCGAACTTCGAACAGCTGCTGCGCGAACTGCCCAATGCCGACCAGATCGACATCCGCACCTATGAAAGCAACATCGAACAGGACACGGCGCTGGGCCGGGTCGATGCCTTCGTCATGGACCGCGTGTCCTCGGCCCAGGTGATCGCCCAGAGCCCGCTCCCGCTGGAACTGGCCGGAGAGCCCTTCTCGGAGATCAGGAACGCCCTGCCCTTCCGCAACGACGAGGCCGGTCAGGCGCTGCGCGACCGCGTTGACGCGGCCATCACCACCCTGAAGGAGGACGGCACCCTGGCCGAAATCTCTCAGAAATGGCTGGATGCCGACGTGACGCAGCCCGTGTCCCAGTAACATGCGGCCTCTGGACACCGCCTACATGTGGGACCTGGTCCCGGTCATCGCCGGCTATGTGCCGCTGACGCTGTTCATGGCGATCGTCGCGATGGTGGCGGCGCTGACCCTGGGGTCGGCGCTGGCCATCGTACGCGTGCTGCGCGTGCCGGTCCTGGACCGCATCGTGGCGGTGTTCATCAGCTTCTTCCGCGGCACGCCGCTGCTGGTGCAGCTGTTCCTTTTCTATTTCGGCCTGCCCCAGATCGTGCCGGCGATGACCGGCATCGACGGCGTCACCGCCGCGATCATCGGCCTGACGCTGCATTTCTCGGCCTATATGGCCGAAAGCATCCGCGGCGCCATCCTGGGCGTCGACCGCAGCCAGTGGGAGGCCGCAGCCTCCATCGGCATGACCCAAGGACAGCTTCTGCGCCGGATCATCCTGCCCCAGGCCGCGCGGACCGCGGCGCCGACGCTGATGAACTATTTCATCGACATGATCAAAAGCACCTCGCTGGCCTTCACCTTGGGGGTGACCGAGATGATGGGCGCCGCCCAGAAGGAGGCCGCAGGCAGCTTTCTGTACCTGGAGGCGTTCCTGGTGGTCGCGCTGTTCTATTGGGTGATCGTCGAAACCCTGTCGGTCGGCCAGCGCCGGCTGGAATCCAGCCTTGGAAAGGCCGTCGCGCGATGAGCTGTCAGATCGAGATCACCGGACTCGTCAAGCGCTTTGGCGACAACACCGTCTTGGACGGCATCGACCTGTGCCTGGAGCCGGGGGAACGCGTGGCGATCATCGGGCCGTCCGGGACAGGAAAATCGACCCTGCTGCGCTGCATGAACTGGCTGGACACGCCCGATCAGGGCACGATCCGCATGGGCGACGTGACGGTCGATGCCGCACGCGCGACCAAGGCGCAGATCCTGGGCCTGCGGCGGCGGACGGGGTTCGTGTTCCAAAACTATGCGCTGTTCGCCAACAAGACCGCCCGCGGGAACATCACCGAGGGGCTGACCACCGTGCGCGGATGGCCCGCCGACAAGGCGCGGGCGCGGGCGGATGACATTCTGGCTCAGATCGGCTTGGCGGATCGGGGCGACAGCTATCCGGCGGCCATGTCCGGCGGTCAGCAGCAGCGCGTCGGTATCGGTCGCGCAATGGCGTTGGACGCGGACCTGATGCTGTTCGACGAACCGACCAGCGCGTTGGACCCCGAATGGGTGGGCGAGGTTCTGGACCTGATCCGCCGCATCGCCGACGGACGCCAGACCATGCTGATCGTGACCCATGAAATGCAGTTTGCCCGCGAAATCGCGGACAGGGTGGTCTTCATGGAAGGTGGGCGCATCGTGGAACAGGGGCCGCCCGCGCAGATTTTCGGCAACCCGCAGGACGACCGCACACGGGCCTTCCTGCGTCGCGTGGGCTGATTACAGCCCTGCGACCTGGAAATAGGCCTGCGTGCTGCGGTCATCGCTGAAGCCGATGCCGCTGGCGATGATGCAGCTGGTCTGATCATCGCGCGGCGCGACCAGTGTCCATGTCCCCAGCTGATCGGACCCCCACAGCTGCGTGCCTTGCACGCCGGTCATGTCGACGGGATGTTCCGCGAAATCCTGTTCCAGCGTCGCGGCGATTTCCGCATCATCGGCGCAATAGGGCTGGTCGTCGACGGCCATTTCCGAAACCGGCATGGTCTGGATGTCCTCCAGCAGGGCGGCAGGCTCGATGCCCTGCATCGCGCTCCAGCCCTGAACCGGCTGGTTGGGGCTGGCCGACAATGCCGGCGTGACGCTGAGCAGCGCCACGACGCCGGCGCAGCCAAGGCGGGTGATGCGGTCTGCACGGGTCATGATGATAGCCTTTCTTGCGAATTCCCCAACAAAACGCGGTTTTGTTCGCAAGAGTTCCGTCGGCCCGTCTTACGCCCAGCTGCGCGCCAGTGCCAGGCGGGCCTCCAGCCCCTGCGGCGCGCGGTGGAATTCCAGCCGTCCGCCATGCTGCGCGGCGATGGTCGACACGATGGCCAGGCCCAGCCCGACGCCGCTGGCGGTGCCGGCATTCTCTCCGCGCTGAAAGGCCCCGGTCAGGCGCGCCAGGTCGTCCTCGGTCAGGACCGATCCGCGGTCGGTGACCGAGATCCAGGCCTCGTCCGCGTCGCCGCCGGTCAGCACCTGCGCCTCGCGCCCGTATTTCAACGCGTTGTCGATGAGGTTGGACAACGCGCGGCGCAGCGCGGTGGGCTGGCCGCGCATCAGCAGGGCGTGGCTGTCCACCGTCGGACGGCTGGTGGTTCGTGAAAACAGCGTGCCGGCGCGGGCAGGAGGCAGCGATGACTGGCGCAGCGTCACGGGCAGGCCCACGTCCTGGTAATCGGCCACGACCGCCTCGGCCAGGGATGTCAGGGACAGCTGGCGGAACGGTTCGGCCCCGATCTCGGCGCGGGTATAGGTCAGGACGCCGTCGATCATCGTCGTCATCTCGTCGATGTCGCGGTCCAGGCGGTCGCGCAGGGCGGCATCCTCGATCATCGCGCTGCGCAGGCGCAGACGGGTGGCGGGGGTGCCCAGGTCGTGGCTGACCCCCGACAGGACCAGGGCCCGGTTCTCGAGCGCGGCGCGGTCCTGTGCGACATAGGCGTTCACGGCCTCGGCGGTCTGGCGCAGCTCGATCACGCCGCCGACGGGCAGGGCGGCGGTGCGGGCGCGGTGATCGCGCAGCGCGGCCGCAAAGGCGGTGAACGCCCCCGCGACCCCCGCCACCCAGCCCAGCAGCAGGGCCAGCGCCCCCAGGGCCAGCGCCCCGGCCAGAAGGCGGCGGTCGGGCGGCGCGGCCTGGCAGCCCCAGACGGGCGCACCGTCCACGCGGATCCATGGGCCGGTGTCCTGCTGCACGAACAGCCGCGGCTCGCTGCAGAACCGCGCCAGGGTGCGTGTGATCGAGGCCAGGCCCGCGGCCTGGCTGCCGCCGCCGACGGACTGCACCTCGGCCGCGGGATAGGTCAGGTCGGGCGACTGGATGCGCACCGACAGCCGCGCGCCCTGCGACAGGTCGGGCCTGCCGCCGCCGGTCAGGGTGATCACCGTCTGCCGCCAGCCGGGCGGCAGGTCGGGCGCGGCGCGCAGCTGGACCTGGGACAGGCCCTGGGGCAGGGCGCTGCCCGCCTCCAGGCTGTCGGCCAGCGCCAGACCGGCGATATAGGCGCGGTTCAGATGCGCGTCCCAGGCCGCGTCGCTGGCGGTCCACAGCCAGACCGACCCGCCGCCCGCCAGCATCGCCAGCACGACCCACAGGCTTGCCATCACCCGCAGCGACAGGCGGTCAGTCAGCGTCACGCGCGACCTCGGCCGACAGCACATAGCCCAGCCCGCGTTCGGTCCGGATCAGCGCCGGGTCGGTCTTCTGGCGCAGGCGGCCGACCAGCATGTCGATCGCGCGCCCCTCGGCCGCCTCGTCGTCGTCCAGCGCGGCGGCGATCTCGTCGCGGGTCAGGGGGATCAGCGGATTGGCCAGGAACACCCGCAGCAGCGCGGTTTCGCGTGACGACAGGCTGACCTGCCAGCCGCCGGGGGCGGTCACCTCGTCGCGCCGCGCGTCATAGCGCCAGCCCGCGAACCGCAGCACGCTGTCGCGCTTGCGGTGCGACAGGCTGGGCGCGCGGCCCGCGCGGCGCAGCACCGCCCGGATGCGCGCCAGCAGCAGGTCGGGGTTGAAGGGCTTGGCGATATAGTCGTCCGCACCGACCTCGTAGCCGGCCATGCGCTGGTGGTCGGCGGACAGGGCGCTGACCATGATGATGGGCACGTCCTGCGCCTCGCGGATCTCGGCGCAGATCGCCACGCCGTCGTCATCGCCCAGGGACACGTCCAGCAGGATCAGGTCCACCCGGCCGCCGCGCAGCGCGGCCAGTGCGGTCGCGCGGCTGTCGGCGCGCGTCACGTGCAGGCCGTGGCGCTGCAGATAGGCGGCCAGCATGGCGGCCATGTCGGCGTCATCCTCGACCAGCAGAAGGCGGTGCAGGCTCATCAACGGTCCTCCGATCCGTGATCTAGCATCGCAGGGAGGGGTTACGTAACAGTTTGTAACGTAACGCTGCGAAAACTGCTGGACGCATGGCTGCACTGCGTTGCGGACATGACTGGGCTTGCGGCATGATCGACCCACACGCGGATCACCGAATCCGCGCGGGATAGATCTGGGAGGATCCATGAACATCAAATCCGTTCTGGCGGCTTCGACCGCCGTGATGCTGGCTGCGCCGGCGATGGCCGAACCCACCGCAGAGGTGCTGCACTGGTGGACATCCGGCGGCGAGGCGAAATCGGTCGCCGTCCTGCAGGAGCAGTTCGCGGCCGAGGGCGGCACCTGGACCGACATGCCCGTGGCCGGCGGCGGCGGTGACGCCGCGATGACGGCGCTGCGCGCCCGTGTGCTGGCCGGCAACGCGCCGACCGCCGTGCAGCTGAAGGGCCCCGCGATCCAGGAATGGTACGAAGAGACCGGCCTGGCCGACATCGGCACCGTTGCCGAGGAGAACGGCTGGGCGGACGTGCTGCCCGCGCAGATCGCCGCCCACATGAAGTGCGAGGACCAGTGGTGCGCCGCACCGGTGAACGTCCACCGCGTGAACTGGATCTGGGGGAACAAGCAGATCCTGGACGAGAACGGCATCGAGATGCCGACGACCTGGGAAGAGTTCAACGCCGCGGCCGAAAAGCTGCAGGCCGCGGGCATCACGCCCCTGGCCCATGGCGGTCAGAACTGGCAGGACGCGACCATCTTCGAGACGGTCGTTCTGGGCCTGGGCGGGCCGGAATTCTATCAGCAGGCGCTGGTCGATCTGGACCCCGAGGCGCTGACCTCGGACACGATGAAGCAGGTCTTCGACCAGATGCGGACCATCCGCGGCTTTGTCGACGACAACTTCTCGGGTCGTGACTGGAACCTGGCCACGGCCATGGTCATGAACAACGAGGCCGCCTTCCAGATCATGGGCGACTGGGCCAAGGGAGAGTTCCTGGCCGCCGGCAAGCAGCCGGGCGTCGACTTCGTCTGCGCGCCCACCCCGGGCGAGGGCTTCCTCTACAACGTCGACAGCTTCGCCTTCTTCGAGCTGGACGGCGAGGACAAGCAGCAGGGCCAGGCCCTTCTGGCCAGCCTGATCATGGGCCCGGACTTCCAGAAGACGTTCAACCTGAACAAGGGCTCGATCCCGGCCCGCACCGACGTGGCGCTGGACGACTTCGACGACTGCGCCAAGCAGTCGAACGCCGACATGACCGCGGATGCGGAAAACGGCTCCCTGCTGCCCAGCTATGCGCATGGCATGGCACTGCGCGGCGCGCCGGCCGGTGCGATCACCGACGTGGTGACCGCGCATTTCAACAGCGACATGTCGTCGGACGACGCCGTGGCGCAACTGGCCGACGCCGTCGCCAACGCGATGTGATCACGGCCTGACGACCCCGCGCCCCGGATCGCGGGCGCGGGGTTTTTCTTTGGGGGTTTACCGGAAATGGAATGGCTTGAACGCAACGTGCCCAAGGTCGTCTTGGCGCCGTCCTTCGTGGCGATCCTGGTCTTTGTCTATGGCTTCATCGCCTGGACGGCCTGGATCAGCTTCACCCGCTCGCGGCTGATGCCGCGCTATGAACTGGACGGTATCACGCAATATCAGCGGCTGTTCGACGCCCCCCGCTGGGACGTGGCGATGAACAACCTGTTCATCTTCGGCGCCCTGTTCATCGTCATCTCGATGGCGATCGGGCTGATGCTGGCGATCTTCCTGGACCAGAAGATCCGGGCCGAGGGCGTCCTGCGCACCATCTATCTCTATCCCATGGCGCTGTCGCTGATCGTGACGGGCACCGCCTGGAAATGGATCCTGAACCCGGGCCTGGGCATCCAGCAGGCGATCCGCGGCTGGGGGTTCGAGAATTTCACCTTCGACTGGCTGATCAAGCCCGAAATGGCGATCTATACCGTCGTGCTGGCGGCCGTCTGGCAGGCATCCGGGTTCGTGATGGCGCTGTTCCTGGCCGGACTGCGCTCGGTGGACACCGAGATCATCCGCGCGGCCCAGGTCGACGGCATTCCCACGCACCGCATCTATTCCGCGATCATCATCCCGACGATGGCGCCGATCTTCCTGTCGGCCTTCATCGTGCTGGCGCACCTGGCGATCAAGGCGTTCGACCTGGTCATCGCGCTGACTGGCGGCGGACCCGGCTATGCCACCGACCTGCCCGCGACCTACATGTACGCCATGGCGTTTTCGCGCGGCGACCTGGGGCAGGCGGCATCCAGCGCCATGATCATGATGATGGTCATCTTCGCCATCGTGGTTCCCTATCTCTACAGCGAATTGAGGCCGCGCCATGACAAGTAAGACCGTGCTGCGGTGGGGCCTGTACGGGATCCTGATCCTGTTCGCCCTGTTCTATCTGATGCCGCTGTTCGTCATGCTGACGACATCGCTGAAATCCTTGGAGGAGATCCGCACCGGCAGCCTGCTGGCCCTGCCGCGAGAGATCACCTTCGCCCCCTGGGCCGAGGCCTGGTCGTCCGCCTGCGCCGGCACCCAGTGCGAGGGCCTGCGCCCGTTCTTCTGGAACAGCGTCCTGATGGCCGTGCCCGCGGTGATGATCTCGACCATCATCGGCGCGCTGAACGGCTATGTCTTCGCCCAGTGGCGGTTCCGCGGCGCGAACCTGTTCTTTGCCGCGATCCTGTTCGGCTGCTTCATCCCGTTCCAGGTGGTGCTGCTGCCGATGGCGCAGATGCTGGGCCTGATGGGTCTTGCGGGCACCATCCCGGGGCTGATCTTCGTCCACGTGATCTATGGCCTGGGCTTCACCACGCTGTTCTTCCGCAACTACTATGTCACCATCCCGCAGGAACTGGTGCGCGCGGCCAAGGTCGACGGGGCAGGGTTCTTCCGCATCTTCTGGTCGATCTTCCTGCCGATCTCGCTGCCGATCATCACCGTGTCGGTCATCTGGCAGTTCACGCAGATCTGGAACGACTTCCTGTTCGGCGTCAGCTTCAGCGGGGCCGGGTCGCAGCCCGTGACCGTTGCCCTGAACAACATCGTCAACTCCACCACCGGCGTAAAAGCCTACAACGTGGACATGGCCGCGGCGATCATCGCCGCCCTGCCCACGCTGCTGGTCTATGTCGTCGCCGGCAAATACTTCATCCGCGGCCTGACCGCCGGCAGCGTCAAGGGATAAGCCATGCCCATTCTGGAAATCGACCACCTGCAGAAAGCCTATGGCGACACCCATATTCTGCACGACATCAACATCAGCATCGACGAGGGCGACTTCCTGGTGCTGGTCGGCCCGTCGGGCTGCGGCAAGTCCACGCTGCTGAACTGCATCGCGGGGCTGGAGCCGATCACCGGCGGCGCCATCCGCATCGCCGACCGCGACGTGACGGGCGTCAGCCCCAAGGACCGCGACATCGCGATGGTGTTCCAGTCCTACGCGCTCTACCCGACGATGTCGGTCGCCAAGAACATCACCTTCGGCATGAAGGTGCGCGGCGTCGACAAGGCGACCCAGGCCACCAAGCTGGCCGAGGTGTCGCGCCAGCTGCAGATCGAGCCGCTTCTGGACCGCAAGCCGGGCCAGCTGTCGGGCGGCCAGCGCCAGCGCGTCGCCATGGGTCGCGCCCTGGTCCGCGACCCCGCGCTGTTCCTGTTCGACGAACCGCTGTCCAACCTGGACGCGAAGCTGCGCGTGTCCATGCGGACCGAGATCAAGAAGCTGCACCAGGACCTGAACGCATCCATCGTCTATGTCACCCATGACCAGATCGAGGCGATGACGCTGGCCACCAAGATCGTCGTCATGAAGGGCGGCGTGATCCAGCAGATCGGCACCCCGGCCGAGATCTACAACAAGCCCGCCAACATGTTCGTGGCCGATTTCATGGGCAGCCCGGCGATGAACCTGATCCCGGCCCGCGTCCGGTCCGAGGCGGGCCAGACCCGGATCGAGATCGACCGCCCCGGCGACACGCCGCTGGTCATCACCGACCCGGTGGCCCGCGACCTGCCCGACCAGATCGTCCTGGGCGTGCGCCCCGAGGACATCCACGAGGCGACGGGCAACGCCCATCTGCCCGGAACCGCGCAGGGTGCAGGCGGCGACGTGATGATCGAGATCGTCGAGCCGGCGGGTGCCGACACCTTCGCCGTCACCCATCTGGGCGGCAAGGCTGTCACCGCGCGGCTGCGCGCGGAAAGCGCCGTCCGGGCGCGCCAGCCGTTTCCGCTGGCATTCGACCTCTCGAAAGTGTCGTACTTCTCGCCTAAGGACGGGGAACGGCTGAACTGAGAAGGGGTGACAGCATGGCGATGCTTCTGGGCGATGTGGGCGGAACCAATGCGCGGATGGCGATCGCGCGCAACGGGTCCATCGACGCCGGCACGGTCACCCGCTTCAAGGGCGACGACTTTGCCAGCTTCGACGACGTGGTGCGCCAGTTCATGGCGGAACAGCACCAGCCCAACATCTCGTCCATGTGCATCGCCGTGGCGGGACCGGTCAGCGGCGGACGCGCGCGGCTGACCAACCGCGACTGGTCCTTTGACGAGGACAACCTGGCGCGGCTGACCGATGCCGACCAGGTGCGGCTGATCAACGACCTGTCGGCGCTTGGCTATTCCACCCCGTCGCTGGCGGGCGAACAGCTGGGCACGCTGCGCGCGGCCCCCGTGACCCGCGCCCGTAACGGGCAGGCGCTGGTCGTGGGCCTGGGCACCGGCTTCAACGTCTGCGCGGTGCGCGTGCTGCCCGGCGGCGCGATCACCGTCCTCGAGGCCGAGGAGGGGCACACCCATCTGCCCGCCAACATCATGGCCCGCCTGCAGGACCGCGTCGGCACCGACGCCGCGGCCGGCTTCTTCTCGACCGAGGAGACGTTCGCGGGCCGCGGCCTGTCGCGCCTGCACGCCGCGATGACCGGCACCGCCCCCATGCGCAGCGAGGACGTCGCCCGCGCCGCCGAGGCGGGCGATCCGGCGGCCGTCGCGACCTATGACCTGTTCGCCGAACTGGTCGGGCTGTTGTGCCGCGAACTGTCGCTGCGCTTCATGCCGCTGGAGGGGCTGTTCCTGGCCGGCAGCGTGGGCCGCAGCATCGCCGACCGGATGGCGCTGTTCGAACCGGCCTTCCTGGCGGAAAGCCACATGCGCCATATCCCTGAAAACACGCCGGTCTTTCTGATCCGTGACGACATGGCGGCGCTGCACGGCTGCCTGGCGGCCCTGAGCTAGGCTTCGCCGGTCCCGCAAAGGTTAACTGCCAATCCGGGAAAATCCCCAAAGATTGCTGGATTCGCCCCGTCGATCCTGTTTGAATTGCCGCAAGCAAAAAGACGGGGCAGGCGATGCGGGCATATCTTAGGGCGATCCTGGTGGCAGGGACGGCGCTTGGCGTGGCGGGTGCCGCGATGGCGCAAAGCAGCTCCCCGTTCTCGGGCCTGTTCGGCGGCAGCAGCGAATCCGAGGGGCCCGTCGCGCTGGACGTGCAGGTCGCCGGCGGGGACGAGGGGCTGACCCGCCAGATCCGCCAGTCGCTGCTGCTGACCGGCGCGCTGAACGAGGATCGCACCACCGGACAGGACGTGCTGGCGGCTGCGCGCGGCGATTACGCCCGCATCCTGGGCCTGCTGTACGATCAGGGGTTCTACGATGGCGCCGTGACCATCACCCTGGATGGGGTCGAGGCCGCCGAGGTGGCGCCCCTGGACGCGCCCGCCCAGGTGTCCCGTGTCGTCGTGACCGTCGATCCCGGCCCGGTCTTCCGCTTCTCGCGCGCCCAGATCGCCCCGGTGGCCCCCGAAACCGACATCCCGACCGAATACGCCGTGGGCGAAGTCGCGGGCACCGGCGTCATGCGCAGCACGGCGTTGGCCGGGGTCGACGGCTGGCGCGCCTATGGCCATGCCAAGGCCGACATCGCCGACCAGCAGATCGTGGCCGATCACGACGCCGATCAGGTCGACAGCCGCATCGCCCTGTCGCCCGGCCCCGCCGTCACCTTCGGGCGCATGGCCGTCAGCGGCAACCAGCGCCTGAACGAACGCCGCCTGCGCAAGATCGCCGGTTTCCCCGAGGGAGAGCGTTTCGACCCCGAAGAGCTGGAGACCGTCCGCCAGCGCCTGCGCCGCACCGGCGTCTTTTCCGCCATCACTTTGCAGGAGGCCGAGACCCTCAGCCCCGGCGACACGCTGGACGTGGATCTGGCGGTGGTCGAACAGGCGCCCCGCCGCATCGGCGCGGGGTTCGAGATCTCGACCATCGACGGGGCGCTGGTGTCGGCCTATTGGATGCACCGCAACCTGCTGGGCGGGGGCGAACGCCTGCGCATCGATGGGCGCATCAAGGATATCGGGTCGGAAACCAGCGACCGCGACGACGAGTTGACCGTCCGCCTGGAACGCCCCGCCACGATCACCGCCGATACCACCGCCTATGTCGAGGCCGAGGTCGCGCAGATGCGCGAGGAGGATTACGACGAGGATCTGGCCACCCTGGGTTTCGGTCTGAACCACATCTTCAGCGACCGCCTGACCGCCGACGCGGCGCTGGAATATCAGTATTCGCGCGTCTTCGATGCCAACGGGCGCACCGACTTCAAGGTCCTGGCCCTGCCGATGGACGTGATCTGGGACCGTCGAGAGGATCAGAACAACGCCAAGCGCGGCTTCTATCTGTCGGCCGAGGTGACCCCCTTCAGCGGCTTCGAGGATACCAGTTCCGGCATGCGCGCCCTTGCCGAGGGCCGGGCCTTCCGGTCATTCGGCGCGGATGACCGGTTCACCCTGGCGGGCCGGGCGCGGGCGGGGTCGGTGTTCGGCGGCGACCTGGCGACGACGCCGCGCAACTATCTGTTCTTTTCGGGCGGAGGCGGCACCGTGCGCGGCCATCCCTATCAGTCCCTGGGGGTCGAAGAGATCGCAGGCCCCGACGGGCCGATCAAGACCGGTGGCCTGTCGGTCGCCAGCGCCACCGCAGAGGCGCGTTTCCAAGTGCGCGAAAAGATCGGCCTGGTGGCCTTTGCCGATTACGGCCAGGTTTGGTCGGGCGATGCCTTCGGCGGCGAAAGCGACGACCATGCGGGCGCAGGTCTGGGCGTGCGGTACGACACCCCGATCGGGCCGCTGCGGTTCGACGTGGCCGGGCCGGTCAGCGGCGATACCGGCAGCGGCGTGCAACTTTACCTTGGATTGGGACAGGCATTCTGATGCGCAGTTTCTGGATCACCGCCTTTGCCGTCCTGTTTCCGATGGCCGTTCTGGGCCAAAGCGCCGCCGAAATCAGCGCCGAGGCCGACAGCGACCGCGGCTTTCTGACCGGCCTGTTGGAAAGCAACTTGTCCGGAGACGGTCGGGAAGTCGTGATCGAGGGGTTCCAGGGCGCCCTGTCGTCGCGCGCGACCTTTACCGAACTGCGCATCTCGGACGAGGATGGCGCCTATCTGACCCTGCGCAACGGCGCGATCCAATGGAACCGCAGCGCCCTGCTGCGCCGCCGGATCGAGATTGCGGAACTGTCCGCGGCCGAGATCCTGCTGCCCCGCCTGCCCCAGGCCGAGGAGACGGCCGTGCAGGCCGAGGCACCGGTCTTTGCCCTGCCGGAACTGCCCGTGTCGCTGAACATCGAACAGATCCGCGCCGAACGCGTGGTGCTGGGCGAACCCGTGATCGGGGTCGAGGCCGCGCTGAGCATCGCCGGCGGCATCAGCCTGGAGGGCGGCGAGGGCACGGCCCAGCTGACCATCGACCGCCTGGACGGCCCGCGCGGACAGTTCGTGCTGGACGCGGGCTATGGCAACGAGACGCAGATCCTGCGCCTGAACCTGGGCCTGGACGAGGCCGCCGACGGCCTGCTGGCGAACCTGGTCGGCATCTATGACAAGCCCGCCCTGACCGCCCAGATCAGCGGCGAGGGCCAGATCCGCGATTTCGCGGCCGACATCCGGCTGGCCACCAACGGTCAGCCCCGCATCACCGGCCAGGTCAGCGCCAATGGCGAGACCGGCGCCGATGGGACCCCCGGCACCGGATTCCGGTTCCAGCTGGGTGGCGATGTCGCGCCGCTGCTGCGACCGCAGGACCGGGCCTTCTTTGGGCAGGACACCCAGCTGCTGGCCGAAGGCTGGCGGGCCGAGACTGGCCGCCTGGACATTCCGCGTCTGGACATCCGCACCGAGGCGCTGCGCATTGCCGGGTCGCTGTCGACGAACGACCAGTCCGCGCCCCAGCAGGCCAACCTGCAGGTGATGCTGGGCCGCGACGCGGGCGCCCCGCAGGTGCCCGTCCCGCTGCCCTTCGCGGGCGAGGGGGCGACGGTGGATTCCGGGCGGCTGACCTTTGACTATGACGCGGCGCAAAGCGACGGTTGGCGCCTGGACGGGGGCATCGGCGCGCTGAACCTGGACGGGGTGGCGCTTGGCGCGCTGGACCTGGCCGGGCGCGGCCAGATCTTCCTGGACGAGGGCGCCCTGTCCGAGGTCATCGGCGCCATCGACTTTGCCGCCCGCGATCTGGATTTCGACGACGCATCCCTGGCCGAGGCCGTGGGCACGCAGATCGAGGGGCGGACCGGGTTCAACTTTACCCCCGGCAACGCGGTCGACATCACCAACCTGCGGGTCCGCGGCGCGGATTACGGTCTGGACGGCAACTTCCTGGTCTCGGGCCTGGGCAGCGGCATCACGCTGTCGGTGGATGCAGGTGCCCGGTATACCGATCTGACGCGCCTGTCGGGCGTCGCGGGCCGGCCGCTGACCGGCAGCGCGGATGCCACGGTCGAGGGCTATTACGTCCTGCTGAACCGCAGCTTCGACATCGACGCGCGCGTGTCGGGCCGCGACATCGCGCTGGACCAGCCGCAGCTGGACCGGCTTCTGGACGGCGAATCCACGATCCTGCTGCAGGCGCGCCGCGACGAGCTGGGCCTTGAGGTCGAGGATTTCCGCGTCAACGCCAGCCGCCTGACCGCGACCGCGCAGGGCCTGATCAACTCGACCTCCAGCAATCTGCGCGCGCAGGTGTCCATGCCGTCGCTGGCGGATGCCGGCCCCGAACTGGGCGGGTCGCTGGAGGCCACGGCCGAGGTCACCGGACCGCAGAACCAGCGCCGCCTGACCCTGAACGGGCAGGCCCAGGATCTGCGCATCGGCATCGAGGCGCTGGACAATGCGCTGAGCGGGCAGACCGAGCTGACCGCCAGCGCCCTGCAGACGGCGCAGGGCTTTCAGCTGGAGGATTTCCGGCTGGCCAACCCGCAGCTGAGCGCGGATGCGCAGGGCAGCTTTGCCCAGGGCGCGCTGGACGCCGTCGCGCAGGTGGCGGTCGTTGACCTGTCCTCGATCCGCGCCGATTGGGCGGGCGGGTTTCAGGCCCGCGCCACGCTGCGCGAGGAGGATGGCGCAAGGCTGATCGACGTCACGGGCAGCGGGCAGGACCTGTCCCTGGGCGCGACGGGGGCGGATGGCGCGCTGACCGGGACGACCCAGCTGGCGCTGCAGGCGTCGGAACGCGACGGGGTCGTGACGATCACCGAGGGCCGGCTGACCAATGACCAGATGCGCGCGGTGGTGCAGGGAACCTATGGTCCGGGCGTCACCGATCTGACCGGCGACGTGAACGTCGCGTCGTTGGCGCCCTTCGGGCCGGGGTGGCGCGGCAGCCTGCAGGCGCAGGGCAGCTTTGCCGAGGCCGGTGACGGCATCCGCAGGCTGGCCGTGACCGGGACCGGGCGCGACCTGTCCTTCGGTCAGGCGCAGGTGGACGGCGCCCTTGCGGGCGAGACGCGCCTGTCCGTGACCGGCACCGAACAGGGCGGCATCTTCACCATCGACACCGCGCAGGTCGAAAACCCGCGCCTGTCGGCCAGTGCCACGGGCCAGGTCGGCGCCGGGGCGACCGATGTCGCAGCCACGCTGAACGCGGGCGATCTGCGGTTCCTGGGCAACGGCATCAGCGGCGCGGTCCAGGCCGACGCGCGGCTGACCGATGACGGCACCACGCGCCGGATCGAGACCACCGGAACCGCCAGCGGCCTGTCCCTGGGCCAGCCGCGGATCGATCCGATCCTGGCAGGGCAGACCCGGTTCGATGTGGCCGCCAGCCAGGGGGCGCAGGGCATCTCGGTCCAGCGGCTGAACGTGACCAACCCGCAACTGCAGGTGACCGCGGACGGGGCGCCCGCGACGGGCATCAACCTGAACGCGCGGCTGGCCGATCTGGGACTGATCGTCCCCGAATTTCCGGGCGCCGTCGCGGTGACCGGAACCGTGCGCGAGGAGGGCCCGTCCTTTGCGGTCGACCTGCGCGCCACCGCGCCGGGCAGCACCGACCTGCGCATCGCGGGCACCGCCGCCCGCGACGGATCGACCGTCGATCTGGGCGTCAATGGCAGCGCGGATTCCGCGCTGGCCAACACGACCCTGCGGACCCGCAGCGTGTCGGGCCCGCTGGCGATCAACCTGCGTGTCCAGGGCGCCCCGTCGCTGCAGGCGGTGTCGGGACAGGTGCAGCTGACGAACGGCCAGCTGGCCGATCCGGGCCTGGGCGTGCGGCTGGACGGGATCGACGTCACCGCCGGGTTCCAGTCGGGGCGGCTGCAGATCGACGGGGCGGCCAACGTCTCGGCCGGGGGGCGGGTGACGCTGTCCGGGCCGGTGGACCTGACGAACGGGGCGACCGACATCTCGGTCGCGCTGGCGCAGGTCGTGCTGCGCGACCCGAACCTGTACCAGACGATCATCGACGGGCAGGTCCGCTTCAGCGGAACGGCCGCGACTGGCCAGACCCTGTCCGGCCGCATCGACCTGGGTGAGACCGAGATCCGAATCCCCTCGACCGGCCTGGGCGGCGCGCGGGCGATCCCCGACATCACCCATGTCGGCAACCAGCGCCCGCCGGTCCGCGCCACGCGCGCCAAGGCCGGGCTGGAGCCCTATCCCAGCCAGGCCTCGCGCGACGCGGGCATGTCGGGGCCGCCGGCCACGCCGGGACGGCCGCCGGCGCTGGACTTGGTCATCAATGCGCCCAACCGGGTGTTCATCCGCGGCCGCGGGATCGACGCGGAACTGGGCGGCGGCTTCCGCATCCAGGGCACCGCCCGCAACGCGATCCCCATCGGCAACCTGCAGCTGATCCGCGGCCGGGTCGACCTGCTGGGCAGTCGCTTCAACCTGACCGAGGGTCTGGTCGAGCTGCAGGGCAGCCTGATCCCCGTCATCCGCCTGGTCGCCGAGACCGAGCGCGACGAGATCACCACCCGCATCATCATCGACGGAGAGGTCCGCGACCCTGACATCACCTTCGAATCCTCTCCGGAACTGCCGCAGGAGGAGGTGCTGTCCCAGCTGCTGTTCGGGCGGGGGCTGGACAGCATCAGCCCGCTTCAGGCGGCACAGCTGGCCAATGCCATCGCGGTGCTGGCCGGGCGCGGCGGCGACGGGATCATCAGCAACCTGCGCGAAAGCGCGGGCCTGGACGACCTGGACCTGACGACCGACGACGAAGGCAACATCGAACTTCGTGCCGGACGCTATCTGTCCGAGAACGTCTATACCGACGTCTCGGTGGGCGAGGGGGGGCGGTCGTCGATCAACCTGAACCTGGACATCACGCAGTCGCTGCGGGCGCGGGGATCGGTGGGCAGCGACGGCGGCAGCTCGCTTGGGGTGTTCTTCGAGCGCGACTACTGATCAGTCGGCGCCGATCGCGCTGGACAGGGGGCGCGTGTCCTGGGGCAGGCCCTGGGACATCACCTGTCCCGAGGCGATGCCGAAACGCAGCATCCGCCGCCCGCCCGACAGGATGGTGACGGTCCAGCCCAGCAGCTGGCCCTGGGGGCCGGCCATCGCGCCGCTGGCCCGCGGGGCATCGGCATGGTTCAGCGCGTCGCGCATTGCCGCAAAGCCCCGCCCGGCGGGGGCCGCGGCCTCCCAGGTGGCGATGGCATCGGCCAGGCTTTCGGGCGGCGCGCCCCACAAGCCGCGATAGGCCTGGTTCGACAGGACCAGCTGGCCTGCGTCCGAAAAGACCACCAGCCCGTCCTCCAGCCCGTCCAGGACATGCGCGCCCAGCAGCAGCTCTGCCCGGAATTCGCGGGTCAGCGACATCTCGGACGTGATGTTCTCGAACAGGAAGGCCACCGCGCCGTCGGGATGGGGGCGGCCGGTCACGCGATAGGTCTGCCCGCCCGGCAGGGACCATGTCTCGACGTGGTGGCCGTTGGCGGCCGCGCTTTCCAGATTGGCCATGTGCTGTCGCCAGCTGCGATAGTCCTTGGGTTCGGGCACCATGCGCTGTTCGCGCAGCTGGTCCAGGAAATCGAACAGCGACGGCCGCGCGGTCAGGAAGCCCGTCGGCAGGTTCGTCAGGTCGATCAGCGCCGGGTTGAACAGCTGCAGGTTCCGGCCCTGGTCGAAGATCGCCAGCCCGATCGGCAGGTCGGCGAATGTCTTGGTCAGGGTCTGGACGAAATCGCGCAGGCTGCGTTCGGCGCGCACGGCGGCGTCCGCGGGCAGGGCGAACATCATCACCTCGTCGCCCATGCGGTGGCTGTGACAGTCGTACCAGGACACCGCGCCCTGATCCTCCAGTCCGGCGCGGCGGGTGGCGGTGCCCGCACCCGGCACGGGGCGCGGCGCGTCCAGCAGGCGGGGCAGGGGCCAACCGAGCGCCTCGTCGGACCGGGCCTCGGCACGGCGCAGATAGGCGGCGTTGGCCCAGGTTACGCGGTCCTCCTCATCCAGGCGCCAGACCAGCATCGGCGTCTGGTCCAGCGCGCCGCGCAGCAGGTCCAGCTCTTCCTCCATAGCCTGCAGGGACATCGAATCGACCACGATGCCCGCATGTTCGGCACCCGGATCGGTGACGCTGACGCGCCACAGCCGGTCGCCCAGATCCTCGGCCACAAGGCGCAGGGTGGCGCTGCCCCGCCCCTGCTGGCCCACCAGCTCGATCCGGCCAAGGCGAGGCAGCATGGACAGGCGGTCGGGCGCGTCGGGAAAGCGCGGTCCGATCCAGCGCATCAGGCGCAGCCAGTCGTCATCCGGCGCGCCCATCCGGTCCAGCAGCGCGCGGGCCGGCGCGGTCGCGTCGACCAGGCGCGCGGCGCGGAACAGGAACACCATCGGCTGCACCTTGCCGTCCAGCGCGTGCCCCGCCCGTGCCGCGCGGCCCTGGCCCGGTTGTCGGCGGTCCCAGACCCGGATCACCGCCACCGCCAGAAGAACCGACGCCGTCCCGCACAGGACCGCCATCGCCACAAGACCTGCACCCTGAATGTCCACTACCGACGCCCCCTTCCGTTCGATGGGACCATAATCCGGGCTTGATTAACAGGGCGTTAAGAAACTCAGGCGTCGAAGGTCGGATTGTGGGCCAGCGCGATCCGGTCATGCGCGCGGATGCGGTCCAGCGGCCAGCGCACCGACACCATGGCACCCGGCCCGCCATTGGCAAAGGTCAGCCGCGCGCCCGACCGTTCCAGAAGGGTCTTGGCGATGAACAGACCCAGGCCCATCCCTTCGTAGCTGCCGCGCTGCGCCTCGGCGCGCCGGGTCAGATAGGGGTCGCCGATCCGTGACAGCAGATGCGGCGGATAGCCCGGCCCGTCATCGCGCACCGTGACGACCAGCGCGCCCTGCGTCACCTGGGTCTCGATCACGACGCGGCTTTCGGCGAAATCGACGGCGTTCTGGATCAGGTTGCGCAGCGCGTGGATGATGGCCGGATCGCGGTGGATCACCGGGCCTTCGGCATGGATCTCGATCAGGGGGCCGCGGTCCATATGGGGCTGGGCGGCGTCCTCCACCACGGCGCGCAGCGGGGCCGCGCGCATGTGCAGGTCGTCCTTGCCCGCGCGCCCCATGCTGCGCAGGATCGCCGCGCAGCGGTCGGCGCTGTCGCGCAGGGCGATGGCGTCTGCATGCAGGTCGGGGCGGTCGCGCAACTCGTCCGCCAGTTCGCCGGCGATCAGCTTGATGGTGGCCAGGGGGGTGCCCATCTCGTGCGCGGCGGCCGCCACGACGCCGCCCAGATGCTGCAGACGCTGTTCGCGCGACAGGGCCATCTGGGTTGCGAACAGCGCGCCCGAGGTGTCCGACAGTTCCGCCGTCACCCGATGCGCGTAACCCGCAAAGAACACCACGCCGATGACCAGCGCGACCCAGTGGCCGACCGCCAGAATCGGCTCCATCCGCAGGATCTGGCCGTCCGGATCGCGCAGCGGCAGCCCGAAGACCGCCGCGACCGAGATCAGCGCCACCGTGGCCAGCCCCAGGGCCAGCACCTGCCGCGCGTTCAGCGACGCGGCAGCGATCGTGACCGGCGCCAGCACCAGCAGCGCGAAGGGATTGGCCATCCCCCCGGTCAGCGCCATCAGCGTCGAGATCTGGACCAGGTCGAAGGACAGCTGCCGCACCGCACGCCCCGGAGAGGTCCGTTTGTGCGGGCGCAAAAACAGCCACAGGTTCATGGTGATCGACGCCGCGATCAGCAGGATGATCGGCGTCTTGACGAAGCCGATGCCCATCATCCACGCGACGATGACCGCGGCCATCTGCCCGCCGATGGCGAACCAGCGCAACAGCACCAGCGTGCGCATGCGGATCGGTTCGGCCTTTGGGGTGTCGATCGGCCGCGACATGGCCTGGTGCAGGTCGGGATCGGCGATGTCGTCGGGGGCTGTGGATGTGGACATCGTCGACCCTTGCTGCGACATTGCCCGATCTTGATACCCGCGCGCCGATGGACGATCAATGCGGGCATTTGACACGCGAAGGAGGCCCGCCAATGACGGACCGGAAAATCCTGCTGATCGGCACCGCGGCCGCCATCGGCGTGCTGGCGGGCGGGGCGCTGTTCCTGACCATGCGTCCGGGCGACGACCAGTTCGCGCAATGCAGCAGCAGCAGCGTCGCGGGGGGCATGGACGCCTTTGGCACACCCTTCACCCTGACGCGCGACGACGGCCAGCGTGTCACCGACCAGGATGTCTTCGACAAGCCGACGCTTCTCTATTTCGGCTATACCTTCTGTCCCGACGTCTGCCCCCTGGACAGCGCCCGCAACGCCGAGGCCGAGGCCCTGCTGACAGAGGCCGGAGAGGATGTGCAGACCGTTTTTGTCACCGTCGATCCCCGCCGCGACACCCCCGAGGTTCTGGCGGACTATACCGAATTGTTTTCCGACCGCATGATCGGCCTGACCGGCAGCGACGAGGAGATTGCTGCCGTAAACAAGGGCTGGCGCAATTACTTCAAGCTGAATGACGAAGAGGATCAGGAATATTATCTGGTCGATCACATGACAAATACCTATCTGGTGATGCCCGGCGGAAAGACGGTCGAATTCTTTTCCCGCGAAACCACCCCCGAACAGATTGCCGAGACCGTCGCCTGTTATGCCGATGCCTCTGCATAAGGCAGTTTGTCGCATGGGGTTTGATATTGCCCGCGCGACTTCCCATTTGCCGTTAAATTCCGTGAAAAGGCCAACAGATGGATCAGTTGAACGCACAAATCGGCCCCGACGCCTCGCTGCTGCTGGTCGACGATGACGAGATCTTCGTGACCCGCCTGGCGCGCGCGATGGAAAAGCGCGGGTTTCAGCCGGAAACCTCGCTGACCGTGGCCGGTGCGATGCGCCTGATCGAACGTCGTGCGCCCGCCTACGCGGTCGTGGACCTGCGTCTGGAGGACGGGAACGGCCTTGACGTGGTCGAGGCGCTGCGCGAACGGCGCGCCGATGCCCGCATCATCGTCCTGACCGGATACGGCGCCATCGCCACGGCCGTCGCCGCGGTGAAGATGGGTGCCACAGATTATCTGGCAAAGCCTGCCGACGCGAATGACGTGACATCCGCATTGCTGTCCAGCGGTGAATTGCTGCCGCCGCCACCGGAAAACCCGATGTCCGCGGATCGCGTGCGGTGGGAACATATTCAACGCGTCTATGAGCAATGCGAGCGTAATGTCAGTGAAACCGCGCGCCGATTGCATATGCATCGCCGGACATTGCAGCGTATTCTGGCAAAACGCGGACCACGCTGACGATTTAAATATATTGAACGTTTAAGAAAACGGTCTATATTGGATGGGGATTAACATTCCCTATATAGAAACCGGAACCAATGAGCATCGATTTCGACACCATGTCCCTTAAGGAAATGCGCGACCTGCGGACCAAGCTGGATCGCGCGATCAACTCCTATGAGGACCGCAAGCGGCGCGAAGCCCTGACGGCCATCGAGGAAGCCGCGCGCGAGCATGGCTTCAACCTGTCCGAGCTGACCGGCGCCAAGACGCGCAAGTCCGGGACCGTCGCCCCGAAATACGCCAACCCGCAGGACCCGACGATGACCTGGACGGGTCGCGGCCGCAAACCGCGCTGGGTGCAGGAAAGCCTGGAAAGCGGCAAGGAGCTGGACGATCTGCTGATCTGATCCACACATCGCCGACGTGATCGACAGGGGGCCCTTGCGGCCCCCTTTTGCGTATCAGCGTGTCTTGTCGATCAGGGCGATCAGCTGTGCGAACCGTTCAAGATACGCGGCCCGTGTCTGGGCGGGCGGGCGCAGGGTGATCTGCAGGTCTGGCAGCATCTGCGCCTCGGGGACGGGGAAAAGACGCCGCGCCTCGGGCAGGGCAAAGCCCGCGATGGTCACGGCCTCCAGGCGGGCGGACACGCGGTCGGCGGCCTTGATGCGCCGCTTGACCGCCACGGGCAGCGTCGCGGGCAGGCCGAACCGACGGTGGATGGCCGAGGCCAGCCGTTCGTCCATCGCCCCGTATTCCCGCCCCAATGCCGCCTTGACCGGAGAGATCATGTCCCCGATCACGTATTCCGGCGCATCATGCAGCAGGGCCGCCAGCCGCCAGCAGGGATCGCCGCCGGGGTTCAGCCCGTCGAAGATCTGTTCCACCAGCAGCGAATGTTCGGCCACCGAATAGGGCCAGTCGCCGCGCGTCTGGCCGTTCCAGCGCGCGACGAAGGCCAGACCGTGGGCGATGTCCTCGATCTCGATGTCGAAGGGCGTCGGGTCCAACAGGTCCAGCCTGCGGCCCGACAGCATCCGCTGCCAGGCACGCGATGCGGGCTTGGCCATCGCGCCTCAGGACAGGCGCTGATCGGCGGGTGCCGCCTGCGCGGTCTGGGCGCGGCGCGCCAGTTCCTGGCGATACAGCGCCACGAAATCGACCGGGTCCATGTTGAATGCCGGGAATCCCCCGTCGCGGGTCATGTCCGAGATGATGCGACGCACATAGGGGAACAGCATCCGCGGGCATTCGATCATCAGGAAGGGGTGCAGCTGATCCTGCGGCACGCCCTCGATCTGGAACACCCCGCCATAGTCCAGCTCTGCCAGGAACAGCGTCGCGCCGTCGCCCTTGTTGGTCGAGGTGACGCGGTACTTGGTGATCACCTCGAACTGGGTGTCGCTGCCGCGCTTGCGGGCGTCCAGGCTGACCTGGACGGTGATCTCGGGCTGGACCTCGCCCTGGGGTGCGCCCTTCTGGGCCACGGCGTTCTCGAAGGACAGGTCGCGGATGAACTGTGCCATGATCTGCATGCGCGGCTGTGCCGCTGCTGCGGGCTGTGCGCCGTTCTGCGGGGTTTCTTCGGCCATGGTCCTACCTTTGTGATGCGGATTTGTCCCAGCTTGTAGCAGGCCGGCCGCCTGCCCTCAATGCCGGGTCCAGCCCGACCCGCGTCCCGGCCGCGAGGGCCCCGTGTCGTCGGTGTCCAGCGGCAGATCGACGGGCGGACGGCGGTCGTCCTCGTCGGCCACGACGAATTCGCCGTCGATCACGCCCTTGTCATAGGGCGGGCGATGCGGGTCGCGGCGCATCGTCGCAGCATGCATCTGGACCCGTGATGCCCGCACGCGGCGCGCAAGCTGTGCCATCAGCATCGTCCGGACCGCGGGGATCAACAGCAGCAGACCCAAGGCATCGCTGAAGAACCCCGGCAGCAGCAGCAGCAGGCCCGCGGCGATGATCATCGCGCCATGCGCCAGCGGGCGTGACGGATCGCGCATCTCGGCCAGGCTGCGCTGGATCTGCATGCCGGCCCGCGCACCCTGGCTGCGCATGATGGCGACGCCTGCCACCGCCGACAGCAGCACCAGCGCCAGCGTGGGCCACAGGCCGATCAGGCCCCCGACCTGGATGAACAGCGCGATCTCGATGATCGGCACCACCAGAAACATGGCGATCAGCCGCATGTGAATTCCCCTTCCTGCCGGCGCGGAAACTGGACTTGCGCCGAGGCACTCCCTACATAATGCACAGACCGCCCGATACCAACGACCCGTTATGACCCAGAGGTTGCCTGCATGTCCAACCCGCTTCTTCAGCTGATCGTCCTTGCCGGGATCGCGATCTTCCTGATCCTACGGCTGAAAAACGTGCTGGGGACGCGTGACGGCTTTGAGCCGCCGCAGGTCGACCAGCCGACGGCCAGCACCACGCCCGCCCGTTTCGAGGTGATCGAGGGGTCCGCCGACGAGGTGGATCACGACATCCTGGATCATGCCGAGGCCGGCGGTGCCGCGGCCAAGGCGCTGGCCGCGATGAAACGGGTCGAACCGTCGTTCGGGCTGCGCGATTTCCTGGGCGGTGCCCGCAGCGCCTATGAGATGATCCTGATGGCCTTCGAACGGGGCGATCTGACCGAGGTGCGCCCGTTCCTGTCCGATCCCGTGGCAGAGGCATTCCAGTCGGTGATCGACCAGCGCGTTGCCAACGGCCAGACGGTCGAGGCGACCTATCTGGGTACCCGCGACACCAAGCTGGCCGCAGCCGAGTTCGACCCCGCGACCGGTCTGGCCGAGATCTCGATCCGATTCGTCGGAGAGCTGATCGCCGCGACCCGA
Organism: Paracoccus sp. NFXS7; assembly: GCF_040148865.1. Taxonomy (NCBI): domain Bacteria; kingdom Pseudomonadati; phylum Pseudomonadota; class Alphaproteobacteria; order Rhodobacterales; family Paracoccaceae; genus Paracoccus; species Paracoccus sp. NFXS7. The sequence continues at coordinate 400,342 of NZ_JAKEKV010000002.1, forward strand.
GACGCCGACGGCACGGTCATCGACGGCGATCCCAAGGCTTCGCGCAAGCAGAAGGACACCTGGACCTTTGCGCGCCGCATGGGCCAGGACGATCCGAACTGGCAGCTTGTCGCGACAAGCTGATGCGCCGGCGCAGGGGCCTGACGCCCGAAGACCGGGACCTGTGGTCCCGGGTCGCCCGAACCGCAGAGCCGCTTGACCCCAAGCGCAAAGGACAGGCCGCCGATCTGGCGGCCTTTTCCGCATTCGTCGCACCGCCCGCGGTCGCCCCGGCCGCCGTGCCGCCGCAGCCGCAGGCAATGCCCCGGTTCCGCATCGGTCAGGCGGCCACGCCCGCCACCCCCGTCGTCGCGCGCCCTCAGACCCCGGCCGAACGGCTGGCCCAAGCCGGGCTGCGAATGGATGCCCGCACGCATCGCAAGATGAGCCAGGGCAAGCTGCGCCCCGAGGCCCGTCTGGACCTGCACGGGCTGACGTTGGCCGCGGCGGGACCGGAATTGCTGCGGTTCATCCTGTCCTGCCATGCGTCAGGGCTGCGGCTGGTGCTGGTCATCACGGGCAAGGGGCGGGGCGATCACGGCCCGCTGCCGACGCGGCCCGGCGCGCTGCGCCATCAGGTGCCCTATTGGCTGCACAGCCCTCCCCTGGCGGCGGTGGTTCAGCAGGTCACGGCCGCGCATTTCCGTCATGGCGGCGACGGCGCCTATTACGTCTATCTGCGTAGGCCGCAATGAAAGACGCCCCCCGAAATCGGGGGGCGCTGGCGTCAGGTCAGTGTGGTCGCGTCAAAGCCTGACGTTGGACTTGGGTCCGGCAAAGTACCAGATGATCAGGCCGACCACCGGCAGGATCACGATCAGCAGGATCCACAGGATCTTGGATTTGTTGCTGGCATTGGTGTTGATGATCTGCGCGATCGCCCAGACATCCAGTGCAAAGATGATGACGCTGAAAAGCCAACCCATGTGATCCGTCCCCTGTTGTGTTCAGCCAGCCAACACCACAGGCTGGCCGCAGGTTCCCCCGTTCACAGCACGTAGCGCGACAGGTCAGTCGACCGCGACAGATCGCCCAGATGGCGTTCCACGAAATCGGCATCGACGCTGACCGACTGGCCGCTGCGGTCCGGGGCGGTGAAGGACAGCTCCTCGAACACCCGCTCGATCACGGTGTACAACCGGCGTGCCCCGATGTTCTCCACGGATGCGTTCACCTCGGCCGCGATGCGGGCCAGGGACGCGATGCCGTCCTGGGTGAAATCGACGGTCACGCCCTCGGTCTGCATCAGCGCGGTGTACTGGCGCGTCAGGGCGTTGTCGGTCTCGGTCAGGATGCGGATGAAATCCTCCTCGGTCAGGGCGCGCAGCTCGACCCGGATCGGCAGGCGGCCCTGCAACTCGGGCAGCAGGTCCGACGGCTTGGCCACATGGAACGCGCCCGAGGCGATGAACAGGATGTGGTCCGTCTTGACCGCGCCGTATTTCGTGCTGACCGTCGTGCCCTCGATCAGCGGCAGCAGGTCGCGCTGGACGCCCTCGCGGCTGACATCGCCACCGCGCGCCTCGGCACGGGCGCAGACCTTGTCGATCTCATCGATGAAGACGATGCCGTTCTGCTGCACGGCCTCCAGCGCGGTCGCCTTGACCGCGTCGTCGTCCAACAGCTTGTCGGCCTCCTCGGCAATCAGCAGCTCATAGCTCTCCGCCACCGTCACCTTGCGGCGCACCTTGCGGCCGCCGAAGGCCTTCATCAGCCCCGACAGATCCATCATCCCGCCCAAGTGCTGGCCCGGCTGGCCCGGCATCTCCATCCCGCCAAGCGGGTTGGAATTGTCCTGGACCTCCAGCTCGATCACCGTGTCGTCCAGCTCTCCGCGCTTCAGCTTGTCGCGGAACATCTGGCGGGTGCCGTCGCGGGCGTCCTTGCCGGCCAGCGCCTCGACGACACGCTCCTCGGCGGCCTTGTGGGCACGGGCCTTGACCGCCTCGCGCATCCGCTCGCGCGTGTCGATCATGGCTGCGTCCGCCAGGTCGCGGATGATCTGTTCGACATCGCGACCGACATAGCCCACTTCGGTGAACTTGGTCGCCTCGACCTTGATGAAGGGCGCATTGGCCAGCTTGGCTAGGCGGCGGCTGATCTCGGTCTTGCCGACGCCGGTCGGTCCGATCATCAGGATGTTCTTGGGATACACCTCGTCGCGCAGGTCGTCGCCCAGCTGCTTGCGGCGCCAGCGGTTGCGCAGGGCCACGGCGACGGCGCGCTTGGCATCGCTCTGCCCGATGATGAACCGGTCCAGTTCGGACACGATCTCGCGGGGGGTCAGGTCACTCATGTCGTTCTCCACGGGGTCCGGCGCCGTGCACCGCGCGCCCCTTCTTCTTTGTCCAAATATCCATCAACCGATGGTTTCGACCGTCAGACGCCCGTTGGTATAGACGCAGATGTCGGCCGCGATCTGCATGGCCTTGCGCGCGATCGCCTCGGCATCCAGATCGCTCTCCAGCAACCCCCGCGCAGCGGCCAAGGCAAAGTTTCCGCCCGACCCGATGGCCGCCACATCATGCTCGGGCTCCAGCACGTCGCCCGCACCGGTCACCACCAGCAGGTCGGTTCCGTCGGTCACGATCAGCATGGCCTCCAGGTTGCGCAGGTACTTGTCCATGCGCCAATCCTTGGCCAGATCCACGCAGGCGCGCTGCAGCTGACCGGGCGCGGCTTCCAGCTTCTTCTCCAGCCGTTCCAGCAGGGTGAAGGCATCGGCGGTCGATCCGGCAAAGCCCACGACCACGTCGCGCCCGCCGGGGGTCAGGCGGCGCACCTTGCGCGCGCTGCCCTTCATCACGGTCGGACCGACGCTGACCTGCCCATCGCCCGCCACGACCACCTTGCCGCCCCGGCGGACCGCCAGGATCGTGGTGCCATGCCAGCCGGGAAACTTGTCATCAGCCATTGCGCGCTCCGTTCTGTCTGCGTTGGGGCAGCAGATATGGACGCCCCGCCCGGCTTGCAACCCGTTGAAAACCGTCCGGTCCCCCCCTAGCGTCGCGCCATGAGCGATCTGCTGCTGACCGTGTATCTGCATCCGCCCGTCCTGCAGACCGCGCAGGCGGGCAAGCTGGGCATCGTGAACCGCATCCGCGCGCTGCTGGAACCCCGGGGCTGGCAGATCCGCATCGAGCGGTCCGGCCCCGATGCGCGCGCGCAGGCGCCCGACCGCCCCGGCCATGCGCTGTTCAACATGGAACGTCCGACCCATGACCGCGCGCTGACCTTTCGCCTCGCCTATCACTATCCCTACTGGCGGCTGGAGCACGTGGCCGAACGCTGGCGCTGGCCCATCGCGCAGGCCGCGTTCGATCCCGCCCGGATCGAGGACGGTGCCGCGCACAACTTTGCCCGCCGCCTGCGCGACCGCGTGCTGCCGGGGCCGGAGCCGGTGCGGGGCGATCACATCCTGATCCCGCTGCAGGGCCACATCCGCCGCCAGCGCAGCTTTCAGTCGGCCAGCCCCGTCCGGATGATCCGCGCCGCCGCCCGCACGGGCCGGCCCTGCGTCGCGACCCTGCACCCCAAGGAGGTCTATGACGATGCCGACCGCGCGGCCCTGGACCGCCTGGCCCGCGATCATCCGAACCTGACCATTGGCGGCGACACGGGCGCGCGCCTGCGCGACTGCGCCTTCGTCGTGACCCAGAACAGCGGGGTGGGCTTCGACGGGCTGATCCTGGGCAAGCCGGTCGTGCTGTTCGCCCTGTCGGATTATCATCACGTCACGCTGGACGCGGGGCACCTGGGCGCCGACCGCGCCGTGGCGATGGCGGCGGACCACACACCCCCGACCGCGAAGTTCCTGGACTGGTTCCTGCGCCGCACCAGCCTGGACATGATGGCGCCCGATGCCGACGACCGCCTGCTGGCGGCGATGAAAAAAGGCGGCTGGCCCGTCTGAGGGGCCGCCGCCTTTCGCACAAATCAGGCAGAGATCAGACGGATTCGTCGATCCAGCTTTTCAGCGCGGCCTTGGGGGCGGCGCCCATGCGGTTCGACACGACCTCTCCGCCCTTGAACATGAACAGCGCGGGGATACCGCGCACGCCCAGGGCCGCGGCCTGTTCGGGGTTCTCGTCGACGTTGATCTTCACGATCTTGACCTTGCCCGCATATTCGTCGGACAGCTCTTCCAGGGCGGGGCCGATCTGCTTGCAGGGACCGCACCATTCGGCCCAGAAATCGACGATCACGGGGGTGTCGGCCTGACGCACTTCGGCGTCGAATTCAGCGTCGTTCACATGCACGGTGGCCATGTTCGGGCTCCTTTTGGGGATGGGCCGGACGGGCCGGCATATCGGGTTCTGTCCAACAGGTATGGGCCGCATGGGGACGGGTCAAGGGGCAGGGGTCGCCTTGACCAACCCCGCCATCACCCGGTCCAGCAGAGCATCGGGAAGCGTCATCAGGCTGCGCGTCGCCGTCCACAGCACCGCCATGCGGATCGGGCGGTCCGGCCAGATGCCCCGCAGCGCCGCGCGATAGGCCGCCATCTGCCGCAGGATGCCCTCCGGCACGGCATCGGCATCCTGTGGCACGTCGGCATTGGTCTTGTAGTCGACGGCCGTGATCAGCGCGTCGGTCACCACCAGCCGGTCGATCACCCCGTTCAGCGTCCCCAGGCCTGCGACGGGCGCGGTCAGCGCGACCTCGGACAGGATACGGGCGCCCTCTCCGGGCTGCAGAACCTGCGTCAGGGCCGGCGCGGACAGGACCGCGTGGGCCTCGTCCAGCAGATCGGCCATGTCGGGGGCGTCGGGCAGGCCGCCTTCGGCCCCAGACAGGATCGCACGGGCGATGCGCGGCCAGTCGGATGCAGGATGGGCGGGCAGATGCTCCAGCAGCAGGTGCAGCCGCGTGCCGCGCAGCATCGCGGCGTCGCGGTCGCCTGCGCTGGTCCCGGCCAGCACCTTGGCGCCCCCCAGCCCGCTGGCCGTCACCGGGCCTACGAAATCAGGCGCGGGCGGGGCCATCCGCAGCGCCCAGTCCGGCGCCGCGACCGGCACGGCCGCATCGGGGGCTGGGCTTTCGGCCTCTGCCGGCCAGTCGCCCCAGGACAGGCGCAGCCCGGTGCCGACGCCTTCGATCGGCAGGTCCTGACGCGTCAGCGCGGTGCGGCCCGCGCCTTCGGCGACCATCGCGTGCCAGCTGTCCAGCCCCTCGCCCGTATCGCCGGCTGCGGCCACGATCAGCCAGCTTTCCGCCCGCGTCATCGCGACATACAGCAGGCGCCGCCGCTCCTCCTCCTGCCGCCGCTGCCATTCGGCGACGGCCATCGCGACCGCGTCGCAGCGTTCGGGCGCGGCGCCGCGCCAGACCGGCATGTCGTCCAGACGCACCAGCGCCTGGCGGTTGTTGGGCTTGCGGACCTGGGTCTCGGGCAGGATCACCACGGGGCTTTCCAAGCCCTTCGACCCGTGCACCGTCATCACCCGGATCAGACTGCCCGCGCCGCCGGGCAGCTGTCGCTTCACCTCGACCTCGTCCTGGGCCAACCAGACCAGGAAGCCGGTCAGGGACGGGGTTTCCACCTGCTCATAGGCCAGGGCTTGGGACATCAGCTCGTCGATGCCGTCCACGGCCTCGGGGCCAAGGCGGGCCAACAGGGCGGCGCGGCCGCCATGGCGGGTCAGCAGCCGGGCGATCAGGTCGTGCGGGCGCAGATAGTCGGCCTGCCCGGCCAGGTCGTTCAGCACCGCCTGTGCGTCCATGTGGGACGATTCGCGCAAGCGCATCCACAGGTATTCGCGCGACCGACGGCCATGGGCCAGGCGGTACAGGTCGTCCTCGGACAGCCCGAACAACGGAGAGCGCAGCGCGGCCGCCAGCGACAGGTCGTCCTCGGGCGTGGCCAGCACCGACAGGGTGGCGATGATGTCGCGCACGGCCAGCTCACCCGCCAGGCGCAGGCGGTCGGCCCCCGCCACCGGCAGGCCCGCCGATTTCAGCGCCGCGATCAGCGCCGCGAACAGCGTGCCGCGCCGCTGGACCAGGATCTGGATGTCGCCCGCATGCAGGGGTCGTGGCTGGCCCGATTTCGCGTCGATGATGGGACTGCCCAGCATCGCACGGATCTGGATCGCGACATGGCGGGCCAACTGCGTGTCGGCGTCGTTTTCGGACGGCGCATCGACCGGGCGGGTCCAGTCCTCGGGGTCGGTCTTGTCGGGCTTGGGCAGAGCGGGCCAGATGTCCACGCGACCGGGCAGGGCCGCCTTGAAGGCCACGTGCCGGGGCGGATCGCCCAAGCCCGTCGCGGCCTCTCCCTGGAACACCGCGTCGACCAGCGCCAGCACTGCGGGCGACGACCGAAAGCTGTGGGCCAGCCCGCGCTGCTGCATGGGCGCCTGCACGGCCTGGAAATCGGCGGCGAAGCGGTCGCGCATCGCCTCGAACACGGTGATGTCGGCACCCTGGAACGAATAGATCGACTGTTTCGGATCGCCCACCACGAACAGCGTGCGGGGCCGGTCATGTGCGCCGGCGCCGCTGGTGAATTCGTCGGTCAGGCGGCGGATCACCCGCCACTGGCCGGGGCTGGTGTCCTGCGCCTCGTCGACCAGGATATGGTCGATGCCGCCGTCCAGACGCCACAGCACCCATTGCGCCATGCTGGATTCCTCCAGCAGCGCGGCGGTGCGGCCGATCAGGTCGTCGAAATCCAGCCAGCCCTGCGCCGCCTTGGCCGCGTTCATGCGCGCCGCGAAGGCATGCCCGAACCGGTGCAGCGCCAGCGTGCGTTCCGCCGCCGCCAGGGCCAGCGCCTGCGGGCGGGCCAGCTCGACCCGCTCCATCAGGGCGTCCAGATCGTCCATGAAGGGGGCGCAGGGGCCGGTGGCCATGGCCTTGGTCGGGATCTTGCCGGTCTTGGCGCCGAACGGCACCTTGGCGCTGCCGCCGAACAGCAGGCAGCCGAACAGGCGGGACAGGTCGTCCATGCCGGGATCGCGCCAGTTCACCTGCGCCAGCGCCTCGGCCAGCTTGACGTCATTGGCGGAACTGCCCCGCAGCGGCGGGATCACCGCATCGGCCAGATCACCTTCGCCGCCCGTGAAGACCCCGGCCAGCAGGCTGTCCGCCGTCAGGCCGGGGGGCAGGTCCAGGGCGGCCCAGATCGCCGCCGCGTCGGGGGCGTCCGCGTAATCGGCCAGGGACAGCCCGGCCAAGAACCCGTCCAGGTCGTCGCCCCCCTGAAGGCGGGTCAGGTCCGCGATGGCGGGGTGGGATTCCTCGGCCATCGCCTCGATGATCTCGGCGCGCATGGCGCGGGCGCTGCGGTCGTCCAGTTCCGCGAACCCCATCGGCACCCCGGCCTCCAGCGGAAAGCGGCGCAGGACGGCGGCGCAAAAGCTGTGGATCGTCTGCACCTTGAGGCCGCCCGGCGTCTCGATCGCGCGGGCGAACAGGCGCCGCGCGGCGGGCAGGTCGGGGTCACCCCCCTCGCCCAGCTGGGCCAGTTCGGCACGCAGGGCGGATTCGGGCAGCATCGCCCAGGTTCCAAGCCGCGCCAGAAGGCGGTTCTGCATCTCGGTCGCGGCGGCCTTGGTATAGGTCAGGCACAGGATGCGTTCGGGCGGCGTCCCCGCCAGCAGCAGCCGCGCGACACGGTCGGTCAGCACGCGGGTCTTGCCCGACCCGGCATTGGCCGTCAGCCAGGTCGAGCGCAGCGGATCGGCCGCCGCGATCTGGTTCAGCGTCGCCTCATCCATGATGATCGCCCACCTTTCGCGGCGCCGCGGCATCGGTCAGCGCCCATTCGCCGTACCGCGCCAGGTGATCGTAATCGCCCGCATAGGACGTGCTTTGGGGCGCACGCATCGCGGTGAACCCGGCCTCTCCGGTCACATAGGACCGCAGCAGGCGGACGAAGCCGTCCCAGGTCTCGGCCTCGATCAGGTCGTCATGCTCGCGCGGGTGGGTCTTGCCCTCTCCGCCCAGCTGGATGTAGCGCAGGCCCGCCACGTCCACCGGGCCAAGCGCGTCGAACCCGCCGCGGCGCGCCATCGCGGCCTCCAGCATCAGCTGCTTGTCGAAATGGCGGATCATCGCGTCGGTCGGCGGCGTGCCGGATTTGTAGTCATAGACCACGACGCGGTTGTCGGTCAGCAGGTCGATCCGGTCGGGCTTGGCGGTCAGGGTGATGCCCAGGTCCGCCACGGGCACCTTGCCGCGATGCTCCACGACCATCGGCCGCCCCTCGGCCAGGCGGGTCAGCTCGTCCGCGACGATGCGGTCGGCGATCCGCGCGATGCGCGCCGACCAGAAGGCGCGGGCGGCGGGCCAGGGCACCTCGTCCGCCAGCACCCGGTCGGTCAGCGCCAGGAACCGGTCCCTGAGAACCTCGGGCGGGGTGTCGGGGGTAGGACGGCTGTGCAGCAGCGCCTCGACGATGGCATGCAGGGTCTGGCCGCGCAGCGACGCGTCGGGCTGCGGGCGCAGCGGGGGCAGCGCGCGCAGGCCCAGCACGCGCTTGGCATAGACCGCATAGGGGTCGCGGATCAGCAGCGACACGTCCGTCACCGGCAGGTCCGGGAACAGGGGCAGCGGCGGGATGGGCGAGGGGCGCGCCGCCGGGGGCACCGGGGCGGGGGGCCGCGCCACGGCCTGCGCCAGGGCCAGCCATTCCGCGCCGCGCGCCCGCATCCGGGCCAGCGCCTCTGGACCGCCGCGATCCGGCAGCCCGCCCATCAGGTTCAGCATCCGGTTCAGCCAGCGCGACGGGATGGTCTCGGCCTCGGCATCGCGTTTCGCGCGGGTCAGATAGACCCGGTCGGCAGCCACGGCCTGCTGAAAGTCGTGCGCCGCCAGCCCGATCTGGCGTTCGGGCAAGGGCAGGCCCGCGGCGGCGCGCATCTGGCGCGACAGCCAAGGGTCGGGCGACAGGGCCTGCGGCCAGCCCCCTTCGTTCAGGCCTGACAGGATCACGGTGCCGTGGCCGTGCAGGCGCGCCTCGCGCGGGCCGTGGATGCGCAGGCAGTGATGCGCCTCGACATCGTCGCGCACCGCCTTGGCCTGCAGTTCGGTGACCAGCAGCGCGCTGAAGTCGCCCGGGCCGATGTCGGGGCCAAGCGCCGCGTGTTCCACCAGATGGTCCAGCACCGCGCGGGCCATCTGCCCGGCCTTGTCCTGCCACAGCTGAGAGCGTTCCGCATCGCCATCCGGTCCCGCCGCCAGGGCCTGGGCCAGGCCCAGCAGGTCGGCCAGCCGATGGGGCAGGGGCCGCGGCGCCCGGTCGCGGGCCACGGCGGTGATGCGCGACAGCATCGCGGCCAGCCATTCCGCCCAGATCTTGCGCGTGCCGTTGCCCTTGGTCGCCCAATCGGCCAGCGTGGCGGCATCGGGAAAGGCCGGGCCGTTCCGGCGCAGCTGCAGTTCCAGCTCGCGCGTCTCGCGCAGCATGTCGTTTCGACCGATCGCGGTCGATCCGGTCGCGGTCAGCGGATGCTTCAGCAGGATCAGCAGCCGGTCGATGGTCAGCGGCTGACCGAACAGCGCGGCCACCTGGCGCAGGAACAGGCCCGGCGCGGTCAGCGGCAGGGGCCGGCCCGCGCTGTCGTCGGGGCGGATGTGCCAGCGGTCCAGCGCCGCGGTGACGCGTCGGATCAGGCCGCTGTCGGCCGCCATCAGCGTGACCTGTTCGCCGCCGCGTTCGGCCGCGTCGCGCATGATCAGGGCGATGGTCTCGGCCTCCTGGCCGGGCTGGTCGGCCTCGATCAGGGTCAGATCCGCGGTGGCGGCGATCAGGTCGGGCAGGGCGGGGCCCTCGGCGATCCACTGGTCGGTGACCGGCGCGGGCCGCAGCGCCAGAGAGATCAGCCGGTTGCGCCCCTCGGATGGCGGCCGCACCGCGGTCCAGCGCTGCGGATAGCCCGCCGCCGCGATCAGCGGCGCGAACCGCGCCTGCGGATGATCGTCGGCGCGCTCCAGCCCGTCCCAGACCGGGGCGGGCTGGTCGAAATCGAAACCGGGCAGCACCACCGCGCCATTGGGCAGCGCAGCGACCGCCTGCATGTACAGACGCGTCGCCCCGTGCGACCCGGTGGACCCCGCGACGATCACCGGTCCCTGCGGCAGATCGATGCCCTGCGGCCAGTCGCGGGAGGCCGCCTCGGCCGCGGCGCGCTGGCGGGCGGGGCGGTCCTGGGACGGATCGCCCAGGTGGAACTGGGCCGCGATGCGCAGGAAGGCCAGCGCGTTCTGCCAGTGCCGGGCATGATCGCCGGTGTCGATCGCCTCCAGGTCGGACAGGTCGCGGCCTTCGGTCTGCATCTCGACCATCAGCTGGGACAGGGACTGCGCCAGCACCGGGATCGAATGACCCGCCCCCAGATCGGGACGCATGGCCAGCATCTGCGCGATCAGCCGCGCCAGTTCCAGCCGCCGCGCCAGGGGCGGCACCGGCGGGTCCGGCATGACCAGGGGCCCCGGATCGACCCCGGTGATCGACCGGATCTGCGGCAGCAGCAGCGGCCCCGCCCTATCGAAGGCGCGATACAGCGCCCCGCGCGTGGACGCGGCGTTGACGAAGACGGTGACCCCGGCCAGCGCCTCGGGCGGCTGGTCCGCCATCCGCTCCAGCAGGCCCCGCACGAAGGCGTCGGCAAAATCCACGCCGGGGGGCAGCGCGTAAAGACCGCGCATCTCAGCCATCCAGCAGCGCCTCGGCCAGGGGGATGGCGGCGGGATAGCCCACGTCGCACCAGCCGCCGGGATGGATCAGCCCATGCGCGCGCCCGTCCGCGATCATCAGATCCCACAGTCGGTTCAGCGAAAAGACCGCATCGCCGATTTCGGCCAGCCGGTCGGTGCGGATGATCTGGGCGCCCGCATAGACATAGTCGCCCCGCCGGTGCAGGCGTCCGCCATCCAGGCTGAAATCGCCCGCCCCCTGCCGCGCCGTGGCCTGCGCCAGCGGCACCAGCGCCAGCAGCGCGTCCATGCGGTCGTCCCACGCCGCCATCAGCGCCGACAGGACGTTCGGCCCGGTCCAGACCACGTCGGGGTTCAGCGTCATCACCGGCCCCGGTCCCAGCAGGGGCAGCGCCTGGCGCAGCCCGCCGCCGGTGTCCAGGATCAGGTCCGGCTCGGCGCTGATCGCGACCTCCTGACCGGCCAGGTGCCGTTCGATCTGATCGCCCAGGTAATGCGTGTTGACCACGATGGGCGCGGCGCCCGCGTCGCGGCCAAGGTCCAGCGCGCGGTCCAGCAGGGTGCGGTCCGCGACCTTGATCAACGGTTTCGGCCGGTCGTCGGTCAGCGGGCGCATCCGCGTGCCCAGGCCCGCGGCAAAGATCATCAGGGACGGCATCGGGCGATCCTTTCGCGCAGGGCGGCGTCGGGGGCGGGCACGTTCGCCAGCATGGCCCGCAGAGGCGCCAGCGCCGGATGCGCCAGGTCGCGCTGCAGATGCGCCCAGACCCGCGGCATGAAGGCCAGATAGCGCGGCTTGCCGTCCCGGATCGCCAGCCGGGCAAAGACACCCAGGATGCGCAGCGCCCGCTGTGCGCCGATCAGGGCATAGGCCACGCGGAACGGGGCCTCGGCCAGGCCGGTCGCGGCCAGATAGCGGGCGATCTGTGCCTGTTCCGTTGCCGGGTCCACGTCGCGGCGCGCGTCCTGCAGGGCGGATACCAGGTCATAGGCCGGATGCGCGGCCACCGCGTCCTGATAGTCCAGCAGGCCCAGGGGCGCGTCGCCGCGCCAGACCAGGTTCTCGGCATGGAAATCGCGCATGCTGATGGCGGGGGGCAGATCGCCGCACAGGCGGTCGTGCAGATCGGCGATCAGCGCGGGCAGGTCCGGCAGGTCGGCCCCCGGATAATAATCGACGAACAGCGCCGCCAGATCGCCCATCGCCGGCCCGTCCAGCGGCGCCACGAAAGCGGGGACCGGCTGGCGGTGCAGGTCGACCAGCAGGTCGGTGATGCGGTCGTGGATCAGCAGACCCAGATCGGGCCTGTCGGCCAGCACCCGGGCCACCAGATCGTCGCCCAGATCCTCCAGCAGCAGGAACCCTTGATCGGCGTCCTGCGCCAGGACCCTGGGCGCGCCGAACCCGCGGCCGCGCAGCCAGTCGGTCATCGTCAGGAACGGCCCCACGGACCCCGACGGGTCGTCCATCAGCACGCCCACCCCCGGCAGCCGGAAATACCGCCGGGCCGAGGCGTCGCCCGCCAAGGGCAGCACCGGCGCGTCGCCATGTCCTGCCGCCACGACGAACGCCGCCCGCGCCGCCAGACGGTCCGCGCCGGGGAACGCCATGTCGATGCGGCGCAGGTCGGGGTCCGGGTCGGCACTGATCGCGATGGTGATCGCGCCGGGCGGCACATGGTCCAGCCGTTCGGGCCACTCGATCAGGCAGATGGCGTCCTCCATCGCCTCGTCCAGGCCCAGCTCGGTCAATTCCGACGGGTCGGTCAGACGGTACAGGTCGGCATGCCAGATCTGCGTGCCCATCGGGTCGTCGTAGGTTTGGACCAAGGTGAAGGTCGGGCTCGGCACGTCCTCGGCCGCATCGCCCTGGCGGGCGCGGATGAAGGCGCGGGCGAAATGCGTCTTGCCCGCCCCCACCGGTCCGTCCAGCAGGATCGTCGCCGGGGGCGCGATCTGTGCGGCCAGCATCCGGGCCAGGGCTGCGGTCAGGGTCTCGGAGGCGATCAGGCGCGTGTTCATGCCCCGGTTCTAGCCTGTCGCGCGGGCGGGGGAAACAGGCCGTGGATGGACGGCGCGCGCGAATGCGCTAGGCTGGCGGTGAAACCGATCGGAGGCCCCATGCTGCGCATTGCCCTTGCCCTGACGTTGGCCCTGTCGGGGCCTGCGCTGGCCACCCAGGAATACATCCTGCCCACCCTGTTCGACGTGGCGCGGGTCGAGGCCGACGACGTGCTGAACATCCGGGCCGAGCCGGATGCCTCCGCCCCGATCATCGGCTCGCTGGCCTTTGATGCGACCCGCATCGAGGTGGTCGAACAGCGCGCCGGCTGGTCGCGCGTGAACACCGGAGAGGGGTCGGGCTGGGTGTCGGACCGCTATCTGGATTACCGCGTCGACGTCTGGCAGGACGGCGCCCTGCCCACGGGGTTCCAGTGTTTCGGCACGGAACCGTTCTGGGCCGTCATCCCGCAGGGCGACAGCGTTGTGCTGGGCGGCCCCGACATGCCCGAGGACACGCGCCCCGTCCGGGCGGTGCTGTCCACCGGCATCTTTCGCGATCCGACCCGCGCGGTGGTGGCCGATGGGCTGACCCTGACCGCCATCCCGCAGCTGTGTTCCGACGGCATGTCCGACCGCCTGTTCGGGATGCGCGCGCATGTGGTGATCCACGGCGATGCCCCGCGGATGCTGTCGGGGTGCTGCTCGATTCAGCCCTGAAGGCCCAGCACGTCCATCATGTCGTACTGACCCGGACCCTTGTCCTGACCCCAGACCGCCGCGCGGATCGCGCCGCGGGCAAAGATCGCGCGGTCGGTCGCCAGGTGGCGAAGGACGATCCGTTCACCGTCGGCGGCAAAGATCACGTCATGTTCGCCCACCACGTCACCGCCGCGGATGGCGGAGAATCCGATGCTGCCCGGTGCGCGGGCCCCGGTGATGCCGTCGCGGGCGGGAACGCGCAGGTCGTCCAGCGGGGCGCCGCGTCCCTGGGCCGCGGCCTCTCCCAGCATCAGGGCGGTGCCCGACGGGGCGTCGACCTTGTGGCGGTGGTGGCTTTCGACCACCTCGATGTCCCAGTCCGTGCCCAGGGCGGCGGCGACCTTGCGGGTCAGCCCGACCAGCAGGTTCACGCCCAGGCTCATGTTGCCGGCGCGGATGATCGGCGCGTGGCGGGCGGCGGCCGCCAGCGCGTCCAGGTGCCGCTGTTCCAGCCCGGTGGTCCCGATGACGTGGACGGCGCGCGCCTGCGCGGTCAGTTCGGCGAACGCCACCGTCGCATCGGGGCTGGTGAAATCGATCACCGCCTGCGCCTGCGCGATGGCCGTCACCGCATCGTCGCTGACCGTGACGCCGGCCGCCGCGCCGCCCATCGCCGTGCCGATGTCCTGCCCGATCCAGTCGTGGCCCGCGCGGTCCAGCGCGCCGACCAGCCGCAGGTGGTCGCTGTCCAGGATCAGGCGGATCAGCATCCGGCCCATGCGGCCCGATGCGCCGGTCACCACGACGCCCGGCCGTTGCGGCTGATCGGTGTTCTGCAAATCGCTCATGGTCCACCCCTGTTGGCTTTGGGGCGTGATACAAGGTTGCGGCCCGCGCCGCGACCCCCTACATCGGGACGCATGGCACAGAACCGCAATTCCCAAGGTCAGGGCCCCAAGCAGCGCCAGCTGCGCGTGGGCGAACTGATCCGTCGCACCCTCGCCGACGTGCTTGCGCGCGCGGACGTGCACGACCCCGACCTGAACCGTCATTCCATCACCGTGGCCGAGGTGTCGATGTCGACCGACCTCAAGGTGGCGACGGCCTATGTGCTGCCGCTGGGCGGCCGCGACGCGCCCGAGGCGCTGGCCGCGCTGCGCCGCAACACGCCGGAACTGCGCCATCTGGTCGCCAAGGCCATGACGCTGAAATTCGCGCCCGAGCTGCGGTTCCAGCTGGACGAGACCTTCGACCGCATGGACGACACCCGCCGCCTGTTCGAGGACGAGCGCGTGCGCCGCGACGTCGCCGCCCCGGACCGGGACGACGATGACGCCTGATCTGCCGCGTCTGGCGGCGGCGGCGGTCGGAATGCTGGTCGCGATGGCGCTGCCGTCGGGGGCCGCGCAATGCGAACGCGTGGACCATGATGGCCAGGGCTATGTGCTGTGCCAGGTCGAGGCCGCGCAGGAACCCGCCCTGCGGCTGTTCCAGGACGGCCCCGACGGCGCGCCCTTGCGCAATTTCGCCAATGTCCGCCGCACGCTGGACGCGGGTCAGACGCTGTCGTTTGCCATGAATGCGGGCATGTTCCATGCCGATTACCGTCCAGTGGGTCTGCTGGTCGTCGACAGGGTCGAACTGTCGCCCATCGTCACCGGCGCCAGCCGCGACAATTTCGGGATGCTGCCCAACGGCGTCTTCTGTACCGGCGGCGCGCAACCCTTCCAGGTCATCGAAAGCGTCAGCTTTGCCGAGACGCGCCCCGACTGCCGACTGGCCAGCCAGTCCGGGCCGATGCTGGTCATCGACGGCGATCTGCATCCGCGGTTCCTGGCCGACAGCGACAGCCGCTATATCCGCAACGGGGTCGGCGTGTCGCCCGACGGGCAGACCGCATGGTTCGCGATCTCGAACAGGCCGGTGACGTTCCACGAATTCGGGCGGTTCTTCCGCGACGGGCTGGGCGTGCGCGATGCGCTGTATTTCGACGGCTCGATCTCGCGGCTTTATGCGCCGTCGGTGAACCGGGCCGATTTCGGGCGCAGCATGGGTCCGATCATCGGCCTGGTCGAGTGACCGGTTGACCCCTGCCCGCCGCGGGTCTATCCCCCGGCCCTTGTTTTTTCAGGAGTGATCATGGCGCGCAAGAAGGGCCGGGACATCAACGGCTGGCTGATCGTGGACAAGCCCGCGGGCGTCAATTCGACCGCCGTCGTGGCCAAGGTGCGTTGGGCGCTGGACGCCAAGAAGGCCGGTCATGCCGGCACGCTGGACCCCGACGCGACCGGCGTCCTGGCCGTCGCCCTGGGCGAGGCCACCAAGACCGTGCCGATCGTCACCGACGCGCTGAAATGCTATGACTTCGTGGTGAACTGGGGGTCCGAGACGACCACCGACGACGCGTCCGGCAGCGTGGTCCGCACCAGCGATGACCGCCCCACCGCCCCGCAGGTCGAGGCGGCGCTGGCGGGCTTTACCGGTGACATCATGCAGGTCCCGCCCGCCTTTTCCGCCGTCATGGTCGAGGGCGAGCGCGCCTATGACCTGGCCCGCGAGGGGGTCGAGATGGAGCTGGCCGCGCGCCCGCTGTGGGTCGACAGCCTGACCCTGCTGGAAGCCCAGGCCGACACCGCCCGCCTTGAAATGGTCTGCGGCAAGGGCGGCTATGTCCGCTCGATCGCGCGCGACCTGGGCCGGGCCTTGGGCTGTCTGGGCCATGTCGCGCATCTGCGCCGCACCTGGTCCGGCCCCTTCGAGGCCAGCGCCGGGGTGGCCTTCGATCGCGTCGACCGTGACGCGCTGGACTGGCTGGAAACGCAGATGCTGCCGTTGGAGACGGGCCTGGCCGACCTGCCCATGCTGCGCGCCACGACCGAAGGCGGCATCCGCATCCGCAACGGCAATCCCGGAGAAGTGACCGGCGGCGCCGAATGGGGCGAGCTGGTCTGGGTCCAGGACGCCAGGGGGCCGGTCTGCATCGGCCGTTATCAGGGCGGCATGGTTCAGCCCGACCGGGTGTTCAACCTGTGATGCCACCGGGGCGGTGGGCGCCCAGAAAGGGCCCCTCGCCCGCCGCGTCGATGCGGGCTATGGCGTCGCGGATCGGCTCGAACGTGACGCACATGGTCCAGGCGGTGGCGTGGATCATCAGATCCGCCGACACGGCCATCGCCACGTGGCCCGGCCAGAACAGCAGGTCGCCGCGCGCGATCGTGTCGGTCGGCGCGAACATCGCGCGCTGCAGGTCGCTGTCGCCGGGGCAGGCGATGTCGCAGGCGGTCAGCGCGGCCTGCACCAGCCCAGAACAGTCGATCCCCGCCCGGCTGTTTCCCCCCCACAGATAGGGTGTGCCCAGCAGGCTTTCCGCGACCGGAACCGGGTCGCCGGCCGGGCCGTCGGCCAGATGCTGGACCGGGACATGGCCGCCGGTCGCCAAGGTGGCAAAGCGCCCCTGGACCTGGGTGACCGACACCCGCGCGCCCAGGGACAGCGAAAACCGCTCGGGCCGCTTCATGTCGGGTTCCAGATAGACATGGGTGGCCGGCGCGGTGACGCGGTGGGTGATGGGCGGCAGGCTGCCGCTCAGCGCGGTGTCGGCGATCCAGCCGCAATAGCCGTCCAGCGCCGCGCGCACAAAGCTCATCCCCGCCTCGCGGTCGATCACCGTCACGTCGGCCCCGAAGTTCAGCTGCCGGTCGCGGCGGCCTTCGGGGGCGTCCAGCAGGTCGACCACCGGAATGATCACCCGTGCGGGCTGTCCCGGCACGAAGGACGGCCGGTCCAGGACGCCGCGCAGGCTGTCCAGGGCCACGCGGTCGGTGGCGGGCGTCAGACGGCGATCCATCAGCGCGCCAAAATCTGCGGCAGCGCGGCCAGGATCGCGCGCGCGCCCTGCCCGACGCCGCCCTTGGGGCGGCCCGGCGCGGCGGTGGGCTGCCAGCCATAGATGTCGAAATGCGCATAGCGTCCCGCGCCCTCGGCAAAGCGGCGCAGGAACAGGGCGGCGGTGATCGACCCGGCCATTCCGCCCGCGGGGGCGTTGTCCAGATCGGCGATGCCGGGTTCGATCAGCGATTCATACGCGTCCCAGAAGGGCATCCGCCAGACCGGGTCGCCGACCTGCATCCCGGCGGCCTGGATCGCGGTCGCGGTCGCGTCGTCGTCGCAGTAAAGCGGCGGCAGGTCGGGACCAAGCGCCACCCGCGCCGCCCCCGTCAGCGTCGCCAGAGAGATCATCAGGTCGGGGCTTTCCTCGGCCGCATAGGTCAGGGCGTCGGCCAGCACCAGGCGACCCTCGGCGTCGGTGTTGTTCACCTCGACCGACAGGCCCTTGCGGCTGGCCAGCACGTCGCCGGGGCGGAAGGCGTTGCCCGCGACGCTGTTCTCGACCGCCGGGATCAGCACCCGCAGGCGCAGGCCCGATGCCGCGCCGCTGCGCGCCAGCATCTTGAGCAGGCCAAGCGCGGTCGCGGCCCCGCCCATGTCCTTCTTCATCAGCCCCATCGAGGCGCCGGGTTTCAAGTTCAGCCCGCCGGTGTCAAAGCACACGCCCTTGCCGACGATGGTCAGCATCGGCCCCGCATCGCCAAGCCGGATGTCGATCAGTCGCGGCTCGCAGGCGGCGGC
The DNA here is from genome assembly GCF_040148865.1 of Paracoccus sp. NFXS7. Classification (NCBI taxonomy): domain Bacteria; kingdom Pseudomonadati; phylum Pseudomonadota; class Alphaproteobacteria; order Rhodobacterales; family Paracoccaceae; genus Paracoccus; species Paracoccus sp. NFXS7. The sequence continues at coordinate 418,375 of NZ_JAKEKV010000002.1, forward strand.
GCGGCCGACCGCGTGGATCAGGGGAAAGTTCTGCTTCAGCAGCTGGCCGCCGCAGATCACCTCGACCCGCGCGCCCAGATCGTTGGCAAGACCGCGCGCGGCGGCCTCCAGCTTGTCGGGGCCCAGATCGCTGGCAGGGGTGTTGATCAGGTCGCGGGTCAGGAATTCGCCCGCGGTGATGGCCAGCAGGCGGTCGGCGTCCACGCCTTCCGGGCAGACCAGCCGCGGCCCCTGGACCGGCGCGCCCTTGTAGCGGGTGAACCGGTACTGGCCCAGCAGCCAGCCAAGCGCCAACTGATCGGGGTCCAGACCCTGCGGGATGCCGGCCAGATGCCAGTCGCCCTTGGGCAGGGCATGGGCGCGGGCCAGGTGGAACCGGTCGCGGCCGGCCTGCGCGCGCTCGCCCAGGCCCATGATCGCGCCGCGCAGCCCGCCCGACGCATCGGGCAGCAGGCACAGCTGTCCCGCCTTGGCTGCGAACCCGCAGGCCTGGGGCCAGTCGCCCGCGTCCTGGGGCAGGGGGTCGCCGGTCCAGACCAGCCACAGCGGCAGGGTGGCATCAGAGGCGGGCGCGAATTCGGGGGTCATGGGCAGGTCCTTGGCAGTTCGGCGCACAGCCTACAGCACCGTGCCCCGACTGCAACCTCAGGCCAGAGCCGTCCGGTCCCAGATCGCCGTCAGCGACCGGTTGCCCACCCGCAGCAGGCGCGCGCGGATCGCGGCCAGCGCCGGCACGTCGCCGCGTTCGGCGGTGCTGCCCAGGTCCATCGCGACGCCCGCCAGCGACAGCAGGCCGATCTGCCAGGCCAAGCGCGACATGCGTTCGGCATGCGCCGCCGCCTGTGCCAGGTCCGCGTCGTCCAGCGCACCGTCCACCGCCGTCAGCGCCGCCGCCAGCTGTTCCAGCGCCAGGCCGATGACATGCTGGGCCGATGTCTCGCCCAGCTCGGCCACGATTTCCGCGACGCGGCGGCTGTCCACGCGGACCGCCTCTGATATGGCCAAAGCCGAAATTTGTGCCATCCGCACCTCCAGGGGATCTGTCCCCGCACGCGCCGACCATGCGGGGCAAGCGGTGAAGAAAGCCTTGAGGCGGGATCAAGAAAAGGCTCGAATTTGTCTCAATCCCGGCCTATCACCCCTGTCAGAAAGCGAGGTGCCAGATGAACGACCTGTCTCCGTTGCCGCAATATCTGGTCAAGCGTTTCCACGGCTGGAAGGCGACGTCCTATGCCGAGAACGCGGCCTGGTTCCGCCGGCTGGCGACCGAAGGACAGCGCCCGCGCGCGATGGTCATCTCCTGCTGCGACAGCCGCGTGCACGTGACCAGCATCTTCGGCGCCGATTCGGGCGAGTTCTTCATTCACCGCAACATCGCCAACCTGGTGCCGGCCTATGCGCCCGACGGGTTGCAGCACGGCACCTCGGCGGCGGTCGAATACGCCGTCACGGCGCTGAAGGTCGCGCATCTGATCGTGGTGGGCCACACCAATTGCGGCGGCGTCAAGGGATGCCACGCGATGTGTTCGGGCGCCGCGCCCGAACTGGAGGAGAAGACCAGCTTCGTCGGTCGCTGGATGGACATTCTGCGCCCCGGCTATGACCGCGTGAAGGACCTGCCCGAAGCCGAACAGGTCAACGCGCTGGAGCGCGAGGCCGTGCTGGTGTCGCTGGAGAACCTGATGACCTTCCCCTTCGTCCGCGCGGCGGTCGAGTCCGGGGAAATGTCGCTGCACGGTCTGCTGCACGACATCAGCGAAGGCACACTTTTGCAGGCCGATGACGGCGGCAGGCGGTGGGTGTCGATCTGACACCCGCCCGCCCGGCGCGTCTTCAGGCGTCGGGCCGCCAGCGGATGACCCGCCAGACATACAACGCGACAAAGCCCAGAACGATCGCCGTGGACAGCGGATCGATCAGGTGGCTGACGGCCTCATAGCCGTTTTCAAGGACATAGCCGGCGATGGCCAGCCCGCCCGTCCAGATGAAGCTGCCGATGGCGGTGAACAGCAGGAACCGCCCCACCGGCATCTGCGCCAGCCCCGCGGGGACCGAGATCAGCGTGCGGATCGTGGGCAGGAAGCGGCCGAAGAAGACCGCGGCCCCGCCATGCCGGGCGAACCAGCCCTCGGCCGAGGTCAGCTCGTTGGGCGTCAGCGTCAGCCAGCGGCCATAGCGGACCACGACGCGGCGCATCCGCGCCGGGCCGTAAGCCACCCCGATCACGTACCAGAACCACGCGCCCAGGGTCGATCCGACCCCGCCCGCCAGGATCGCCAGCCACAGGGGCGTGCCGCCGCGGGCGGCGTTGAACCCCGCCAGCGGCATGATCAGTTCCGACGGGATCGGCGGAAAGATGTTTTCCAGCAGCATCAGGGCAAAGATCGCCCAGGCTCCCCCGCTTTCCAGCAGGCCGGTGATCCATTCGAACAAGGATCAGCCCTTCTTCAGGATGCGGTTGCCCAGCAGTTCGGCGATCTGCACCGCGTTCAGCGCCGCACCCTTGCGTAGGTTGTCGCTGACGCACCACAGGTTCAGGCCGTTCTCGACCGTGCCGTCCTGGCGGATGCGGCTGACATAGGTGGCGTATTCCCCCACACATTCGACGGGGGTGATGTAGCCGCCGGGCTCGCGCTTGTCGATCACCATGACGCCGGGCGCCTCGCGCAGGATGTCGCGGGCCTCGTCCTCGTCCAGGAAATCCTCGAACTCGATGTTGATCGATTCCGAATGGCCGACGAAGACGGGGACCCGGACGCAGGTCGCGGTGACCTTGATCGACTTGTCCATGATCTTCTTGGTCTCGGCGACCATCTTCCATTCTTCCTTGGTCGCGCCGTCTTCCATGAAGACGTCGATCTGCGGGATCACGTTAAAGGCGATCTGCTTCTGGAACTTCTTGGGTTCCTTTTCCTGACCCGGCACGTACATGCCCTTGGTCTGGTCCCACAGCTCGTCCATGCCCTCCTTGCCCGCGCCGCTGACCGACTGGTAGGTCGAGACGACGACGCGCTTGATGCGGGCGCGATCATGCAGGGGCTTGAGCGCCACGACCATCTGCGCGGTCGAGCAGTTGGGGTTCGCGATGATGTTCTTTTTCGCATAGCCCTGAATCGCGTCGGGGTTCACCTCGGGCACGATCAGCGGCACGTCGGCGTCGTAGCGATAGAGCGAGGAGTTGTCGATCACCACGCAGCCGGCGGCCGCGGCCTTGGGGGCGTGGATCTTGGTCGCATCCGATCCGATGGCAAACAGCGCGATGTCCCAGCCGGTCCAGTCGAACTGCTCGATGTCCTTGATCTTCAAAGTCTTGTCGCCAAAGCTGACCTCGGTGCCCTGGCTGCGGCGGGACGCCAGCACGGCGATCTCGTCCACGGGGAACTGGCGTTCGTCCAGGATGTTCAGCATTTCGCGGCCCACATTGCCCGTGGCGCCGGCGACGACGACTTTGTAACCCATTTCGGGGGAGCTCCTTTTTCTGCGGTCGGGGGCATTTACCGCAAACGGCCGCGCAACGCCAGCGCGCGTTGCAGGTCCGCACCCGGCCGCGGGGTTCCGGCAACAGGTCGGGCGGCCCCGGCGATTGCCGCGAAACGCCGCAGGGACGGCTTGTGCGCGCCCGGCTGACCGGACGCGCACAAGCGGTTTTCAGAACCGCAGGCCCAGGCCCGCGCCGACGGTCGCCTGCGATCCGGCGTCATGGCCGATGCGGCTGTCCAGCGTCACCCAGGCATCGGCTTGGTCGGACAGGGCCGTTTGGGCCGACAGGCCGATGCGGGCAAAGTTGCGGTCCTGTCCATCCAGCGTCACGCGGCGGTCGTTGCCGGTGCTGTCCGTCACGCGGATGCGCGAGGGCGCGCCCTCGGCCAGGTCGTGGACCAGCGTGCCTTGCGCCGACAGCGTCACGTCGCGCCCGGCCACGGCCAGATCGGTGCCGACGCGACCGCCCAGCTGGACCTCCAGGCTTTCGATGGCCTGGCCTGCATAGGTGACCGCGCGGCGGTCGCCCGACCCTTCCGAAAAGCCGCCGATCCGGGTGCGGTTGTAATCCAGCCCCACGACCGGACCATAGGTCACGCCCGATGCCAGCGCATAGTCGCGCCCGGCCTGGACCCGCGCGCCCAGGGTATAGGCGTTGGTCGACCAGTCGAAATCCCGTTCGACGATGGTCGCGCCCAGGCCCGAGCGCAGCACGAAGTCGCGCGTGCCCTCAAGGTCCGACTTGCCCCAGCTGACCGCGCCGATCACCCAGTCGTCGTTCATCGCATAGGCCGCGTCCAGCGACAGCTGATAGCCGGTCGATTCCAGGTCGTCGCCGCTGCGCAGGTCGTCGCCGGTGCGTGCATAGGCCAGCTGGCCGCCCAGGGACAGGCCGGGGGCCACCTGGTACGACGCGCCTGCCCGCGCCATCAGCGCAGCCCCGCCGTCGCGCCCGAAGGTCGCGCTGCTGTCCGGCGTGGCCAGGCCCTGAACCGCGATCGAGGGCGTGATCTGGCCAAAGGGCGCATCCGCGCCCAGGCGGTCACGCGTCGCGCGCAGCGACAGGGCGGCCAGGTCAGCCTGCTGTCGGGTGGCCAGATCGGCGATCTGGGCCGCCGACAGGGCCGCGTCCTGGGACGACGCCACCAGGTCGGCGCCCGTCTCCTCGACCAGCAGGCGGGTCAGGATGCGGGCATAGTCGCGCATGCGCTGCTCGAACCGCTCAGGGCCCAAGGCCGCCAGCAGGAAGTCCCAGTTGTCCTCGGTCGGGTCATGCCAGGTCGAACCGCCGGGGATCAGCGGATTGTCGGTCTGGGTATAGCCGTCCAGATCGCCCAAGTCCCAGTTCGTCGCCTCCAGCCACAGGATCGGGATGCCGTAGCCTTCGAACACGGCGGCGTCGGAACAGCAGCCGGTGTTGATCGGATAGTCCGGGTTCCGTCCGGGGTTGCTGCGTAGATCGATGCCAAGCTCGTCCGCGATGGCGTGCGCGCGGGTCCACAGCGACAGCAGCGCCGGGTTCTCCAGGTACTCGGTCCCGGCATGGGCATACATGAAGTCGCCTGTGATCAGGCTGTCGATGTTGATCATCCCGGCCATGTCGTCGCGGCGGCCGCCTAGGGCGTCGACGTAATGGGCCGCCCCCTGCAGGCCGACCTCCTCGGCGCCGAAGGCCACGAACTCCAGGCCGACATCGGTGGACAACCCGGTCATGTGCGCCGCCAGTTCGGTCAGCACCCCCGCGCCCGAGGCATTGTCGTCGACCCCCTGCAGGTCGGGCGATGTTCCGGCGCTGTCGAAATGCGCCCCCACCACGATGAAGCGGTCGCTGGCGCCGGGCATCGACACGACCAGGTTTTGCGACGGGCCCAGCGTGGCGCCAGACCGGCTGGTGGCGGTGAAGTCCTGACGCACGACCGCGTTGCTGCCGAAGGACAGGCGGTCGCGCATGTATTGGGCCGCATTGAAGAAGGTCGTACCGCTGTCCGGCGCGCCCGTGAAGCGGCCCGGATAATTCAGCGCCAAGTCGCGCATCGTATCATAGCCATAGGCGCCGAAATCCTGCGCCAATGCCGGGGTGGCGCAGATCAGCGCCGTGGAGGCCAAGGCGGCCTTGATGGTTCTCATGGGGTTTCCCTGCCTGCTTTTTGGTGTCCCCCGCGCGGGGGAAGCCCACAGGATTGCACAGCGCGCAGCACGTGCAAGGCCGCCTCAACGGATCAGCGTCAGACGGTGGTCCTGGCGCAACAGATCGGCGACCCAGGCGCCCTCGGCCGCGAAATCATGCGGCACCTGCGCGGCATTGCGCCGTCCCGACAGCGACAGGCTGGCGAAGAAGTCGAAACCATAGAGCGTCAGCGATGCCAGATCACTGCGCAGGCACAGGTCGATCAGCATCGCGCCCGTCGTGGGCGGCGCGCCCAGCCGCCCGGCCAGCATGTCGATATCCGCCAGGGGGTGCAGGTAGAAGCCGGGGCTGGACGCGCTGTCCCAGTCCAACCGTTTGCGTTTGGGCGACATCCACAGGATGCGGCCGGGGTCCAGGCGCGCACGGTCCGCGTCCGGCAGGCGCGTGGCCAGTCCCAGCCAGTCGGTGCGCGTACCGTGGCTGGCAGGGCTGGGCATCGGCGCGCGGTTGATGCGGACGACCCTGTCGGCGGCATCGATCCGTGCCCCGTGGGCCTGATCGGCCAGCGCGCGGGCATTGCCGATCAGCGCGACATGGCGGCCCGACAGGTCGGCCAGCAGCGCGGATTGCGGGACCGACAGCGCGGCCAGGGGCGCGTCGCGGCGCATCAGGCGCGCCGTGGCAAAGGCCAGCCGGTTCACAGCAGCGACCGATAGATGTCGACGATGGCCCGCGCCTCGCCCTCGATGGCGTGGTTCGCGGTGACATGGGCGCGGGCGGCCTGACCCGCCGCGGCGCGGCCTGCGTCGTCGTCCAGCCAGCGGGCCAGCGCGGCGGTCAGGGCGGGGGCGTCATCTTTCGGGACCAGGCTGCCGGTCTGGCCGTCGCGGATCAGCGCCTCGTAGGCGCCGACGCGGGCGGCGACGGTGGGGACGGCGCAGGCGGCGGCCTCCAGCGGCGTCAGGCCGAAGCCCTCCCACCGGGCGGGGGCGGCAAAGAGATCTAGCGCCTGGTAATGCGCGATCACCTGGTCCCACGGCAGTTCCCCCAGGAAGCGGATGCGACCGTCCAGCCCGGCCGCCTTGATGCGCGCCTGCAGGTCATCGGCAAAAGCGCGGTTGTCGGGGGTGATGCGGCCGGTGAAGATGATCTGCACCCGCGGGCGCGAGGGCAGCAGTTCCAGCCCCGCCTGCACCAGCAGATCGACGCCCTTCTGCGCACGGATGCGGCCGAAGCAGCCGATCAGCACCGCGTCCGGGTCCAGGCCCAGCCGCGCGCGCAAAGCGGCACGGTCCGGGGCGGGGTGGAACACGTCCGTGTCGACCCCGTGCAGGATCACGGTCGCGGGACGTTCCAGATAGCTGGCCGCCTGGGGCGAGGTCGCGATCAGTGCGTCCTGTTGTCGGATCAGCCAGCGGGTGAAGCCGGTGTGCCGGCGCTGCGCGGCGGACGTGAACAGCAGGCGGTACCGGCGCCGCAGCAGGCGACGCAGGATCAGGCCCAGCGCCATCTCGGTGTTGCGGCGCGCGTGCCAGACCCGCCATCGGTCGCGGGGCAGGGTGGCCGCGCGCACCAGGGGAATGTGCGGGACATCCGCGGGCAGGCCGGGGCCGGTCGCGCGGATGTCGATCATCCGCGCTTGGACCGGGATCAGCCGCACCACCGTCGCCGTCACCCCGGACAGGCGACGTTTCAGGTTCGGTGCGACGATCAGCGGGTCAGTCATGGGCGGCGGCCTCGGGCGTCAGGAAATACAGCAGGAACCCGATCGCCAGCGGGATCAGGAAGAACAGCCACAGCATAGCGAAGGCCTGCGCGGGCGCATAGGCACCCTGTGCCGCGGCATAGACCGGGCGCGACGCGAACTGCATCACCCCGACCCCGCCGATGGAGATCATGTTGAGGAAGGTCATCCCGCGTCCCACCAGATGTGGTGGCAGGAACGATCGTCCATGCGCCATCAGCAAGGGATAAGCCGACCCGAAGAACCCGAGCACGACCAGCAGCGCGGTCACTGTGGGCAGGGGCAGGGCGGGGGCCTGCCACATCACCGCCAGCGTGACGATCATCACCGCGGAAAACAGCATCGTCGCACGGCGTGCGCTGCCCGCCAGGCGCGCGGCGGGTCCGACGGCAAAGCTGCCCGCGACCATGGCCAGCCCCATCGCCAGCGTGACGCGGCCGATCTGGGTCGCGTCGGCGCCATGCACCTGCTCCAGCCAGGGGGCGGCCCACAATCCGCGGATCGCCGCCGTCACCGCATAGTTCACGCCGAACAGCGGCACGATGAACCACAGCGCGCGCAGGCGCAGGATCTGACCGATCGAGCCCTGCGGATGCCCCGCGCCCAGCCGCGCCGGGTCGCGCACCGCCGCCAGGACCAGCGCGGCCACCATCAGCGTCACGGCCGCAAGACCCCACAGGGTCTGGCGCCACCCCGCGGCCTCGATCACCCAGACCAGGGGCGAGGCACCCAGGATGTTGCCCAGCGATCCGAACCCCACCAGCACCCCGGCCAGCATCCCGAAGGACGCGGGCGGGTATTCGCGCGCGAAGATGAAATACGGCCCCATCAGCGCCGGAGAGCAACCGATGCCCAGCGCGGTCATCGCCAGATGCAGGTGCCACGGCGCGTCTGCCGTCGCAAAGATCACCGCGCCTCCGGCCCCGCCCACCGCCATCAGCCACGCCACCGTGCGGCGCGGTCCGAACCGGTCCAGCGCCGCCCCCACTGGCAGCTGCATCAGCGCGAAGGCGATGAACCACAGCCCCGATGACAGGGCCAGATCGCCAGGGCCGGCACCGACCTGATCCTGCAGCACCGGGGCCAGCACGGCCAGAAAGGCCCGATAGAATTGCGACAGCATATAGGCCAGCACCAGGCTGACCAATCCGGCCTTGAGCATGAATTCGTTCCTCCGTTCCCCGGCGCCACGCTGGGCCAAGGACGCGGAAGCTGCAAGATGTGCAAATCACGCCGGGGGCGGCGGGGCGTTATTCGGCGGGGGCGGCTTCCGGGTCGGGGGCCGTGTCGCTGGTGCCCGCGGCGGCGGCCTTGGCGGCGGCGGCCTCGGCCAGGCCCGGCGTCACGGGCTGGGTGCTGCCGCCCATCCCCTCCAGCCGGGCGATCAGTTCGGGAACCTGCGGGCCAAGGCGGTCACAGGCATCCGCCTCCTCGACCACGGCAAAGGCCGGGCGGACATAGTCACGGTCATAGCTGACCGGGTCCAGCCCCAGCCGTTCGGTCAGCGCATCAGTGGTGCCGGCCATCAGCTGAAATTCCGGACCGCTGACATCGTGTTCGGGGCATTCCGCGGTGATCACGGTCATCTGCGCGACGTCGCGCGCCAGCGCCTGCGCCTCGTCGTCGGACAGCCCAGACACGTCCGGCAGCGGTACCACGACCCGGTCGCCCGGCACCCCGTCCGAGGTCTGCGCCAGGGCGGGTTGCGTCAGCGCCGCCGCGGCGGCGATCATCAGGACAGTCCAGCGGGTCATCGCATTCCTCATTCACAGGGCTGGTCGGGCGACAGGGTCGACCAGCAGCCCCCCGGGCGCAAGGCAAACTGTCGTGAGCGCCCGTTCCCCGCCGCGCTTGACCCTAGGGCGGGCGGCGTCTAACCCGAAGCCGCAGCCTGCGCTGTCGCGGCTGGCACCTGAAGGAGGGATCATGTCCGACCGCTATTCGCTTCTCATCCTGCCCGGCGACGGGATCGGCCCCGAAGTCATGGCCGAGGTGGTCAAGGTCATCGACTGGTTCCAGGCGAACCGCGGCATGACCTTCGACGTGACCCATGACCTGGTGGGCGGCGCGGCCTATGATGTGCATGGCGTGCCCCTGGCGGATGCGACAATGGCCAAGGCTCAGGCGGTTGATGCGGTCCTGCTGGGTGCGGTCGGCGGCCCGAAATACGACGTCCTGGATTTCAGCGTGAAACCCGAACGCGGCCTGCTGCGCCTGCGCAAGGAGATGGACCTGTTCGCCAACCTGCGTCCGGCGCAGTGCTTTGACGCGCTGGCCGACTTCAGCAGCCTGAAGCGCGAGGTCGTGGCCGGCCTGGACATCCTGATCGTGCGCGAGCTGACCTCAGGCGTCTATTTCGGCGAACCGCGCGGCATCCATTCCGACGACAACAATCCCGACAACGAGGGTGGCCGCGTCGGCATCAACACCCAGCGTTACACCAGCGGAGAGATCCGCCGCGTCGCCCGGTCCGCCTTCGAGCTGGCCCGCGCCCGCGGCAACAAGGTCTGTTCGATGGAAAAGGCCAACGTGATGGAATCGGGCATCCTTTGGCGCGAGGAGGTCCAGTGGGTGCATGACAACGAATACCCCGACGTGGCCCTGTCGCACATGTATGCCGACAACGGCGCGATGCAGCTGGTGCGCGCGCCGCGCCAGTTCGACGTGATCGTGACCGACAACCTGTTCGGCGACCTGCTGTCGGACGCGGCGGCGATGCTGACCGGCTCGCTGGGCATGCTGCCGTCCGCGTCGCTGGGCGCGGTGATGGCGAACGGCCGGCCCAAGGCGCTGTACGAACCGGTCCACGGATCGGCACCCGACATCGCGGGGCAGGGCAAGGCCAACCCGATCGCCTGCATCCTCTCCTTCGCCATGGCCCTGCGCTATTCCTTCGGCGAGGGTGCCGCGGCCGACGCGCTGGAGGCCGCGGTCGAGCGTGTGCTGGCCGACGGCCTGCGCACCGCCGACCTGATGGGGCCCGAAGGCGGCACCCCGATCAGCACGGCGCAGATGGGCGATGCCATCGTCGCCGCGCTGGAGGCCTGATTGGCCCTGACCGCCAATGTCAGAGGCGCATTGCTGCAGCTTGCGGCGATGGGCCTCTATGCCACGCATGACGTGGTGATCAAGTCGCTGGGTGCCATCTATCCGGCGATGCAGATCCTGTTCTTCGCATCGCTGCTGTCGTTCCCGCTGGTCAGCATCGTGCTGATGCGCGACCCCCAGCCCGGCACGCTGCGCCCGGCCAATCCGGGTTGGGTCATCCTGCGCACGTTGTGCGCCGTGGTGGCGGGGATGGCGGGGTTCTTCGCCTTCTCGACCCTGCCACTGACGCAGGTCTATGCGATCCTGTTCACGACGCCCCTGCTGATCACCATCCTGTCGATCCCGCTTCTGGGCGAGAGGGTGGGCTGGCACCGCTGGGCCGCCGTCATCGTCGGCCTGACCGGCGTGCTGATCGTGCTGCGCCCGGGCGGGCAAGAGATCCAGTTGGGCCACATCGCCGCGATGGCCGGCGCCACGGCCAGCGCGTTGGCCGCGGTAATCATCCGCCGCCTTGGCCGGGCCGAACGCCCGATGGTGCTGATGATGTGGCCGATGCTGGGCAACTTCTTCGCGACCGGCGCGGCGCTGTCGGTCAGCTATCAGCCGATGGAGCTGGTGCATCTGGCGATGACCGGCATCATCGCGGGGCTTGGCCTGATGGGCGGGTTCCTGGTCATCATGGCCTATCGCACCGGAGAGGCCGCGATCGTGGCGCCCATGCAGTATTCGCAGATCCTGTGGGCGACCGGCTATGGCTGGTTCCTGTTCGGAGAGGGCGTCGACCCCGCCACCCTGCTGGGCGCGGGGGTGATCATCGCCTCGGGCATCTACATCGTCTGGCGCGAAGGCCGCGGCGTCAGCGCCAATCGCCCCGCGACCAGCGCCCGCCTGCGCGCCGAGACGGTGACGGCGCCGAAATCGACGATCCTGCAAAGATTGTGGGCCCCCCGTCGCTGATGGGGGCTTGCATTCTCCGGATCGTCGCGCTACCTGCCCGTCCTACGGTCGGAGCGTAGCGCAGCCTGGTAGCGCACCTGCTTCGGGAGCAGGGGGTCGGAGGTTCGAATCCTCTCGCTCCGACCATTTCCCCGATGTTCTGTGGCACATAGTTCTGCCTTTTCTGTCAGGCAGTCTGCTTCTCAAGCTTTGCTACTTCATAAGAGCGGACGGTCAGCGCTCGGCGCAGCATCGACGCGAAGAGCCCAAAGCTGTCTTTGGCTTTATAAGCTATAGCTGCATCACATGTCGCGCTGCGAAATTGCGGAATACACATTGCTTCTGCTGTGGAAGGCGGCATGCTTTGGTGCATGGACACCACAATAGTTCTCATCATTGTAGCAGTCATCGTGTTCTTGGTAGGCACGGTGATCGCCAATGGGCTCCTCTTTCGAGAGCATTATGCGGATTATGCAAAATCGCAGCAGGCAAAAGGCAAGCGCACGTCCAAGCTAGGGTCAGGACCCATTGATCCTGCGCGTTCGGCATGATTCAGGCTCCTCAAGGAGACCTGATCGATGAGCAACCTTTTCTGGCTGACCGACGCGCAGATGGCGCGGCTCCAGCCCTTCTTCCCCA